>NZ_QUEM01000013.1 GCF_003477995.1 Bacteroides sp. OF04-15BH
TGCAGAACGACATCCACTTTATGAAGAAAAACATCTATTTCAGTGAAACACAAAATGGTAAGGATGTAAAATACAAAATCGTAGACATTAAATCCCTTGAGGTGGATAATGCTCTCCAGGATGGCAAGAAACGCATTTTCATCCTTATAGATGACGACCCTAAATTTCCATTTTTGGCAACTGAAGTTTTCAAGGGAAAACATGTCACTGGCTATATGGAACCATTTGCTTTTGACAATTCCACCCACAGCAGGTCGTTTACTGGTATATGGACAAATATTACCGTTTATTTAGACTGTAGGGCATATCACTATATGGTTGATAGCGGCAAGCATGTTTACTATTGGATGTTATTTGAGGATAAAAAAATTAATTCCAAAAGAGAAAAATACTCTCAAAAGAAACTGTTGAAAAAGATAAAGGATAAATTCAAGGACTATCCTGCCGTCGCTGAAGAAGTGGAAAAGAGAGGACTCACTGCTGAGCAAATCCACGAGGACCCTACCATTCTTCTTGAAATTCTTGACAAGAGTCTGCAATAATCTTTTGTCTTTTCCCCCATACCAATGCTTCCGTACTCCCGCAGTATGGAAGCATTTTTCAATTTATTCCTCCCCACAGGTTGGCGGTTCATTCTCTGTAGGTCTCAGATGTTCTTGTTACTACTCAGCCCCTAAAAATGAATTTCAAGTACTCATTTGACACAATAGCCTATTTTGTAGCATAAATATAGCCAAAATCATCAATATTTTGCGGATTTGACACATCCAAGGGGTGTTGAGTAGTTACGTATATGGCAGCAACTGAAAATAAAATCTAAAAAATGGATATGATTTTCATCAATCCACATAAATGTTGTACCTTTGTCACCGAAAAGAGTTGTTTGACAAGTAATGCAAACTTATGTATAATACAGAAGTTAAAACTATTACCAAGTCATTACCTCTATTGAGGTGAAACACTTGTAAATCGCTCATTTTTAGCTATTCGGCATATTTTAGCAGAATTTTTCGGAAAAAGAAAAACTGAACGACTATCAGCTGGAGGTGGGTGGCCAAACAGCCAAAAAGTACATTCAAAAATAGTTAAAGACATGAATAAAAGAAAAGTTATTCCCGAGGGATAACTTTTCTTTTGTTATCTTTGCGAAAATATAGTTTGTTAGGAATTAATTGGAGATTAGTTGTAATGGAAAATTCCATTTTTGAGACATTGCTTGAACTTCCCTTCTTTCAGGGTATGGGCCGGAGCGACATGATTCAGATAGTGAACAGCCTGCCGCTCCAGACGAAGAACATACCCACGGGACGCAACATCGTCATGCAAGACGAAAAGTGCCAGCATCTGATCTTCGTTCTGAAGGGAACGCTCCGTATCGTCACCCGGGCCGACCATCATCTTTTTACCGTGAGCGAGCGGATTCAGGGTCCGACCGTAATCCAGCCGGAAGCGCTTTTCGGCATCTATCCGCACTACCGAAGCACCTATCAGGCCCTGACCGAAGCCAGCATCATCAGTATTCCCAAACATGCGGCACTTCAAATCATCGCTTCCTACGATGTGTTCCGCCTGAATCTTCTTAATTATCTTTCCAGTATCATTTTCAAGAAGCAGCGACCGTGCTGGAACATTCTTCCGACGGAGTCTCTGGAGCAGAGAATCGTGCGCTTCATTTTGCAGCACATCCAGTATCCGGCCGGCGAAAAGAGCCTCACGGTGCGCATGGTTGATCTGGCCGACATCCTGAACGACACCCGCATCAATGTGTCGCAAAGCCTGAACCGGATGCAGAACGAAGGCAAACTGATGCTCAAGCGGAAGGAAATCATCATTCCCAGCATAGAAAAACTATCGGAATATAATGAATTGAAATAACATAATATATGACAAACGAAAAGAACCAGACACGCCACGAGAATCCGTTTTTCAACCAACCTTACGGAACTCCGCACAATACCGCTCCTTTTCATGAAATCAAACTGGAGCACTACGAACCGGCCATCCTCGAAGGTATCCGCCGCGAGAACGAAACCATCGACAAGATCATCAATAATCCGGAGGCCCCTACGTTCGACAACACCATCGCCTATACTACTCCCGACAATATGCTCTCACGCGTCACCGAGGTGTTCTTCAATCTGCTGAGCGCCGAAACCAACGACGCGATGGACGAGCTGGCACAGAAAATGTCGCCCATCCTGACCGAGCACGCCAACAATATCATGCTCAACGAGCAGTTGTTTGCCCGCGTCAAACAGGTGTATGAGAACCACGGTCCGCTCGATGCCGAGGAGCAGATGCTTTTGGACAAGATGTACGACGGATTCATCCGCAGCGGTGTGAACCTGAGCGCCGAGGATAAAGAGAAATTCCGTGCCCTGAGCAAGGAACTGAGCCAGCTCACACTCCAGTTCTCACAGAATCAGCTGAAGGAGACCAACAACTTCCAGCTGCATCTGACCGACGAACAGGATCTGAAGGGCCTGCCGGACAGCGCCATCGAGGCCGCCCGTCTGGCCGCCAAGGAAAAGAATCTGGAAGGATGGGTGTTTACCCTTCATGCTCCGAGCTACTCGCCGTTCATGACCTATGCCGACAACCGCAGTCTGCGTGAACAGATGTATCGTGCCGCAAACACCATCTGCACCAAGGACAACGAGTACAATAATCTGGAAATCGTGAAGCGCATTGTCAACCTGCGCCGCGAGAAAGCCCAGCTTCTGGGCTATCGCACCTATGCCGATTTCGTATTGAAACAGCGTATGGCCGAGACCAGCGAACAGGTTTACCGCCTGCTGAACGATCTTTTGGAAGCTTATCTGCCTACCGCAAAGGCAGAAGTGGCCGAGCTCATCGCCCTGGCCAAGAAACTCGAAGGCGACGATTTCGATTTCCGTCCGTGGGACTTCTCTTACTATTCCCACAAGCTGCGCATGGAGAAATACAACATCGACGCCGAGATGCTGCGCCCCTATCTGGAACTGGAGCAGGTGAAGAAAGGCGTATTCGGTCTGGCCACCCGCCTTTACGGCATTACTTTCCGTGAAAACAAGGACATTCCGGTATACCATCCCGATGTTCACGCCTACGAAGTGTTTGACGAGGACGGCAGTTTCCTGGCCGTGCTCTACACAGACTTCCATCCGCGCGAAGGCAAACGCAGCGGTGCCTGGATGACTTCATACAAGGAGCAATGGATCAGCAAGGAGGACGGAAACAGCCGTCCGCACGTATCGCTCACCATGAACTTCACGAAGCCCACCGAAGACAAGCCGGCTCTGCTCACCCTCGGCGAAGTGGAAACCTTCCTGCACGAGTTCGGTCATGCCCTGCACGGCATCTTTGCCAACACCCGTTTCGAAAGCCTGAGCGGAACCAACGTGTACTGGGATTTTGTGGAGCTTCCTTCACAGATCATGGAGAACTTCGCCATCGAGAAGGATTTCCTCAACACCTTTGCCCGCCACTATCAGACCGGCGAACCGATGCCCGACGAACTGATTGACCGTGTGGTGCGCAGCCGCAATTTCAATGTGGCCTATGCCTGCATCCGTCAGGTGAGCTTCGGCCTGCTCGACATGGCCTACTACACTCTGGACCATCCGTTCGAAGGCGATGTGATGGCCTTTGAGCGCGAAGCCTGGAAGCGCACAGTCCTGCTGCCTCAGGAGCCGGACACCTGCATGTCGGTACAGTTCGGCCACATCATGTCGGGCGGCTATGCCGCAGGCTATTACAGCTACAAGTGGGCCGAGGTACTGGATGCCGACGCGTTCTCCCTGTTCAAGCAGCACGGCATCTTCAGCCGCGAAATCGCCACCCGCTTCCGCAAGGAAATCCTGTCGAAGGGAGGTACCGAGCATCCGATGACGCTCTACCGCCGCTTCCGCGGTCAGGACCCGAGCATCGACGCCCTGCTCGAAAGAAACGGTATCAAGAAACAATCATAACCCAGAAACACATCCGACTTATGACATTGGAAGACAAACAAACGGAACTGGATCTGCGCTATCTGCGCATGGCGCACATCTGGGCGGAAAACAGCTATTGCAAGCGCCGTCAGGTAGGAGCACTGATCGTGAAAAACAAGATGATCATTTCCGACGGATACAATGGCACTCCATCGGGCTTCGAGAATGTATGCGAGGACGAAAACAACCAGACGTTTCCTTATGTGCTGCATGCCGAGGCCAATGCCATCACCAAAATAGCACGTTCGGGCAACAACAGCGAGAACGCCACACTTTACGTGACCGACGCCCCCTGCATCGAATGTTCCAAACTCATCATTCAGGCCGGCATCAAGCGCGTGATCTACTCGCGCAACTACCGCCTGGAAGACGGCATCAACCTGCTTCGCAAGGCCGGAGTAGAGGTGTGTTATCTGGAATTGCCCAGTGATTCAAAACCTAATGATAAATAACCAATAAGCTAAATCCCATGAGTAGAAATCGAAGTCCACGGCTTATGCCTCTTTTTCTGGCCTTAAGCCTTGTGGCAGGAATTCTGATCGGAACCTTCTATGCCAACCATTTCTCCGGAAACCGGTTGAGCATCATCAACACCGGCAGCAACAAGCTCAATGATTTGCTGCGCATTATCGACGAGCAGTATGTCGATACCGTCAACGTAAAGGATCTGGTGGAGTCGGCCATGCCGAAGATATTGTCTGAGCTCGACCCGCATTCGGCCTACATCAGTGCCCAGAATGCCGAAGAATCCATGGAGGATCTGAAGGGCAGTTTCTCGGGCATCGGTGTGATGTTCGTCATCCGCGAAGACACCATCCACATTATGAATGTCGTGAAGGGTGGTCCGTCCGAGAAAGTCGGTCTGATGGCCGGCGACCGCATCGTGAGCGTGGACGGCAAACCGTTTGTCGGCAAGGAAGTGACCGACGTCACCGCCAAGAAAACCCTGAAAGGCCCCAAGGGTTCGAAAGTGAAACTCGGCATCAAGCGTAACCACGAAAAGGAAACCCTGTATTTCGACATCGTGCGCGGCGACATCCCGCAACACAGTATTGATGCCGCCTATATGGTAACGCCGGACGTGGGCTACATCAAGGTACGCAGCTTCTCGGAAACCACTTATCCGGAGATGCTGGTGGCTCTGGCCCAGCTCAACCGCGAAGGCTTCAAGAACCTCATCATCGACCTGCGCGGCAATCAGGGCGGATACATGCACACCGCCATCCAGATGGCCAATGTGTTCCTGCCCAAGGACCAGCTCATCGTCTATACCGAAGGCCGCAAATCGCCGCGTGAGAATTATTTCAGCGACGGACAGGGCAATTTCCGCGATATTCCGCTGGTAGTTCTCGTAGACGAAGGATCGGCATCGGCCAGTGAAATCTTTGCCGGTGCCATTCAGGACAACGACCGCGGTCTGGTTATCGGACGCCGCTCGTTCGGAAAAGGTCTGGTTCAGTTGCCTATCGAGTTCAAGGACGGAAGTATTATCCGCCTCACCACGGCACGCTACTACACTCCGTCGGGCCGCTGCATCCAAAAGCCTTATGAGAAAGGCCACGGACAGGAATACGAAAACGACCTGCTGATGCGCTATGAGCGCGGTGAGTTCTTCTCACAGGACAGCATCAAGCAAAGCGGCGAGAAATACAAGACCCGCCTGGGACGCACCGTGTATGGCGGTGGCGGTATCATGCCGGACATCTTTGTTCCGGAAGATACAACCGACATCACCTTATATTATAAGGAAGCGGTTCTGAGCGGTCTGGTACGCCAGTTCTGTTTCAACTACTCCGATCAGCATCGTGAGGAAATCAACAAACTGGAAACAAACAGCGATATTGTGAAGTTCCTGGAAAAGAAGAACGTGATTGACCAGTTTGCCACTTACGCCTCTCAAAAGGGACTGCGCCGCCGCAACCTGATGATCCGCAGATCGCGCAAGCGCTTTGAAGAGGCTATCTACGGCACCATCATCTACAACTGCCGCGACATGGAAGCCTACATTGAATATCTCAATGAAAGCGATGCCACCATCAAGAAATCGCTGGAAGTATTCAAGAACGGTGATGCCAAACCTAAGGCACCGGCTCCAAAGGCAGCCAGCGCCCCACAAAAGAACAAGAAAAAATAAAAACTCATCCCTTCAGAAAGGCCCGGCCCACACTCTCGGCAGTGTGGCTCCGGGCCTTTTTAAAAATCTCCGTATCCCATGAACGAAAAACAGATATTAAGAAAAGAAATCAGAAGAAGAAAACAAAGCTGCCCGAAAGAGCAGCTTGAAGCATGGTCGCAGGCAGTATGCCGCCTGCTGGAGCAGACCGAAGTGTTTCAGAAAGCCCGAACCGTGTTGCTGTATTACGCCCTGCCCGACGAGGTGGACACGGCCTCACTGATCCGGAAATATGCCCACAGCAAACAGATTCTGCTGCCGGTGGTGTGCGGCGACGACCTGGTGGTGCGCCGGTATCAGAACGAAAACACCCTCTCGGCAGAGAATCCTTTCGGAATTCCGGAACCGGAGGGCGAAGATATGAATTTGAATGAAATAAAAATAGACCTGATTGTCGTGCCGGGCATGGCCTTTACGGCCGACGGCTGCCGTCTGGGGCGCGGCAAGGGATATTACGACCGCTTGCTGAGCCGTCCCGCACTGAAGGAGGTGCCCCGCATGGGCATCTGTTTCCCCTTCCAGCTGCTGCCGGAGCTGCCGGTCGAAGCACACGACATCCGGATGCACCGGATCGTGACTCTTCCCGAAGGGACGAATCAATAGAACACAATCTGCGTGATGACCTGTGCCCCGACCGCCTCGTTCAGCTGGCGCACCAGCTGGGCCCGGTTCATCATCAGATTCGATTTGAGCGAAGGCGATTTAAGCTGCACATAAAGCGTCTGGTTCTTCACAAAGATATTGCCGGTGTAATAAGAGATACCCTCTCCCATCACCTGCGGCCACGCCGACACGATGCGCCGCTCGTTGAGCGGAGTCTCCAGTCCCTCGCTGCGCAGGAACTGACGCAGCAGGTCGCCAAACATTTCGGATTTGTTGCGTCTCATCGGCTGATGTCTCCTTTCTGAACGTGAAACAAACGGTATTCCTGATCCATATTGCGGAGAATCTGATCCAGATGGTCGCGGTTGGTGTCGGTGATGAAGATCTGTCCGAAACAGTTCTCCGACACCAGACGCACAATCTGCTCCACGCGTGTGGCATCCAGTTTGTCGAAAATATCATCCAGCAACAGCAGCGGTGTGGTGCGGCTGCCCGTACGTTTCAGGAAATCGAACTGCGCCAGTTTCAGGGCAATCAGGAACGTCTTGTTCTGTCCCTGCGACCCTTCGCGCTTGATGGGAAAACCCGACAGCGTCATTTCCAGATCATCCTTATGCACTCCGTGCAGCGAATATCCCATGATGCGGTCTTTGGCGCGGTCACGCCGGATCACGTCGAGCAACGGTCCGCGCTGACAGTGCGACACATAGTGCAGCCCCACCTGCTCCTTATCCTGCGAAATGCGCGAATAAAAGCCCTGAAAAATCGGGACGAACTCATTGACATATTCCTGCCGGCGGGCATAGATATATTCCCCCTCGCGGGCCATGGCTTCCTCCCACAAGGACAGCAGTTCGGCATCCGGCTCCTCTTCCTGCTTGAGCAGCACATTGCGCTGCTGCAAGGCCTTGTTGTAGCGCACCAGGGCATCGAGATACGGACGGTCATACTGCGAAATCACCAGATCCATAAAGCGGCGGCGCTCCTCGCTTCCGCCCAGAATCAGGTCGGCATCCGAAGGCGACACCATTACCAGCGGAATCAGACCGATGTGTTCCGACAGTTTCTTGTATTCTTTCTGGTTGCGCTTGAAACGCTTCTTGGCCTTGCGCTTCATGCCGCAGAAAATCTCTTCCGGATCACCATCCTCACGCTCATAGAACCCATGAATCACGAACATGTCCTGGTCGTGTGTGATGTTCTGCGAATCCACCGAATTGACATAACTCTTGCAGAACGAAAGGAAATACACGGCATCGAGGATATTGGTTTTCCCCTCTCCGTTATGTCCGATAAAACAATTGATTTTGGGCGACAGCTCAATGTCTGCCTCACGTATGTTCTTATAATTGAGGATAGATATTCGTTTCAGTATCATGCCTGGAAATCATTAATCTTTGAATCATACAAAATTAGGTTTTATCAAGAATATCTGAAAATAATAAGCCATAAATTTTATAAAACGGGGGATTTTGTATAAATTTGCTTCGCCTTTGTCGCAAACGGTACAAAGCGCACTTTCAACCAAGGAAATAATAACAAAACAGTTCTATAAAAATGACAAACAAAACAACTCATGGTCATGATATGGACCATCACATCAAAAGCTCTGAGGCTTTGATCGACAAGTACAAGAAACCCGTAATGGCCGGACTGGCCGTTGTCGTTGTGGCTGTAGCCGGATTCTTCCTCTACAAGAGCTTCATTCTGGAACCAAAGAACCAGAAAGCCAACGAAGCCCTGTTCAAAGGCGAGCAGTATTTTGCCATGAACGACTACGAGAGAGCTCTGAAAGGTGACAGCACCGGTTACAAGGGATTCATCTACATTGCAGAAGAATACAGCTCAACCAAGGCCGGAAATCTGGCTCGCCTGTATGCCGGAATGAGCTATGCTCAGAGCGGTAACTATCAGGAGGCTGTGAAGTATCTGGAGTCATACGACAAGTGCGATGACGAAATGATCACTCCGGCTGCCGTAGGTGTTCTGGGTAACTGCTATGCTCAGCTCAACCAGTTGGACAAGGCTACCGAAACATTGCTGAAGGCAGCCGAAATGGCCGACAACAACACCCTGACTCCGATGTACCTGCAGCAGGCCGGTGAGATTTTCGAATCTCAGGGCAACACCGACAAGGCGCTGAACTGCTACAACGAAATCAAGAACAAATATCCACAGTCCATGCAGGCTGTAGAAATCGACAAATACATCGAACGTCTGAGCAAATAATCCGTAATTATGGCTACCAAGTTTCACAATCTGTCAGAGTATGATCTGAACTCTGTTCCTTCTGCTCAGGGCATGCGCTTCGGCATCGTGGTGAGCGAATGGAACAACAACATCACCGGAGCCCTGCTTCAGGGTGCCTATGACACACTGACCAAGCACGGTGCCCGCGAAGAAGACATCACCGTGATGACCGTTCCGGGCAGTTTCGAACTGGTATTCGGAGCCTCTCAGATGGTCAAGAGCGGCAAGATGGATGCCGTAATTGCCATCGGTTGTGTGGTACGCGGCGACACTCCGCACTTCGACTATATTTGCGAGGGCACCACTCAGGGACTGGCTTCACTGAACGAGCGCTTCGACGTGCCGGTAATCTACGGACTGCTTACCTGCAACAACATGGAGCAGGCACAGGACCGCGCCGGAGGCACTTTGGGCAACAAAGGTGACGAATGTGCCGTGACAGCCATCAAGATGGTGGATTACTACCGCAAGATTAAAGGATAAGGACTGAGTCCGAAAATCCCCATACGGAGCGTTGTAAAAAACGATCCCAATGATTTATCAAAACGTTCCTGATGATTGCTGAAAATCATCAGGAACGTTTTTTTTATGGGTTCAGACCTGCAGGAATCTCCCGATAAAACACATTCTGAAGCAAAAACAAATAAAACCACTTTTTGTTAGTATCCGAATTATAACCACAAATGAGCCGAACCTCACTTGCAAGTATTGAAAGAATAGACTAATTTTGCTGCCTTAACAAGAATAGAATATACTATCAATCATTGATTTATGAAAAAGAACCTATTTTTGCTTTCCCTGCTGGCCGTCTCCGGACTGGAGGCTTATCCCATTCAGGGAATGCAGCAAGTGCCGACTCTTCATGCCGGCACAAGCCGGACCACAAATCCGACAATATCCCGACAGCAGCAAATTCCGGCAGCAACCGGACAAGTTACCTTCTACAGCAATGGCGGCAGCGGCAGCATGGAGCCGTTGACAGGACTTGCAGAGGGACAGGAATTCCAGCTCCCGAAAAATACCTTTACCCGTCAGGGCTATCGCTTTGTTGGCTGGAGCAATACGGCGGGCAGTGACGAACCGATGTATCAGGATGCTTTTCCACGGTTCACTTACTACTCGTCTAACTCTACGCTGTATGCCATCTGGGAGCCGGAAGCCACAGCCTTACGGATTTCCTTCAATGGCAACGGAGGCGAAGGAAGCATGGAACCGATCTACGTGCGTGCCAACCAGACCATCATCGTACCGCCGCACCAGTTCACAACTGCCGACAAAGGATATGAGTGCAAAGGATATGGCCTTTCGCCCGATGACTATGCCCGGTACCGGATTGGCGGTACCGCCAGGTTCACCAGTTCCTGCACTCTGTATGCCTTCTGGTCGCCTCTGGACGGCTCTATCGGAGGAGCCTGTGAGGAGTTCAAGGGACAGAGTGTTTTTGTGGAGGGCGTTCACGTGCCCGATGAGGACTGGGTACAGACAAGTACAAACCCTGTGAAATATTTCGCTGAATGGAAAGCCGGAAGAGGCTGGTATGATGTAGACCAGGACTGGCTGAATTTCTGTTGGGCCGCAACAGGCTCCAATGTAATTCACTGGTGGCTGGACCGCAACAAAAAATATATTCAGGAATACAGAAAGACACACGATGTTCCCGAATTCAAGTACTACGGCAAGGGAGTTTCGGATGTGTTCAGACACTTTGTGAGAAACTGGGTGGAAAACAAAGGTGATCTTCCCACTCGCGGATTCGACTGGTTTATCAACGGAATAGATGATGGCGTTCAGGCATCCGCAAAAGGAAAAGGCGGATTTTTCAAAGATGTATTTGGCAATAACTCACTGGCCGTCACTTACAACCCGATGAGCCGGCGCACGTTCAACGAATGTGTGGTTGACGCTCTGAAAAACAACCGCATGCTTTCCATCGACGAAAGTAACATATCGGGAAGTCATGCCATTACCTTTTGGGGAGCCGAATTTGATGAAAATGGCTATGTCAAAGCCTTATACTATGTAGACTCTGCGACAGCCTGGAACAACTCGCTTCTGGGAAGAGATCTCTCTTTGGGTAAAATTGATGTGATATACCGCAAAGACCAGAACTGGCGCCCATATATGCAGACTTCCGTACTGATTAATGGAGAAGTCCAGCATGGTCTGATTCCAATTGTAACCGTTTACAGTTACGATAAGGGTACTGAATACTGGGAGGAATATTTTGCGACACAAGGTCAGGAAAGCTATACTCTCGTATGTCAGGACGAGAACGGAAAAACCTTCCAGTCACAAACCCTAAAAGCAGAGCCCGGAGCAGCAATCACACTGCCGGCATTCCCCTTCCGGAAAGTGACCAAGGCGATGGCCGGAGATCAGGAACTGACCATCAGCAGTGAAGGAACAGTCAGCACGGCAGAAGCATCCGGCAAGGAGATCACATTGCAGTATGCAGATAACCTGCCTTTTGAAACCACCACCGTCAGCAACGGCAATTTCACGGATGCACACTGGTATCTGATGGGCAGCAACGGCAGCGGTGCGCTGAAACTGATGCAATATGACGCGCAAAACCAGGAGCATATCCAGGTCACAACCCTCACCGAAGGTCATCTTCTGGACGAAAGCAAGCTGTGGTGCATCAGCGGAAACGTGACCGACGGATTCAAACTGTATAACAAGGCTGCCGGAAGTTCTCTGGCCGTAACCTATACTCAGGAGGACGGGAAAGCAGCGATGAGCAGTCCCGAAAATGACATGGTCGTATGGTCTGTCGCAACTGCATCCGGACAGGAAGACGATCAGATGTTCTGCTTTCAAAGCAAAAATATCAACTACGGAAAGACATTCCTCTGCGTAGCCAATCAGGAAGTAACTTTCGGAACGGCAAAGGAATCTGTTACCGCCCTGAAAGCCATGAACCCAACAGACGTTCTGAGTCTGACCGCACCGGATTTTGAAAACAGACTTCAAAGTATTCCAAACGGTGCTGTAGGCGAACCGGCAGACCGAAACGCCGTGAAACAGGCTATCGAAGCGCTGAAAAGCAATCCTACCCCAGCCAATTATCAAGCTGTATGTGATGCCTTCGAGAACAAAACTGCGCTGAACCTGCATAAAGTCTACTATCTGTTAGGAACTGATGCACAAAGTGCCGTAGCAGCGCAGCAGGACGGTTTCTTCCAGGCAACAAGCCCCGCAGCAGCCAAGGCGAATGGCATCTTCCTTCTGGAACCGGCAGCAAACGGAGCTTACCGCATTTCCGTGCAGGGAGAGTATCTGGGAGCAGCCAAGAGCAACAATCAGAACAACGCATTCGGTCTGGAAGGCCGAAGCCTGAACGGCAGCAAGATCAAACAGGGAACATTTGCCCTGATTGACGGAGGAAGTGCCCGCTTCTATCTGCAAAATACGAATACCGAAGCCGGTGGCAACTCCTACGTGCATCTGAACGGACAGACCGTATCGGCCTGTGGCGACCGTGTGGACGGTACCCAATGGTATCTGGTTGAAGCACCAGCTTTGGACATTACCATCACCGAAGCCGGATATGCCACAGCTCATTATCCGTTTGCCGTAAAATTGCCGCAGGACGGCAGTCTGAAAGCCTACACCGGAAGTGTGAGCAACAAGGGCGAAGACCATCAGTTGCTTCTGGAAGAACTTCCGGGCGAATGGATCCCGGCCAATACGGCTGTGATTCTGGCAGGAAAAGCCAACACCTATACTCTGACCATTTCCGCTACGGACGAAGGTAGCGCAACAAACAGCAACAATGTACTGGAGGGTACCTTACTGCCGAAAGCCGTTACCGCCAAAGACTATATTCTGGGCAACAAAAACGGAGTTATCGGATTCTACAAGGTGGCAGCCAACGATCTGAATCTGGGAGCAAACAAGGCTTATCTGCCGGGAATGAATATTCCGGCATCAGCCGAAGGAGCCGGCAGATTCATCATCTCCTTCCGGGAAGACGGTGACGGCACTACGGGAATCGAATCCGACATCGTAACCGATAACGCGCCGGAGGAACTTTACGACCTGCAAGGCCGCCGTGTGCTGCACCCAACCGAAGGGGTTTATGTAACCAAGAGCGGAAAGAAAGTATTGATTTCCCGATAAGAAGAAAGTTGCCTCCCACTCAAGACCGAGTTGGATGCAACTCCCAACATTTAAAGTTTGCAGTTAAAGATACAGACTGCACGGAAAAGCCTTCAGTCTGTAAACAGAAGACCGGAAAAGAATCATATGCTTACTCTGCGCGGAGTAAAGACATGATTCTTTTCCGGTCTTTTTAATGAGGTATGAGCCCCCGGCTCCAGGTTTCTCTTTTTCCGGACCTGAGCCGGGGCATACCTCATCTTTTTATTAACCCTTTATGATTGCATCGCTTCTGAAGCGGAACGAAGCGGATAATTACAGTTCCAGTTCGGTAACCACCTCACCATCGAACAGATTGATGATGCGCTCGGCATAACCGGCATCGTGCTGCGAGTGGGTCACCATAACGATGGTTGTACCGTCGCGGTGCAGTTCGCTGAGCAGCTGCATCACCTCCTTTCCGTTCTTGGAATCCAGGTTACCGGTAGGCTCATCGGCCAGAATCAGCTGCGGTCCGGCTACCACGGCACGGGCTATGGCCACACGCTGCTGCTGACCGCCGGAAAGCTGTCCCGGGAAATGCTTGGCACGGTGGGCAATGGCCATGCGATCCATCACCTCCTGCACCTTTTGCTTGCGCTCGGCAGCCGGCACTCCCATGTAGAGCAACGGCAATTCGATATTCTCATACACATTCAGCTCATCAATCAGATTGAAGCTTTGGAACACAAAGCCGATGACTCCCTTACGCAAACGGGTGCGCTGTGCCTCGGTGTACTTCGATACCTCTACCCCATCCAGATAGTAAGTTCCATCGGTAGGATTGTCCAGCAGTCCCAATATATTCAGCAGGGTAGATTTGCCGCAACCGGACGGACCCATAATGGCCACAAACTCCCCTTTCTTGACTTCAATATTCACCTTGTTCAAAGCCCAGGTTTCCACCTCTTCTGTGCGGAACACCTTCTGTAAATTTTCTGTCTTAATCATTTTATTCGTATTTATAAGGTTATTGTATATTATCTGTATCTCTCAGGATTCATTTATTCTGTTTTCAGAGAACGCACCACATCATTTCTCAGAAGCACGCATGCCTGCACGCCTACAATCAGGAAAGACAGGCCCAACAGCACTCCCAACGGAAGGAGCAGATCGAATGCCGACAAGGATACCCGATAGGCAAACTGTTGCAACCATCGTGTCACAGCCCAGGCGGCCAAAGGAATGCCGACCAGATAAGCACCCAGCGCATACATCAGGAACGGCTTGAGCAGTAACCAGAGTATTTGCCGCTTCCCGGCTCCGTAGACTTTCCGGATGGCCATCTCACGCACGCGCTGCCGCATGGCATACCACGAGATGCCGAAAATACCGAATGCGGTGAGCAACAGGGCTATGCTCGCATACACCGTCAGAATGCGGAAGAAGGAAAGGAAACGCATGTTCCGTTGCAGAAAATCCCGGTGCATATCGGTGTACTGGAAGGGAGTGTGGTACATCTCCTCCCACACCGTGGCAATCTGCCTCAGGGTTTCTTCACGATGTTCCGGCGCCAGACGAATCTGCATACAGGTGGCCTGAGCCAGTTCCTGATCCGGCTGCTGCAAATAAATCACAGCCGGCGAAATTTCATGTTCCAGAGAGTTGACCGGAAAGTCCGGCACCACTCCGGCCAATACATATAAGGAATCGGCTTTCGCATCAAACTCCCGCAAAGCATGTCCTATCGGGGAAATTCCGGGCGGAACCAGAGTACGCACATAACTTTCGTTGACCAAAGCCGGATGCGCATAATTCTGTTCGATCTGCTGCAAGGTTGTTCCCGTGAGCAGACGCAGATTCAGAATGTCAAGCAATGTGGTGTCACTGTAGAACTTCAGCAGGAAAGCAGACTGGGTGGTACCATCCGGCTTCGGAAGTTCCAGCATGCTCATCAGCGCATTCAGGACCCGCCCTCCTGACACGGTGGCGGTAATCACACCGGGCACTTTGCGGAGCAGTTCCTCACGAAATGGAGCTACGGGCGGAGTTTCCCAGTCGCCAAACTCTATCCGGCCTTCATAGCAGGAGGCACGCTCCAGAATCTGTTTCTGTTGCCGGGCCGCTACGCCGGTAGCCAATACCAGTCCGCCGGTAACCGCAAACTGAAGCAGGACGAGCACAGACAGGAAACGACGTTTCTGTCTGCTGCCAAAAGCTGCCCGATAATCGGAGTAACTCAGGCGAATCAGGCGACGGCTGGCATACCACGACGGCACCAAAGACAGAATGAGAAACACCAGAAACAGCAAAGGCAGGATTTGTCCGCTGAAGAAGAAGGACATCTGCAGGCGTGAGCCCAAAATGGAATTGAACAGCGGCAACACATCGTGAATCAGCAACAAGGAAAGCAGGAAAGAAAGCAACACGGTAAGGAAAACATCACCAAACAGTTGCATGCGAATTTCCTGAATGGTTCCTCCCATCAGTTTCTCCACGTGAATCATTTTCAGTTGCTGCCACAAACGGCTCAGATTCATATTTACATAATTGCAACATGCCACGAACAGCACCAGCAAGGCAGCCAACAGTCCCACGTAAAGCAGCTGCACCGGACTCTGTTGCAAAAACGGCAAAGGTTGCTGATTACTGCCTTCCGGTTGTACGAAATAGAGTTCCGACAAGGGTTCCACGTAATATTGCGTGTCACCGGGTTTCATCGTAGCAATCCCCTCATTCTGGCGGATAGCACGCTGCACCTGCTCCGGGTCTGTCCCTTTCCGGAGTTTCAGGAAAGGAACTCCTCCCCAAAAGTCCGGTCCCAGCCCCGTAAGTAAATCCATTTTCAGAAAAGCCTGAGGCTGCTCCTCCCATACGGCTGCTACTTCATAAATACGGGTTTCCGCACTTGCCGTAATCCGCATCTCCTGTCCCAACGGGTTCTCATCTCCCCAAAGACGTTCCGCCACTCTGCGACTCACGGCAATCTTACCGGGAGCCGTCAGCACCTGTTTCAGGTCCCCGGCAATCAGTCGCGGCGGAAAGAAATCCATCAAAGTCGAGTCGGCACCTATCAGACATAAATCGGTGTAATCCTGTTTACTCACCCGCACCAGCGGCTGATCATAAGTTTGAAGACGCAAAAAGCTTTCCACTCCGGGCACCTCTTTCTGAATCTGGGGCGGTACATCGCCCAAAGCAAAAGTAACCTTCTGCCCTTCCTCAAAGAAATTATCCTGCCGCAAAGCAAAGATACGGTCTTTATCGGGATTATTCTGCTCAATGAAGTAATCATGCACAAAATAAGTAAGCAACAAATTGGTGCATGCCAACCCCACAGAAAGACTGATCACAGCCACAGCAAAGAAAAGTTTGTTGCGCCACCAGCCGCGCAGAATCAGTTTGAGTGTAAATAGAAAATTCATTCTCTGCATAACTTATCTGGATTGATTGTTCTGCAAAAAGACAAGCAAAATGCGTGCCAATTCAGAACAATCTGTTTTATAGCATTTTACAAAAATCACGTCCTACAAGTCGCGTGCGAATCCGCACAAAAATCGTGCGGAAGCGCACAGCCTTTACAAGCAAATGGAGCACGGAAGACTTTATTCGCTCTTAATCACCTCAGCTGGATTGCTCTGCAAAACCTGGCGTACTTGCCAGTAAAGCGTACCTAAAGAAACCAAGGCAACGGACAGGAATACCGCTAAAAAGCCACCGACACCGATAGATGCCTTTACCGCAAAATGTTCTGTATATTGCTCAATCAAGAACAGGGCTACAGGTGTAGCTATCAAACAGGACAGCAGCAAAAGGCCTATGTACTGACGGAAAAGCAAAAGATAAAGATCTTTCGGTTGGGCTCCGTTCACCTTCCGGATACCGATCTCCCGATAACGCCGGCGCAAGTCAAACAAAGAAATGCCAAACAGGCCCAACACGGAAACCAATACGGACATCACGGCAAACAACTGATAAACGGAAGCGACACGGCGATCCTCTGCATAAATTTCCCGCACCGTGTCCTCCAGAATACGATACTCAAAATCCTCACTGCCATAAATCTCCTTTTCCACGTTGCGAAGATAATCCACTACCGCATGTATCTTTCCCGGAGCGCACGCTATCTGATAGACTTCTCCCATAGGTAGATTACCGACAAAATATACTGTAGGTTTTTTACCCAAAGTCAAATGACCTCCGTAATAATCTTCCACGACAGCTGATACAGACAGAGTGTTGTTTTCCAGCCCTCGAGTCATCATCGGCACTGTTTCTGTCAGCACGGCACCACTAAGATTCGTATAACCCAAAGCTTCCATTGCGGCGCGATTCAGGACAACAGCCGCAAACAGTCCGTTGACTTCCGACACATTCTTCGGCAATCCGCCCTCGGCAAAAGGAATATCAAATACATCAAAAAAACGTGGTGAAGCCATACGCATATTCAGAGTGATGCGTTCGCCTTTATCATTCAAGAATACGGCTTCCATATCTCCTGTAAGAATATCCGCATAACTATCGTCCCAGATCTCAATATCCGGACAGGCATTCAATTTATCCCCCAAAACTTTCAATCGTTGCTGTTGTTGCAAAAAGTCTTCGGGTGATGAAAGAGAGCCGGAATTATAATTAAGCCGTGCGATCAGAACATCTTCAGTCCGGAAACCAGGGTCAGCCTCCAACAAAAGCTTCAGTTGTCGGTTGAAATAGAAAGCCAAAAACAACAGCAAGAATGTCAACACATACTGGAAACAAAGAAACGCCATACGGGAACGGGTAGAACGGATACCGGAACCTATCGAACGCAGGGAAACCACAGAACGACCAAAAGTATATTTCATATAAGGATAAACGGAAAGAAGCAAAGGCAGGAGCACCAAAATACCGACTGAAATCCAACCGTCCAAAGGCAAGTATGACTGTGTATAACCAAACAGAAAAGAAGTAAAAGGCTGTACACATTCAATGATGATCCAGGCCAACAACATGGAAATCACCGTCAGTAATTGGTTTTCACTCCATATTTGCAGAAAAAGATCATGCTTCCCGGCACCATACACTCTTTTTAAATCAAGTTCCTTGGCCCGTTTCATCATCATGACCAAATAAAGATTGACAAAGTTCAGAATACCGACCAGAAGCAACAACAGGCACACAACACATAAGATCCGGAAATGTGTCCGGTTGCCGGTAGAAAACATATCGGACTGACCTGTGGAATCATACTGAATGGACTGATCCCAATAGATATCTTTTACCGGAACAAATGAAAATGAAAATTTCCGGTCATCATAAGGAAGTATCTGACGAGGCTTACGGGCTTCCTCTTCCAGAAGTCGCATATCTGTTTCCGGGAAAAAAGAATAAAACTCCATAGGCATGACTCCATCCCAAACTTCAGATAATTGAGAGGAAACAATCAAATCAAAAGTCATGGAAACCTTATTGGCGGGTCTGTCCAACACACCTTCCACCACAATGTCCTTACCATTGGAAAAGCGTAGCGTTTTTCCAATCGGATTGACATCCGTTCCAAAGACGCTGTCAGCAAAGTCCTTCAGAAGTATCGCCGAGTTAGGAGCAGACAGCGACACTTTTCCCAGATGCACCGGATAAGGAAACAAACGCAGAAACATACTGTCCGTTGCAATCGCTTTGGCAAAAAAACGATTGCCGTCTTTTGTCACATAAGAAGAGCCCTGCAATGGCCTTACCTGAGTACGAGCCTTAACATGCGACGGATCAATCCGGGCATTTTCTATATAACCGCCGTATGTTCCCAGATAAGAATTACCCCCCTGAATTACTTTCACCCCATATACATGATCCCGATCCACACAATGAACATCCACGGTCTGCTCGCGATACAGATAACGGACTAAAATGATGCAACAAGCCAGACTTAACGACAGCCCAAGCAAATTTATCCATACATAAGATTTGGCGTGTTTCAAAAAGCGCCAGGCATAAATCCATATTTTCATACCGAAACTATTTTTAAAATTATCCATATTAAAAATCATTCACTCTTGATCACCTCAGCAGGATTCTCACGGACCGCGCGCCACACACTGCGACCGATGCAGAGTACAACAAACAAGGCCAGGCCCACAAGGATGGCTGCATACAACCACCAAGGCCAGGCCATGCGTTCCACATAACGCTCCACCCAGTTCTGCATCGCCACACTTCCCAACGGAAAAGCAATAATGCAAGCCACCAACAATAAGGCAAAATATTCTTTCAGGAACGAACGGAAGATGCCGGCGGCCGTAGCACCATTCACCTTGCGGATGGCAATCTCCTTGCGCCGTTGCTCACAGACCAAGGAAACATGAGCAAAGACACCGATCAGCGTGATCAGCACACATGCCAGGGCAACCACCATCAGCAGTTTCTGCAAGGTGCGCTCGCCGTGAAGATATTCCTCATAAGCCTCGCGCGCAGTGTAAACACTTCCATAAGCTTGCGGCTCCTCGGCACGAACCAACGAATCGACAAAATGCTTCAGCCGGTCCGTATAAGATTCGTCAAAACGCACCACTATGTTTTTTCCGAACGGGATGGAGGCATCCAATTTGAAAAAGATGACCGGCTCAACCGGAACCGTAGGAGCAGACACGTGAAAATCACGCACCACACCGACAATGGTCCATCCGTCGATTTTCTTTCCTACGGGATCGGCCATATCCATTTTCCGGGCAAGTGATTCATTAATCATGACAGAACAACTGTCGCTCTGCTCTGTCAGCGTACTTCCGGCTACAAGACGAAGCTCATAGAACTTCAAAAACTTTTCTCCTTCGGGAATACCCAAGCATGGAACCTGTTCGGCATCATCCGGCTTACCCTCCCAAGAGGAAACAGCCATATCCAACATATCTATTTGTGGAAACAAAGAATACATCCGTTTCACTTCGGACACGTATGGCTGCTTCTGTAACTCATGCAACAAATGCGCTTGCAATAATTCAGATCCATTCGTACGAATCGTAGCCCGTCCGTCGCGTTCAAAACCGAGATCCGTATGTGTCAGATAGCGCAGTTGCAACAACAAGAATGACAGGCAAAACAGCACTAAAGCACAGATGCCAAACTGCATGCCAAGACAAACCTTCTGAAAGACGAAGCGCCCCGAGCGGACAGCAGCCGGTTGCAACTGGCGTGCCGCAATGCGTCGGCAATAAAAAACAATAACTCCCCAAGTGATCAAAAACGTAAAGGCCATCAGTAACAGCATGCAAACTGCCACCGGAAGGCGAATACTTTCTCCGATACCGGACAGCGCACTGAAAGGCTTTTCTACCGTTTCCATGAGAATCATTCCCAACAGCCCTGCGCCTGACAGGATCAGAAGCAGCTCGGAAAGAAACACTCCGGTAAGTCCACCCCGTGAAGAACCGCAGGCTATGCGTAATGCCAGCTCACGGCGACGTACATGCATCCGAGACACCAACATGGAAAAGAAATTCACCAGAGCCAGAATGATCAGCAGCAATCCCAAGGCGGAGAACAGACGGATATAATATAGCGATATGTCCATGCTCCCGCGAAACACGGTGTGGCGGCAATCGGTCAAAGGCTCCAGCCTCATTCCTACTCCTGGCTTTTTAATGGACAGTCCGGCAGTATTTTTTAAAGACAGATCTTTCAACCGTGCAGAAACCTTCTGTCTGTCTGCATCAGGAAACAAACGCAGACAAACATAATAACTGTGCATAATCGGATCATCCTTTTCCGATTCTTCTATCGCACCTATCAAGGAAAAAGAAAAATTGGAATGCCCGGCCCAGTCTGACAGCACCGCCGATATCCGGTAAGCCTTATCCCAACAATAGACCTCGCGCCCCAAAACCTCTGTCGTTCCAAAAATTTTGCGGGCACCTTCTTCTGTCAGGGCTATCTCATCGGTATTCTCCAGAAAGCTCCAACTGCCCGAGGCCAGTTTTATGTCAAACATCCGCACAAAAGCCGTATCACATAGGATTCGTTCCAAAGAACCAATCTTACGATCTGCAGAGATACTCACCTCTTCCCAACCGAAAGAAAAAGCGGCAATATCTTCCACTTCCGGTAACATCTGACGCACAGCCTCAGCCATCGGAAATGGAAGTATTACAGACATATAGTCATCCGAGCCATTAGTTACTCCCAACAGATACATACGGTCTGCCCCACGATGGAAACTGTCGAACGTCTGCTCATAACGTACCCAAACGGCGGACAGAGCAAAGCAGACAAAGCCCAAGGCCAGACCAATCATACTGGCCGTCGTCTGGACTTTATATTTCATGAGGCTGCGAACAGCCGATTTCAAATAATGCAAAAACATCATATTCATGCTTGTTTTGTATAACACCTTTTCGTGTTGAATTCTCATTTACTCACTTTTAATGACCTCGGCAGGATTTTCACGGGCCGCACGCCACACACTGCGACCGATACAGAGCACAACAAACAAGGCCAGGCCCACAAGAATGGCGGCATACAACCACCAGGGCCAAGCCATACGCTCCACATAGCGCTCCACCCAGTTCTGCATCGCCACACTTCCCAACGGAAAGGCAATAACGCAAGCCACCAACAATAAGACAAAATATTCTTTCAGGAACGAACGGAAGATGCCGGCGGCCGTAGCTCCATTTACCTTACGGATAGCTATTTCCTTGCGCCGTTGCTCACAGACCAAGGAAACATGGGCAAAGACACCGATCAGCGTGATCAGCACACAAGCCACAGCTACCACCGTCAGCAGTTTCTGCAAGGTGCGCTCGCTGCGAAGGTATTCCTCATAAGCCTCGCGCACCGTGGTTATTTTCAGAAATACGCCCGGCTCTTCGGACTGCGCCAACGAGTCGACAAAATGTTTCAGACGGTCCGTATCCGATTCATCAAAGCGTACTAAGGTTTCCCGTCCCAAGTGTACGGGACCGTTAAACCCAAGAATAATCGTCGGTTCGACCGGAACCGTGGGAGCAGACACATGGAAGTCGCGTACCACACCGACAATGGTCCACCTTCCGACCTTCTTCCCTATCGGATCGCTCATGTTCATCCTGCGGACAGCCGTTTCATTAATCACCGCAGATATAGTGTCGTCTTGCGTTATCAGTGTATTTCCGGCTATCAGGCGAAGTCCGTAGAAGTTCATGAATTCCTGTCCTTCAGGAATAGCATTCAGAGCAATTGAATATGCATCATCCAATTTGCCGTCCCAGGTGTTCACGGCTAGACTTCCACTGCTTTTCTGCGGAAGCAGGGAATAGAGTTTCTTCACTTCCTGTACGTAAGGCTGTCGGCGCAATTCGTGTATAATACGTTCGTTCAAGGATTCTGAGCCATCGCATTCGACCATAGCCCGTCCGTCGCGCTCGAAACCGATATCAGTGCGTGTCAGATGGCGCAGCTGTAACAATAAAAATGACAGGCAAAACAAAACTAAAGCACAAATGCCGAACTGCACGCCAAGACAAATCTTCTGGAATGAGAAACGCCCCGGACGGACAACGACTGCCGGTTGCAACTGGCGTGACGCAATCCGATTACAGTAAAAAGCAATAATTCCCCAGGTCATCAAAAAAGTAATGATCGCTAACAGCAAAAAGCATACCGCCACCGGAAGGCGAATACTTCCTTCTATTCCGGACAGCATGCAAAAAGGCTTTTCTACCGCTTCGACAAGAACCATTCCCAACAAGACTGCTCCCGACAAGATCAAAAGCAGTTCGGAAAGAAACAGTCCGGTCAGTCCGCCCCGTGAAGAACCACAGGCTATGCGCAAAGCCAGCTCCCGACGGCGCAGATGCATCCGAGATACCAACATGGAAAAGAAGTTTACCAAAGCCAGCACAATCAGCACCAAACCTAAAGCGGAGAACAGACGGATATAAAATATCGAAACACTCTGTCTGTCCTGAAATTCCGTATAACGGCAATGCGTCAAAGGTTCCAGACTTAATGCGCACTTGCTTCCATCCCACCAGTTAGTCTGCTTATATTTCAGACTGCTGTTATTCATTTGTGCAACCAAAGCCGCCGTATCTGTTTCGGAAGTCAAACGCAGACTAATATAATAATCAGGATAAGAAGACTTATTCTTTTCATCCTGATCCATTCCGAGCATGATGGAGAACGGAAAATTGGTATGCTGTCCCCACCCGGTTAAAACAGCCGAAATGCGATAAGTATTACCCGCATAATAAATGGTGCGTCCCAAAACATCAGTCGTTCCAAAAAGGCGACGCGCCCCTTCTTCGGTCAGAGCAGCTTCCTCGGGTACATTCAGGAAACTCCAGCTACCCCGCACTAACCGCACATCAAACATACGAACAAACAAGGAATCGGAACGAATGCAACCGAGATTTACGTCCTCAGCTGCATCTTCTGAGAGTTTTACGGAAATCTCCCAATACCAATAGGCCGCAGCATCCTCTACTTCGGGAAAAGTTCTTTTCAGTTCCTCTGCTAAAGGAAAATGATGACTTAAGGAGGTCTGATTCTCCCAGAAGCTGGATGATCTTAACAGATACATACGGTCTGCCCCACGATGAAAACTGTCGAACGTCTGCTCATAGCGTACCCAAACAGCCGACAAAACAAAGCAGACAAAGCCCAAGGCCAGACCAATCACACTGGCCGTCGTCTGGACTTTATATTTCATGAGGCTGCGAACAGCCGATTTCAAATAATGCAAAAACATCATATTCATGCTGGTTTTGTATAACACCTGTTTTTATTAGATCTTTATTCACTCTTGATCACCTCTGCAGGATTCTCACGAGCCGCACGCCACACACTGCGACCAATGCAGAGCACAACAAACAAGGCCAGGCCCACAAGGATGGCTGCATACAACCACCAAGGCCAGGTCATACGCTCCACATAACGCTCCACCCAGCTCTGCATTGCCACACTTCCCAACGGAAAGGCAATAATGCAAGCCACCACCAACAAGGCAAAATATTCTTTTAGAAACGAACGGAAGATGCCGGTGGCCGTAGCACCATTCACCTTGCGGATGGCAATCTCCTTGCGCCGTTGCTCACAGACCAAGGAAACATGAGCAAAGACACCGATCAGCGTAATCAGCACACAAGCCACAGCGACCACCGTCAACAGCCGCTGCAAGGTACGCTCGCTGCGAAGGTACTCCTCATAAGCCTCGCGCACAGTAGTTATTTTCAGAAATACGCCCGGCTCTTCGGACTGCGCCAACGAGTCGATAAAATGTTTCAGACGATCCGTATCCGATTCGTCGAAGCGCACCAGAATGTCTTGCCCCAAGTCGACAGGCCCCCTGTCTCTAGAACCGAAAAAGATCGTCGGTTCGACTGGTACTGTAGGAGCCGACACATGAAAGTCGCGCACCACACCCACAACGGTCCATTGGCCGACCTTCTTCCCCACCGGATCGGCCATGTCCAGCCTTTGAGCCGCCGTTTCGTTGATCAGCACCGCCAGACTATCGGCCTGAGCCGTCAGCGTCGTACCGGCCAGAAGCCGGATGCCATAAAAGTCCATGAATTCCTGCCCCTCGGGGATGGCGGCCAGCGTGACCGGCCCGGCATCGTCTGTCCGGCCGTCCCACGAATTGACCAGGACAGCTCCGGTGTTCCCCAGCGGCAGGAGCGAATAGAGCCGCTTCACTGACATAGGGCTGGCGGCGCAGTTCGTGCATCAGATGCTCCTGCAGCGATTCCGAACCGAAGCAGTTGACCGTGGCCCGTCCGTCGCGTTCGAAACCGATATCCGTGTGCGTCAGATGGTGCAGTTGCAGCAACAGAAACGACAGGCAGAATACAACCAGCCCGCAGATGCCCAACTGCAGACCGAGACACACCTTCTGAAACGAAAACCTGCTCGGACGAACGGCGGCGGCCGGTTGCAACTGCCGGGCCGCAATCCGTCGGCAATAAAAGACAATGAGACCCCAGGCCGTCAGCAGCGTAACAGCCATAAGCAGCAGAAAGCAAACGACAACCGGAAGGAGAATATCCCCCTCGATGCCCGACAGCGCGCAGAAAGGCCGCTCGACCGCCTCCACAAGGATCATCCCCGACAGACCCGCGCCCGTCAGGATCAGAAGCAGTTCGGCCAGAAACAGCCGAGTCAGTGCACCGCGCGAAGAACCGCAGGACAGACGTAAGGCGAGTTCCCGACGGCGTACGTGCATCCGCGACACCAGCATGGAAAGAAAATTCACCAAAGCCAGCACAATCAGCAGCAGTCCCAGGATGGAACACAGGCGGATATAGAGCATCGAAATGCGTAGCCGGTCCTGAAACACCGTATAACGGCAATGGGTCAGAGGTTCCAGATGCAGTACAGGCTTTTTCCCACTATTCCATCGCTCAGCCGTATATTCCAGATTGCTGCCGTTCATGTGTGCAGTCAGAGCTGCCGTATCCGCTTCGGCACGCAGACGCAGGCTGATATAATAATCACCATAAGAAGGATTGTTCTTTTCGGCCTGCCCCATCCCCAACAGGATGGAGAACGGGAAATTGGTATGCCCGTCCCACCCTGCCACGACGGCCGAAATGCGCCAGGTCTGTCCCAGGCAATACAGCGTGCGTCCTAAAACATCGGCCGTGCCGAACAACCGACGTGCACCCTCTTCGGTCAGGGCGGCTTCGTCGGGCCGGTTCAGGAAGCTCCAGCTGCCCTTCAGAAGCTGTACATCGAACAGACGGAAAAACAAAGAATCGGCACGGATACAGCCGAGGTCAACCTCCACGCTGTCCTGTTGCGACAGCATAACGGGAATCGACCGATGCCAATAGGCCGCTGCCTCCTCCACCTCGGGAAAGGTGCGTTTCAACTCATCGGCCAATAGAAAACGATGTTTTAAACCGGACTCATACGTACCCCAAACCGTAGACGCCTTCAAAAGATACATGCGGTCTGCCCCACGATGGAAACTGTCGAACGTCTGCTCATAGCGTACCCAAACAGCAGACAGGGCAAAGCAAACAAAGCCCAAGGCCAGACCAATCACACTGGCTATGGTCTGAACTTTATATTTTGTGAGGCTGCGAACAGCCACCTTAAGATAATGAAGACACATCATATTCATTCTTACTTTAAATAATATCTTTTTCTCTTGAATTCTCATTTACTCGCTTTTAATGACCTCGGCGGGATTAACCCGGGCTATATTCCGGATCCGGACATAAACCACAGCCGTTACCAGCAAAGCCACAAACAGAATCAAACCGCCATAAAACAGCACACCAAGCTCTACGAACGAAATATACATCCGGCTGTAAAGATTCAGCAAATAAGCGGCAAGCGGTAAGGCCACGGCTGCGGTCAGGACAACCAACAGCATGTAGAAGCGGGCAAACAACCATACAATTTGCCACACACCCGCACCGTTGATTTTCCGAATGGCAACTTCCTTGCGACGGCGCTCGGTGTCGAGCGTAATCGCCGAATAAATGCCCAACAGAACGATCAGCAGACAGACCGCAGCCATAAACAGAACGATTCCACGCAACTTGAACTCATAGGCGTGCTCCTGCCGGATATCATCCATCATCGTAGACAACGAAACATCAACACTCTCGGGTAGCATCCGGCGAAGAATACGCTCCACAGACGCGCCGACCGCCTCTGTCTGTCCATCGTAACATTTCACATAGCAATAAAGAGCCCCCACTTCTGAATTACTCAGACAGAACATCTGTCCCAGTTCCCGATACCCATGATAATTATTCTGCAATAACGTCTTGGAAACACCCACCAGCGGATCGCTTTGGGTGAAACTATAAACGGTACTCCCCAAAGCCGGACGTCCCAAGCGCCGATACAAAGTTTCATCCACCACTACACCAGTTCCGTCTTCCGAGGGTTGTCCGGAAAGCAGGTCCATATGCATAAACCCGAAAAAAGCAGAAGGCACGTCCAAAATCTCCACACTCATAGCCTGCTCCGGTGTTCGACTTTCTTCCGGAAAGATACTAGTACGCCAAACCTCTTTCAAATAGTCTTGTTTGAACAGCAGTATGCCCTCCACACCAGGACACTTCCGGATTTCGTTCACCAAAGCTTGTCTTGTACTTTCAACCAAAAATGAATAATTTAAAGGAACTCTCCAGATCCGCTCCTTCTCGGACACGGTCAACGTGTTGAGTATCGTGTTTTCCGTATATACCGACTGCCGGTACAAAGCAGCGCCAAAAGTCAGCAATACCCATCCGGCAAACAACTGAAGCACCAACGACAGATTGCGCCAATAGTTTCTTGTATGCCTACTCCGGTTCAACTGCTGTGCGGCAAGCGTACGGCGCACCCGATAGACAACGCCCCAAGCCACGACACCGCATACAAGAAGCAGCCCGAACACACAAGTGGCCGTCTGAAGCTGAAGCTGATGCAGATCAACCCGGAAAATCATTTCCAGCAACGTGAGGTGCAGAAAAGGCGACAACAGTTCAATCAGCAGAAAGGTAAAAAAGGCGACCAGCAACACCGACAGCACGGTCTGTACCAAAAGCATCCGATACAAATCCCAGAAACCGGCTCCGTTGACTTGCCGTAAACGGCATTCCCGCATACGCATCCGGAAAGTTCCGAACAGAATGCGAAGAAAGTTGAGCAGTCCGGCCAATAAGACCAGAACACCTGCCGCCAAAGTTGAAATTGCCAGATAACGGGCCTTTCCATCGGTCCATAACTCGTGGCCCAGTTTATGAGCACGCAACAAACACCCCTTCCATAAGAAGTCGTCCGCGGAATAATCCTTTTGATTGAAATCCTGCACAAACTGATCTGCGGACTGCCCCGGCGGCAACAAAGCATAGGTGTCAACCATTGTTACGTCAGTTTCTTTCAGCAGACTCTCACGCTTATTCACAATTAAGGCATCCAGCACCGACAAAAATTGCAGACTGGTATTTAAAGGCAAATCAGCCACAACCGCACGAACAGTATACTCCCAAGAAGTATCTATCCATTTTATTGTCTGGCCCATAGCCTTCTCCGGACTACCGAACAGTCTGCGGGCGGTATGCTCAAACAAGACCATAGAATTCGGCGTTTTCTTGACCTGTTCCCAGTCGCCGCACAGAAACTCCGGCGCAAACACCCGGTTGTATAGGGAATCGGTTTCACGAACTGTCAATTTATAAGGCAAGGTTTTGCCGTCCGTTACCGGAACCTCATAATCATGCGTTTCAGAAAATACCAAAGCACAAAAATCCAGTTCAGGCATCTTTTGCCGTAGCGAAACGGCCAATTCACCCTTAGTTGAAAATGACCGATCATCAACCGGATCATAAAAACTGATTTCCAGGATACATTCCTTGTTTGGAAAACAGTCATCGGTGGCATAAATATAACGGCTGAAATACAGGCAGACGCTGAAGCAAAACAACGCCACGGCCAGCCCGACCAAGGCAATCAGATTTTGCCACGGATGTTTCATCAGGCTGCGAACAGCCATTTTCAGATCATGGTAGAATAAAATCATAACTGCTTTACTTTCTTATTTTATTTCTTATTAAATCTTCCCATCCTTACTCGCTCTTGATCACCTCGGCGGGATTCTCACGGGCCGCACGCCACACACTGCGACCGATGCAGAGCATCATAAAGATCCAAAGCAACAGGAAGATTCCGGCATAAATCCACCACGACAAACCGGCACGAAGCACGTATTGTTCCAACCAACGCTGCATGAAAATGGTTCCCAGCGGAAAAGCAAAAGCCGAAGCTCCCAGAAGTAACAGAAAATATTCCTTCAGGAAAGAACGGACAATCAGTCCGGCCGTTGCTCCGTTCACTTTACGGATAGCTATCTCCTTGCGCCGGCGCTCGCACGCCAAAACAACATGCGCATATACACCAAAGAGAGATATCAGGACACAGATACCGGCCATTACACCCAACACACGCACCAGCATACGTTCGGAAGCCAGATAGCTGTCGTAAACTTCTGTCGCAATATCCAGTGTGGCATAAGTTTTTCGCTCATGGAACCACGCTACTACAAAACGTTTTAATTCTTCGGTATAACGCTCATCATAATGGATTAAAACTTTATCTTTGGAATAAAAACTATCTTCCTGCCGTACAATCTGCAACTGAGTTGGTTTTACGGGTACGGTGGGGGCCTTCGTATAAAGATCGGGAACAATGCCGACAATGGTATAACCGCCAAATGACTGTCCGACAAGATCCGGCCCGCCCAATTCACGCGCGGCAGACTCGGTCAGTAAACATTGTTCCTCATCCCCCGACTGCAAACTGTCCTTTAATGGAATATTATAAAAACGCAGGAAAGTTTCATCTACGCCAAACGAGTCGAAAGTAACACTCTTTCCTTGACCATCCATTGTGGTCATTGTACCATAACTGGATTGAGGAAGCAAAGTACTGACACTCACACAGGCTTCCCGGATATAAGGCTGCGCACGCAAATCGTGCAGAAAATTACCGATAAACTCTTCCGGAACTTCTATCGTAGCACGTTCTTTACGCTCAAAACCTATATCCGTAGTCTGACTCAGATAAGTCAGCTGACGGAACAGTACGGCAAAACCGAAGAGCACCAAGAGAGAAATCAACAACTGAAAAGCCATACTCATCCGCTGGAAATTCATTCGTCTACCGGCCGGCACCTTGCGGTTTTGCAAAGCTACAGTCAGCGATTTGCGACTATAATAGGCAATGATACAGCCTGCCACAAGCAAGGAACAGAAAAGCACACCGACAAAATAAACCAATGCCTCCGGCAGCCAGGCCGTCTCCACATAAGAGATTGTCCGAAACAGTTTTTCGGCCCACTCCATCAATAGAAAACTGATAAACCCACTGACCAAAAGCATCATGATCAGTTCGGTTGCGAATAGGGCAAACAGTCCCCGGCGCGATGAACCATTGACCAGACGCAAAGCCAGTTCTTTCGAACGGTTCATCATCTGGCTCACCAGCAAAGAAAAATAATTAATCAGAGCGATCACCATGACCAGTACACCGATCCATACAAACATACGGATATAGGTTTGTCGGATCTGAGTTTCAGCTTTAAAAAGAAGTTCATAGCTTTCCGTAATCGGACAGAATTTCAGATGCTCTGCTGAAAAATCATATCCCCATAAAAAAGAGGATTCCGAAGCCTTCTGTGTATAGGATTCCGTATCGACCGCGTGTAACTTACGGGCAAAGTCCGCTGTATCGGCATCCTGTTGTAAGCGGAAACAAAGCATACAGTTTCTCGCCTTCCATATATTCTCCGGAGTAAGTTTCATACCGAACATCAAATCATAAGGAATATTGGAATGGCCTTTCCATTCCGATACGAGAGCAGTAACCGTTTTTTCTTCGCCACGGCCCAAGTCCAATGTGCGTCCCAATACCTGAAGCGTACCGAAAAGTTTCCGCGCCGCAGATGGTGTTAGCGCCACTTCCTGGTCGGAATAGAGAAAGTTCCGGCTCCCCTCAAGAATCTGCACATCGAACATATCCATAAAAGTGGTATCTACGGAAATCATTTTCAGAAATCCTGAGAACTGATTAAATTTACAATAAGCACGAGAATAAGAAAAAGCCGTTGCAGCTTCCACTTCAGGCAGCCGCTCTTTCATGGTAGCAGCAAAAGGATAAGGACAGCAACTATTCTGCAATTCACCTTTAATGGAGCTTTTCTTATACATCATATAAATGCGGTCGGCATTCGGATGGAAACTGTCGAAACTCCGTTCATAACGGAGCCAGATCAATGAATAGGCAAAACAGACAAAGCCCACGGCCAGTCCGATAACACTCAGAAAACTCTGCACCCGATGCTTCATCAGGTTGCGGAGGGCTATTTTAATATAATGAAAAATCATAATTCTTGTTGTTTAAAAATTATTTACCAAGTTCAGAACACCAGTTCCTCTACATCACCAAAGTTATCATATCCTGTGGTAATGACACAATCTCCGGGCTGCAAACCTTCCACAATTTCATACTGCACGGGATTCTGACGCCCTATTTGTATCGGTATCTTCACGGCCCGTGTCTTGTCGGCATTCAGCTTGTAAATCCAGCGTCCGCCGGTGTGTTGATAAAAATTACCGCGCGGAATAACCAGCACCTTTTCCGGCTGTCCCAGTTCGATCTGCACGCGGAAACTCTTTCCCAGACGCACATTCTCGGGTACATCACCGGTAAAGACCAGATCCACATCAAAAGAGCGGTTCTTCACTTCCGGCACAACCTTGCTGACCCGCAACGGATATTTTTTACCCTGATAAGAGATCGTAGCCGGAAGCCCGGTAGTAATACGGTCCACATAATACTCGTTGAGCGAGGTATGCACCTTGAAACGGTCGGTCACCTTGATGGCGGCAATCTGTTCTCCGGCACCGACTTTCTGTCCAAGAGTCACACTGACAAAACTCAACTGTCCGTCGGCCGGAGCACGCACCACCAGATCTTCCAGACGCTCCACGCTCCGCTCCAGTTTTTTCTGGCTTCGGATACGGTCATTGCGCAACAGCTCGCGCCGTATTCCGTTCAGCACCGAATCGCTCCGGAGGCTCTGAAGCTGCAACTGGGTAGATTTCGTTTTATAACGGTATTCATCCTCCGACACTTCAAGCTGTGCCTTGCTGCGTATGCCCATGGCATATTCCTCTTTCTCCAGATTATAGCTCTTGCGGATCTTGTTCAGTTCATATTCCGCATTCAGAGTCTGCTGCTTCAGGGTGAGACTCTTCTGCTCCATCTCCAGTTCCTGCTCCCGGTAGGACATACATTGCTTCTCCCACTCGTCGCGCTGATCTTCGATGTCGTGCATCAGAGTCGTATTCCCCAAAATCAGGATCGTGTCGCCTTGCTTCATCTGTTTGCCGTCTTCGGCCACGATACGTTCCACATGACCGCCCTCGCGTGTGTTTACCATGAGCGTCATAATAGGCTGCACCACACCTTCCACATCCACATACTCCAGAAAGTCGGCATGTTCTGCCTGTCCGGTCTGCACCTGATCGAGCTGAATCCGCAGGCGTTGCGGACCGGCCGCCTGCACCAGAGCATAGACGAGCAGAGCGGCCAGCACCACTCCACCGGCCAAAGCATAACGGTAACGCACGTACCAGGGTTTCTTCTTTAATTGAATATCCATAATATCTTTTTTTAAATGTTTCGTTTTTTCAGAGTTCATATTCTATCGCCGCAGTTCCGCCTCCTCCAGTTCATGGCTCAAAGGGCAACGGGTGCGGAAGTCGTATTGCGTCAGGCTGCGCAAACCGTAATACAATGTCCAGTATGTTCTCATGGAAGAAATGTAGCTGCGCTGTGCCGCATCCTTTTCGCTGGTGGCCGCATTCAGATCCAGAATGGTGGATTTGCCCGAAAGATAGAGTTTCAGCGCCACTTCGTAACGCCTCCTTGCGGTCTGCTCCGTGCGCACCGCAATAGCCACCTGACGGGCCTGAAGATTAAACTGCCGCACCATTTTGCGCACATTCTGCTCAAAGTCGTCCACAGCCTGACTGACCTGTGTTTCGGTCAGCTCCATCTGCGAGCGGGCCACCCTTACCCGTCCGCGGCCACGCCCCCAGTCCAGAATCGGGAAAGCCAAGGACACCCGCACATACTGCTGGTTCAGCGGATCGCGGTAAGAGTCCTGAAAACGGTCGGCTGTCTGCGACAGTCCGAACTGCATATACAGGTCGGCTTTCAGTCCGCGCGAAGCTTTTGCCGAGGCGAGATTGCTCTTACTCTCCAAGATACGGCGCTTGAAGTTCTCGGGTTCGGGACTGTTTTCGTACGCCAGACGCAAAGCCTCATCTATCGGCACTTCAAAAGGTATGATGCTGTCGGTGGGAAGCACCTCAATATCCTGCCGGTCGCCCAATCCTAAAAAGGAACGGAGCGTCTGCATGGCGTCTTCCACATCCATACGTGCCTGCATCACATTGGCTTCTTCATTCAGCTTGTTTACCTCCAGCTGCAACATTTCATTCTCCGTAATACTGCCGATGCGGTAACGCCCCTGCGCATAGCGCCAGAGCGTATCGGCCGAAGCCTGATTGGAAAGGGCAATGTTCAGATTGGTCTGTGCCGAAGCCAACGCATAAAAGTAATTGCAGGTCTGCGATGCGATCAGCTCCAAGGTTTCGGCATACGACTTCTGCGCCTCACGGTAACGCACCGGTTCGATACGCCGGTTCCATTTCAGACTGTTGTATCCGAAGAAGGACTGGTTGTAACCGATGGAAAAGGGTTTCGTATTATAAGAGGTAGTCCGTCCGCCCAACTCGTCCATCCGGTTTACGGAAGACTGGAGGAACAGATTACCGCCCGTGAACCACACATTCTGGCTGATGGTCAGCGACAGGTCGGTGTTCAGAGTATTCTGCGCCTTGAACTGTTCCGTACCGTCGGGCTGCGTCACCCGGTTAATCTGACGGTTCAGATAAGGGTCGGAAGAAAGGCTCACCTCGGGCAGATAGTTGGCCTTGAAAGAACGGTAGTTCCAATAGGCCGACCGGTAGGTATGCCGGGCTGCCTGTGCGTCGGGCGATGCCTTCTGGGCCTGAAGAATGGCTTCGGCCAAAGTGAAGGTCCGTTTGGTATCTTGGTCCTCGGCCAGCAGCGGAAGTGTTCCGACCAGCCATGCCGAAAAAAGCAGGAGTAAATGTTTCATGGTCTTCTTGTTTTTCGTCTGTTTTTCTCCTTTAGACATTCAAAAACCGTGCCAAATGAATAATCCACTCAACAACAGCAAGTTGGCAAAAAGGCTCTTTTAAAACGCCGTGCGTTTCCGCACAAAAATCGTGCGGAAACGCACGCACAACACAAGCAGAAATGTTTTATCTTTGCCCCGTAGAAAAACAAGAAACCATAAAAACATAAAAAAAGATGATGACTAAGGATGGAAAAATACTGATTATAGACGACAACGAAGATGTGCTCTTCGCCCTGAATCTGTTGCTGGAACCGGTGTTCGAAAAGATAAAGGTTACCACACAGCCGGACCGCATCCGCTATTTCATGGAAACCTATCAGCCGGACGTGATTCTGCTGGACATGAATTTCTGCCGGGACGCCATCAGCGGACAGGAAGGCTTTGAATATCTCGGGCAGATTCTGACGATAGACCCGCAGGCTGTCGTAGTGTTCATGACAGCGTATGCCGACACGGAGAAAGCCGTGCGCGCCATCAAGGCGGGCGCCACCGACTTTATCTCCAAACCGTGGGAAAAGGAAAAACTGCTGGCCACCCTCTCCTCGGCGCTCAAGCTCAGTCAGTCCAAAAAGGAAATTGACCGTCTGCAGGAACAGGTATCGGCCCTGAAAGAGGGCGACGAACTGCCGGAACTGATCGGAGAATCTCCGGCCATGCTTCAGGTCAAGGAAACCATCTATCAGTTGGCAGATACGAACGCCAATATCCTGATCTTGGGAGAAAACGGTACGGGCAAGGATGTTGTGGCCCGCATGGTGAAACACTTCTCTCCGCGCCGCCATGAGGCACTGATCACCATCGACTTGGGCAGCATTCCCGAACAGCTGTTCGAAAGTGAACTTTTCGGATACGAGAAAGGAGCCTTTACCGATGCGCGCACGTCCAAACCGGGACGTATGGAAATGGCTTCGGGCGGCACACTCTTCCTCGACGAAATCGGCAATCTGTCGCTTCCCATGCAGGCCAAGTTGCTTACAGCTCTGGAGAAGCGGTGCATCACCCGTCTGGGCGCGGTGGAAACGCGCGACATCGACATCCGCCTCATCTGCGCCACCAATGCCAACCTCACCGCACAGGCTCAGGAAGGCAGTTTCCGTCAGGACCTGCTCTACCGCATCAACACCATCGAGCTGCACATCCCGCCTTTGCGTGAGCGTGGCGAGGACATCATCCTGCTGGCCATGCACTTTCTGAAACTGTATAACCGGAAATATAAAAAGAATATTACGGGACTGAGCCGGGAAGCCAAAAGCAAACTGATGAAGTACAACTGGCCGGGCAATGTGCGCGAGCTGCAACATATCATGGAGCGCGCCGCCATTCTGAGCAATAATCTGGTGCTGCGTCCCGAGGATCTGCTGTTGCCTTCCGACCGGGTGAAGGAACAAAAGGAAACGGAACTGGAAGAGCTGAATCTGGAGAAACTGGAACGGCGCGCCATAGAAAAGGCGGTGCGCCTCAGCAACGGCAATCTGACCTATGCCGCCGAACTGTTGGGCATCACACGCTTTGCCCTCTACCGGAAAATGAACAAACTGAATCTCTAAAACCGACGAGCCATGAAAACGTATTCCTTTTATATCATTACCCACATCACCGGCATTGTGGCCTGCAGTCTTTTAGGCGCATTTTTGGGTACCCGCCATCTGTGGTTCTCCGTGACGGGCTGTGCCCTGCTGCTTCTGGTGCTGGCCATCCGGCTCTATCGCATCCAGATGCGGCAGACCAAGATGCTGCAACGGATTGTGGAGTGCGTCAGATCGCAATCGCTCTCCGAAAGGATCACCGCTCCATTCGAGAGCCGCACCATCGTACATCTGGCGCGGGAACTGAGTGTGCTGCTTCAGGATCAGAAAGAGAAAATGCAGAAGGAAGAAGCCCGTTTCCGCTACTACGAACAGTTGCTTCAGGAGGTGGATACCGCCCTGATTGTGGCCAACGCACAAGGCATCGTGGAATGGTGCAACTGTTCCGCCACCCGCCTGTTCGGCAGATCGGTACGCCTGCCGGAGTGCATCTGTCAGGCTCTGACCGAAGGACAAGAGGTGATGCACTATGAACACGAAGGCCGGCCGATGGATCTGGCCCTGTCGCAAAACCGCATGCTGGTGCAGGGACGCGAGTGCCGCATCATCAGTCTGAAGAATCTGCACGGCACTCTGAACCGTACGGAAATGGAGGCCTGGCAGAAACTGATCCGGGTACTGACGCATGAGATCATGAATTCCATCACTCCAATCATCTCCCTGTCGGACACACTGTGCGAACGGAGTAGCGAAGGTCCGCTGAGCGAATCGGCACAGCAGACCCTGCAACAGGGGTTGGGCATCATCCACCGGCGCTGCAAGGGACTGATGGAGTTTGTACAGAATTACCGTAAGCTGACGCGCATCGCTCCGCCCGTAAAGACACCCATTGAGGTAAGCGCCTTTCTGAAAGACCTGCAACGGCTGGTTGGCGGCACAGACATCCGCTTCACGGACGATACGCCCGCCGGCTGCGTCTGGCATGCCGACCGCGCCCAGATGGAACAGGTGTTCCTCAATCTGCTGAAGAATGCCCGTGAGGCCTGCCGCAACCGTACAGCACCGGAAATCATCGTGCGCGCCTGCAAACAAAAAAAGCGGATTGTATTCACCATAAAAGATAATGGAGAAGGCATCCTGCCGGAAGTACGCGAACGGATCTTCGTTCCCTTCTTCACCACCAAGCCCAACGGTTCGGGCATCGGCCTGAGCCTGTGCCGCCAGATCGTTACCCTGCACGACGGCAGCATTCTGGTGCATTCCGAGCCGGACCGCGGCAGTGAATTCATTCTGGAGTTTGCAGAATAATCTATTTTCAGAAGCATTTGTTTGCGGATTGAACTTTTGTTTCCTATATTTGGCTCAGCTTATACTTTTTTTCACTTAAAAACCTAATCATTATGAAACAACCATTCAAGAAAGTCCGAACCATGCTTCCATTACTCTGTACCCTCACGTGGGGAACCGTGCCCCTGATAGTGGGAAGCACACTTCTGGCCTCCTGCGACATTATCAATGTGGGCGGAGAAGAAGACGATGACGAACATGATGGAGAAGGCGGTAATATAGAAGAGCCGTCATTACCCAGCGAAGGCGAAACCAGCGATGGCAAAGCACCGTATGTCCGGTTCCAGACAGACACCCTGCGCCTGCCCGCTTATCAGAAAGAAGCTTTCAATCTGGCATACGAGACCAATGTCTACAATGGATATTATATGCTCGAAAGCCTGAAAAACTACAAGGATTCGGGAGAATATGCCCAGCAGGAACCTGACTTCATCCTGCAGTATCCCGAAGGAAATATATTTGTGGAACAGAAAACTCTGAATCTGGATTTTTACAACAACCACACTCCGAAACCGAAGTTCGACCACATTCTGATTTATCAAAGAATGTCCGACAAGGATACTCTGATCGGCAAGTTACCGGTTGTGCAGGAAGTGGGTGCCAGCATCACCCCCAAGGTTGCGAAGGCAGACCTGAACAGCGTGACGCTGGAGCTGAATCCGCACAACGGAGCTACCCAATATGCTATCCACGTCAGTCAGGACTCCATTCCGCTTGCCAGCATCATTCGGGATGTAAACGAAGGCATGGACAAACTGTTCACTTCTACATCGACGCTTCCGGCCAACCGGATGCATGTGGTGGAGAACCTGCAGGATGCTACCGGATATTATGCCTACATCATGGCATACGACCAGGAGAACAACGCCGGTGCCATTACCATGATTCCTTTTGCTACAAGCATACGCAACAGCGAAGATGATCTGGTTCTGGAAATCTCCCTGAATCCGCTGAACAACTTCACGGCCTATCTTCCCTTTGAGGGCAACGTCAAGGGAGTTGTCGACTGGGGCGACGGCAACAGCGAGGCAGTCAACACCTACATCGGCTCGGCTGGGGAACTGAACCATCACTACGACCGGATATCCAGCGTGACCAAAAAGCAAATCCGCTTCCGCGGCAGTGTGGACTATCTGACTTCTACATCCACCTACAAGGACTATATCCGCAACTCGCTCACCGGCATCGTACAATGGGGAAGACCCAATCTGAAGACCATCAGTTTCCGGGAAGTGAAAACCCTGAAGACCCTGCCCAAGGACACCCGCGGCGCACTGGCCGATCTGGAAAGCCTGGATGAATGTTTCTACAAATGCACGGCTCTGGAGACACTGCCCGAAGGTCTGTTTACCTATGCCAGCAAGGTGAGCAGTTTCAACCGCACCTTCTACGGATGCACCTCGCTCCGCTCTGTGCCGGCCGACCTCTTTGCCGCGGCCAAGAATGCGACCTCTTTCTACTACACCTTCTTTGAATGCAGTGCGCTGACCTCTGTTCCGGAAGATCTGTTTGCCCAGAATACCCAGGCCAATAACATGAATGAGATTTTTGCCTACTGCACCTCATTGGAAAGCATTCCGGCCGGACTGTTCCGCAACAATGCCAACCTGAACTCCATGAGATCTGCCTTCACCCACTGCACTTCTCTGAAGACTATTCCGCAAGGACTGCTTTCTGCCTGCAGCAGAGTTACCGTTCTCGGCGAGGTACATTACCCAGCCAACAACTCGGCATCGGGTATTTTCTCGGATTGCACCGCTCTGGAAAGCATTCCGGAAGACCTGTTCTCTGCCATGACGAATCTGGAAAATGCTCCGGGAATTTTTGACGGCTGCACCGCTCTGAAAGCCATTCCGGAAAACCTGTTTGCCAACAACAAGAAACTGCGCAAAATAGAATTTGCCTTTTCAGGCTGCAAGTCGCTGACCAGTCTGCCGACCGGACTGTTTGACCAGAACCTCATGCTGGAAAGTATCTACAATGTCTTCGCCGGCTGTTCCTCACTCCGCGGAGAAAGCCCCTATACCGTGATTGACGGCAAAAAGGTGCATCTGTACGAGCGAGGCAATTATCCGGACTATTTCCTGAGCATTGCCAGCTATTCGGATACTTTCAAAGGTTGTACCAACCTGTCGGATTACGGACAGATGCCCGAACTCTGGAAATAAAAGATCATAGCCTCTCATCTTATATTACTCCCCTGGAGGTAATGTTTTACTTACAGGGAAGTAATAGATTACCCCCGGCGCAGTAATTCCTTACTGTGCCGGGGGTAATTTCATTTTATCCTCTTCCGTTTACCGGATCATAAAAGTTACCGTATAACCGCTCACCGGCCTTTCGGCCAGCGTAAGCATATATCCCTGACGAACCATCAGCTGACGCGACAAGGACAGTCCGATACCCGAACCGGTTTTCTTGGTCGTAAAGAAAGGAACGAATATCTCACAAGCCACATCTGCCGGAATAGGCATACCGTTGTTGCTGACATAAAGACCGTCGCGCCAACGGACGTCCATCTTCGTGGCACCGGCTTCAAGGGCGTTCTTCACCAGATTAATCAGCACCTGCCGCCACATGTTCTCGTCCAGACTGAGGATGACGGACGGCTCTATATTCAGATGCCATTCCAAATCGGGATAGAGTGCCCGAATGCTTTCCACAAAAGGACACAAGACCACCTCTTCGAGATTAGGCTCCTGCAGACTGGTCAGCTTGCGATAGCTGTCTACAAAAGCCGAGAGTCCGCAACTGGTTTCATAAATGGCCCGGATGCCTTCTTCATAAAAACTGCCCTTGATCTTGGGATGATTCAGATACGCCTGACTGATGCTGGAGATAGGCGCTGTGGCATTCATGATTTCATGCGTCAGCACACGTGTCAGGCGTTGCCAGGACTCCACTTCATTTTGGGCCAACAAACGGCTGATGTCCTCGCTCAGATCATTCACCGTACGCTGGAGCGCACGCTCGCCGAAGAACAGTCCCTTGACCGGCAAGCGGTGGGCAAAATCACGGTTGCGCACCGCCTCCCGGAGCAGAAAGGCCCGCTCCTCAAGCAGTTTCTGATGGCGGTAGAACCAGATTCCGGCCCACAGAACAACTATCCCGACAATCACCACACCGTAAATCATCATCGCTTCATTTTGGCATAAAGGGTTTGCCGCGTAATGCCGAGCAGCTCCGCAGCTTTACTGATATTTCCATGACACTTGTCCAGAACCTTGTGCACATGCTCCAGCTCCACCTGTTCCAATGGAACCACCTCCCGACTGTTGTCAATGGCATCCTTCAGCACACGCACCAGTTCTTCATTGTCCCACGGCTTTGTCACAAAATCCACAGCCCCGGTTTTCAGTCCGCGCACCGCCAGTTTCACATCGGCATAAGCTGTAACCAGCACCACAGGGATATCGGGATGTTGGCGGTGAATCATCCGGAGCCAGAGTAGTCCGTCCTGCCCCGAATTCACGCCAAGCGTAAAATTCATATCCAGAAGAATCACATCTATTGTTTCCTGATTCAGCGTCACCATAATGCTGTCGGGTTTGGACAATGTGATAATCCGCTCAAAGACACCGTCGAGACAGATTTTCGCGGCGGTCAGAATCGCCGGATTGTCATCCACAACCAGAATTGTTCCGTAATTTGCCATATATATAATGAATCGTATAAATTATTGTTTTCCTATCGCGTGCTGTTTCTTAACACAGTTCAAAGATAACAAATTCCGGAATAGCCCCCACCCTGCCATCGTCATTTTAATCGGGCCGGCAACAGTTTGTATGATTATCATACAGCAAAGTGTATGATAATCATACAAACCGCCGTTACGCCCTTCCGAAAGCATGGCCAGCCCAAATTCTCCCCCTACTTTTGTGCAAACCTCAAACAAAAATGACGATGAAAAAACAAACTATTCTATTTCTGATGCTCGCGATAATGTTCGGAGCAACCTCAGCCCAAGGCCAGAGAACCCGTTCCATTTCCGGACTGGTGAAGAATCTTTTTACAAACGAAAATATAAACAATGTCAGGGTATATCTGCTCCAAAAGGACAGTACTGCAATAGACTCCATGAATACCGGTTCTGGATATTTCCGGATGCCATGGGAGAAACCGGGGGAATACTTGCTCCGTTTTGAGCACGAAGATTTTGAAACGGCTTACCACCCCATAACCGTCAAATTCTACCGGAGAGCACCGAACACCGACCTGGGATTCTTTTACATGCGCAAAAAATATGAACTGAAAGAACAGGTCATGGATGAGATTGTGGTCAAGGCCACCAAAGTGAAGTTCTACATGAACGGAGACACCGTGGTGTATGACGCGTCTGCTTTCCGGCTGGCCGAGGGTTCCATGCTGGACAAGCTCATCGAGAAACTGCCGGGCGTGGAAATCAAGGACGACGGACGCATCTTTGCCAAAGGCAAGTTCGTGACCAGCCTGCTCCTGAACGGCGAAGCGTTTTTCGGCAACAACAGCAAGGTGCTTCTGGAAAACCTGCCGGCCATGACCGTGGACAAGGTTAAAGTGTATAATAAAAAAGACAAATTCAACGAAGCGATGCAGCTCAAGGCCGATGAAGGCAACCTGGTGATGGACGTACGCCTCAAAAAGGAATATTCCACCGGGTATGTCGGTAACATGGAAGGAGGATATGGAACAGACAATCGCTACATGGGACGTCTCTTCGCCTCACGCTTCACACCTTTCTCAAGGATCTCGGTTCTCGCCAACGTGAACAACCTGAATGATGAGCGCACACCGGGTGCCAACAGCAACTGGACTCCGGGAAACAACACCAACGGGCTTCAGGAGCGACAAATCGCGGGCATCAACCATTTTCTTACGGACAACAAGATATACAAGTCGAGCACGAATGTGCAGGTTACCCATCTCCATGCGGACAACCGGCAGAGAACAAGCGGTGAGAACTTCCTGTCAGAAGGAAACACTTTCAAGGAAAGCTCTTCCAATAGCCGGAATGACTCCTGGCAGATGAATGCCAGTCATGCGCTGGAAATAAACCGGTTGCAGGAAAAGGGAAAGCTTCAGCTGACAACCAATACGTCTTTCTCTTACAACAAGAACAAAACGAACGGGACATCCACGGGAGCGAATTTCAGTGTCAATCCGGAGAATCTGGGAAATGTGATGGACAGTCTGTTCCTGGAAGGAAACAACTTCGATTTCTATAAATATCTGCTGATGAGGGGGTACGCTGATTACATTTATAAGGGTGACCACATGAACGCCAAATTCAACGGAGTCTTTTCCAAACAGATTGCCCACACCTACGACTTTCTGAGAATATTTCTGGACGCTTCCTGGAACAAGGCCGATTATGATATCTTCCAAAGAATTTATTACAACTATCCGAACAACCAGATCGCAACGACTGATTACCGGAACATGTACCGGGATACGCCGCAAAAGTCCTACAATTACTCCGCACGGGCGGAATACCGCTTCTACCTGCCCACACGGACCCAGTCGCTCGACCTGACTCCTTACTACCAGTACGGACAGAGCTTCAACTCCGGTAGCGAACGTATTTATCAGCTGGGAGAATATGGCGCATGGGGATTCCCAAACGGGCACGACATAGGCATCATTCCTTCTACAGAGGACTCTCTGTATCAGGTGCTGGACGTTCAGAACAGCTACAATCAGGGACGGCATGACTTCAAGCACAAGCCGGGCGTGCGTCTGGCCTGGGACAACTTCAATACAGAGAAGAAGCACAAATGGTCCGTATACATCGAGCCTCCCATGCGCATCGAGCATTATGCCATGGATTACCAAAGAAACAAGCTGGATACAACCATCACCCGGAATGTCGTTTTCTTTGAGCCGTATGTCAAGCTGACTCACAAGACCAAGGACAAGCACGATGATCTCTCTCTGACCTATCTATGCAACTCCTATGCTCCGGACCTGAGCAGTCTGGTCAGCGTCGTGGATGACAAGGATCCGATGAACACCATCTACGGCAATCCGGATCTGAAGAACACGACCAATCATTCTTTGGCCCTGACTTATTCCAACTTTCTGAAAGGACAGCGCACGGTCTCTGCCAACATGAGCTATAACTACAGCAAGAATGCCGTGATCATGGGATACAGCTACGACCGGAATACGACCAAGAAGATATCCCGCCCGGAAAACATATCCGGACGCTGGAACACGCAAATGAGTGTGGGCTTCTCCAGCCCGGTGGACAAGCAGAAAAAGATCACCCTGTATACCAATACCAACGCCATTTATGTGAACAGTGTGGATCTCTTCGGCGAAGACCAGACCTACCGCGTGATGAAGTACAAGGTGAAATCACTCTACCTGACAGAGAACCTGAGAGCGGAAATGCGCTACGACAAATGGTCCGTGGGACTGAAAGGAGTGGCGACCTGGACACACAGTAATTCGGAAAGAAAAGACTTTGAAACCATCAATGCCGTGGACTTCAACTATGGAATGACCGGAAGAGTGGAGCTTCCTTGGGGTATGGAAGTCAATACCGACCTGACTATGTTCAGCCGCAGAGGATATACCTCGGCAGATATGAATACCAACGAGCTGGTGTGGAACATGCGTATCGCCAAAAAGATGATGGACGGTAACCTGTCTGTGATGCTGGACGGATTCGACTTGTTGGGACAGCTCTCCAGTGTACGGAACGTAATCACCGCGGAAGGCCGGACAGAGACCTGGAACAACGTCATCCCCCGCTATGCCCTGCTGCATGTGGTATACCGGTTTAATGTAAACAAGAAAAAGTAATAAAAAGAAGTATCAACCAAAATATTCATATAATAGCAACAAATTAAATAATAAATATTATATAAATAACATTGACTGTATTCTGAAAAAGCATAACTTTGCATCATTATTATCGGTGAATGCTATTAAGATTGAACCCAGTAGCTATGGAAATCCCATACTACTGGGGCTTTCTGATAAATTTGGAATGTTATAAACGCCCCAAATGCCCGATAAGCAAACAAAAGACAATATGAATAATTCAATATAAAAAGTAGAATTAATATTCCATGTCCATGAAATATTTGCTTTATTTCTTCCGTAGATACAAGCTGGCCAGCCTGCTTAACCTTTTAGGATTAAGTATAGCTATTGCCCTATTCTACCTGTTTCAGACACAAACAGAATACAACCGCAATTACAATACCAGCCTGAAAGATTATCAGCGAACCTATCGGGTAGAAACCTCCTCATTTACCTCACAGCCTTATGACTGGAATATCGTGTTTCCGATAGAGATTGTTTCATACTGGCAGAACCTGCCTCATATAGAACAGATCAGCAGTCTGTGCGCCTTGACGGAACAAGTAGAAACGGAATACAAGGGCATGTCCTACCAACTCAGTTATCTGGATCTGGGTTCGAATGCCATTGGTTTTTGGGGAATCAGGATGCAGTCCGATGCAAACAGTGCACAAACAGACCTACCAGAATATATCCTCAGCGAAAAAACAGCCCGAAGGATATTCGGAGCAGAGAATCCCATTGGAAAAACCTTGTTTATTACAGAAGAAAACCGTAAACGTCCGGTAACCATTCAGGGCATTTATCAGGACTTTCCGGACAACAGCTCCATAAAAAACGGACTTATCCGTCGCAGGGAGCATTTTCACTTAGGAAACTGGAGCAATTGGAACTATGCAATTTTTGTACGTCTGGACGATCCTAAAAACAAAATATCCGTAGAAAAAGCCCTGACAGAAAGCTTCTTTCAGTCTTCTAAAAAAGACTCTTTCCGGTTGCTTCCTGTCCAGCAAGCAAACTTCAGCAAACTTACTCAGGCAAACGGAAGCAGGTATCGCCCTTCAGGCCACATGATGTCCATCATTTCCATTCTCGCCCTGTTTGTCGGCCTGTTTAACTTTACGAACTTCTCTCTGGCGCAGGCACCGCTGCGTATGCGCAGCATGATCACCCGCAAAGTGATGGGAGCCTCCACGGCCAGCCTGCGCCGGGAAATGGTACTGGAGAATATCTTCCTGACGGCAGTAGCCTTAGCCGGTGCAGCCTTTCTGATTCTGATCTTTCAGAAAAGTCCGGAATGCATGAATCTGGTTTCAGGTGACATCAGTTTTCAAAATCACGGGCAACTGACAGGCATTACCTTGCTCACCACATTAGGAATTGGAATCCTGTCGGCTCTGTTTTCTGCCTGGTATGCCACCTCCATTCCATCGGCCCTTGTGCTTAAAGGTTCATTCGGACAGTCACCACGCGGAAAGAAACTGCGCTGGATCATACTTACCGGCCAGTTTGTTGTGGCCTTTGCCATGACTCTGTATGCACTGGTCATGACCGGACAGACACATTATATTTTCAATGCCGACTATGGCTTCAATAAGGATAAAGTGCTCTATGCCCAAATCCCGGATGCGGCCATAAACAAGAAAGATTATCTGAAACAGGAAATTACCCGACTTCCCTTTGTAAAAAGCAGCAGTTTCGCTGCAGATATATTGGGAAACGCCGACCGGTATATGTACTGGGGACGTGGAAGCGGAAACCATCGCATATCTTTCCAAGCCCTGTGTGTGGACGCAGACTTCCTGAAAACCATGGATATTAAGATCGCAAAAGGACGAGATTTCAATCCACAGGACAGTAAAGGTGCCTATATCCTGAACCAAACCATGAGCCGGAAATTTCCCTGGCTTTCACTGAACCAACCAATAAATAAAAATATCAAGGATTGGAACACCCCGGAAGGGCATTATCCGGTGGTGGGCATCTGCGAAAACTATAAACTCACCTCCATGCGCTATGACAGCCATACGATTCCTGCCGCGTTTGTCATCATGGGGCCGGATATGGCCGAATGGGGCGACCGCAATAAAAAGATCTTTGTACGCATCGCCCAAGGATACGACAAGCTGGAGGCCAAGAAGCAGTTGGAACAACTGATCAAACAGTTGGATACGGAAGAGAGTTGCGAATTCCGATTCCTGGACGAAGATCTGCAGATTACTTACGAAGAAGAATTCCTGTTCATTGCCCAAGTAAGATTCTTCGCCTTCATCTGTATCTTCATCACGCTCATCGGAGTATTCTGCCTCACCTTATTTGAAACGGAATACCGGAGAAAGGAAATAGCCATCCGCAAAATTATGGGCAGCACGGTGCATGAAATACTTCTGCTCTTTGCCGGACGCTATCTGATTCCTCTGCTTGCAGCCTTTGTGCTTGCCGCTCCGATCGGCTACTTGATCAGCACAAAATGGTTGCAGAATTTTGCCGAGCATACCCCGATATACTGGTGGTTCTTCCCATTGGCCTTTTTGATGGTCAGCACTGTGGTACTCCTGACCGTTGTCTTGCAGAGCGGACGTGTGGCCACAGAAAATCCGGTAAACAGTATCAAAACAGAATAAGTCCAATACATTTTCAAACCTTGGCAGCACCACATTGTATGATTATTATACGACCGACTGTATGATTATCATACAATGTGGTGCTGTGTTCTTCCTATTTCTTGTCCGCTGCCGGTCGGAGCCGTATCTTTGAACTGAAAACTTAAAACAAGAAACACCATGTCTAAACGAAACCTTATCGGATTCATCTGGCTTCTGCTGACCGGAAACATCCAGGCACAGGAAACTTCCGGCACAGTCTGGAGCATAGAACAGTGCATGGATTACGCTGTGGAGCATAACCATCAGGTACGGCAACAAGTCTATAATCTGAATGACTACCAATCGCAACGCACCCGTTCTATCGGCTCTTTCCTGCCCTATGTAAGCAGTTATATCAATGTGCAAAACAATTTCGGACGTGCCATCGACCCACAGACCAATACATACACCGATGTCAGCACCTTCTCCAACGGATACAGTCTTTCCGCTTCCCTCTCCATTTTTGAAGGATTCCGCCGTCTGCACCAGCTCCGTATGGCCAAAGCCCAGATCCTTTCCGGCAAACAGGCTCTTCAGATGCAAAAAGAGAATGTGGCACTGAATGTGCTGAAAGCCTATCTGGATGCCATTTACTATCAGGAAACACTCCGCATTGCCCGTCGGAAACTGGAACAGAGCAAGGCTCTGCTTCATCAGACCCAGGTGATGATGGAGGTAGGACGGAAAGGAGAAGCGGAATGGAAACAGATGCAGGCCAGTCTGGCCGCCGACGAATTTGAAACAACGCATCAGCAAAACCTGCTCGACCAGGCTTTGCTGACTCTGAAAAGAGAAATGAATTATCCCACCGGCGACCCGCTGATTCTTGTTTCCTCTGCCGACTGGCACTGTGAAGCCCGCTCCGCATCTACCGACTCCATATACCAATATGCCCGAAACACACAGCCTAAAATCCTTCAGGCCCAGACCGCACTGAAGATGGCCGAATACAATCTGAAAACAGCCAAGGCAGACCTTTACCCTTCGCTGTCGTTGAATGCCGGCGTATCTTCCTCATTCTTCAAGAACATGAATGATAAAAACGCCAGAGCCTTTCAGGAACAGATGCGGAACAATGCCGGTCAATATCTCTCGGCCACACTTTCCATTCCTCTGTTTAACCGGACAAACACTCTGTCTTCCATTCGGGAAAGACGGAACAGACTGGAGCAGGCCAAGGAAAATCTGGAATACGAGCAGCAGGAACTGCAACGGCTGATTACGGAAATTGTGGCCGACTGGGAGAACGCATATCAGGAAATCAAGAAGATGGAACAGAAAGTAGAGGCCGACAGCATTTCCGCAGAAATCACCATCCGTAAATGGGAAGAAGGATTAGCCTCTCCCATCGATGTCCAGACCGTTACGGTCGCCCTTCTTCAGAGTCAGGCACAGCAGTTGCAATGTCGCCTGAACCTATACTATAACACCCGATTGTTGAACTATTATCAAGGAAACGCCTTATGGACCGAAAAATAAAAAAAACAAATCCTGTTTACCGTTATCTTCTTTATGGCGCCGCTGCCGTCGCCCTGATTACCGGCCTGATGTGGCTGGTGCTCGGCAGCCAGACACAGGCAGTAAAAGCTTCCAAGAAGCAACAGACCATCAGCAGGGTAACCCGAGGACTTTTTAAAGACTACGTACGACTCAACGGACAGGTGGTGCCCATTCAGGTGGTGCAGGTATCTCCGGAGGAAGGCGGCATTGTCCGCGAGAAGATCATCGAAGAAGGAAGCAAAGTGAAAAAAGGAGACATCATCCTGAAATTGAGCAACAGCAATCTGGATTTGCAGATTCTCAATGCGGAAGCGGAACTGGCCGAAAAGCAGAATCTGCTTCGGAACACCCAGATCACCATGCAGCAGGATCTGCTGAACAACCGTACGGAACGGATCTCGCTCGACATGGATGTGCGGCGCAAAAAGAGAAACTATGAACAGAACAAACGGCTGTATCACGAAAAACTGATCAGCCGGGAGGAATATCTGCAAAGTGAGGAGGACTATGAACTGGCACGGAAAAAACACGGACTCATCTCGCAAAGACTGAAGCAGGACAGCATTTACCGCTCGGCACAAATGGAACAGATGGAAGAGAATCTGGCCAACATGCGGCAAAACGTGCTCATGGTGCGCGAACGCCGCGAAAAGCTGAATGTGCGCTCCAGCATTGACGGCGAACTCGGTCTGCTGGATGTGGAACTCGGACAAAGCATCGGAGCCGGAGAAAAGATCGGCCAGATCAACGATCTGTCGGACTTCAAGGTGGAAGCGCTTCTGGATGAACATTACATTGACCGGGTACGGACGGGACTGACGGCCACCTTCATACGCGATGAAAAGACCTACCGTTTACGCATCCGCAAAGTATATCCAGAGGTGCGGGATGGACGGTTCCGCATAGATATGGTCTTTGTCGGCGCACATCCGGACAAAATCCGTAGCGGACAGACCTACAACCTGAACCTGGAATTAGGAAAGTCGGAGCAGGCGCTTCTGATTCCCAAAGGAACCTTCTTCCAGACCACCGGCGGAAAATGGATCTTTGTTCTGGATAAAAACGGAGAAAAAGCCTATAGGCGCCCTATCCGCATTGGACGCCAGAACCCGCAATACTATGAAGTGACCGAAGGTCTGGAACCCGGCGAGGAAGTGATCACCAGTGGATATGAGGCATTCAAAAACAATGAAATTGTGCTGCTGACCGAATAAGAGGAAATATAAGGAAACATTATAAATTTGTATCATAAAAACGAAACATCATGATTAGAATTGAGAATCTTACCAAAATCTTCCGTACAGAAGAAGTAGAAACCGTGGCCCTCAATGGAGTCAGCCTCGAAGTAAAGGACGGAGAGTTTGTTGCCATTATGGGACCAAGCGGATGCGGTAAATCCACCCTCCTGAATATATTAGGACTTCTGGACAATCCCAATGAAGGAGAATACTGGCTGGGCGAAGAAGAAGTAAGCAAGCTGAAAGAAAAAGACAGAACCCAATACCGCAAGGGACGCATCGGATTTGTGTTCCAAAGCTTCAACCTGATCGAGGAACTCACTGTAGAAGAGAACATCGAACTGCAGCTGAAATACCTCGGGGTGTCCAAAGCCGAACGCAAACAACGCACACTGGACATCCTGCGCAAGGTGAACCTGAGCCATAGAGCCAAGCACTATCCGCAGCAACTTTCCGGAGGACAGCAACAGCGGGTGGCCATTGCCCGGGCCGTGGTGGGGAATCCGCAACTGATTCTGGCAGACGAGCCCACCGGTAATCTGGATTCAAAAAACGGAAAGGAAGTGATGGAACTCCTGAGCCAGCTGAACAACGAAGGAAGCACCATCGTGATGGTGACACACTCACAGCACGATGCCACATACGCAAAACGGATCATCAACATGTTCGACGGACAGATTGTGGAACAGATCAACGGACTACTTTAACCCATAACAAAAACAACAACGCAACCCTAAGAGAATCATGAAAGCGCTATTTTATTATCTGCGCCGCTATAAAACGGCCACACTGCTCCATCTGCTCGGACTGAGCATGGCTTTGGCGGCTTTCTACCTGTTCATGACACAGGTGGAATACAACAACACCTTCAACCATAGTCTGAAAGATTATCAGCGGACCTATCGGGTGGAATCTAGGGAAGATTCGAAATGGTACCCCAGCCTGCCGGCTCCACTGAAAGAATTATGGGGGCAGATTCCTCATATAGAAGAAATAACCTTGAACATGTGTGGAGCAGTACCTTTAAATATCAAAGTCGGAGAAAATTTATTTCAGACGGGACTTTCCACCATTGATAAAAATACTCTGGATTTTTGGGGGATCCATCTGCTTCCGGGCTCCAACAGCTGGAAGGAACAACCCGACGGTTATATTATCAGTGAAAGTCTGGCCCGACAGATTTTCGGAACGGAAAATCCCGTAGGTAAAAAGTTCGCCATTCCGCAATGGAATAGTGAAAACCTGACCATTATCGGAGTATGTCAGGATTTTGCAGAGAATTGTTCTTTCGAAAACGGACTGTTCCGGTGTTATCAAGAGAATTGGTTCCAAAGTATGACCGAATGGAACAACGAGATTTATCTGCGCCTGGACAATCCCGAAAACAAGGAACAGGCGGAAAAGGAAATCGGGAAGCTATATAAAGAACGCTTTGGAGAAGAAACAAAATTACAGTTCCGGCTCATCCCGATGGACCGCGCCTACTTTGAAGGAAGTGCCTATGCTGATAAAGGAAACGAATCACTTGTCTATGTGCTACAGGCAGCCTCAATCTTTATTCTAATTATCGGCCTACTCAACTTTACCAACTTCTCACTGGCACAGACTCCGGTGCGCATGCGCAGCATCAATACCCGTAAAGTGATGGGAAGCACAACCGCCAGCCTGCGTTTGGGAATGATTCTGGAAAATGTATTCTGGTCGGTCGTTGCTCTGATTGGTGCCACCCTGCTGATTCTCCTCTTCCAGAAAAGTCCGGAATGCATGAAACTGGTTTCCGGAAACATCAGTTTCCAGACACACGGAGGGCTGGTTTGCATCACTCTGTTCGCCACTTTGGGAATAGGAGTCCTGTCCGCATTGTTCTCTTCCTGGTATGCCACATCTTTTCCACCGGCACTCGTACTGAAAGGCTCGTTCGGATTGTCACCACGAGGAAAGATGCTGCGCTGGACCATGCTTACCGTGCAGTTTATTGTGGCCTTTGTCATGACTCTGTATGTACTGGTCATGACCGGACAGACTCATTATATTTTCAACGCCGACTACGGCTTCAACAAAGACGAAGTACTCTATGCACAGCTTCCGTATGAAGCCCTGAGCAAGAAAGATTATCTGAGGCAGGAAATCACCAAACTTCCATTCGCAGAAAACTGCAGTTTTGCCGAACCCGTATTAGGCAGTACCGACGGATATATGAGTTGGGGACGCGGAAGCGGAGAACACAATCTGTCATTTTTTGCCCTGTGTGTAGACGAGCATTTTCTGAAAACCATGAATATAAAGATTGTGGAAGGAAGAGATTTCAATCAGCACGACCGCCAAGGAGCCTACATCCTCAACCGGGCCATGATTCAGAAATATCCCTGGATCAAACTGGAACAGCCCATCGGGCTGGATATTGAAGGTTGGGGAAGCGAAGAGAGCCATTATCCGGTAGTAGGCATCTGCGAGAATTATAAACTCACCTCCATGCGCAACGACAACAATACCATTCCAGCCGCGTTTATCATCATGAGTCCCGATATGACGGTCAACTGGGGCGACCGCAATAAAAATGTCTTTGTACGCATCACCGACGGATACGACAAACTGGAAGCCAAGAAGCAGTTGGAGCAACTGATCAAGCAGCTGAACACGGAAGAGACGTGCGAGTTCCGATTCCTGGACGAGGATCTGCAAATAACCTATGAAGAAGAATTCCGGTTCATTGCCCAGGTAAAATTATTTGCTTTCATCTGTATCTTCATCACGCTCATCGGTGTGTTCTGCCTCACGCTCTTTGAAACGGAATACAGGAGAAAGGAAATAGCCATCCGAAAGATTATGGGCAGCACGGTGCACGAGGTGCTTCTGCTCTTTGCCGGACGCTATCTGGTTCCCCTGCTTGCAGCCTTCGTGATTGCCGCCCCGATCGGTTACTATATCAGCACAAAGTGGTTGCAGAATTTTGCCGAGCACACCCCGATATACTGGTGGTTCTTCCCATTGGCCTTTCTGATGGTCAGCATCGTGGTACTCTTAACCGTTGTCTTGCAAAGCGGACGTGTTGCCACAGAGAATCCCGTGAACAGTATTAAAACAGAATAAATAAACAACCAAACAACAAACATCATGAAAACAATTCGAATTTTAGCCGGAATATTCATGCTCTCAGTAAGTCTCAACGCCTGTGCACAGTCTCAGACCGTACAAAACAACCTGCAGTACAACCATATGATCGGAAGCGGAAGCAGCGTTAACCGCTCGGTATTTTACGCCAGCAGCAAGTATATCACCCAAAAGTTAGATGCAGAAAACCTGAAGAGAATCGACATCACTTCCATCGTGCTTCGTGTCACACCAACCGACAAAAACGAGGTATCACTCCGTATACCGGAAAACCTCGCCGATCTGATCCAAACAGAAATAAACGATGACAGGCTGTATCTCAAATTCAAGGATAATGTGGAAGTTCATTACAACGATATTGAGCTTATTCTCCCCTACCGTTATTTGGAGGAAATCCAGATCATCGGCTCGGGCAGCATATATCTCAGTAAAGAAATGAGTACGAATCATCTGACGGTATCCATTTCCGGCAGCGGCAGTTTCAAGGCTCCCGGCCTGAAATGCGACCAGAAGTTGAGCATGAACATAGCCGGTTCCGGGACTATGTCTTGCTCCCATATTCAAGCCGAAAGTCTGGAATGGAGAATAAGCGGATCGGGAAATATCAGCAGTTCTCAGATAGACTCTAAGGAATGTAAAATAAGCATTGCCGGTTCGGGAAATATATCCTGCCCCAAAGTAGAGTCGGAAAAATGCGATGTCAGTATTGCCGGTTCGGGAAACATCCATATTGCAGGAATCCAGACGAAGGAGCTGGCCGGAGCAGTAGCCGGTACCGGTATCCTGCGATTGGAAGGAGAAGCCCGGAAGGCAAACTATCAGTTCGCCGGATTCGGAGAGCTTCATGCAGAGAACTGTATCGTCCAGGAAGTAACCGCGAAATGTATCAACGGTGAAATCTACTGCCGGGCCGAACAGACGCTTTATTGCGAAATAGAACATCATGGAAAAGTATTCTATAAAGGCCAACCCAACGTGACCTATTCCAAAGATGCGCCTCAGAAATTCTAAGCAGCAAATTCACAGGCAGTCAAGAAACCGTTTCGATTTCTTGACTGCTTTTTTTAAAAACAGCCCCGAATACAGTGACTGATATCAAATAAATCCATATTTTTGCCTTAGAATGAATACACCTTTATAAAACGAAAAAGAAATGAACCTTAAATTCCCTCTTCTGGCTCTGGCAGGCTTGCTTCCTTCCGGCCAGACCCTTGCTAAAGACCACACCAATTTCATTATTATCTTAATGGACGACATGGGATATGGCGATCTGGAAATAAACGGTGCCATAGATTATCACACTCCCAACTTCAACCGTCTGGCTCATCAGGGCATGCTTTTCACTCATTATTATGCACCACAAGCCGTCAGCGGCGCATCACGGGCCGGACTACTGACCGGTTGTTACCCGAACAGAATCAATCTCTCGGGGGCTCCTTTCCCTGGAGCTAACTATGGAATTAATCCGAACGAAACAACGATGGCAGAAATGCTAAAGGATCAAGGTTACCGGTGCGCCATATTCGGAAAATGGCATTTAGGAGATCATCCTGATTTCCTTCCCCTGAAGCACGGTTTCGATGAATTTTATGGCATCCCCTACTCAAACGATATGTGGCCGGGCCATCCTTCCATCAAATTTCCAGATCTGCCCTTAATCGAAGGAGACAGCATCATCGCCCATAATCCGGACCAGAACCGTTTTACCCAGGATCTGACCAAGCGGGCTGTCCGTTTCATTGAGCAGAACCGAAAAAAACCGTTTTTCCTGTATCTGGCCCACCCGATGCCTCACGTTCCGTTAGCCGTATCCCCCCAGTTCCGGGGAAAAAGCAAACAGGGGCTTTATGGCGATGTGATGATGGAACTGGACTGGAGCCTGGGAGAAATTCTAAACACACTGCGCTCCGAACGATTGGAGAAAAACACGCTGGTGATTGTCATTTCCGACAACGGCCCCTGGCTGAACTATGGTAACCACAGCGGCAACACCGGAGGACTGCGGGAAGGAAAAGGAACAAGTTTTGAAGGAGGGCAACGAGTGCCCTGCCTGATGTACTGGAAGAATCACATCAAACCCGGCAGCGTGTGCAACCGTCTTGTTTCCGGCATCGACCTGTTTCCCACCATTGCAGCTCTGGCACAAGCCAAACTTCCGGAACATAAAATAGATGGAGTCGATATCACGCCCCTCTTGCAGTCTGTTCCCGATGCCAATCCCCGAACCTCGTTCCTTTATTATTATCGGAATAACGATCTGGAAGCGGTTACCGACGGAAGATATAAACTGGTATTCCCACACAAATACCGCACCTACGAGCAATATCTGCCGGGAAATGACGGTAAGCCGGGAAGAGTAAACGAGTTCTACCCTCTAAAGGAAAAAATGCTCTTTGACCTGCGACTTGATCCGGGAGAGCGGTACAACATCATCAAGCAGCATCCGGATATTGTCAAGAAGCTGGAAGCCATCGCAGACAATGCCCGGCAGGACTTAGGTGACGACCTGACCGGAGTCAAAGGAACGGGAACACGACCTATAGGCAGGGTGAAGGCGGAGAAGAAACAATGAACCATCTACAGAAAACACCTTTTAAAAAGGTTTTAAAACCCGTTTAAAGGGAAGCCGGTTTTCCGAAAAATCCTCGTATCTTTGCAGCCGGAAAAGAAATTCAAACACTCTAAAAAGAATCAGAAACCGGATGCCGCAATCAAGCATATTGGAAATCCAGAAACAGCGCCAGCTGCTGGAACTGGAATACGAAAACGAAAAGCAGCAGTTTCAGAACCAGACCGAAGTGCGGGGCATTGAACGCAGTGTCCGTCAGGGACTGTGCTGGTATCCCATCAAAACGGGACGCAGCTATTACAACTCGCTCAACCAGTTTGTCATCGAACTGGAACGCACGGCCAACGAAGATCTGGAGCATCAGTTCGAACCGGGCAAACCCGTGTGCTTCTTCACACAGGACGCTTCGGGCGTGTCGCGCAAAGGCAGTGACACCGACGGCAAACTGCGCCATTTCAAATTCTTCGGTCAGGTAAGTTTTGTGGAAGAGAACCGCATGGTGGTAGCTCTGCCGGGGCCGGAAGTGGCCGATGCCTTGCAGAGCGCCTGGCGGTTGGGCGTACACCTGTCCATCGATGAAACCACCTATCGGCTGATGTTCGAAGCTCTGGACCGTGTGATGCGCGCCACCAGCGGACGGCTGGCCGACCTGCGTGAAATCTTCCACGGCAACCGTAAGGAAGAGCAGTTCAGCTTTCAGTCCCTGCGCTTTCCGTGGCTCAACAGCACACAGGAAGCAGCCGTAAACAAGGTACTGCGGGCCAAGGATGTGGCCATCGTTCACGGACCTCCGGGCACGGGAAAGACCACCACACTTGTGGAGGCCATCTACGAAACCCTGCACCGCGAGAGTCAGGTGCTGGTGTGCGCCCAAAGCAATATGGCCGTGGACTGGATTGCCGAGAAACTGGCCGACCGTGGTGTACCCGTGCTGCGTATCGGCAACCCGTTGCGTGTGACCGACCGTATGCTGGCATGCACCTACGAACGGCGCTTCGAAAGCCATCCGCACTACACCCAGCTGTGGTCCATCCGCAAGGGCATCCGCGACCTCTATGCCCAGAAGAAACACGGTTCCGATGCCCTGCATCAGAAAATAGCCCGCCTGAAAGAACGTGCTACCGAACTGGAAATCGCCATCAACGAGGACCTCTTCAACGAGGCACGTGTCATCGCCTGCACCCTGGCCGGAAGTGCCAACCGGGCACTGATCGGCAAGAAGTTCTCTACCCTCTTCATCGACGAAGCCGCCCAGGCACTGGAACCGGCCTGCTGGATTGCCTTGCAGAAAGCCGGACGCGTCATTCTGGCCGGCGACCATCAGCAGTTGCCTCCCACCGTAAAGTCGCTTCAGGCCTTGCAGGGCGGATTGGGCAAAACGCTGATGCAGACCATCGTGGAGCGTCGTCCCGAAGCGGTGTCGCTGCTGGAGATTCAGTATCGCATGAACGAGGAAATCATGCGTTTCTCCAGCGACTGGTTTTATCAGGGCCGACTCAAGAGCGCGCCCGAAGTGAAGTATCGTGGCATTCTGGATTGGGACATCGCCATGGAGTGGTTTGACACCGATCCCGAAGGGGATGCGGACTGCGGCGAGCTGACCGACGGCATGAGCCGGAGCAACCCGAAGGAGGCGGAACAGACTCTGGACATTCTGAAACGCTATCTGGAGAAAATCGGCAAGGAACGGATTCTGGAGGAGCGGATAGACATCGGTCTGATCTCTCCCTATAAGGGACAGGTCATCCTGCTGCGCCGCATGGTGCGCCGTGACGCATTCTTCAAGCCCTACCGCCATCTGATCAGCATCAACACGGTGGACGGTTTTCAGGGGCAGGAACGGGATGTGATTGTCATCAGTATGGTGCGCGCCAACGAGCAGGGTAACATCGGTTTTCTGAGTGACCTGCGCCGCATGAATGTGGCCATCACCCGTGCCCGCATGAAACTGATTCTGGTGGGCAACCGCGAGACGCTTTGTCACAGTGCCTTCTACCGCAAACTGTATGAGTACACGGAGGGATTGAAGGAAATGACAATCTGACAATTTGATTTCCAAAGCGCCTGAGTTTTCTGTTTTTGCAGACGGATAACATAGCGTTGCAGAAAAATAAAGTTTCAGAAAACATATAACCTTATAAGATTCTGGATAACAGGAAAATATTATCAGAAATCATTTTCCCACAGAACCTTGAAATAGAAGAAACAGAGGAGCAAAACATAGCATATCCAGCCATTTTTGAACTTTATTCTGATGATTTTTCAAAACCACCACGGTGAAAGTTACTGTTTACCGTGGTGGTTTCAGACAATTCCCGTGGTCGTTCAGCGTGACGACCACGGGAATTTTTGTATAAAACCTGCATATATGCAGATTTTATACGAGTTTCTTAGGAATATTTATTCGTTTATACATCCCGATTTCGCAAAATCAAAAAGATTATGGTCAATAAAAAAGGCTTTTTCCTTTCAAAATGAAAGAGGAAAAAGTGTTTACATATTTTTTGACAATGTCTGAGTTAGCTTTTTATTCTTTTTTGTAATCCAGTTTCAACGCCACTGCTACATTTACAATCTGTCAGAAAGACTTTAGTATGGTGTAAATCTTTGTATTCCTCTTTTAATTCATCGAATTTAGAAGAATCTCCACCCTTGTGAACATCAAATACCCAAAATACAGACAAGCAAGGATTGGTTGCATTAATATATTGAATAAACTTTTCCTTATATTCATGACGTTTATTATCTTGTTGAATTTCATTATTATGAAGTAATTTAAGTTCTATCATAATCGGTTTGCATAAACCATATCGAAAGAGAAGATCTGTACGTTTATTATCTTGATGAGTAACTTCTCTGTCTACTCGAACAGTAGCTTCTAACCCCATTTGACAACACTTGTTGATAATGGTGTTTTTCAACTCTCTTTGAATGAAATCTTCATTTAATAAATCCTGGCGAACTAATGCATATATACCTTGGTCTTGTATCTCTTTTTGTACTTCGCAATAGATTTGGGTAAAATAACGCCTTAAATCACCATCATTCCGAATACTTAAATGTGAATCTTCAATACATTTGTTATATCGTTTGACAGCCTTACCTATGTTTGTTTTTTCATTTTTCAGAAACCGCATTTCAGCATCATTCATGATATTCGTAGCCAAATAACTAACATTTTTCTTATTAAGTTCTTCAACTTTTTCTCTTAACATTGAGATATAATGTATTTTATTTAAATCTACAAAAAAATGGTATATCTGATTAAGAAGATAATATGCATATTGCTGAGTCTTTGAATTTACACATAAATTTAGTCCGAAATCAAATAGATTAAGCATTTGTTCGGCTAAAGCCTCATTTTCTTTTATTCTCATGAAGCACCTGAACATATACGGCTTTGTGCTTATTATTTCTGCTTCTTCTTGTGAAATTGGACGAAATTCTCCTGTTTCATTATGAGATGATCTTATAACATTATTTTTTAAATAATTAATTCGCCAAGTAATAGCCTCAGAATCTTGAAACTTTTCAATCATTATTTCATTACATTGCATTTTTACACTTGTAATACTTTCATCTTCAAGTAAACCAAACAATTTTTTGTATCTGCCTATATCCCAACCATAGTTGCCATTTGATATGATATCTAATGCCTTGGCTGCAGCTATACTATGATCAAGGTCTGTATGTTCAATATATTGTTCTACATACTCTTCCAGTTTATAATATAATGCATCTATACCGTAATCGCTGATACAAGTACATATATCATCAGGACTAATATTCATAAAATCATCTTTTCTCTCCTGCCACCATTTAACTACTTGATCTTTCTCTTCATCACTGATATCTTCAATAACAGACTTGTATATTTCTTTTATTTCGTTGGCATCATAATATCTCGTAATACAGATGTTTGGTAATGTTTTAATCAAAATGATTCTATATTTATTTAGTAAATCAAGAAAACCCAAACGATATAGAACTTTTATAAAAGCAGGTATTTTAAGCAAAGGCCGAGGTAATGTGAACGAATTCGATGCATTTCTTTTTAATATCATTTGATCTAAATCAAGTTCTTCGAAAAATGCTTTGATAACTTCTATCAAAGGTTGAGGATCTTGTCCTTTCACAAATTCAGTATTGTCGGACAATTTAAATGCAATTTCATATTTATCAGATATTAATACTTCTGGATCTGAAAGATTTTCATAAATCTTAATAAGTTGTTGATCATGATAATTTACTTTCCTACCCTCTGTTTTTGGGGATTCTTTGTCCCATCGTTCAAATGTATCGGCATAACGTTCTATATACTCTGCAATAGAAGCTTTCTTATCTTTATTATTCCTGATTTTGTTAATGAGATTAATAAGAATGCCATCTATACGCCAATCCTCTATTTTAGCTTCTAATAATGAGTTATTTAATGAAGCTATAAGTTCAATATCAATAAGTCCCTCATCAAAACGTCGAAATAAATCTTCTAAATCCCAAATCCTCTCGATGTTCGTAAGAAACAATTTTCCAGTAGTTTTATCAAGTAGTATTTGTTTAATAATTGCATTAATCTCGCTATGAGCAGTATATGATTGATTGGATATAAAACTCGCTATAATTCTCGTGATTAGTTCCTTACTTTCAGCATTCCCTTTCCAGGCAATATCAAATTGTTGCTTTAAGTGCAATTCATAAAATACAATCAATGATCCTTTTTTATTAAAAAACTCATATAGCTTTCCGTCTTCTATAATTCTGCTGTATGCATAAATCAATGTGGAAAGATCTTCTATATTTAAGATGGCATTTATCGCATAAGGGTTCCTTATATAACAATCATTCAACCAACAATCAACGACACAAATATCTGCAATTCTCATATCTCCTGTTACTTCACAATACTTTTCTTTTAGGTTGTTAGTAAAGCCACTATAAGATGCTGATAATCGTATAAGTTCGTTTGCACATTTAAGTGCACTATACAAATTTAAAGCCGCAAGTTTTTTTTCGTTATCGTCAGTTTTTATTAAGTCATTTGCTGTTTGTCTCCAATAATTATAAATGTCCTCACTTTGTTTTTTCGCTTCAACAATTGCATCAAGAGTAACAGTAACATTAGATAATTGTATTTTGTTGAGTTTGTCATGTGGCAATCTTATTTGACTATCACAATTTGTTGTATAGCATTCTTGTAACAAATTACTCATAGAACTTTGCCACATGATATATGCAGGTACACGTTGATAATGCTCAAAGATCATTGAAAACAGTTCTTCTTTCTGCTGAATTGACAGAACGGAAGGATCAACGTATTTTAATAGATTTTCGAATGCCCCATTCTCCAAATTTGATTCGTATGATATAATGAGTTTGAAAACATTGATAAAAGTGTGAATCTTATCTTCCGAATATGATATGTGGGGGATTACATCATACCAATTAGGATATATATGTTTCAGTTCTTTATGTACAGCAACATCATAAAGTACACTTTCTATATTATCTTGCCTACATAATTCCTTTGCTGCAAGATATTCTTGCAGTTCAGTGTTTTCAAATTGTAATGTTCCATCCGTATCCTTCAATATACGACTCTCAAAATACAATAAATCAAAATTGGCAATGAACATCTGCGTCATATTGCCTTTTATTCCGTCAAGTATGGTGTATAACTCATCTTTTGAAATTTGGTCTTTTCTGCTAATCTCCATAACGAATGCCACTTTCTCCAGAACTCTCTGAAGAAGGATTCTTATACTTTCTGTATTTTGTATTCTTTTATGAGCTTCTATAACAGCCTTTATTGAACTGGCAATCATATATTCAAATAATTCACCAATATTTAAGCACTCCCTTTTTTGCTTGATATATTCCAGTAAAAATGTCAAATATCTGGGAATAGTTATGAGTTCTTTTAATTTAGGGCTTTTATTTATATTTTCTAGTGTGACTTTAGAGCAGTTACAGTTGTCGCTACTTATAACGTTCATTACATTTCTTTCGTTTAGTCTGCATATTTCGATGAATGTTAAATGATTACAATCCGCAAAATGTTGTGCATAAGAAGCTACATAATGTTTTCTGCAAGTGAACAGCACCTTAACTTTTGGATTTTCTTTCTTATAATGCTTGATTGATTGCAGTACATTGTAGAATGAATATCCTTCAACTTCATCTAAAGCATCTATGATACAATATTCATTCTCTTTTGGGGTTGATAAAGCTGTAAATTTAGAAGCTTTACAAAAAAATGGTTTTGGCAAAATCCTCTCTTTAACTTCATCAAGCAATCTACTTTTACCAATGCCTGGTTCTCCTACAATACAAACAAAGTTTTCTTTAAGTACATCATTTATTGACAGATTATTTTCATTAAACAATGAATGATGACTGTTATTCTCTAACAGATCATCAATATTCTGATATTTTACAAATTGTGGTATTATATAGTTTAATTTATTTTCTGATGCCATAATATTAATCTTTCAAAAGTTATTATACAAAAGTAACAAAAGGTTCTTATTGCAGGAAGCTATTCCAAATAATATTGAACTAATTCGCAATTTATATTGCAAATAGTCCTATTGAAATGATGAAAAATAGACAGGCTTTCTTATCTTTGCATAGAACGAAAGAAAATCCTTATGGAAAAAGAAAAAGACATAAACCGCATCAAGGTTGTGCTTGTGGAGAAGAAGCGAACCAACAAATGGTTGGCCGAACAATTGGGCAAAGACCCTGCTACGGTATCAAAATGGTGTACCAACACCTCACAACCCGGACTGGAAACGCTGCTAGAGATTGCACGTGTTCTGGATGTAGATATTAAAGAACTGCTGAACTCTACACGTGACGATGTTCAGTTAGTCAGAATTCAAAAACAGTAAAGTCAAGTAATGTTATGAACAGTAATGATAGAGCCCATCTTATAAAACGTATCAACACTTTAAAAGGATTGACCGATAAGGAACGTAGTGCCCTGTTAGGTTTGTTACGCGAAAATAAAACTTATGGTTTGGTATGGGAAGATAAGCCAGAGGACGTAGAAGAACGTCTTCGCGATGAACTGCCCATCTTGACAGAGGTGCCGGAACGTGCCATAATTAGTAATGATAAAAATGCCCCTAACCATATTCTGATTGAAGGAGATAACTTGGAAGCTCTTGCTACCTTGGCTTATACACATGAAGGGAAAATCGATGTAATCTATATCGATCCTCCATATAATACAGGAAATAAAGATTTTATCTATAATGACAGTTATGTGGATAAGGAAGATTCTTATCGTCATTCCAAGTGGTTGTCGTTTATGAGTCGCCGTTTGAAAATTGCCAAGAAGTTGTTGTCTGATCGTGGCATTGTTTTTATTTCTATTGATGATAATGAGCAGGCACAATTAAAATTACTATGTGATAATATATTTGGTAATAGTAATTTTATAACGAACATTATTTGGCAATCTACAGCAGGATCAAACACAGGTAATGAAATAGTTACAACAACAGAATATGTCTTAGTTTATACTTCTAATAGGACTAATGCACATTTTGATGGACAACCTCCGGTTGATGACACTTTTAAATTTAGTGATAAACATGTCAACGAAAGAGGTAAATACACATTAGATAAATTAGATCGTAGACGAGTAGGTGGACATTATTCTGAAGCATTGAATTTTCCTATAGAAATGCCCGATGGTTCTATGCGTTATCCGGGCGGTGGTTCAAACCAGAATCCCGGATGGAATTATTTATGGAGTAAATCTAAAATAAAATGGGGTATAGAAAATGATTTTATTGTCTTTAAAAAGAATTCAAAAGACTGGGCCGTATATTGCAAACGTTATCAAAATGTAGATAATAAAGGGAAATTTATAGAACGAACTACGCCATATAGAAATTTAGTTACATCAGATTTATTTAATACAGCCCAAGGGACAGCGGAAATTGCGAATATTTTTAATTCAAGGCCATTTGCATTTCCGAAGCCATCAGTATTTGTTAAATTTTTACTTTCAACTTCAGTAACAACATTAAATAATGCTATCATATTAGATTTCTTTGCAGGAAGTGGTACCACCCTTCATGCTACTATGCAACTGAATGCAGAAGACGGAGGTCATCGCCAATGTATTCTTGTTACGAATAATGAAAACAACATCTGTGAAGAAGTTACTTACGAACGAAACAGACGAGTGATTCAAGGTTATACCAGTGCAAAAGGTGAAGAAATACCCGGTTTGACAAAGAACAATCTCCGCTATTACCGTACCGGATTTGTTGGACGCAGTCGTTCCATGCAGAATATGCGAAAACTGGTTAATCTTGCTACAGATATGCTTTGTATTAAGGAAGACCTTTATACGGAGCAAAATACCTTTGGAGGGCAGAAGACCTATAAAAATGTTTTCCGCTATTTCGATGATGGAAAAAAGCAGATGCTTATTATTTATCGTGAAGAATCTATCGATGAGTTGGTTGATATAATCTATGAACTGGATATAACCCAACCAATAAAGGTTTATGTGTTCTCACCCAGTGAAGATCCTTGGGAAGGTTCGTTTGATGATGTCAGTGATAAGGTGGAACTATGCGCTCTGCCACAAGCCATCTACAATACTTACCGAAGAATCCTGCCCAAGAAAAAGGATGCCGTCATTGTGCCGGAAGATGATGTTCTGGCAACCACTCAAAAAGATAAAGACCTGTTTGATGGAATGTTGAACTTTACAGATGAAGAGGAAGCATGAAAGAGCAGCAGGATAAGAATAAAAAGAAAAAAGAGCAAGTAAGTGTACGCAGCAGCGCAGCAGAATACTTGAACTATGTGGCATGCGTAGGAAATGATGAACAGCAGATAGAAATACGCTATGAAGATGAAAACATCTGGCTCACTCAGAAACTGATGGCAGCGCTATATGGTGTAGAAGTACATACCATTAATTATCATATCAAAAAAATATTTGCAGACAATGAATTGCAGGAAGATTCAGTTATTCGAAAATTTCGAATAACTGCCCCGGATGGGAAACAGTATAACGCAAATCATTATTCATTGGAAATGATTATTGCTGTAGGTTTTAAGGTTAACTCGGAAAAAGCCGTGCAATTCAGAAAGTGGGTAAATGGAGTAGCAAAAGAGTACACTATTAAAGGATGGGTAATGGACTCGGAAAGGCTGAAACGAGGGACATTTCTTACCGATAAATATTTTGATGAGCAATTGGAACGTATCCGTGAGATACGCGCCAGTGAGCGTTTGTTCTATCAAAAAATAACGGATTTATATGCGACTGCCGTAGACTACGACAAGACAGCATTGGCTACACGACGTTTTTATGCTACAGTACAGAATAAGATGCACTATGCTGTTCATGGACATACTGCAGCGGAACTCATTGTAGAACGTGCGGATGCTACAAAAGAACACATGGGATTGACTACATGGGCTGATGCCCCTGACGGGAAAATACGAAAAAGCGATGTGGTGATAGCGAAAAATTATTTGTCAGATACGGAAATGGGACAACTTCAACGTATGGTTACTGCTTATCTGGACTTTGCAGAATCAATGACTTTGCGTCACATTCCTCTGACAATGGCCGACTGGGAACAGCGTTTGAACAGTTTTATCAATCTCTTTGAATATGGTCTTCTTAATGATGCCGGACGTGTGACTGCTGAAATTGCACGTCTACATGCAGAAACGGAATTTGAAAAGTACAGAATCATACAGGATCAGTTATTTTTATCAGACTATGACCGTTTTCTGCTGGAGGTGAAAGAGATAGAAAAGAAAAACTTGGAGAATAAAAAAGGAAGAAAACAATGAAAAATATAACATACCAACAGAATGCTGTCAATGAGCTGACCGATAAAACAATCCGTTTGTTAAACCTTGGTGGCAAACGACATAAAATTGTATTTGAAGCGCCAACCGGTGCGGGAAAAACGGTCATGACTTGTCAGACTTTGGCAAATATAACCGATGAGTTGAAAGCACGTGGTGACAGCCGTTATCAGGAAGTTGCCTATATCTGGTTCGCACCTCGGAAACTTCATCTGCAAAGTTATGCCAGCCTAAAGAATGCTTTTGGCGAAACACGGAAACTTCGGCCTGTAATGTTTGACGAGATTGACCAAAGTGAAGGCATACAACCCGGAGAAATATTATTTGTCAACTGGGAAAGCGTGAACAAAGAAAGTAATGTCATGGTACGCGAAAGCGAAAGCTTTGCTTCTTTGTATGAAATTGCACGACGGACACAAGAAGAGTACGATTTGCCCATTGTTGCCATCATAGATGAGGAACACATGTTCTGGTCAAAGACGGCTGATAAATCGGCAGCGGTGCTGGAACGTATCAATCCTGCTGTAGAATTGCGTATTTCAGCCACTCCCAAAACACTTCATCCTGATGAAAAAGTAAAAGTTTATCGACAGGATGTTATTGCTGCTGAAATGATTAAGAAAGAAGTAGTGCTGAATCCGGATATAGAACTGGATTTCAGTGAAGAACGTACACTTAATCAAAATCTGATTAAAGCGGCATTGGCAAAACGTAATCAGTTGGCAGAGCTTTATCAGGAATTGGGCATCAAAATCAATCCCCTATTGCTTATCCAGCTGCCCAACGATGTGAAGGAATCCATGACTTCAGAAGACCAGGCTATCGCAGAACAAGTGAAAACCTATTTGGAAGCCATTTGTGGAATAACAGCCGAAAATGGATTATTGGCCGTATGGCTCGCCAACGAAAAAGAGAATCTAGCCGGACTGGAACGTCCCGATAATATGACGCAAGTATTGCTATTCAAAGAAGCAATTGCTTTGGGTTGGGACTGCCCTCGTGCAGCTGTACTGCTAATCTTCAGAAAATTGCAAAGCGATCAGTTTACCATACAGACCGTAGGACGTATTCTGAGAATGCCGGAACAGAAACACTATCCGAAAGAACAGCTTAATATCGGTTATGTTTATACCGATATTGCGAAAGATAAGATTCAGATTGTCACAGCAGATTCCGACTATATCTTGAAAAATACGATTACGGCGTGCAGACGTGAAAATCTTGAGAATATATCTCTGCCCGCTTACTATTCAGAACGTCCTAATGTGGAACGAAATTATTTGGGACCCGATTTCAAAAAGACATTGTATGAAGTGGCTGATGAATTCTGGAAGCTGGAAAGAGGTGCCGGATTGTTTTCTATCGCCGAATTGGCCGCTTTAAGAAACGATAATGATGAATTTACTCCGTTGCCGGAAAGTGATGATGATTTAGTAAATGAAAACAGAAGGCGAGTAAAAAATTCAATTCGTTTGGATGTCAAGACAATCAATGTGGAGATTCCGAAGGATGTGCACTTCCAGAATGAAGAACAGATATTGAAGGTAGATCAAGTACGCTTTGCCCGTAAAGCATCTGAAATAGACCGTGTATTTATGACATATATAAGTGGTAAGGGACATCAATTTGAAAGTAAAGGTAGAGCTGATAAAATAGCCAATTATCTGCTTGAAATGCTTGCCGACTATTTTGGAATCTTCGATACTGATGCCAAGAAGGTCATTCTTTATTATGATAACAGACCCAAATTTGACCGTTTGCTGGACACGGCCTTAGAAACATACGCCCGCAAAAGAGAACGAGCAAAGAAAAGATCTGCGACGGCCAGAGAATTGAAACAATACAACTGGGAAGTTCCGGAAGAAAGAGTCTATGACAGTGAAACCAACCATATTGAGACTGCAAAGAATCATGCTTTGCTGCCATTCGTGCAACTTAACGGAGCATCCAATCCGGAGAAGGAATTTGTGAAATACTTGGAAGGACATTCACAATGGATTGACTGGTGGTATAAGAATGGGGATAAAGGGAAACAACATTATGCCATTGCTTACGGAAAATCTTTATTTTATGTTGATTTCGTTATCCGTATGAAGAATGGACATGTATATCTTTTCGATACGAAAAGTGCCGGAAGTGATGTAACTGCTCCGGAGAAACATAATGCCTTATTGCAATATATCCAAGAACATTCAACTAAAGATACACCTCTTTATGGAGGAGTTATCATTCAAGATGGAAGTAACTGGCTATATTCCAAACTACCGATTGAGAATACGACTGATTTGTTAAACTGGGATGCTTTTTATCCTGAAAACGCATAAAGATTATGGCTAAAGGTATAGATCAGAAATTTGTTCATTACGGCATCCGCAAAGATGATTTAGCTATGATAGAAGCAATCTGTGAAGCGGAAGGTATAGATTTTGACTGGTTAAGCGAAGATATTCTGAAGGCCTATCATGCCAAAAAGGTTGATGTGATAGAAATGAGTGATAATGAAACGGAAGACATCATCCGTAATGCAATCCAAAAAATACGTCAATAAATACGATTATGCTGATACAGAGAATTAAAATAAGCAATTATAAGACTTACTTGTCACTTGATCTGGATTTGACAGTCGATGATGATCGCCCGATTATTTTGATTGGCGGTGCAAATGGTGGCGGTAAGACTACTTTATTCGAGGCCATAAGCGGAGCTCTTTATGGTTTGAAAATTGAAAACAAAGAGCATTTCATGGAATTGCTCAATCAGGGAGCCTTAAACACAGCCAAACCTGAGATTTCCTTACAGATAACATTTGTAGGGAAAGTACTCGGCCAGCAACAGAAATACATATTAAAGCGTGTTTATCAATTGAATCCGCAAGGAAAACCATTAGAAAGCGTATCGCTGAACATGAATGGGAACATGTATGTTTACGGTACGATGACTGCTCCCAAAGACCGGGTTAAAGCGGAGCAGGAAATCAATAAAATCATCAAAGCCAATCTGCCTCAGGAACTGAGTCAGTATTTCCTGTTTGATGCAATGCAATCGAGTGAATTGCTGAAGAAAAATGTATTCGCCCAAACCATTCGTGATAATTTCGAGAATGTATTGGGCTTCAAAAAATATCTTCAGTTGAAGCGTGCCGCTGAAAAGCTACAACAGGAATGGGCACAGCAACGTCTTGAAGCAGAAAAAGAAGCACAGGAATATAATGAACTATGCGCACAAAAAGACAAACTGACCGCAGACTTAAATACATGTATCGCAGAACAAGATACAAAATATAAGTATCTTGCGTCGGTAGAAGTGGAATATAAACGGGCAAAAGACGGTGCCCAGGAAGCATCTGCCCTCAACAAGAAGATACAGGAGCTTACCAGTAAAATTGACGATATTGTAAAGCGTGCAGCAACTTATGCAGAGGATTTGAAATCATTCGTTGACAACATAGAAATTGATTTATTCTTACCTAAATTAGCTTCGAACCTGGCACAAGAAATCAATAATATCCTGCACATAAAGGAACAACTTCAGAAAGAGAATACAGGTGCCTACCCGTTGGAGACATTGAAAGATGTGACAAACAAAATTATAACTTACTTAAAAGATTTGTCACTATGCAGTGAATCTGTGGATGAAGAACAGGTTGTATCTCATATTGTAGCTATCCAAAATAGCACTAATAAAGAAGATCCTTTTGGCTATCTTGACGAAGCGGAAGTAACCGCTTTATCTAACTTGGTAAAACGAACTGGCTCCAACCAGTTCATTGCACTTGACCGCCAGCGTCAGGAACTGGAATTTCAACTTTCCACGTTGGATAACTTACGTTCACAAAAACAGACCTTGGAACAAACACAAGCCGGTGGAAACGAATATCTAATTCAAAATTATGAAGCCGCTCAAAAGCAGATTGAGAAACTGAAAAATCAGGAAGCGACACTAAAAGCAGACATCCAACGTCTTGAGAAACGGATCCATCAGTTTGACGTACAAATTCAGCAAGAACCTGATATTAAATTCGACACTTTGGTCAAGCTCAAGCCTCTCTTTGAGAAGATTGCAGACAGTTTGCTGAAGAAGAAAAAAGCGCAGATTGAAAGTGAAATGCAGCAGCAACTTAACAAGTTACTGGTTTCATACAAAGATCATGTAGCCAAAGTCGAGTTGTCCGACAGCATTGAACAATTCAACATAAAGCTCTATCATACTGCCGGAAATGAGATTTCATTGAATCAGCTTAATGCCGCATCCAAGCAAATCTTTATCCAAGTTTTATTGAAAGTATTACGGAACTTGGGAGATTATAATCCACCTGTAATGATTGATACAGTAATGGGTGTTCTTGACAATGAAAGTCGTGATGCCTTGATGGAAGAATATTTTCCACAATTGGCAGAACAAACTATTTTGCTTTGTACGACCTCTGAAATCAGAACAGACAGCGACTACATCAAATTGGAACCGTTTATCTCCAAAACCTATACACTTCATCGCAATGTAGAAGCACAGAATACTACGGTTGAAGACGGTTATTTTGGTTTAACTCTTAATCAGTAAAAGAAATGAGCATCATAAATTTTTCAAATACGCGCCAGATGGAAGGATTGTTTGATGCAATCAATCCAATCAAGGAACTGATTGAATCAAAAATCAATCTTTCCAGAACGGCTGATCGGGAGAAACGCATAAACTTGAATCAGAATAAGGTAATGCGTATCTGCTTCATCGTGGGACTAAGTTTGCCCACAAAGCGTTCCATAGATGATTACAAGGATATACAATTGTCTGTGTCATCCATACGAATTACTCCCAGTTTTTTCACAATGCACGATTTGAGTACCTTATATTCGGCATTGTTAAAACTAAGATACGCAAACTTGAACATTGATTGGACTCAGAACGCTACCCTTTCTCGAATTATCGCAGCAGAAATGCTTCGTGGGCGTGACTATCTGATGGCTGACAACAATCTGGATTCCTTCTTATACGCAATGAACAATAAAGTAGCCATGGCAAAAGATATTCCAGTCCTGAATCTTCTGATTGGAAACTATGGTGATGAAGAAATGGAAGCGACATTGGATATAAACAGTCGTTCCATTACCAACTCACAGATTATCATTGCGGGAGCTACAGGTTCCGGAAAGACCAATTTACTGGCAGTCTTGATTCAGCAATTCAGAATGTTATCCACAGAATCACAATATCCCGTGAATTTCCTTTTGTTTGATTACAAAGGAGAGTTCAGCGATATACAGAATAACCATTGGTTATCTCTCTTCGATGTGGACCGTTCTTGTATTCTGGATCCATTGACACAGCCATTGCCTTTTACTCCATTTAAGGATTTCACTGGGCGCTCTATCAATGAAATCAATCTGTACTCTACTGAAATGTCTTCTGCCTTATGTTCAATAGACAGAGTTACGACAAGCGCAAATATGAATAATAGATTGAGTGAAGCCATTGTCGATGCCTATAAATCGACAAATGGAGCCCCGATTTCATTTGAATTGATGCTGAAATATTATCAATTAAAAATGAAAGATGCGAATAATGATGACAGTATCTCTTCTGTTTTAAAGAACCTAATCAAAGCGCATATTTTTGAATCAGAAGATAAGGTTTCTTTGATTGATGACAGCTACATCATTAAGATGGATGGATATCCCAAAGATGGACCTATTGCCAAAGCTATTGTATATTTCCTGATGTCTAAACTTAATAACATTTATGAGCTACTGGATAAACAGGCAGTGAATGATGAAGTAGTACAAATACGTCATTTCTCTATTATTGATGAAGCTCACTATATGCTTGACTTTGATAATCGCCCTCTACGTAATCTAATTGCTGTAGGCCGAAATAAAGGTCTGAGTATTATCCTTGCTACTCAGAATATGAGCAGTTTCAAATCTAAGGGTTTTGATTTTTATGCCAATGCACAATACCCACTTATTATGAAACAGCAGACCATTGACGATAAGGTCATCAAAGACTTGTTTGGCGTGAGTGGTCAAGAACTTCAAGAAATCAGGACAGCAATAGCAGGGCTTCAAAAAGGTGAACTTATTATAAAAGACCAAATGGCTTTTGCCCTTGGTATGGGAAACAAGTACAAGAAAATTAATGTGACACATTTAATCTAAAAAGCAAGGAATATAGCATATCCTTAATCCACACATTTTTTGATGATCAGTTAATACATCTTGATCATTTAAATAATGTTCCGGCTATTCATATACCATTTGGTATTGCTAACGGTCAACTCATCCTTTAAAAATAGAAAAACCAGAATCTTATGAGCTACACCTATAAATATCCAAGACCGGCAGTCACCACAGACTGCGTGGTCTTTACCAAAGAAGAAGAACCGAAAGTGCTGCTGATCCAACGGGGAAACGAACCCTACAAAGGCTGTTGGGCTTTTCCGGGAGGTTTCATGAATATGGAAGAAACAGCCGAAGAATGTGCGGTCCGGGAACTGAAAGAAGAAACAGGACTTACCGTAAACCAAATCCAACAGATCGGGGCTTACTCAAAGGTGGACCGTGACCCTCGGGGACGGACCGTTTCCATTGCTTATCTGGCCATCGTTGATGCCCCCATAGCCGTATCGGGAATGGACGACGCCGCTAAAGCCGCATGGTTCCCGTTGTCCTCCCTGCCCGATCTGGCCTTCGACCACAAGGATATTATGGCAGATGCCATCGCGCTATTCAACAAGATTCATTTGTAGAAAGATTCCTGTTTGAGGATCATAAACATATCATTTTGTTGCTTTAATTACGTCGTACAAAATAAAATAGTTACATTTGCATAGATGCATCACAAACAAAAACATACGGAATAACATTTAAAGAAAGATGCAGATCTATGCAATGGAACAAAATTATATATTGAACTAAAAAGATCATAACCACATGCGAATAGACAGAGTTTCAATAACCAATATGCGTCTGATTGGCGAACAGACAAAAGAAATAGTTTTCGATGCCACAAAAAATGTTGTGATTCTTTTAGGTGACAATGGATTCGGCAAAACTACCATATTGGACGCTATAGCAACAGCTATGGCACCATATCCGGCACAATTTCCAGGTATTTCGGACTTCCAATTAAATGATTTGGATGTACATATCAACCGTCATGGAAGAAGAGCACAATATCTCACCGTTGATGCAGAACTGTCTGACAAAGAATTTGTGATGAAATCCATAAGATACCGTAAGGGTACACAGAACACACCCAAAACAAATTACGAACATCTGAAACAAGCTGCGATTGCACAAAAAGATGCAATTTTGGCAGGAGAATCAAATATAGAACTTCCTATATTTGCCTATTATGGTACTGGAAGAGGTCAGTTTCAAGTACCGGAACGCAGACGGGGATTCCAGCAAATGTTTGAGCGATGGGACTGCTATAAAAGTGCCATTAATCCTGAAACAGACTTCAAACGCTTCTTCGGTTGGTTTGACTTAATGGAAGATCAGGAACGAAGAGACAGAGAAAAACTGAGAGATTTCAATTATCGTTCACCTGTGCTGAATGCTGTCAGACGGGCTTTATCTGAAATCGTGGATTGTTACAAGAATCCAAGAATAGAGACAAGACCTTTACGCTTTATCATGGACAGAATAGACCATGACGGCTCTACTCACGAATTGCGTATCGAACAGCTGAGTGAAGGCTATAAAATAGTCATTGCCATGGTTGCCGATCTTGCGGCAAGAATGTCTGAAGCGAATCCAGATATGGACAATCCTTTAAATGCTACAGGAATCGTACTTGTCGATGAAATAGATCTGCATCTCCATCCACGCTGGCAACGTGACATCCTGAAGCAGCTAACGAATGTGTTCCCTAATGTACAATTCATTGTTTCTACCCATAGTCCTGTCATTGTTATCGGTGCCGCAGAAATTGCCCAGATAGTCAATCTGAATCATATAAATTCAAATGTAAATCTGAATCAGGCAAATATAATGATTTCAAATATTGGACAAGTATTGCTCAGTGATCTGTTTGGATTAAATTATCTTCATGCCCCTGAATGGGACCGCAAAATTGATGAACGTAATGCCCTGCTTTCGAAGTCTGAACTTTCAGATCAAGAGAAAAAACGTCTTTCTGAATTGGATAATGAAATGAAGGTCTTGACTTCCATTCCAAACTCTAACGCTATACGCTCTACACAACTGATTGAAAAATTGGCAAAACAACTGAACATTGAGTTATGAAAAGAATCATAAAGTCGGATATAATACCTGAAACGCTGCAAAATGCACCAGTACCAACCAATGTTAAGCAAGTTGATAAAGATATTTATAGAGCAGACGATGTATGTAAACAACTTTTGGAAGACCAACATTATCAATGTGCTTATTGCGAATGCAGAATTACCAAAGAATATAATGATGTAGAACACTATCGTCCCAAGTCTATTTATTATTGGTTGGGACATAACTGGAAGAATTTGCTTTATGCCTGTGACTTTTGTAACAGAACCTGCAAAAATGATCTTTTTCCGTTGAAAGACGAAAGCAAACGAGTTACAGTTCCTGGTAACTTAGAGGAGGAAGAACCTCTGATTCTTAATCCTACATCAGAAGATCCGACAGCACACATACGATACAATCGGCACATGCTGATAGGAATTACAGATCAAGGTAGAACAACTATTGATTTATTCAAATTGAACCAAAGACCTGTATTAATACATGACAGAGAACAGTTGTTCGAATTGTATCATAGAGAACTCAGTACACTGAAAAACGTAAGGAAGTTACTCGAGTCGCCCGATTTACCTCCAGAATCGCGTGCAATTCTTGTTGAAATAAGCAATTTATCTTCTGCATCCATTGAACAATATAAATCAAAAGATACTCCATATTCAGGCATGTTGGTAAATCAATAAAATCTAAAATACCAAGTTATGAGAGGGTTCCATAAGTCAAAAGACTTTTATAAGGGGCTCTCTCATATTTATTTTCATATTAGCCCTCTTCATATTCCATTTTTTCCGTACTTTGATGCTAATTCCAATACGTCTTTTTCACTTTGTAATTTTTTAACCCGCTTTTCTATTGATTGGAAACAAATTGGCATATCTTTGTGTACGCTTAATCAAATAATCAAAATCCTAACCTATATGAAAACACTGAAAACATGGACCGTGGCAGCGCTTTGCTGCATCGCCACCAACACTTTTGGGCAAGCACCCTCTTATTCTACCCAAGCCATTACCAAGGATCTGGAATACTTCAAGGACTGGACCGCATCGCAACTGGCTGACGGTTTCAAAAACAAACAGCTGAAACTCTTTCACAGTCCGCTGATGCGCCAACTGGCCGAGCAACTGAAAAACGGCACGTATGAATCACAATACCTGCTCAACAGTTACTCCCCCATCCCATCGAATAAGATTCTGGAAGAAAAACTGAAACTTTACAACGGATACAGCCGTTACGAGAACATCACCGGTGTGTATCTGGAGAAAGGTGAGAATGTGGTACTGGTAGGCGATCTGCACGGACGCAAAGTGAGTCTGCTCATTGCGGACTGGATGCGCCAGCCGACTCCCGGCTATGAACCGACCAAGGACCCTCAAGGCTGGGGACTGAAAAGACAGGAATATCGTCTGCACGAGGGAGTCAACGTAATCAATGTGGAGAAAGCAGGAAATGTATATATCGACTATTTTGCGGATGATCCGGAAACCGCACCGGCCATCACCATCCATTTCGTAACCGGAAAGGCCAACGGATATTTTGATGCCGAGAAGCAAAGCAATGAGGACTGGAAACGTCTGCTGGATCATGCCGTAAGTCCGGTGATGGATGTCAAAACACGCTACATGCAGCTGGCTTATCCGGTGGAATTCCTGAAGAAGTTCCGCTATGAAGAAGGAAAGGAACTGGCTCAGGCCTACGACAAGATTATGGAGCAGCAGTACACATTCAACGGAGCCATCAAATACAACCGTATTCCACCGAAGCGCATTCTGGCGCGCGTGAACTTCAATTACTTTATGTTCCGCGACGGCGACGGAGTGGCTTTCCTCGGCAATGAGGGTACCATGAAATCTGCCCTCGGTCCGAATATTTACAGCGACTGGGGCGTGAACCACGAAATCGGCCATGTGATGCAGATGAGTCCGCAACTGACGTGGGACGGTATGACCGAAGTGAGCAACAATCTCTTCACCATGTATGTGGCCCGAAAGGCCGGACAGCCCAGCCGACTGAGCAAGAGCAAGAACTACGAAAAGGCACGCGAAATATTCATTGATGCCAAGGAAAAGCCGTTCATTATGAGCGCCGGCGGTCCGTTTGAGAAACTGGTACCTTTCTGGCAGTTGTATCTGTATGCCGAAGAGAAGGGATATCCCGATTTCTATGCCGATCTGATGGAACACATGCGCAACAATCCGGACAAAGGAAAGGGCAACGCTTCCATCAACAATATGTATGAGTTCATCAAGGTTTCGTGTGACCTGCTTCAAACGGACCTGACAGACTTCTTTGAGAAATGGGGATTCTTCGTACCCGGCACCTACGACATCGGCGACTATGCCAATTATCATTTTGTAGTTACCGACAAGATGGTGCAGGAAACCAAAGACTATATCGCCGGAAAGAAATACCAGAAGCCGGCCAAGGATATCACTCTGCTGACTGATTAATCAAAAACTAAGAGGGTATGTCAGAAACTAAAACGACTACTCCTCAAAGCTACAGACTGTAACTGTAATATTGAAAAGGGCCGTATCAAACTCTATATTGAGTAATGATAAGGCCCTTTCTTTTGTCTTTTTTTATTTTCTTACTTCCGCGGCATCGGGATAAGGAGCTATTTCAGCCGCCTTGATCACCGCTCCGTTGGCTGTCTGGCGCAATCCCAAAACCAGAACATTCTTCTGATCCTCTCCAAAGTTCAACCAACACTCGGGCAGATAGAACTCCCGCTGCGGTCCGGCTTCCCAATGGCGACCGATATTATGCCCATTCAGCCACATGAAGCCATTACCGGATGCGTTGATTCTCATCATCCAGGGAATCCAGACAGACGGGTCCTGACGGGGCAGAGTAAATTCAATTCTATACCAGGTCAGCAATCCGTCCTGTGTAGCCTTCGGCTGTATTCCATTTCCTTTACGGAGTATTTCCACCTTGGGGTCAAGGGGAATAACTTTCCAGTCCTTATCCTCAAACTGAGGCAGAATCCAGCCTTCTGTCACACCGGCTGCATCCGCGGCATATTCCCATTCCAGCGGATGAGAGAGAGCCGTCTCCGAAACGGACAGACCGGCCTCGCGGATTCCAGAAAGTTCTTCCATGGGCACATATCCGTGTGCATGCCCCAGATTCTCATAAACAACCAGAATTTCGTTCTCTCCTTCCCGTAAGGTACCGGAAACATCAAAGCGGTTATCATATTCATCCGGACGTATGCGCTCAAAGCAGTTTCGGGTGGTCCATGTCTGGGCATCAGCCTTATCGGGGAACAGACGGGTAACGTTCTTTCCATTTACCTGCACGGACACAATATCTCTCGTAAACATATTGAACAAGAGATACCTTTCATGCTCAACCTGCTGTCTGTTCAAATGCACCTTGGCCCGATACAGACTGTATCGGAAATCATTCACCTGTAAATCGGACAGAGATACCAGACGCGGCAACAGAATCCATTTTGCCTGCTCCACAGCATCTTCTTTTCTTTTGACGGATGTAATGCGGATCGGTTGCGGCAAACGGGAGGGCCGTTTGATGTCCGGCTGCTTTTCAGGCCACCACGTACCGGCTTTTGCTTTCTTCCCTGCCGGTATGACCAGAACTTTCGTATCCAACGGACCTAACTCGTAATTCACGGTTATGGGTTCCATAATCAAGGAATCTCCATGCAAGTTGGCATTTACCTGCATCAGAACTTTATTGCCGTTCTGGTCGATGTTATACATGGCTTCTTGGGGCAACTTGATTTTTCCGGGTAAAAGAGTTGCGCTACCCTTACTGCTCTTACCGGCATCCGTATTGTGCAGAAAAACAAACTGCGTTCCGTCCTGCGCTACCCGCACTCCTCCGAAAACACTTTTGGGAACACCTTCAATCTCACAAGGACCGCCTGCCGACCGGGTCAGCTCATGTTCATATTTCCGGATAAATTCCCCGATTCCCTTGGCAGCCAGATATTTCTCACCGACTGCTCCATTCTCATGAATCGCAGCATTATAATCATAGGATGTAGTCATACCCCGGGCTCCCCAACCGGCAAAGTGGGTTCCTCCGGCAAACATATAGTAATTGATTCCCGTACATCCTCCCAGAATACTCATCAGACCAATGGCCTTGAAATGGCGGGCATCCGAATAGTGTTCTTCGCTCAACGTACCGGTAACCAGAGAAAACCAGCCGCCCTGCAATTCTGTTACAAAACCGGGAGCGTCCGGCTGGCTGCCTTTCAAGGAAACCATCCGATGGGCACAGCTTGGTGCATCCGACTGACCGACATAATAATTGTCGCAATCAAACACTTGAGAAAGTTCCTGATCATTACTGCCCCGGCATTCCCCGGTCAGGCATGTGAAAACGGGTATGTCGAAGCCATTCCGACGTACAGAACGATAGAGTTCCTTCAAGAAATAGGATTTGTTTTCACATCCATGAGCGTTATACTCGTTCTCAATCTGAATCAGTATGATACCTTTCTCCCCTTTCGGTTTTCTGGTAAGCTGTTCTCCGGCCAATGCCCGACAGACCGCATCAAACCAATGGACGCACCAACGCACATGAACAGGGTCTGCACTGCGCAGCCAGAATCCCGGATAGTTCTGAGGGCGGAACTTGGCCAGCCAACGGGGATATGCCCCTCCAGAAAACTCGGCACAAATGAATGGTCCCGGACGGACTATCGTATAAAAACCGAATTCCTCCTGAGCCATTTTCAACCAACGCTTCAAATCCGAAAAATCGAATTTTGTCGTGTCCGACAAGTCTGACGGCATCTCCCGTTCGTGCCAGTTCCAGGGGACATAAGTCTCCACGGTATTGAAACCTGCTTCCTTTATCTTTTGGAAACGGTCACGCCACAATTCCTCTGGACAACGGAAATAGTGAAAGGCCGCACTGTAAATAAAAACATCCTGACCGTCCAGTGTCATACAGGCACCATCATAACGGATACGCTCCGGATGCTGAAACTCTTTCTTTACTGTTCCGCCCGCAGCCAACAAAGGGAAACAACAGAACAGACAGAGTAAAAACCAGATATTCTTTCTCATCATGTTACAGTTATAATCCATAAAACTTATCTAATCCATAAATACAGAATCAGCGCCGATCAACATGATAATAAACCGATTGACCGGCCTTGACCAACACTTTATCCTTCCAATGCAAATGGGCATTTTCACCCAGCGGGCGCGCAGCTTCCTGCGCATTCTCCGCAAAGACGGTAACCGTCGCATCAAAACGGGTCGGATTGGTTATTTTCAAAACCAACTTCCTGGCGTTTTGTTTGACAACAGAGGCTTCCACATGATCAAAAACAAACAGACTGGCCCGGTCGGTACGTACATAAATCCCGGGAATCTCCAAAGCCATCAGTGCTCCGTTCGTTTCATTCCATCCGGTCTTGCCTCCATCTCCACGGGAACCGCGACTGTCGGCATCACAGTAAGTCAGTCTTTCCGTAATTTTCCCATTGGGCTGTATTCCTTCAGCATGGGCATGAATGACATCGCGAAGCAATTCGGCATATTCAGTGCGACCAGTTGAACGGAAGAGCTTGAACAAAGCATCACCGGATTGCGTACAGAATCCGGGAGCACCATGTTTATTCTGGGTACTGGCCCACACCGCACCGGTCAGATTGGCTCCCAACCGGGCCAAAGGTGTTTCCGGAGGCAACTGATACGGGAAGGATACAACCCATGTAGCACATAAATGAGCCAGATCTGCAGCCTGCTCCAGATACGTCTCCCGTCCGGTTACTTCGTACAACGTCATCAGTGAAGTAAGCAGGGCCACCGCCGTTTCGGAATCGGCATTCTGCAAAATGTCGCCGCAACCGCCCGAAGTAAAACCAACCAACGCAAACTGCCCATAATAACCCGCCGCAGCCTGACAAGCAGTTTCCAGATATGCGGGACAATCAAAATAACCGGCCGCCAATGCCAGTCCGGCAACCGCCATCGCACCGCTGGTCGTATTATAAACGGCCACATCGCCGGATTCTACATCCAGATAGTTGCCCCAAGTACCTTCTTTCTGCCAGGTACAGACAAAAGCATCGGCCAACAAACGGACCTGCTTCTCCCAATCCGGATCAATCAAACCGGACTTGCCTTGTCCTTTCAGCAATAGGAACTGTTTGACCATCCAATACAAGACATCTCCGTTCTTGCGGGTCAGTCCGATGCCCGGATTCAATCGGGCACCATCCCGATAGAGTACCTTTCCGTCCGAACCCAACACATCATAATAATACCCGCTCTTTCCTTTTGCCCGCGGCAAACCGAAATCAAAGGTATGCTTCACACGCTGAAGATGCAGTTCATCGCCCAAAGCCAACATCGGATAGGTATTGATCAGACCTCCAATCCAGCCATAAGAAAGCCAATCGGCATTCTCTGGACAATAATAAGCCCCATACTCGCCCTGATAATATCGTTCATCAATATTTTTCACCATGCGCTTCCACACTTCGCTCATCGGTATCAGATTCCGGAGCGCTTCATTACGGGTGTGAAATTTGCGGAATTTCATAAACTGTGCCAACAGTTCGGGCACACGGTTGCAGGGAAATGTGACTTCTGTAACCCGAATCACAATCTGGTCTCCCGGCTGTACCGCGATTCCGCGGTCCGGACTTTTGCTGAAACCGATAAACTCCGGTTTCCGTTCACGCACTCCCGGAGCTCCGATCACAAACGACGCCACACTTCTGTCGGGTGTTTCCTCCACGATCAAGGCATGATCCAAGATACGGTCTTTCCACGAAATCCCCTGATCCGTCAGCAAAATGGTTGCCGACTCCCGGGCCCGTTCCAGAAACAGCATAGCAGGAGTAGACACATTGCTGACGTTTACTTCCAGACGCGAAGCAGCGCCAAACTCCGGAGAAAGCTGCGGAATAGGATTCGAAGTCAGTGCCAGATCCTTATGGCCGAAGTCCGTCTTGTCGAGCCCGGTGGCATAATCGCGAAAAACAATGCGCTGCCGGTTGCCGTTATAGACAGAGGCCGGCAGCAGCACATAATTGTCGCTCGTCCAGCCATAACGGTCAAAAGCCACGGCAACACCGGCATCCGTCATCGCTTTTCTGGCCGTAAACCGGAACGTATATGCCGTCGTACTGTCTGTTGTTGTCTTTTCGGTCTGAACCGTCCATGCAGAAGTGTCGTTTATCTCCTGACACCGTTCCAATGCTGCCTCACGGTAATGACATTCCAGCAAACGGATGGGATGGTCCTGCTTCGGCTCTTCCGGTAACCAGGAATTCTGTGCGGCTCCGCCTTGGCTGAAAAGCCCCAAGAATATCCAAATACATTTTTTATAATCAACTCTCATCTTCCTTTACATTTGGTTTACGGTTTATGAAGTTCGTACGATTTAACCTTCCTGCCCTGATCCATCTGATACAGAATCCAGCCATCGGCATTTTCTTTCCGTTCCAAACGCCAGCTCAAGGCCGGGTTCTGCAACAGTTTTCGAATATAGGTAGGGAAAGCATTTGCCCGTCGGGCCTCCTCCCAGGTGCGTATAACGTGGAAGATGCCATATTTCTGAGGACAGCTTTCCACATCCCGCTGTCCGATCTTCAAGGCATACGTACAGCCGTAACCCACCGCGGTTGCTTCGATATGTTCAAAGTCTTCTACGGTTGATTGGGCCGTAATGGGGAAATTGGCCCCAAAAGACGACGGGAAGAAGTTGGCATACGTAACATCCCGAAGATCCTTGCCCTGGCTTGTCGTGCTGCCCCACACTCTTTTCTTCACATCATAAATATTCAGGCCTCCGCCAACATTCCAGGTACTCTGATAATGCCAGGAACCCTCCGACAGCGTTGCTCCTGTGAAACGGATATCGGGCAATCCGTATTTACGGGCCTGGGCAAACATATTGCGGAAGAAACGCTTCACAGAATAGCTTCCAAAACCTGTGTGGAAGAAAAACTCCTGTCCGTCGTAATCAAACATACCAAGACCGCAATTCTTGCAAATATCCGCATAATGACGGGCCAGTTCGTCCTGCAGCTCCAGATTCGGAACCAATCCGGCATAAGCACCGCCCACTGTGGGTTGCAGCTTGTCCACAGCATCCCCTTTGGCATGTGCCGCCGGTGTGGTATTCCAATATCCACGGGTCACCTTCAACAAACGATACGGCTTTTCTTTGGATACTCCCAAATAATGAATCAGCTCCTTTCCGATCTTCACCATATTCAGTTCCCGACTATGGCCTTCCCAACAGGCAATCTCTTCCAAATAAGTAGGGTCATCAATATAAATCAGTGTATCGGTTGCATTGATATCTTCCGTCAGGTAACGGCGGTGCAAGATGCAGATGCTGTCCGAAGGTATCGGACTGCAATCCTTCGTGCCCGGAGCCATGGAATTGGAAATGGAAGTACGTCCCAGAATCAGACCGTCACGGGCCAGAAGATCGGCATATTCACGGGTAGACAGGTCACGGTCGGTAAAATGATAACGTTTCTGCTCATGATTCGGTCCGTCAATATATCCTCCGTTTCCCCGATCGGCATGCAAGAACGGCTGATCATAGGTGTGAATCACTTTCAGGCCCATCTGTTTGGCATAAGAAGCCATACTGTCCATCAGTCCTCCATAAGTCCAGAGATCCGGCATAAAGCTGGACGGATCCTTAACCCATTTGCCCTGAAACATCGGATGAGGCAAGTTCTCGTTGACCACAATATTCTGAATCACATCCAGCAAGGCCACACTGTCGGGACTGCCCCACAAGGCAATGGAAGAACCGATAAAATCCACTCCGGGCACATCCTGCCGCATCATGTGGTTGGGCTCGTTATTCTGGAATATCGGATTTCCTTCGGGAGAGTAAATCATCTTGCCTTTCCGGCGGTCGCGGGCATGATAACGGATCTGGATGCGCCCGTTGCAATCCACAAAGGCGGTATTGCCATAAAGAATTCGGAAATAAGGTTCCTTACGGTTATAGAAGGCCACATCGTTAATGCCATCACCTCCCATCGTGAACTGCTGCCCTTCGTGCAAGGTAACCGGAAGCGGGTGGTTGACCGGGTCGGGCGAATGGGCTATATATCCCGAAGGACCGGTTTCAGATGTGAAACGTGACTCCCCGCCGATTGTATTGTCGTCCAAGGAAAGGGCCCCGATGGCATAGCAGACAGCCTCCGACGTATCACGGGCCACTCCGATGATTTCTCCCAACAGATTCGTAATATTGGTATAATAGCTGCCCCATTGAATGCCGTCGATACCATTACGGGGCTCCAGACTCTCCAGACTCAACTTGAAATATTTGTCCTTTTCCTCCAGTCTGACAGTTGCCACAGAACCGTTTTCATATTCCAACTGATATTTCCCTTTACTGTAACGGGCTTTCTGAGGATAATAATAACGCTTCAGTTCTTCGTCATAAAGAGAAAGCAATGGCGAAGGCTGGTCAGCCGGACTGAAATTACGGCTTTCACGTGTACGGTTCCACATACCGACAATATAGCCGCGCGAATCAACGTCGATACCAAAGAAATCCGTTTGAAACGATCTCTGAATACTTGGACTGCAACCGCACAAAGAAAGTCCAATCACGACAAAAGAAATTATTTTTTTCATAGCAATCATATATTACGTTACAACATAGCCCGACAAGGTCTGCCCGGCAAAAGATATCTAATAAAGGAAATTCTTTGGCTCACCCTGCAAGTGCAAAGCGGCTTTCTGTATTCCTTTCGTAAACCGTTGCGGTGCAGAAGGACAGACACCACCCACAAAGACTTCTACCGTTCCGGCATCCTCGTGGATATCTCCGGCCCGACCGACAAAAGCCAGTTCGCGCGGAGAAAGAACAAAAGATACTGTGCGCCGTTCTTTCGGTTCCAGTTTAATCTTTACAAACTTCTTCAAGGCACACAACGGGGCTTCTTCGGCCATCCCTCGATGAGACAGATACAGTTGCACCACTTCTTCGCCCGCCATCTTTCCAGTATTGACCACTTCGACACTGACTTTCACAGAATCACCCGTCTGTGCATCGGAAGGTACTTTCAGATGCTGATATTTAAATGTTGTATAGCTCAAACCATAACCGAAAGGATACAAGACATCACCTTCAAAATAACGGTAGGTACGCCCTTGCATCGAATAATCTTCAAACGGCGGCAAATCCTCATCCGAGCGATAGAAGGTCAAAGGCAAACGTCCGGAAGGATTATATCTTCCGAAAAGAATATCGGCCAAAGCGGTTCCCGTTGCCTGTCCGCCGTACCAGGCCTGAATGACAACCGGCAGATGTTCTGCTTCCCAGTTATAAGACACGGCACTGCCCGACATACAGACGAAGATCATAGGCTTATGCATTTTCTGCAATTCCTGCATGGCCTGCGTCTGCACCTTCGGCAGAGCTATGGTCGTACGGTCACCATCCCGAAAACCTTCGATTCCATTGCCTCCGGCATCTCCCTGCTCACCTTCGAGTGTCGGCGAAATACCTCCGGCAAAGAGCACCAGATCAACATCCCGGCACTGCTCCATAAGGGAATCAATGCGGGTCTCATTTTTCCAGGTCGTGAAATCCGTCAACGAATCATATATCACCTCTACATTCGGTTCTGCACGCAGTGCATCCAGCAAAGTCACATTACGCGTTGGAAATCCGTTGTAATTACCTAACTGTGTTGTTTCATTATCCGCATTGGGTCCTACAAGCAAAATCTTATATTTCTTTCGGGAAGACAAAGGCAGAAGTTTTTTCTCGTTACGAAGAAGCACCATAGACTGACGGGCCAGCTCCAGCGCATGAGCTCCGTGTTCGGGAGCTTCGAGCAATGATTTCGGCTGGTTGGCATAAGGATTCTTATGCTGCGTATCAAAGAGGCCCAAACGATAACGCACCGTGAACAAGCGTTTGAGTGAAATGTCCAACTGGGCCTCGGTAATCAAACCTTTCTGAACAGCCTCAAGCAAATGATTGTAGGATTCTCCACACTCCAAATCCGTTCCATGCAGAACCGCATCGGCCACAGCCTCTGCCGGAGAAGAATGGGTCTGATGACCGCCCCAGAAATCGTTGATTGCCCAGCAATCGGAAGTCACATAACCCTGAAAACCCCAGTCTGTCAACAAGATTTTGCGCAGAAACAGGTTGCTGCCGCAACACGGTTGTCCGTTAAAGCGGTTATAAGCGCACATGACACCGGCCACATCTGCCTCGGTAACCAGACGATAAAAAGCAGGCAAATAAGTATCAAACAAATCGTGATAGGAGGCCTTGGCATCAAATTCATGGCGCAACCCTTCGGGACCGCTATGCACGGCAAAATGCTTGGCACAGGCCGCCACATTCAAATAAACCGAATCTTCGCCTTGCAGTCCACGCACCATCGCAATGCCCATTTCGGACGTCAGGACAGGATCTTCACCGTATGTTTCATGTCCTCTGCCCCAACGCGGATCACGGAAGATATTAATATTAGGAGTCCAGAAAGTCAGTCCCGTATATCGGTTCAGCGTTGTCCCTTTCTCAACTGCTATTTGGTGCACCACACGTCCTTCTGCAGCAATCATCTCCGCCATCCGTTTTATGGCTGGCGGATTAAAGGTCGCTCCCAAACCGATAGGCTGAGGAAAGACCGTTGTTTTCTCCGTAGAGCGAGCCACTCCATGCAAACATTCGTTCCACCAGTTGCAGGGAGGAACCTTCAAGCGCTCTATGCCTTTCGAAGTATGCATCATCTGCGAAACTTTTTCCTCCAGAGTCATGCGCGAAACCAAATCGTTTACCCGCACCTCTATCGGTAACGAGCCATCCAAGTAAGGAAACTGAGCCCAAACAGCAAAAGGGGCCAGACAAAAAAGAATCAATAATGTTTTTCTATAGTTTTTCATAGGTCAAGTATAATAAGTTTTTCAAAAAAGAGAAGGTCACTCAACGACGGATTTTATTATAAATCTTCTTGTCGAATTTATAATAGCGGGCAGCACGATGAGCCACCCCCTGTTGCTTTTCGTCCAAAGGCACCACAGATTCCATCATAACGATTTTTTTATGGAAATTGCGCACGTCGAACGTTTTGCCATAAACAAGTTCAAACAGCACGCGCAACTGTGCAGCCGTAAATTTACGGGGCAACAGCTCAAACAGTAAGGAAGGATTGAACTCCACATAGTGCCGGATGTATGTCAAAGCTTCACGAATGATCCGATTGTGGTCAAATGCCAGTTTCTTCACATCTTTAAGCACAACCCAGGAGGCCCCATGCTCGTCCAGATTTTTATCCAACATCCGGTCAATCTTCACCAAGGACAAATAAGCGATGGTCACAATGCGGTCCACCTTTAATTGCATGGTTCGCTCCAGCCAAAGGACATCTTTGGGATTACTCGTTCTGTCCTTGGAACCGAAAGCCTTAAATTGTACCAGATTCACACTTTTGAGACCGGTCAGTTCGAACAGAACGCGTTTTGCCGCCTCATCCAGATTTTCATCCATATAAATCAAGCTTCCGGGCAGCTTCATGTCGTGATAAACCTCGCCGTTATATTCGCCGATACGATTGATGAGCAAAACCTTTAATTGCTTACCGTCAAAACCTATTACGACGCAGTCAACAGACAAATGATGATTGGCCAAAGGCCTTTTCTCCATGTTCTGCATATCGTTTCATTTTACATTCACACAAAAATAGAAACAATATCAGAGCGACACAAATCAAAGAATATGATATAAAGCATTAATTTTCACACATATACATATCATACATCTTACATTATGTATATCAGGACTTATCTTCTAAAATACAATATGTCCTCCATCTTTCGCACAACAGCCAGACTTCATCAAGACCGGAAACCTTGTTTACGCTTTATAATCAATGCCTTTCTACAGATTTAAAAACAAGCCCCGGCAACAGACTTATTGTATTTTTCAGAGCATGATCCTTGGGAACTTATTGTTATTTTATCGGCTATAAAACTGAGCATGTTAAAAAACAAAAATCATTGATTGGCACAAGCCCTTCAACAGACCCGCCGGATTCAACTCCCCCAAACGAGCAGGTCTGCTGAAGGGCTTGATTCTCAAAGAATCTTTTCCTCACAAAACATGAGATTATTCATCAAACAATTCGTCCAGACTCGAAATCTTACGAAAATAAGGTTTATCGACCAACTCGTCCAAATCCAGATTCTGATTGATGGAATCCAGGCAAAGAAAATGGCGCTTTTCACCTGACGGATCATTCAGTTCTGCATAGATAAAATTATCCTCATGCGTCAGAGTACAGATTCCGGCAATGTTTTCCTCGCCGTCTTCATCAAACTTATCCAAACGGTAAATGCCCGAGCCGTCCTTGAATAGAATGGCCAGATCGGTTACCGCAACTTCCATCTCTTCCACTCGGATATTGTATTCTGGCAAACAGTCAATATCGACAAAGTCCTTGGCTGTACCCTCATGATCGATATAATTGCGGTAATACCGCAACACATCATCTTTCCGGATCGGTTTCAGTGTCATCGGCTTCTCCCCTCCCGGCGACATCATGCTGAAATTCAGTTCACGGACCGTGTACCGGTCATCCTCATACTCCAGATCCGTATAATCATAAGTCAAAGCAAACTCCGGCTGTTCCAGCTTCAACATATTATGATAATTGAAGGCCGGATGCATAATCACCGTATAACAGAAATCCTTATATCCCAAATCCTTGAAAAGGAGCTGATAACGTGTAAAACGGATTTTCCGGTTCTGATAGTCAATCTCTTTCCGATACAGATAATAACCCTCGACATTGTTCAACGGCCAGAACTCCCACACCACATTATCGGCATCTTCCTCACAACGCCAAAAACGGGCCAGCCCCATCTCCATGGAAACAAATGCCAGATTGTACTGGCGGAGTCTTACCGGATTAAGCAAAGCAAAAATATGATTCAGCACATCATTGGTAATGAAAATGAGCAGGATACGGTTCAGATATTTGTCACCGGTACGCTCCTCTTCCACCATTTGGCGCATCTCTTTCAAGCAGAGCATCTCCCGATAGATGGTTGTCGCTCCGGAACGGTACTGATGTGCAATATTCTGTAATATCCTATAAGCTTCCTGAAAATCACCGGCTATATCAGAAATATCCTGAGCCGTCTTATTCTTAAAGGTAGGAAGCAGACCGTAAGTGATGAGAAGCAGAATGCCGATGTTCATCTCTCCCTCCCGATTACATAAGTCATAGCGCTCACAAAGTTGCTGCACCTTCAGAGAAGGAGTCGGCACATCAAAATCTCCGGTATAAAGATAATGGAGTAGCTGCGAAATGAATTCTTTGTTGACCTCGTGACTGGTCTTCTCAATATACTTCTTAAAAAAACAGGAAGTTGCCTCATACTGATAAAGCAGGCATTCCAAATTTTCTTCTTTCTGAGTATAGGTACGGTATAACTCGGAAAACTTACTGAAATAGGCATCGCACTGAAAGGTCTTGAAACGGCTGAAATGATTTCCTTTCAGATTATAACCAATAAAGTCCGACAACTCTTTTTCGGTGGAAAAAAACAGGCGCAGACGGAGGATACTGTTTAGTTTTTCTTTATCTGTCATAAATCATTTTTTATATCGTTCATTATCCATTTTTCATATTATAGAAACAGTCCGAAAACTGACACTACAAATTTAACACAAATTGCTCACCATCATGTCATCATTGCGATATAGAATCAATTTTACCCATGTATCGTGTATCATTTTACACGTTAGTCACTTTTTCAAAGTTGAAAGGAAGCAGAGTTTCATTATCCTCGGCAAAGGTCGTAGATTTGTTCCAAAACAAAAATTATAGAATCATGGCAAGATTTATCATCACAACTAAATGCAGAAAAAATTCGAACGGAATTTTTATAGAACCGGGCATGCAAGTAGAAGTAATCACCCAGTCATTGAGCAATCCGTTGTTCACCAATGGTGGACAGGCGGTAGTCGATGCCTTCATGCGTATCTATGGCATTGACATCAAAAAGGCAGGAGCGTGCAGTACGGTATATTTAGATGTTCAGAAAGTTTAGGAGGAAACTATGAAAACAGTAGAAACACTACTCGGTATTGCCGCTTATCTGGGCCTGGACAGCGTTGAAAGAGAATTGGATTTCATCGGACAGCGCGCCCTGCAGGAAAATGCCAGCCTGATGCTGCCGCTGGTCGGTGAGTTCAGTTCCGGAAAAACCACACTCATCAATGCTCTTACGGACAGCAAGAAACTGGAAACAGCCACCAAACCGACCACAGCAACTATTTATGAAGTGCATTTCGGCAGCACATCCTGTCAGGCAAACATAGTAAGTCAGGATGATGAAATCACGGAAATCAATGATCTCTCGGAGCTGAAAAACGAGAAGTTGGCCGATGCCAAGGTAGTCACCGTGTTCGACACATCGACCCTGGTACCCGCTTCGACCATTCTGGTAGATACTCCGGGATTGTCTTCACCCGATCCGAAACACAAACAGACTCTGGTGAGCTTTCTGCCCAAGGCTGACGGCATTCTGCTGGTTGCAGACATCAACCAACAGGTTACCCGCTCGCTAACGGATTTCATTGAAATGATGCGTCTTTCCCTGAAACCGATTTATCTGGTGCTGACCAAAGCAGACACCAAATCATCGCAAGAAATCGAGACGGCCAAATCATATATCATCGAGAACTGCAAGATTCCGGTAAAACAGGTAGCCGTAGTATCTGCTTCGACAGGCAATCTGTCTGAACTGTATGCTCTGTTTGAGGATATCCAGCAAAACAAAAAGGATATCATTCAAAAGGTAGACACACAAAGGCTGAAGAATATCACCGACCTGCTTCTGGAACATATCGAAGAACTGATGAAGGCTTCCGCATCAGACAAAAAACTGGATGAAGCCATCACCAAATGCCAACAGGAGCTGGAGAGTATCAGTCGGAATATAGAGCGGATGATGGACAACATTTCGGACGAAAAAGCTTCGTGCGAAAAGGAAATCGCCCGCAAATTTGAGGATCTTGTAACAACCAAACTGAACGGGCTGGTCAACGGAAAGAGCTGTAATTTCGATGCCGAAGCTGTTTCTATGATAAACAGTACGGCAACTCTCCTGATGAATGAATATAAGGCACAAATCCAACAGATTCTTCGGGAACATACCTTCTGTCAGAAAGATAACGACCGGAAGACAGGCGCAGCGACTATCAATCTGGATCTGTCGGACGTTCAGATCTCAGAGCTATGCTACAATCTGGATTTGAACACCATGGGACATGAATACGACGGTTGGATCAAGGCCGGCGTGATTGCCGCTGCCGCAGTAGGTGTTGCCGCCGCCGTAGCTTCCAGTGGAGGTACTGCTGCAGCCGCTCTTGCCAATCCGGGAACGATGCTGGATCTGGCAGACACGGTTACGGATGTAAGCAGCATCGCGTCCAATCAGAACACAGCCAGTAGAATTGAACGGGCTGCCGGATTCATGGCACAGGCCACAGACAGATATCACGCTTACTCTGAATCCAACCAACAAATAGGACAACAGTTCGGAAGCGATAAAGGGCTGATTGATTCTATGGTGGGCCTGGTTACCGACAAGATGATGTCAAAGCCTCAGCGCATACGTGCCGTCAGAAACTATATAAACGATTCACTGATTCCAGAGTTCAAAAGCAGACTGCAGGACATCTCCATCCGGCTAACCGAAAGCATCCGCACCAGTCTGCAAAACGGAGTAACCGAACTGATTGAACAAAAACGGGCATCACTGAATCAACTCAAGACAGAGCAAAAGGAGAAAAAAGAGCTTTTTGACGAGAGAATGAACCAGCTACGCGAATACAAAACCCAATTACTAACTTTATAAATCAGCATGAAAATGATAGACGTTTTAGGCGCATTTCTTTTGGGCGGAGCAACAGGCTTCGTTGCCAAAGACAAACTGTTTGACAACAAAAAACAGCAAACCAGCAGACAGAATGAGCTGGATGATTTGTATGCGGAAAATGAAAAGTTCAGCAAACGCAACCGTGAACTGGAGCGGCAGGTGGAGGATCTGCTGGCCGAACTGGATGCAGTGCGCAAACGGGCGCAGAGTCATGATGAAGACAACGACGATCTGGAATATGAACTGGACAAGGCCAAACGAACCGTCAAGAGCCTTCAGCAACAGAATGATGAACTGACGCGCAAAATAAAGGAATATAAAGATGAATGTGAACAGCTCAAGGCAGAAATGGAAAATCTGAAAAATAAACTGGACTAAAAACAGGAACTGGTATGAACAGTGGAATTATAGTATTACTAGTAATGGCAGCCTTCATCATCGGGGCTGCCTTAGCCTGGTTCTTTTTCAGAAAGCGGGAAACTTCGTCCGAAGAATCCAAAATACAACCAACAGCCTCCCAAAAAGATACTTTTGAGATTTCAAAAATACAACTGATCGAAGCGGAAAAGAATGTTTTAAGGGATGAACTGGCCAAATTAAAAAAAGAAAAAGAGGAAATTCTCTCAAGATGCACGAATCTGGAAGGAGCCAACCGAGAGATCAGAGCAAAACTTGCCGAAGCCGACCAGGAAACGACGTCAAAAAGTACAGCTCTGAAAAACAAATATGAGCAACTGCTGGCTGAAGCCAAAGCTCAATGTGAGCGGTTGGACAAAGAACTGGCCAATGCCCTGAATGGCAAGATAGACTCAGCCGTTCAAGAACAACTAAATGAGATTGAAAAACTGAAGAAGAAAATCAAGGCTCTGGAAGAAGAACTGGAAGATTGCGAAGATGACAACGACGAACTGAAAAAACGCATCTCCAGCAAAAATGCAGAACTGGAAGAGTTGCAGGATGACTTAGACAAAGAGAGAAAGGCAGCTCAACAGCTGCACGATGAATTGTGTGATGCCAAGCAACAATTGGAAGAGATGGATCAGGAACTTGACCAGAAAGCAACTTCCCTCAGTTTCATACAGGAGATTCTGTCGGCCAGCGAAGTAAAACAAAGCGATACCAGAGCTCTGAACCGGGAAATTGATAATCTGGAAGCTTTCCTCAAAGGACCGTTGACCGATGTCTATTCGTTTATCTACACCAGCGATCCAGACTTCAGCTGTGGAGACCTGAAAGGTAGAGAAGCCCTTGAACATATCAAGACGTTTCTGTATGACTATTTCGACCAGTGGGCCTCAACCAAACGGAAGAGCTGGCTCGACGGAAAGAAGACCATTGCCTTTGTCGGAGAATTCTCTGCCGGAAAGACCTCTATCGTCAACCGCATCCTGTCGCAGGACGACCCGTCCATCCCTCAGCTTCCGGTCAGCACCAAAGCAACTACAGCCATCCCGACCTACATTGCCAGCAGTGAAAACGTACACTACAACTTCATTTCCGGTGATGGCAAGATGAAAGTGATCGATGAGCATTCTTTCAGAAAGGTTTCCAAGGAAACTCTGGATCAGGTGAAAGGAATTTCCGCACTCATCAAATACTTTGTGATGTCTTACCCGAACCAGAACCTTCAGGGACTGAGTGTGCTGGACACCCCGGGATTCAACTCCAATGACAAGGAAGACCGGGAACGGACCATAGATGTCATCAACGAATGTGACGCCCTGTTCTGGGTGTTCGATGTAAATGCCGGGACCGTAAACCGAAGTTCCATTGCCATCATCAAGGAAAAGCTGAACAAACCTCTGTATGTCGTAATCAATAAGGTAGACACCAAGCCGAAATCGGAGGTTGATAAAGTAGAAGCACTGATCAGAAAGACACTTGCCAACGAAGGACTGACCGTACAACAGTTTATCCGCTTCTCGTCTCAGGCTCCTTTGGAACAGATTATGAACCCCATCCAGAGTGTAGAAAGAATCAGCAATCGTGCCAACTTCCTTTCGGACCTGAGAACAGATATAGAAGAGTATCTGAATATCTTTAAGGATGCAGTAGCCGAAAGCGACCGCAGCTATAACAATGCTCTTCAGAGTGGGGAGGAACTCTCGGATGAGTTTTGGACAAGCTTGAGAAACATGCAGGAAAACTGTGAGAGAGCCTGCCAGATTCCTAAATGGGTGGAACATATCTTCAGTTCCGACCGCTTTGAGATGACTGCTGACGAAGGAGAAAGACTGAAATTTTTACTGAACGATATTGCCGGCTACCAAGTAGAAAGTCTGTCAAACAGTTTTGAAAGATGCATTGAGGAAGCCGGAGAAATCCAACAGGAATACTCCAATCTGTGCGACCTGAAAGCAACCTGGAGAAGATTGGATGACTGTTATGAACAATTCAAGAAGATTCAAAAAAAGATAGAAAACTATGAGCGACAGAACTAATTTCTCTCAATATCTGAACAATTTGCAGGAGAAGAAACAGGCTCTCCTGCAAGTGGCCAAGCGGGCAGCCGAATATGGCTGGATACCCAAAGAACGGACCACCTCCGCCAAAGACACACTCTCTTTGGCAGAGATCAGGGAAAAGCTGGAAAAGGACACGCTGACCATCGGTGTCATCGGACAGATGAAATGCGGCAAATCTACATTCCTGAATGCCTTTATCTTTGAGAATGACGTGCTGCCGGCGGCCACTACCCCCATGACGGCGGCACTCTCGGTAATTACATACGGCGAGAAAGAGCGTATTGTGGCTGAATTCTATACGGCCGATGAATGGGCCGAGCAGAAGATGCAGGCCGCGCGTCCGCTGGAGGAGGCCGTGGACTCTTTGGACGAATCTAAGATCAAGGCGGCCAAAGAACTGGTAGAGAAATCTTCCAGACTCGGGGCCTCCCTGCAAAACTATCTGGGCAAGACCCAAGAGGACAGTTTCGACCAGCTCATCGAGTACGTCGGGGCCGACGGCAAGTTTATCTCCATTACGAAATCGGTTACGATCTACTATCCGAAAGAGTACCTTAAAGGAGTGGAGATTGTGGATACTCCGGGATTCAACGACCCGATTGTATCGCGCGAGGAACGCACCAAGGAGTTCCTCAAAAAGGCCGATGTGGTGCTGATGATGCTCTATGCCGGCCGACCGTTCGACGCTACGGACCGGGACATCATTTTCAAGAATGTACGCCAGTGCGGCATCGGCAAGGTGTTGATCGGCATCAATAAATATGACATCCCCTATTGCTGTGAATCGAATCCGGAAGACGAGCAGCAGATCCGGGATTATGTCAAGGCGGAAATCCGGAAAGCCTGCAAAGCCTGTCAGGACAATACCCTCACCGAAATCTTAAGTACCGTCGAGCTGATACCGGTATCTGCAGAAATGGCTCTGCTGGCTGCAATCCCCACCAGCAGAATCAGTGAAAACGAGGCTTTTGATTTTGCCTGGAAAAGACATTGCTCGAACTTCGGTATCAGTACCGCACAGGAAATGCACCAGTGGAGTCATATTGATGACCTGACAAATGCCGTAAAAGAACTGATCGACAAAGAAAAAGGACAAATTCTGTTTGCCAAGCCTCTGAACGCCATTCTGGCGGCAGGCAACAAGATCAAAGCCGAGAATGAAAACGAACTGCATCTGATCAACAACAAGATTGAACTGCTCCAGATGCCGGATTCGGAGGTAGAAGAACGGGAAGACAAACTGGCACGGGTACACAAAAAACTTCAGAAAAAGATCAATTCTCTTGGAGAAGGACTGAATGAAAATATTCGTAACCTGATCCGAATAGGGAAACAAGATATGGAGGACGAAGTGGACCGTTCCTGCAAACGCATGAAAGAAATCATTCATCGTGACTGGAGCCGGTTCAAGAGTTTCGATAGTATCCGCCCCAGAATTGACAACGAGTTCCAGTTCCTAATCACCCGAACACTGAAACGTAAAACCGAAGAGTTGACCGAACAGGGCAAAAGAGTCATCAAAAAAAGTATCAATACCTTCTTTCAGGATGCAGAAAGCCTGCTGATGCAATATCTGCCGGATTTTGATTCCAAAGACTTTATCGAAAGCATCCAAAACAAGATTCATCTGGATATGGATGACAACGATTTGTTCTCCTTTAAGGAAGATGATGACAACGACACCAATTATGGTTGGGGAGATGTTATCTGGGAGGTCCTTAATGGAGCTTCCTGGGGTCTATTGGGAGTAATCGGAAATATACTGAGCTACGATGAAAATTTAGCTAAAGTGGAAGATTTCATCAATTCCATCAGCCGGGATTTTGACCCAAGTCCTTATCTGGACCATGCTTTCATGAGAAAAGATGCAGTCATCGATTCTGTGAAGGAAGCCTTTATCACCGATCTGATTGAACCTTTACAGGAACAGATTGAAGATATACATACCAAACGAAACCAGAAAGAAAGTGAATTGAAGAATGCCCAACGGGAGCGTGATGCCCTGGAAACACAGAAAGGACTCATACGCACCCAAATCGATGAAATGAATCAAATAAAGACTACACTTGTTTAAATATCCTATCCTTCCTACTCTGCTGTACCTCGGAGTTTATTCATAGAAATATCCGAACCGGTAAGGCAGAGACATCCCTCCAATATCCGATTCACTTTCCATATTGGAGGGATATTCCATCTTTCGCAGATTCACATAAACCAAACTGAAATGATGAAAATATTTTTTGGACTAAAAGTCCGCTTCGACCTGTTTCTTTTTTCCAAACTACAGACCCATCGCAGTGTTCTGAATGCGTATCGTCATATCGAACAGAAGGATAATACAGACAACGCTTTACTGAAAGAACAACTGGCTTGGGCACTATACACCCTGTCTGCCCTGAAAAATAATCTCAAAGAATATCAGTTTGAGATCCTAAACAACCAACTGTCAGCAGTTCTTCTATATAAGCTCAAGGAAATGGGATATGCCCAGGCCTACCCCACCACAAAATTCTTTCAGTTAAAGAAACAAATGGAAGAATGTTTTCGCATTCGGATATTCGAAATAGAATCAGAAGAGGGGCTTTATCTGGAAAAGGACGGTCAGCAACCGCTGGTCATCAAATGGAGAGACCGGAAAATGCGGGAAGAATTAAGAAAGAAAATCGCCCTACTGGATATCATCATTTCCAATATCTAAGCGTATCATATTAGTCTAATCCTAAAATTATTCTATCATGCTAAGAGGTATAACAATTTTTTTCTGTGACAATTGCCGAAAGAGATTTAAAGGTCTGGATATGGAATACAGATGCACAATCCTGACCAGTCCACAAAGATGTCCTTACTGCGGTAGTTACCATACTCTGCCCAGAAATTCTGTTGGTTTCCAAGATTCTCTGTATGCAACAATCTGGAAGAATATGGATGAAAGCGGTGAATACGGTACCACTTGTTCTATTGATCCGAAAAAATACCTTCAATATATAGAAGAATGCGACGAATGGAACAGTGAGCCACATGATAATGACGATGATAAGGACAATATCGATAAGGACTACCATAAACCTGAAAAGCATGAGTGTGAGCCGGACGACACCTCAAAAAGCAAACTCCAGGAGGCTGGCGAATGGACTTTACTGATCTTTATAGTCATCCTGATATCCATCTATGATGGTCTGTACTCCATAGGAAAGAAGCTGGGAAAGGTGTTTAAGAGGAAGTAAACACCATCAGTACATAATCCAGAATAAATCTTTCATATTTATATTAATGTTCATATCTACATGTATAGCTTTATACATCCAGTTTGGGAAATAAAACTATCAAAACCTGTTGGCGGAATTAAATATGTGCAAATTTAATTCCGC
>NZ_QUEM01000014.1 GCF_003477995.1 Bacteroides sp. OF04-15BH
AGAAGGACGCTGAAGAGCTTAGTTGCGGATTTGAGGATTTTGAGCTTAAAGTCAAATATTTAGCTTTTATTTCCTGTCTGTTACAGAAGCCTGATTTATCTGTCAAAACAGCTTTAAAGTCGATTTTCAGAAAAAATCAGGTCAGGTCAATTTCGGAAAAATTCGGAATAAACCTTAACTCCCAAATTGTCTGTTTGTCGCCAAGTCAATGGAAAAACTGTTTTTTGGAAATGCTGGAAGTTGTCCCCGAAAAGTTTCACCCTTCATAATTCAAAGTTGGTTTGTCAAGATGATTTTTCTGGTTTGCTGTCGTTTTTTAAGCTGCCGCATAACTCTTAAATATGCGAAAGTTAAAACAATATTTCATATTTACAAAACATTGTGATTTTTTTATTTAAAATATCGGATATAAAACATCTTAAATATGACGATGAAGAAGGAGAATTGGAAATCTTCTTGACGGATGATACACAAATAACATTGCATGCAGGATTCTTTGAATCTTTCGAGCGATACGAGGAATTTTTCGCTTTGTTGAAGAAGTGAAGAGGCTAACAAGTTCGATTTATGCGGATAATGGCGTGTGGCTCAATCGCTTTTCGTGGTGATTGAGCCACGTGTTAGCCGCAACCTTGAAAAACAAAAAATACAATGAATAGAATATTGGCACTATACATCTTTTTACTATTGTGTGGCACGGTTTCCGCACAACAAATCGTAGAATGGAGCGATTTGCAGACTATAACAGATAACTCACGGCGCACGGTCTATTATAAAAAAGGCAGAAAACAGCCGTTACGGGGAAAATATCGCATTATACGAGGACTTGACGAGGAGTGTGTTAAATTTTCCGATGGCATGATAAACGGTGATTATCGCCGCTATCGTGATGGGGTGCTGCGTGAATCGGGTATATATGCCAAAGGCAAGCGTAACAGCACATTCACGGAGTATTACCAAGACGGCGTTACTCCCCGAAAGGAAACACCCATGCAGCAAGGCAAGATAGACGGAACTGTAAAGACCTATTTTCGTAACGGCAAAATAGAAGCCGAAAAGGAATATAAGCAGAGTGTGGAGAGCGGGCGGGAGCGCCGCTTTGACAGCAAGACAGGAGAGCAGATTTTTGAATCTCATTATATCGACGGGAAAAAAGATGGCGAGGAGTGGGAAATCTTCGAGGATGCGAGCACGCTTCGCAGCAGGATAATACGCCACTACCGTAACGGAAAACTTGACGGCTCTTATCGTGTGGAATCGACACGGGACGGCAAACCCTATATAACTATCGAGGGACAATACACTGACGGCGAGAAATCGGGGCAATGGATAGAACATAACTATGATAACAATACCCAAACCTGCACATGGCATGGTGAAGGTGGGGCTTAAACAGAGATGAAGATAGTTATCATAATACTACTTTTAACGCTTGCATCGGTCGTAAGCTGCGAGCCACCCATGCCGCCGACGGACGAGGAAATGATACGCCACTTCGCCACGCACGAGGCGGCATTCGACAAGATACGCAAAATCATGGCGGAGAGTTCGGAGGGAAGCTTTCACTATCCACCGCTCTCTCCCTGCGATATTCTCATCCTTGATTCGGCAGGACAAATATCCTACCAACCGAACCAAGTGCAGGACACGCCGGTACACGGGTTATCAAGATCTGACCGAATACAACTCGACTCCTTGTTGTCAGAGATTGGATGCGGTCTTGTCCTTGTTGACCGCAGGGAGCAGGAAACGGCAGATTCGGTATATGTGAGCTTATTTATGCTGTACTACTCCCACGGCATCGTGGATGCGGGAACATCCAAGAGTTTCGTTTACGATCTCGAATTGAGAAGCCGCCGTGACATCCGTATCACCGAACACGGCGACCTGAACAAAATTTACCGCAGGACATACAATGACACTACGCTATACAAGCCCGTCAAGGAAGGCTGGTATATAGAGTTAGACCATTCACGATAATTTTCTTTTTTCGCAAGTCGATTTTATAAAATTGTCACCGAAAGTTCGTACTTTCGGAAAAAGATGTTATATTTGCAAATGAAAGAGTTATTTGACAGCATAGCAATGTAAAACGCTGAAATTCGCACAGTTGCTAAATCGTTACCTCTATTTCTCAAATAATTCGCTAAAAGTTTATTTCTCAATCGGTTAAGTCAAACCGAGAAAAATCTAAAATAAAAAATACGAGACTCAAACTGATGTGAATCCCGTATTTCCATTTACACAAAATATTTTATAGTATCCAATATTTCTTTCTATTGTGTGATAGAATTTAACTACAAGTAGAAAACTACAAATTGTTCATATTTCAAAACAAACAAGGTCTACAACCATAAAATATCTTATTACTCCTCATAATCATACTCTTCTATATTAGTGAAATAATAATTCCAGTTTTTGTATGCATCTAAAGTTCCTATTGGTACGTATAAGGTTGCTTTAGTATGGCCGACATAATTAATGCGAAATGACGAAGATAAGTATATGTTGCTAGGATTACTGCTTTTGCAATAAACAGATTTTAATGAAGGACAATTATTAAATGATTGTTCAACTCTTTCAAGACTATCCGGAAGTATTATGCTATTTAATTCATCACAATAATTAAAAGAATCATGAATAAATTGTACTACAGGCAATGTTACCGATTTTAATTTGGGACAATGAACAAATCCACTAACAGACGTTGCCTGTGGTAAATTAATTGACTCTAAATCATCACAAAAGCTAAATCCTCCAGAAGATGATGTATCATCAATAATTTCAGCTTTTGGCAATTTTAGCGTTTTTAGTTTATTACAATTTTGAAAACCATATACGTTTTTTGCTTGTGGTAGTTCAATTTCTAACAAAGAATCACAACTAGAGAATCCACCTATTGAAATGGCCTTAGGAAGTTTAATTGAAATTAATGAATTGCAATTATAAAATGCTTGTTCTTCTGGAAAATCATAGTCTTGCTTATATTCTATAAATCTAACATTTGGAAATTCAATATTTACTAAAGATGTAATATAAGAAAATGCACCACTAAATATAGAATCTACTTGAGGCATATTTACTGATGTTAAAGATGTACAATAGGCAAAAGCTCCATCATTTATTTTTGTCACACTTTTCGGCATAGAAATAGACTCTAATGAGGTACATCTATTACAAAACCCATTAGGAATTTCCTTTATACCATCCTCTAAAGTAAGAGTTCTCAATCCTGTACAATTTGCAAGTGTATAATCTGCCATCTCCTTTACTGATGCAGGAATATTAATTTCAGAGAGATTAAAACAATCAGAAAAAGCTTCAGATGCTATTTTCTCTAATGTCTGAGGTAAAACAACCGAAATTAGTGTCTTCGATCCTTTAAAAGCATCTTCATCCACTCTTGTTACTTTATAAATACTTCCATTAAACTCTACTGAAGTTGGAATTATAACCTTACCTGAATAATTGTTATAATTATCATCATTTTTATACCCGTAAGTGACACCACATTCCATGTTTGGATATACAACATAATACACATTATTAGCCTTGAAATCATATTCAGCATCTTTATCATCAGGAGATGGAGCTGTACCTACAGGGATTTCAATATCATCACTACTACAAGATATATCAGTCACACCTAATGTCATAACAAGTAATACGCAAAGCAATCCATTAAAAAGTTTTTTCATAATCTAATCATTTTCTGAATTCAAACTAATAATACAATAGTACCAATTTCTTTGTTAATTAATAATGTTTAGCTTAAAAGTTGACTATTTTTCGTTAATTCATAAGTCTGTTTACTCCTTTGTTTTATTCCTCCTATGATTTGTGGCCGTGAATTCATACAGAATGATTAAACCTATAGAGAAACTTTTATATAGTCAATTTACCTTTACAAAGGTAAATATTTATTTGTAATAAAATTCTAATTAGAAAGTTTATTTGTAATAAAATCTCACTACAATCCCGTATAAGTGGATTAATTGACCTTTCAAACAACTGTATTGCAGCACTTTAGAATGAAACTGATTTGAACTCATTGCTTAGCAGCCAAATTAAAAACCGCTATGAAGCAAGATAAATACGTATTCGCTCAACTTACCGCTTTTCTGAACAGAACTCTGTTCAACAATGGTCGAGCTATTCTTTAAATGGCTAAAGCAACACCTTAAAATAAAAAGATTCTGGAGTACAAAAGAAAGTGCTGTACGCATTCAAATAATGTGGCAATCATCACTTAATTGTCACACACGAAATGCAATTGCAACGATCTACTTATGAAGTTTTGCAGATTCTAAGCATCTCTCTAATAGATAAAATCACTTACATACTGTTCGATAAGTCTGATTTCAACGATGTCAAAGAACTCGATTGTCACCTTTCTGAAGGACTATTTAATTATTTTTTCAACTTGTCCATTTTCATTGGACCCTAATGAAAACAGAAGTTTTCTAGAAAAAAGTAAAATGCCCCAAAAAGTTAAGCATAAACTTTTGGGGGCACTTTACTAGCCAAACAGCTCATTTCTTCTTACTGTAGTCCGGCAGAATACAGTCATACACATTATACCAATAAAAACTATGACGAAAAGGATTCATCTCGTCTTTTTCATAAAGAGGATTGCCGTCATTATCCACAGGCAAGTCAGGTGATTCTTCTGATTTCAAAACTTCTCCGTTGGCACCAATCAGCTGGCGGTATAATAACTTGCCATCTTGCCAGATATTACGGTATGCCACCGGACTACCTTCTTCCTGACGGGTATAAACCTGCTTTCCATCTATAATTTCATGCGTAAAGGTCATAGCCCTAGCATCCGAATACGAAGTTTCGGCATGCCACAGAATCCGAGCAAGCTTGCCTGACTTAAAGGTCAAGTCCATGGTAGGAAGCATATCGGCATAACGCTTCACTACATAATCTGAAGCATCAGCCTGCGCCGGAACCTGATCGACCAGGAAAACAAACCGGCCTCCATCCAAATCGCTTACCCAAAAACTCTGACAGGGCTGGATATCCACCAGCAACTGACAGCCCTCGGGAGCCACAATTTCAGAAGCTCCTTGATTTCGCGAAACACGCACGGCATGTCCTTCTGCATTGTATTCCACATCAAAGCGGGAATAGTGTGTCGTATCCCAAACCTCATCATCCCAATGTTCCATCTTTTGCCGGAACACCAGATAAAGAGAATCTCCATTCCCAAACCACTCCTTATAAATACTGTCTGTAACCCCAATGTCCTCACAGTCAAAAGTAAGAAAACGGAGTAATCGGTCCTGATCATCATAACGACGGATCATGACCTGCATCGTGCATTCAGAAGCATGGGCCCATGTGGCCACAACACGTCCTTTCGGGTCACGAAACTCCGTCAGACTGTTCTGAGGCGCCCATTGTAAACGATACACGGCTGTAGAACCGTCAGAGAAACATACAGAATCATATTCAATGATCCCCTCCCCGATCATCTGTTCCAGATCATCATAGTTACTCTCATGCACCACCTTCACAATCTCTATGCGCTGCTCTTTTTTACAGGAAAAAAGCAGGACAACGATTCCCAACAGAGCGAGAAACAGCCGGGTTGTTCTTTTCATTGTTTTAGAATTTAATCAGTCAATAATATCAATAAAATCGGACAAAAGTATAAAAAATCCGGACAAAAAGCAAACAAATATAAAAAAACTCTCTCCGGCGAATCCAGAGATTTGCCGGAGAGAGTTTATAGCGTTTCACAAGTTGGATCAGAAGAATTATTTATACTCCTGCCAGCTCTTGATCTGAATGTCTTCCATATTCATCTCGCAGAAGGCTTCGATGAAGGCCTTGGCCAGACGGGCATTGGTCATCAACGGAATATTGTGATCGATGGCACCACGACGGATGCGGTAACCGTTGGTCAGCTCGCGCTTGCTGTGATTCTTCGGAATGTTCACAATCAGATCGAACTTATGGTCGGCAATCATCTTCATCACATTATTCTCATCCTGCGGATTTTCATCCGGCCAGTGCACGGTAACAGCCGGAACATTGTTCTCGTTCAGGAAGGCCGCAGTGCCCGGAGTAGCGTAAATTTCATAGCCCTTGGCAGCCAGCATACGGCTTGCGTCGAGCAGATCCACCTTAGACTTGGCAGCACCGGAAGAGAACATGACAGACTTCTTCGGAATCTTGTAACCGGTAGCGATGAGTGCGTTCAACAGAGCTTCGTTGAAGTCATCACCCAAACAACCTACCTCACCGGTTGAAGACATGTCTACACCCAATACCGGGTCGGCATTCTGCAAACGGGCAAATGAGAACTGAGAAGCCTTCACACCGATACGGTCGATGTCGAATGCAGACTTGTCCGGCTGGCTGTATGGAGCATCAAGCATAATGCGGGTTGCGGTTTCGATGAAATTGCGCTTCAGAATCTTAGATACGAACGGGAAGCTTCGTGAAGCACGCAAGTTACACTCAATAACCTTCACCTGACGGCCCTTGGCCAGGAACTGGATGTTGAATGGTCCGGAGATGTTCAATTCCTTGGCAATCTGACGGCTGATCTTCTTGATAGCACGTGCTGTTGAGAAGTAGATCTGCTGTGCCGGGAATACCAGTGTAGCGTCACCGGAATGCACACCGGCAAACTCAACGTGCTCGGAAATGGCATATTCTACCACCTCACCGTTCTGAGCTACCGCGTCGAACTCAATCTCCTTGGTCTCCTGCATGAACTGAGAAACCACAACCGGATATTCCTTAGACACCTCGGTAGCCATCTGCAAGAAGCGGGTCAGCTCTTCTTCGTTGTGACATACGTTCATGGCAGCACCGGAAAGCACGTATGACGGACGAACCAGAACCGGATAACCTACCTTGTCGATAAAGGCTTTCATCTCGTCCAGGCTGGTCAGTTCCTGCCATGCCGGCTGGTCGATACCCAGCTGGTCGAGCATTGCGGAGAACTTGTTACGGTTCTCGGCACGGTCGATAGATACCGGAGAGGTACCCAGGATAGGCACTGACTGACGGTGCAGCTTCATGGCCAGGTTGTTCGGAATCTGACCACCCACAGATACAATCACACCGCGTGGCTGCTCCAGATCGATGACATCGAGTACACGCTCGAAAGACAACTCATCGAAGTACAGACGGTCGCACATGTCGTAGTCGGTAGAAACAGTCTCCGGGTTGTAGTTGATCATGATAGACTTATAACCCAGCTTGCGGGCAGTCTGAATGGCATTTACAGAGCACCAGTCGAACTCTACGGAAGAACCGATTCGGTAAGCTCCTGAACCCAGTACAACAACTGATTTCTCGTTCTTATAATAGTTCACGTCGTAACCCTCTACGGCGTAAGTCATATACAGGTAGTTGGTCAGTTCCGGATGCTCTGAAGCTACGGTATTGATGCGCTTCACAGCCGGTAGGATGCCCAACTGCTTACGGTAAGCACGCACCTGAAGGTTTTCCTTCTCCATATTTCCCTGCTGTGGTTTCAGCACGAAGCGGGCAATCTGGAAGTCAGAGAAGCCCAGCACCTTAGCCTCACGCAACAGCTCGGCAGAGATATCCTCCAGCTTGTTGTATTCCTGCAAACGGGCCTTCATGTCCACGATGTTCTTCAGCTTGCCGATGAACCAAGGGTCAATCTTAGTCAGTTCGAAGATGCGGTCAATGGTATATCCTTCTTCCAAAGCCTGGGCAATGGCAAAGATACGCAAGTCGGTCGGATTGGCCAGTTCGTCGTCCAGATTGTCAAAGTGCAGGTTGTCGTTGCCCACAAACCCGTGCATACCCTGACCGATCATACGAAGTCCCTTCTGGATAATCTCCTCGAAAGAGCGGCCGATAGACATGATTTCGCCCACAGACTTCATGCTGGAACCGATATGACGGGATACACCGGCAAACTTGGTGAGGTCCCAACGAGGAATCTTACAAATCAGATAGTCCAAAGAAGGAGCCACGTAAGCTGAATTCGGAGTGCCCATCTCACCGATCTGGTCCAAAGTATAACCCAACCCGATCTTAGCGGCTACGAAAGCCAACGGATAACCGGTAGCCTTGGAAGCCAGAGCTGATGAACGGCTCAAGCGGGCATTAACCTCGATGACACGATAGTCGTTGGTATCGGCGTTGAAGGCATACTGGATGTTACACTCACCCACAATACCCAAGTGACGGATACATTTCTTAGACAGTTCCTGAAGCATGGTCACCTGTTCCTCGGTCAAAGAGCAAGTCGGTGCCACCACGATAGACTCACCGGTGTGGATACCCAGCGGGTCGAAGTTTTCCATGCTGGCCACTGTGAAGCAGTGGTCGTTGGCATCGCGGATTACCTCAAACTCGATCTCCTTCCAGCCTTTCAGGGATTCCTCTACCAGAATCTGAGGAGCAAAAGTGAAGGCACTCTCGGCCAGTTCCACAAATTTCTCTTCGTTCGGACAGATACCGCTACCCAAACCACCCAAAGCATAAGCCGAGCGGATCATTACCGGATAACCGATACGACGGGCGGCTGCCAAAGCGTCTTCCATATTTTCCACGGCCTGGCTCACCGGAGTCTTCATCTCGATCTCGTCCAGTTTCTTTACAAACAGGTCGCGGTCTTCAGTATACATGATAGCCTCAACGGAAGTACCGAGCACCTCTACACCATATTCTTTCAGAATACCTTTCTGATAGAGTTCCGTACCACAGTTCAGCGCGGTCTGTCCTCCAAAGGCGAGCAGAATACCGTCGGGACGTTCTTTCTTGATGATTTCGGTTACGAAATAAGGAGTAACCGGGAGGAAATATACCTGATCGGCAATACCTTCAGAGGTCTGGATCGTAGCAATGTTCGGATTGACCAGAACAGAACGGATACCTTCTTCGCGCAAAGCTTTCAAAGCCTGCGAACCTGAATAGTCAAACTCTCCGGCCTGACCGATTTTCAAGGCACCGGAACCCAGCACCAGTACTTTCTTTAATTGTTTCTTCATGTTCATAGGGTTTATAAGTTCTTACTCATGCAAAAATAAACAATAAAACGGACAACCGGAACAGTTTCCGCATAAAAAATCACAGAATTCCCAGTGTATGCAGGGCATATTCTATTCCATCCTCGTCCACACTGCGGGTCACAAAGCCGGCAGCGGCCTTCACTTCGTCGGAAGCATTGCCCATAGCCACTCCCAGACCAACATGTCGCAGCATGTCGATATCGTTGCCTCCATCGCCAAAAGCCACAGTCTGCTCCAGAGAAATACCCTCGTGCTCCAGCATGCGGTCGATGCCGTAGCTCTTGCTTACTCCCCGCGTGATGATATCCACAAAGGTGGGATGCCAGCGCATGGCCACGCATCCGGGCATCAGCTGCTCCATATAGCGGGCTTCGTCCTGAGGCGGGAAGAAGGCGATAATCTGCAAAATATCTTTTTCCAAAGCATGAGCCACCGGCAACTCGGCTGGAATCTCGAAGTTCAACAGACGGGACAGATCCTCCAGTTCGGGCGACAGTCCGGTGACAAACAGTTCATCCTGCGCCACAAAAATAATGGGGAAAGCCTCCTGAGGACAGGTTTCGTGATGATGCACCAGGCGCTCCACATCCCCGCGGTCTACCGTACGCAAAGCGAAGGACTTGCCTTCACGGTCGATGCAGTGGGCTCCGGTAGTCGTCACCAGACCGTCATACTCCAGCTCTCCCAAATTGTCTATGAAGAGCAGGGGGCGACCGGTTGCCACATAAACTTTTATTCCCTTACGGCGTGCCGCCTTCACGGCTTCGAGCGTCGATGCAGGGATCGTATGAGTTTTGAAAGACACCAGTGTGCCGTCAATATCCAGAAAAATTGCTTTACATTCCATAAGAATATTGTGTTTTAATTCAAAAAAAAACTCATTTCAGAATGCCTGAGCATCCGGAAATGAGTTTTTCGTGGTTTATCTTTTTGTTTGCAACATGCAGTTTATTTTTTTGAAGCCTCCATCGTACCTTCTACATACAGGCGTACCATCTTGGTCTTGCCATTGGTGCGCACGGTGATGGATTTCTTGAAGTGTCCCGGGAATTTGCCGACTCCGTTATAACGGATTTCCAACTTACCGCTCTCTCCGGGTTTCACCGGCTCTTTGGTATAGGTTGGCACGGTGCATCCGCAAGATGGCACGGCCTGATGGATAATCAGCGGGGCTGTTCCGGTATTCTTAAAGGTAAACACACAGGTCACTACAGGATTGTCCTCCGAAAAAGTACCGAAGTTGTGGCTTGTTTTGTCAAACTTGATGTCGGCCTGCTTGGCGGCATTTTGAGCGAATGCAGTAGTCAGCATTACAAAACACAGGAGGGTAAAAGCTAGAACCTTCTTCATAATCTTCTTTTTAGGGTTAAAATTATTCCGGTTGCAAAAGTAAGATTAAAAAATGAAACCGTCTACATTTTATACTTAAAAAACAACATTTTACCTACAGTTTAAGATTTTTGACCCTGCGGTTTCCTATTTTTATTATAACTTTGCACTTCATTACAAACAAATTATCAGAACAATATGCTAGTCTACAACATCACTTTCCAGGTGGATTTCAACGAAGCGCGCAACTTCGTCATCTGGGCTCATCAGGTATATATCCAGAAAACGCTCGAAACCGGTCTGCTGCAGAAAGCCCGTCTGAGCAAGATCCTCTCACACCGCGACGAGGATACGGAGTGCTTCTCCCTGCAGTTTGAGGTGGAAAGCTCGGCCGTGCTTCACCAGTGGTACACCAAGCTGGGCAAACAGCTGCACGACGAGATGGTGGCTCTGTTCAATGAAAAGGTAGTGGCCTTCTCTACCCTGATGGAAATCATCGAAGAAGCATGACACCGAAGAAGGACTGCGAAAAAATCATTCTGGGGGTGGACCCGGGTACCAACCTCATGGGTTACGGCATCCTGAAGGTAAAGGGTAACCGTGCGGAAATGGTGGCCATGGGGGTGATTGACCTGAGAAAATATACCGACCCTTATCTCAAACTGGGACGTATCTTCGACCGCCTGAGCGGCATCATCGAGTCTTATCTGCCCGATGAGCTGGCCATCGAGGCTCCTTTCTTCGGAAAGAACGTGCAGAGTATGCTCAAACTGGGGCGTGCGCAGGGAGTGGCCATTGCGGCTGCCATGAAGCATGAGGTACCGATTACGGAATATGCGCCTCTGAAAATCAAGATGGCCATTACCGGCAACGGACAGGCCAGCAAGGAGCAGGTGGCGGGCATGCTGCAACGCATCCTGAAAATAGCCGACTCTGACATGCTGCCTTATCTGGATGCCACGGACGGACTGGCGGCCGCCTACTGCCATTTTCTGCAGATGGGACGCCCCGACACCACCAAGGCCTACTCGGGATGGAAGGATTTCATACAGAAGAATCCGAATAAAGTCAAAGGATTATAAAGAAACATCATGGAGCAAAAAGTAATAGAAATAGTTCAGGGAGTAACCCGGCATCCGCTTTACCGCACCAAGACTCCGGTAGACCTGTGCATCTGCAAGGGAGAACAGATTGCCATTGTGGGCGAAAACGGTAGCGGAAAAACCCGTCTGGTGGACATCATCACGGGCAAACTGCCGCTGTTGCGCAACGAAGTGGCGTATGACTTCTCCCCGTCTCCTTATCCGCTCATCAGCGACAACATCAAATCCATCACTTTCCGCGACTCGTATGGCGACCACGACGGTACTTATTATTACCAGCAGCGGTGGAACCAGCACGACATTGACGATTCGGTGCCTACCGTAGGCACTCTGCTCGAAGAGTGCTTCCGCAACAACTGCCGTCAGGACGAAGCCGGAAGCCGGCGCAAGGAAGAACTGCGCGACAAGCTGTACCGTCTGTTCCACTTGGAGGAGCTGGAGGACAAACGCATCATCACCCTGTCCAGCGGTGAGCTGCGCAAGTTCCAGCTGACCAAAACGCTGTTGGCCGCCCCGAAGGTGCTGATCATGGACAACCCATATATCGGCTTGGACAGCACGGCACGCGAACAGTTGACCGACCTGCTGAAAAAGCTGATTGCGGAAACGGACTTGCAGGTGATTCTGGTGCTTTCACGCAACAGTGACATTCCGGATTTCATCACGCACGTGATTCCGGTAAAAGACCTGGAGGTACTGCCGAAAACAGAGCGTAACGCCTTCTTGGAACAGAACCCGGAAAGCGCTCATTTTGATGCACATGCCATCGAACTCATGCTCAGCGAGTTGCAAAAAGACGAAAAGCCGGAAGAAAACCTGGGTGGGGATATTCTGAAATTCAACAACATCCACATTCAATATGGCAAACGGGTGATTCTGGACCAACTGAACTGGCAGGTGAAAAAAGGAGAAAAATGGGCTTTGAAAGGCCAGAACGGCTCCGGAAAATCCACGCTGCTGAGTCTGGTATGCGCCGACAATCCGCAAAGTTATGCCTGCGACATCGAGCTGTTCGGCAAAAAGAGAGGAACGGGCGAGAGCATCTGGGACATCAAGAAACAGATCGGATATGTCAGCCCCGAAATGCACCGCGCCTACCTGAAGGACATGCCGGCACTGGACATCGTGGCCAGCGGACTGAATGACTCGGTAGGTCTTTATGTGCGCCCCAAACCGGAACAGAAGGAAATCTGCGTGAAATGGATGGAGCTGTTCGGTATCGCTCATCTGAAGGACAGCACTTTCCTGAAAATTTCCAGCGGCGAACAGCGGCTCTGCCTGCTGGCCCGGGCCTTTGTCAAGAATCCTCCGCTGCTCATCCTCGACGAACCGCTGCACGGACTGGATCATTCCAACCGCGAACGGGTGAAATTCATCATCGAAAAGTTTGCGGAGAAAGCGGGCAAAACGCTGATTATGGTCACTCATTATGCCGAAGACCTCCCTCCGGTGATCAGTCATGAACTGGTGCTTTGCAAACAGGGAAACCGGTAAGGCTCACTCACATGTAACCCAGAACAGGAAGGCCTCGGAAAGGCTCTGAAAAATCGTCCTGATGATTTGGAATTTTCATCGAAATCAATGAAACAAATCATCAGGACGATTTTTTTGTTTTACCTGCCCCATCCGGCACTCCGTTTCTTTTCGTATTTTCTACAGAAACCCGCCCCTCTCCAACCTCATCCGCAAACCGGGGCCGCCCCCACAAAACAAGCCCCCTCAAAAGGTCATTTCTTAATTTGCCGCTACTCCTTTTACTTTTTTTCTGGCAAAAGGACCTAGTTGCTTTTTTTTTCGTATATTTGCGCCTAAATAGCTCATAATGTAATTTAAAGACTGAATGAAAGTAGCCATTGTAAAGTATAATGCCGGAAATATATGCTCTGTTGTCAATGCACTGCACCGTGTCGGCGTGTCACCGCTCGTCACAGACAACCCCGAGGAGCTTCTCGCGGCAGACAAGATTCTTTTTCCGGGACAAGGAGAAGCCAAAAACACTATGGCTTATCTGAAGGAGCACAAGCTGGACCAGCTGATCCGCGACCTGAAACAGCCCGTGCTGGGCATCTGTATCGGGCAGCAGCTCATGTGCCGCCATTCGGAAGAAGGGGATGTGGACTGTCTGGGCATCTTCGACGTGGACGTACTGAAATTCAGACCGCAGAGACACGAAGACAAGGTGCCTCACATGGGATGGAACACCCTGAAACAGCCCAAAGATGCCTTGTTCAAGGGCTTTGCAGAAGATGAGTTTGTTTATTTCGTTCACAGCTTCTATGTGCCGGTGTGCGAGCAGACTACGGCGGTAACCGAATATATCCAGCCGTTCAGTGCCTCGCTGCACAAGGACAATTTCTATGCCACTCAGTTTCATCCGGAAAAGAGCGGCAGCGTGGGCGAACGTATCATCCGGAATTTCTTGGACCTCTAACCCTTAGAATATGATAGAACTGATTCCTGCTATAGACCTGATCGGAGGGAAGTGTGTGCGCCTGACAAAAGGTGACTACGACACCCAGAAAGTATATAACGAGGATCCTGTGGCAGTGGCCCGGGAATTTGAAGAATATGGTTTCAAACGACTGCACGTGGTGGACCTGGACGGAGCCCGCTCCAAACATGTGGTGAACCATAAGGTTCTGGAACGCATGGCGCAGGCTACCAATCTGGTAATCGACTTCGGCGGCGGAATCAAAACGGACGAGGACATCCGCATCGCTACGGAAAGCGGAGCGCAGATGGTCACCGTGGGCAGTGTGGCCGTAACCCAGCCGGAACTGTTTCTGGGATGGCTCCAGCAGTTGGGCAGCGAGCGCATCATCCTCGGAGCGGACGTCAAGAACGGACGCATCTCCATCAACGGATGGAAAGAAGACAGCAGCGACGAGCTGATTCCGTTTCTGGACAAATATATCCAAAAGGGGGTGCAGAAAGTGCTCTGCACGGAAATCAGCAAGGACGGCACCCTGCAGGGACCGGCCACAGCGCTGTACCGGGAAATCATGACCCAATATCCGCAATGCCATCTCATTGCCAGCGGAGGCGTGAGCTCCATGAATGACTTGAAGGAACTGGATCAGGCCGACATCCCGGCCGTAGTGTTTGGAAAAGCTATTTACGAGGGACGCATCGCACTGAAGGATCTGGCTCTCTGGATGGAAAAAAACCGATAATTATGGCATTAGCGAAAAGAATCATACCGTGTCTGGACATCAAGGACGGACAGACCGTGAAAGGAACGAATTTTGTGAATCTGCGCCAGGCAGGCGACCCGGTGGAGCTGGGCAAGGCTTACAGCGAACAGGGTGCCGACGAACTGGTGTATCTGGATATTACCGCCAGCCATGAGGGAAGAAAGACCTTCACCTCGATGGTGCAGCAGGTGGCCGCACAGATCTCCATCCCCTTTACCGTGGGAGGAGGAATCAACGAACTGGCGGACGTGGACCGGCTGCTGAATGCCGGAGCCGACAAGATCAGCATCAACTCGGCCGCACTGCGACGCCCGGAACTCATCGACGATATTGCCCGTCATTTCGGCTCGCAGGTATGTGTGGTGGCCATTGACGCCAAACAGACCGAAGAGGGCTGGTTCTGCTATCTGAACGGCGGACGCGTGAAGACAGAACGCAAGCTGCTGGAATGGGCCCGTGAAGTGAACGACCGCGGCGCGGGAGAAATCCTCTTCACGTCCATGGACCACGACGGCGTAAAGACCGGATTCGCCAACGAAGCACTGGCGCAGCTGGCCGACAGCCTGAGCATCCCCGTAATCGCTTCGGGCGGTGCCGGTAATATGGAGCATTTCAAGGATGCCTTTACCATAGGAAAGAGCGATGCGGCACTGGCTGCAAGCGTATTCCATTTCGGAGAAATAAAGATACCCGACCTGAAACATTATCTGAAAGACGAGGGTATTGAAGTCAGACTATAAAATAACCACAAAGACATGAAAATCGATTTTGACAAAATGGGTGGACTGGTTCCCGCCATCATACAGGACGATAAGACCAAGAACGTGCTGATGCTCGGTTACATGAACCAGGAAGCATACGATAAAACCGTGGAGACGGGCAAGGTGACTTTCTACAGCAGAACCAAGCAAAGACTGTGGACCAAGGGAGAAGAAAGCGGAAACTTCCTGAACGTGGTTTCCATCAAAAACGACTGCGATCAGGACACACTGCTCATCCGTGTGAACCCGGTGGGCCCGGTATGCCACACCGGCACCGACACCTGCTGGGGCGAAGAGAACCGGATGAACCCGCTGCTGTTCCTCACCGAGTTGCAGGACTTCATCGAAAAAAGACACCGCGAAATGCCGGAAGGCTCTTACACCACCAGTCTGTTCAAGGACGGTCTGAACCGCATGGCACAGAAAGTGGGCGAAGAAGCTCTGGAAGCAGTCATCGAAGCGGTGAACGGCACAGACGAGCGCCTCATCTATGAAGGCTCGGACATGATTTATCACCTCATCGTGCTGCTGACCGCCAAGGGACTGCGCATTGAGGACATGGCTCAGGAATTGATGGTACGCCACAATCCGGGCTGGAAGAAACATTAACCAGACTCCTTAGTTCCATTTTTTATGTTAGTGGATTTTGATCAGGTGCAGGTGTATCAGGAAGATCATCTGATTCTGAAAGACGTTAAACTGCAAGTGAACGAGGGAGAGTTTGTCTACATCATCGGTAAGGTAGGCACCGGAAAAACGTCGCTGCTCAAGACGCTGTATGGCGAACTGGACGTGAACAAAGGCAAGGCCATGGTGCTGAATACCGACATGTGTCATGTAAAAAGAAAACAGATCCCTACCCTACGGCGCCAACTGGGCATCGTGTTTCAGGACTTTCAGCTGCTGCTCGATCGGAATGTAGAGGAAAACCTGAACTTTGTGCTCCGCGCCACCGGATGGAAAAAGAAAAAAGAACGGAAGGAACGTATCGACCGGGTGCTGCAACTGGTGGAGATGGAAAACTATAAAAAGAGTATGCCCTATGAGCTCTCCGGAGGCGAACAGCAACGGGTGTGCATCGCCCGGGCACTGCTCAACAAGCCGAAACTCATCATCGCTGACGAAGCAACCGGAAATCTGGATGCCGAAACGGGACGCAAGACTGCGGCATTGCTTTATGAAATCTGCAAGAACGGCACCGCCGTGATCATGAGCACGCACAACGAACAGCTGATTCAGGAATTCCCGGGTGCCGTATATCGCTGCAAAGACGCGCAGCTGGAAGAATGCACAGAAAGCTTCCGCAAACAGGTATCACTTTAAGTAAAGAATTTAATAATAACCATTTTACCATAAGGAATAATATGAAAGTTTTAAAATTTGGTGGAACATCTGTTGGCTCTGCTCAGAGAATGAAAGATGTATCTAAACTGATTACTAGTGACGGAGAAACTAAAATCGTAGTATTATCTGCCATGTCGGGAACAACCAACACACTGGTTGAGATCTCTGACTACCTGTACAAGAAAAATCCGGAAGGCGCAAACAACATCATCAACCGCCTGGAACAGAAATATATCGAGCATGTAGAGGAACTGTATGCTACCGAGGAATACAAACAGAAGACTCTGGAATTCCTGAAAGAAGAGTTCAACTACATCAGAACCTTCACCAAGGTGATGTTCACTTCTTTCGAGGAGAAGATCATCCTGGCTCAGGGTGAAATCATCAGCACCAACATGGTGACCAACTACCTGAAAGAGTGCGGTGTGAAGACTATCCTGTTGCCGGCACTGGAATTCATGCGTACCGACAAGAACGCGGAACCGGACATGAACTTCATTAAGGAGAAGACCAATGAGATCATGGAGAAGAACCCGGGTTACGAAATCTATATCACTCAGGGATTCATCTGCAAGAACGCTTACGGCGAGGTGGACAACCTGCTGCGCGGTGGTTCTGACTACACTGCTTGCTTGATCGGTGCTGTACTGAACTCTGAGGAGATCCAGATCTGGACCGACATCGACGGTATGCACAACAACGACCCGAGAATCGTAGACCACACCGAACCGGTACGTCAGCTGCACTTTGAGGAGGCTGCCGAGTTGGCTTACTTCGGTGCCAAAATTCTGCATCCGACTTGTATCCAGCCTGCCAAGTTTGCCGGTGTTCCGGTACGTCTGTTGAACACTATGGATCCGACAGCTCCGGGAACCATCATCAACAACAAGATCGAGAAAGGCGTTATCAAGGCCGTGGCTGCCAAGGACAATATCGTATCTATCCAGATCCAGTCAAGCCGCATGTTGTTGGCTTACGGTTTCCTGAGAAAGGTATTCGAGATTTTCGAAAGCTACAAGACCAGCATCGACATGGTATGTACTTCTGAGGTGGGTGTATCGATTACCATTGACAACACTTCATATCTGAAGGACATCATCGCCGACCTGATGAAATACGGAACCGTAACCGTAGACGAGAACATGTGTATCATCTGTGTTGTGGGTGACCTGGCATGGAGCAACGTAGGCTTCGAAACTCTGGCTACAGAAGCTCTGAAGGACATTCCGGTACGTATGATTTCTTATGGAGGAAGCAATCACAACATTTCATTCCTGGTGAAGGGTGAAGACAAGAAACGCACTTTGCAGGCTTTGAGTGATACATTATTCCACAAGAAATAAATACAACAACATTTATGATGCACAAAATATCCGCAGACAAATTCAAAGACATACGCACTCCGTTCTATTATTATGACACCGAGCTTCTGACACAGACACTCGAAGCCATCAAGAAAGAAATCGAAGACAAACCAAACTATCATTTGCACTATGCCGTAAAGGCTAATGCAAACCCGAAAGTACTGAAACTGATCAGCCAGGCAGGATTTGGCGCCGACTGCGTGAGCGGCGGCGAAATCCGCGCCAGTCTGGCAGCAGGATTCCCGGCCGAGGAAATCGTGTATGCCGGAGTGGGAAAAAGCGATTGGGAAATCAATCTGGGACTGGACGCCGACATTGCCTACTTCAACGTGGAGAGCATTGCCGAACTGGAAGTGATCAATGAACTGGCAGCCCAGAAACAGAAGGTGGCCCGCGTGTCTTTCCGCATCAACCCGAATGTGGGAGCACACACGCATGCCAATATCACTACCGGACTGGCCGAAAACAAGTTCGGAATCGCCATGGAGGACATGGAGAAAGTGATTGGCATCGCTGCCGGAATGAATCATGTGAAGTTCATCGGACTGCACTTCCACATCGGTTCACAGATTCTTGAAATGGACGATTTCAAGGCTTTGTGCAACCGCATCAACGAATTGCAGGATCGTTTGGAGAAGGCAGGAATCAGCGTAGAGAACATCAACGTGGGTGGCGGACTTGGTATTGACTATCAGGCACCGGACGCCAATCCGATTCCAGACTTCAAAGCCTATTTCGAGACTTACGAAAAGAATCTGAAGCTGCGCGACGGTCAGCACCTGCATTTTGAGTTGGGACGCGCCGTTGTGGGACAGTGCGGAAGCCTCATCACCCGGGTGCTCTACGTAAAGCAGGCTACGGTAAAGCAGTTTGCCATCGTAGATGCCGGTATGACCGACCTGCTCCGTCCGGCTCTCTACCACGCTTATCACCAGATTGAGAATTTGAGCAGCGAAGAAGCCGAAGAGGTGTACGACGTTGTAGGACCGATCTGCGAATCGAGCGATGTCTTTGCAAAAGAATATAAATTAAACAAATGTCACCGGGGCGACCTGATTGCGTTGCGTTCCGCCGGAGCTTATGGAGAAATCATGGCTTCGCAGTACAACTGCCGCGAGTTGCCTTTAGGATATACCACAGAAGATCTTTTATAAATGTTTTTTCTGACAAATCCGATAGAAATCACTGCCTACACAAGTTTTCTGCTTGTGTGGGCAGTTAATTTGTTCAGAGTATGCCAACCGAATGCCCTGAACAAGAAATTAAAAGGAAAAGAGAACAGAAGAGACACCGAAAGCGCCCGTCAAACGGAAATGCCCGGTATCTCCGTGATCATCCTGACCGAAAATCAGGAACAGAAACTGACGCCCCTGCTGGAAAATGTGCTGGAACAGGCATATGACTCGTTTGAAGTAGTCGTGGTGGACAAGAACTCAACAGACAACACCCGTCTACTTCTGGAAAATATGGAAAAACGATATGAAAACCTGCAGCACACCTTCATTCCCAAAGATACCCGCCAGGTGAGCATACACACCCTGGCCCTGATATTGGGAGCCAAAGCAGCCCGTTATCCCTGGATCGTGCTTCTGACTCCTGACTTCCAGCCGGCATCCGGACAATGGCTGCGCCACCTGGCTGCACAAATGACGGCAGACCGAGACTTCGTATTGGGAGCACGCTCGGTAAATACCGGCAGCAGTTCTCTCCGTGCCTTCCACTGTCTGCTGGAACAGAACCGCTTCCTGTCGTGGGCCATCGGCCATCAGGCGTTCCGCTGCAATGAGGTCAATCTGGCTTTCCGCAAAGAGAAACTGCTTTCCTGCAAGAACTTCGGCGAATATGGCATCCTGCTCTCCGGAGTGGAGAGCGTCTTCGTAAACCGATTCAGCCAGAAAGAAAGAACAGGGGTCTGCATCGAGCCGGAAGCCCTGCTGCTGGAAACGGAAACTGCTGACAGCAAAAACTGGAAGCACGAAATGCTCTGCCAGAAAGAGGCGGCACGCTTCTACACGCACAGCACACTCTTCCGTCTGTGCGGAGGTCTCCGCATGACCATGATCTGGCTGCTTTTCCTGCTCAGCATCACGGCACTCGGCATCAGCATTCTGACTCAACACTGGGAGATTACGGCGGGCATTGTCATTCTGCTGGGCTTGTGGACCGGACTGCGCATCCGCGAAATGAAAACCGCCGCACAGCTGTTCCGTATCAAGACTGCCGGCATCTATCTCCCGTTCTATGACCTGCGCCTGTCCTGCGTGTATCTGGCCAACCGAATCCGTTATGCCTTTCAGGACCGGAAGGTGTTCTACAGAAACATGTTTCACTAGGCCAGCTGCAGCCCGGTGAAACGGTTAAAGCGGTGCATGTCTGTATTGACAATCAGTTCTTCGGGAAAAGCCGTTTCCCGAAGAAGCTCATACACATGGGTGTAATCGGCTATGGAAAAGGATATATGGGCATCGCTTCCGAGAATCACCGGAACATCATATTTGCGGCACAGCTGCAACATTTCCGTGTTCAGTGCACGGGCCACCGGATTCTTGCGCTGCGGGCTCAGCGAACTGTTGTTGACCTCCAGCAGAGTGGCTGTCTCGCGTGAAGCGCGCACCAGTGCCTCCAGATTCACGGTGGCGGCCCCGTCTGCCGGATGACTGATAATGTTCACCCGGGGATTGTGCATGGCTGCCAATACCGCATCCGTATTCTTTGTTTGCGTAGATGCCGGGAAGCAAACCTTATGCACTCCGGCTACCACATGGTCAAAACGCTTGTAATATTCCTCTCCCAAATCCAGATTTCCCTGCAAATCGCAGATATTCAGTTCGGCACCATGCAGAATACGCACTCCGGAGATAACCTTGGGAATGCAATGCAGATTTCTGAAATAAATAGGGTCGGGCGCACCCGGTACCAAAGGCCCGTGCTCCGTAATTCCCAAAAAACTCAGTCCTTTTTCGGCAGCAGCGGCAGCCATTTCCTGAATGGTGCTGTAGGCATGACCCGAAGCAATGGAGTGAGTATGCAAATCCAATACAATCTTCATATACACTTAATTCTTGGTAAATGCAAAGATACCAAAAAATCATCGGCTTTAAAACGAAAACAGAAAAATGAATCCATCATCAGTTTTAAGTTACAAAACCCATATCCGTTCCCTTATCGCATTGGGGTTTCCCATCATCATCGGACAGATCGGTACCATTGTACAAGGACTGGCCGACACGATCATGACCGGACAATACAGCTCGCAAGCGCTTGCTGCCGCCGGTTTTGTTAATAATGTAATGACTCTGGTACTGATCTTTGCCATGGGTTATTCCTATGGACTGACACCGGTAGTAGGTGCCTATCATGCCCGTCAGGAGCATCACCACATCGGACAGTCATTGCGCTGCAGCCTGCAGACCAACGGCATTCTGGCGGCTGTCATCGTACTGCTCATGGGCAGTCTGTATTTTTTTCTGGACCGACTGGGACAACCGGAGGAACTGCTTCCCATCATCCGTCCCTACTATCTGGTCATTCTGGTTTCTCTTCCTTTCCAGATTCTGTTCAACGCCTATAAACAATTCTTCGACGGAATCGGAAAGACCCAGATAGCCATGTGGATCATGATCGGAGCCAATGTCTTCAACATCATCGGCAACTGGTTCCTGATTTACGGTTGGGGCCCTTTCCCCGAACTGGGACTGCTCGGAGCCGGCATCTCCACCTGCCTGTCGCGCATCGGTATGCTGCTCTGCATGACTTTCATCTTCTACCGCTCTTCCTCTTTCCGGACTTATCAGGAGGGATTCCGCCTTCGTGAAGGCAATCGCGAACTCCGCAAGAAGCTGAACCGACTGGGCCTTCCAATCGGCTTGCAGATGGGTATGGAGTGCGCTTCTTTCGCCCTGTGCGCCGTAATGCAGGGCTGGATCGGCACTTCCGCACTGGCAGCCCATCAGATTATGACCAATGTGGCATCGGTATGTTATATGATTTATTATGGAATTGGAGCATCTGTAGCCATCCGTATCAGTCACTTCACCGGTCTGAAAGATACGGGCAATGTGCGCCGCTGTGCCTTTGCAGGCTACCGCATGATTCTGTTCTGCGGCGTTATCCTCTCCAGCATGATGGTGCTCTGCCGCCATCAGATCAGCTCGTTCTTTACGAACGACCCGGCAGTCAGCTCCATTGTCATGAGCCTTATGGTGCCCTTCGTACTCTATCAGCTCGGTGACGGACTACAGACCAATTTTGCGAATGCCCTGCGCGGTATTGCCGACGTAAAACCGATGATGCGCTATGCATTCATCAGCTACATTGTTATCTCTTTGCCACTAAGTTTTTTTCTGGGAATACAGTTTGCCTGGGGACCGGTAGGCATCTGGATGGCCTTTCCGATAGCCCTGTCTGTTGCAGGAATGCTTTTCTATTGGAGGTTCAACAAGAAGGTTGCCAAGGGCATATAAAAAAAGAATCCTACTTGCAATCACTGCAGGTAGGATTTTTTTAGATCTTCGCTAAGATCTCACCTTTGTTAACCTTAAATCTAATACTATGAAAAACACATTGCAAAAGTAATCTTTTATTTTATCAAAGCAATAGATTTCGAGAAAAATGAGACCGTATAACTTCTTTTAACATAAATATCAAACACAACCCACGGAAAGACCGTCATAAGCCGCAAAAATATGCTCCGGAAGCTGCTTTTCCAACTCGGCATGCAAACCGGCCTGATGGCTCATGTGAATCAGATAAGTACGGCGCGCCTGCACCTTGCGAGCAAACGCACAGGCATCTTCTATGGTCTGATGCGAATAATGCTCCTTATGACGCAGTCCATTTACAACCAGAAGATCCAGATTCTGAAGATACTCCAGTTCCGTATCGGGGATGGTCTTCATATCGGTGATATAAGCCATGTTATTAACCCGGTAACCATAAATCGGAAGCGCCGCATGCATCACCCGCAACGGAGTGACCTGAAAACCGGCAACCGTGAATGTTTCATGCAAAGGCACAGAATGCAACTCGATATTCGGAACTCCGGGGTACTTGTTCTCCAGAAAACAGTAAGGCAGACGTGTACGTATCCGCTCGGCCACATAGTCCTCCATATATAAAGGTATAGAACCCAAAGTACAGAAAGGACGCAAATCGTCTATTCCGCCTACATGATCATAATGCTCATGCGAAACCAGCACTCCGTCAATCTGCCCAAAAGGAACACGCAACATCTGCTGACGGAAATCAGGACCGCAATCCAGCAGCAGTCTCTTGCCGTTTTCTTCCAGAAGAACCGAGGTTCTCAGGCGGACATTACGCGGATCGTCGCTGGTACATACGGCACAACTGCACCCCACTTGTGGAACTCCTGTACTGGTACCCGTGCCCAGAAAAGTTACTCTCATAAATTTACGAAGCTATAAAATTCACCTCCGGATGCAGGTCAATGCCGAACTTTTCGTGTACACTCTGGCTCACGGCTGCTGCCAGATCGGCAACATCACGCCCTGTGGCTCCTCCACAATTTACCAGAACAAGCGGCTGCTTGCTGTATACACCAACAGTGCCCAGAATCTTTCCTTTCCATCCGCACTGCTCAATCAGCCAGGCTGCCGGAATCTTCACCCGCTCCTCGTCGATTTCATAGAAAGGCACATGCGTATATTCCTTCTGGAACTGTTCCAACTGCTGCTTTCCGACAACAGGGTTCATGAAGAAACTGCCGGCATTGCCCAATACATTCGGATCGGGCAGTTTCTCATCACGCAGATGAATCACCTCCTTACGGATGTCGGTTGGTGTGAGCTGACGACGCTCATATTTTACATCAACCACAGTCTTCAACGCCTTATAAGAAAGGTTCGGCACAAATTTCTTGGAAAGTTTATAATGTACATAAGTTACGGCATAACGTCCCTTATATTCATTCTTAAAGATACTGTTACGGTAGCCGTACTGACAGTCCTTCTTGGAAATCAAACGTTTCTTTCCTGTTTCGAGATCCACAACCTCTACGCGCAAAATGGTATCGGCCGCCTCCACACCGTAGGCACCGATGTTTTGAACCGCACTGGCTCCCACCTCACCGGGAATGCCTGACAGGTTCTCAATACCGCAAAAACCGTTCAGAGTACAGTAAGCCACAAAGTCGTCCCACTTCAATCCACTGCCCACACGCAGCACAATCACGTTTTTACGCTCGGAAATTCGCTGTATGTTCTTGATTTGTGAATGCAGAATCACTCCGTTGAAGTTATCCAAAAACAAAAGATTGCTTCCTTCGCCGATATGCAGAATCGGTTTCTGTTCCTCGGAAGTGTGCCGAAGAGTGGTAATAAAGTCGCTCAACTCTTCCACACTGCTGTATTCAAAAAAAGTATCTGCGGCAACATTAATGCCGAAAGTATTATGCTTTAATAATGAGTAATTGTATTTTGTATTCATTCAATATTAATTTTCGTAAGAAACAAATTTCCATTGACCGTCTTTCTTTGTAAAGGTCAGCACATCCAGCATACCGTTAGAAATCCCTCTTTTTACAAAAACAATATGATTGGGATTCTTGTAACTCTGTCCGTAACGGATATTGGTAATCTCGTTTTCGGGCAGCACCGGCTTAAAGGCAAACCACTGATCTACCGACAAGGTTCCTTCAATAGTACCGAAATCGTTTTCGGGATCGGCAGTGACAAAACGCAACGGGTCCTCTATAGACTTGCGCTGCATCAGAGAGTCACTGGCAAACTTCCGATAGAAATCCAGGAATTCTGCCAGCGGAGACTTCCCCATCGGGTGCTCTGATTCCTGGCACAACATCCACAAACCATTTACTTTCTCAAAATGAAAAACCTTGATAAAATTCTTCTTCAGGTTGATTTTTTCAATATCCACCACTTTGGTTTCGGTGCTGTTCTCCAGTTCCATCTGATCTTCGTTATTGAACAACACGGTGTAATATTCGGGCGAAACGAAGATACGCTCATGCTTCCAGGCATTCTTTTCGATTACAGAAGTGATCTGCTTCCCTGCCGTCATCTTGACATATTTCAGCGGAAAGCGTACACGTTCTACCTGTAAACGACGATCCTGAATAAAACTGAAAATAAAATCTCCGAAGAACTCATCGACATTCTTATTCGTCAATCCGTCTGAGATCTCTGCGGAAAGGTTCAAACCGGTGTCTGCCACACAAACAGAATCTGCCGTATCAGCCCGGTTTCCGTCATCCTGAGTATCTGCTTTTTTAGAATCACAAGCAGCCAACAACAAAACCAACAAGAATAAATTTTCTATTTTTTTCATCATTCTATAATTAAGGTACGGAACCTTTTTCTAAAAAACGCACAAATTTACGCTTTTATTTTTAAAAGGAGTGAAAGTTTTGCGTATAAATGATTACCTTTGTCATATTTTAAAACGAAAACTATTTTCTGAACATTTATGATAGCTAAAATTCAACAACTTCTTGAAGAAGTAGAAACTCTACAAGCAAACAGTATTGAAGAAGTAGAGGCTCTGAGAATCAAATACCTGAGTAAGAAAGGTGTGATCAATGCGTTAATGGCAGATTTCAGAAACGTGCCTGCTGAAGAGAAAAAGGAAGTGGGTATGAAACTGAACGAGCTGAAGAACAAAGCACAGGAGCAGATCAATGCGTTGAAAGAAGCTGTAGCCATACAAGACAACAGTCACGATGATCTGGACCTCACACGTACCGCTTATCCGATCCAGCTGGGAACCCGTCACCCGCTGACTATCGTGAAGAACGAGATTGTGGATATTTTCTCACGTTTGGGCTTCACCATGGCCGAAGGTCCTGAGGTGGAAGATGACTGGCACGTGTATTCATCCATGAACTTTGCCGATGATCATCCGGCACGCGACATGCAGGATACTTTCTTCGTAGAGGCTCATCCGGACATCATCCTGCGCTCACACACCTCATCCGTACAGGCACGCACCATGGAGAGCCAGCAGCCTCCTATCCGTGTCATCTGCCCGGGACGTGTGTACCGTAACGAGGCGATTTCTGCCCGTGCACACTGCTTCTTCCATCAGGTAGAAGGTCTTTATATCGACAAGAACGTGTCTTTCACTGACCTGAAGCAGGTACTTCTGCTCTTCGCTCAGGAAATGTTCGGCAACGACACCAAGATCCGTCTGCGTCCGTCATACTTCCCATTTACCGAGCCTTCTGCCGAAATGGACATCAGCTGTAACATCTGCGGCGGTAAGGGATGTTCTTTCTGCAAGCACACCGGATGGGTTGAGATTCTGGGATGCGGTATGGTGGATCCTGCCGTACTGGAAGCCAACGGAATTGACAGCAGCGTCTACACCGGCTATGCCTTCGGTATGGGTATCGAACGAATCACCAACCTGAAGTATCAGGTAAAAGACTTACGTATGTTCTCTGAAAATGATACCAGATTCCTTGAAGAGTTCGAATCAGCCAACTGATCCGGCTTCTTTACATAACACTCAAAAACTGTTTACAAGCAGTTACATTTGTATATTAGCAGCCAATTTCCTGTTGTATTTCGGGTTTTGGCTGCTAATACCCGTTTTACCCTTTTATCTGAAAGAAAGTTTCCAGTGTCCGGAGAGTACCATAGGACTGGTGTTGTGTGCCTATACCATCTCTTCGCTGTGCACCCGACCGTTCATGGGCTACCTCTATGACGGTTTTCCGCGCAAACCGCTTTATCTGGTGGCTTACCTTATATTCATGCTCATTTTTGCGGGCTATGTCGGTACGAAGAGTCTGCTGCTCTTTATTGTGCTGCGCGTGTTGCACGGCATTGCCTTCGGTACGGTAACCGTCGGTGGAAACACTCTGGTCATCGACATCACACCTTCACAGCGGCGCGGCACCGCCTTAGGATTCTACGGACTGACCAACAACATTGCCATGAGCATCGGGCCGATGACCGGACTGCTGCTCCACGATCATCACGTGTCCTTCGAAGCCATATTCTGCTGCGGACTGGGCAGCTGCATTGCCGGCCTGCTGGCAGCCTCAGCCGTCAAGGCACCGGTGAAACAAACCGTAAAGCGACCGCCCATATCGCTCGACCGCTTCTTTCTTATTAAAGGTATTCCCGCCAGTATAGCACTTTTTCTGCTTTCCATTCCCTATGGGGCCACCACCAACTATGTAGCCATGTATGCCGAACAAATCGGACTGGATGCCCCCACAGGATTCTTCTTTACGCTTATGGCTGCCGGTATGGGAGTGAGCCGTCTGTTTGCCGGCCGGTATGTGGACCGCGGATATGTCACGGAAACCATTTCCTACGGATTCTATCTGGTCACGGCAGCCTTTCTGTTGCTCTCGGCCTGCGGATGGATCCACAGTCTGAACGCTATGGCCTGTCTGGTCGTATTCTACACCATTCCCTTTATGCTTGGAGTGGGCTTCGGCACCATGTTTCCGGCCTACAACACGCTCTATGTGAATCTGGCTCCCAACAATCAGCGAGGCACGGCCACCAGCAGTTATCTCACCGCCTGGGATGTGGGAGTGGGACTGGGTATTCTCACCGGCGGTCTGATTGCCGAATGGTTCTCCTTCTCCACGGTTTATCTGTTTGGAACCGTCCTGTGCCTGGTATCCATGATATACTTTAACCGTGTTGTTACCCCGCATTTTCAGAAGAATAAGCTCAGATAGCGGCAAGCATAAGTTACGGATATGTAACAAACAATCTACAAGATAATGAAAATCTCGTTTTGTAATGGTAACAAAGGTGTATGCACTTGACATAAGTCAATAAATGCGCCATTTTATGCTGAAAAGCATGTTTTTATTTGGAGAAGGCGAACTTTTCATCGTATCTTTGCAGTGCAAAACAAAGGATAACACAAATAAAAAGGGCTACCGATAGAGATCGGAGCGACGAAAGATTGTTTAATACAAAAAATTAAGAATTATGGCATTTTTTATGTTTGTAATTATCGCTGTCGGTGTTAGTGCAGCAGTAGTAGAGTTTAACAAGAGTAATGGTAAGTTCTTCAAGAAAGGAACAACAATGTTTTTCCGTGATGAGGACTTGAAAAACAGTGCAGCCTGCTAATAAACGGGGCTTTGCACTTTAAAATTGAGATTTATTAATTTGTAGATATGAGCGGAGCCATGTGGTTCCGTTTTTTTGTACCCTTACGTCTCCTCCTCCCCTCCGAAAAAGTTTTTGTAAATAAAGAACCCTAAAAGTTGTTTTTTTACAAATAATCTCTAACTTTGTCACTTACCGAAGAAAAAATCAACAAAGCCTATGAAAAAAGAAGATTTCATGAAAATGGCAATAACTCTGTCCATAGAAAATGTCAAGAACGGCGGCGGACCGTTTGGAGCTGTCATCGTAAAGGATAATGAAGTCATTGCAACCGGAGTGAACCGGGTGACCACCAACCACGACCCCACGGCCCATGCCGAAGTCAGTGCCATACGCAGTGCCTGCGCCCTGCTGGGTACATTCGATCTGAGCGGATGCGACATCTATACCTCGTGCGAACCTTGCCCCATGTGTCTGGGTGCCATCTACTGGGCACACATTGACCATATTTATTACGGAAACAACAAGGACGATGCGGCCGCCATCGGCTTTGACGACTCATTTATCTACGAGGAACTGGCTCTGGACCGCAAGGACCGGAAAAAGAAAATGACCGAACTGCTTCACGACGAGGCTCTGCGGGCATTTGAGGCCTGGAAAAGAAAAGCCGACAAGGTGAAATACTAGGAAGCAGTGGAAAATACCCAATAATCGGGAACAGACCGGAGCAAAAAATCATGGAAAAAAGGTATTGACGGGTTTTCCGGAATGCTGTTACTTTGCAGTACGTAAAAACTGTAAATATCCGCTAGAACATGAGTACAATAGATTTTCCGGATTTGAACATCCCCGAAATAAAAGTGCTGTTTAACCATATCTACGAACTGAAAAAAGGAGTGCGACGCATGGCTCTCTACACCATGAACAAGAAAAACCTGGATTATGCCGTGGCACGCGTAAAAAGTCAGGGACTGGCCTATGCCATTCAGGAGATTGACGGCTGCCGCATCAATCTGTTTATCGGTTGCGAGGAATGTATTGCCGCCATCCGCATGTTTGTGGACCGTCCGCTCAATCTGCTTACTCCCGAAGAGGACTTCATTCTGGGAGCCCTGCTGGGATATGATGTGTGCATGCAGTGCAAACGCTTCTGCTCGCGCAAGTCGGAGCAGCTCAAGAGCAGTCAGGATATTGCCTGAGGGCATCTCTGCAAACAGACTCCCCGAACTATATAAATAATGTAGTAAAAGACAAAGGAATAAACTATGAATATCAGACGTTCGTCAGGGAAAGATTGTGAAGCAATCCGACAGTTGATCAACGACATGGAGCAAAAAACTCTACCTGTCACCGAATTTAACCGGATATACGAAGCCCAACTGCATGATGACAACTTTCTGTGTCTGGTATGTGAAGTTGAAAACCAGGTAATAGGAGTCATCAATCTGCGCATGGAATGGCAACTACACCATGCAGCCCGAATCTGTGAAATCATGGAATTTGCCGTTTGCCAGGAATACAGAAATAAAGGTATCGGCAAAAACATGTTTGAAAAGGCGTGCAAAGAAGCCCAAAAAGCTGGTTGCGTACAGATAGAAGTTGCGTGCAATCAATTACGAAAACGAACCCATTGTTTTTATGAACGAATGGGAATGCACAATTTTCATTATAAATTTTCCCTTGACTTTAGCGCAGACGCAAACGCTGAAAATCAACTGGGCAAATAATGCCCGGCTATATGCCAGCTGCAAACAAAAAAAATCATCACGATGAAATGAAAAAATCCTCGTGATGATTTTTTTATTTGATTGGGATCATTTATCACACCATCTTCAGCCCTATAATCGAGATGATCAGTGTGACGATGAAAAACAGGCGCCAGAAAGAGGCAGGTTCGTGAAAGAAAAGGATACCCAGAAGCACCGTTCCCACCGCGCCGATGCCGGTCCACACGGGATAGGCGGTACCGATGGGCAGGGTCTGCACGGCCTTGGCCAGCAACAGCATGCTCAAAGTCAGGCTGACCAGGAAACCGGCTCCCCACAAATAGAACTCCATACCGGAAACGCCTTTCATCTTGCCCAGACAAAAGGCAAAGCACGATTCAAAGCACCCGGCAATGATCAAGATTATCCAACTCATACAGCCGTCTGTTCTGTTTATTCCACCCACACGGCCGTACCGCTGCAAGTCACCATCAGCATGCTGGAGTTGGAACCTACTGTTTCATAGTCCAAGTCAATGCCCACAATGGCATTGGCGCCCAGACGCTCGGCTTCCTGCTGCATCTCGCTCAGCGCCGTGGCTTTGGCTTCACGCAGCACTTCTTCGTACGAACCGGAACGGCCTCCGAAAATATCGCGCACCGAAGCAAACAGGTCGCGCACGAAATTGGCACCGATAATGGTTTCGCCACTCACGATTCCGTAATAGTGGACAATTCTTTTTCCTTCAATCGAAGGGGTTGTCGTTACAATCATATCTTTCTGTTTTTAAGGTTATTCAGTATAGAAACGGATCAGACGGTCCAGAATGCGCACACAAACGGGACAGAACACCGGAGCGTCGTTCGTCTTCATGCGGCAGTCCTGAAAAGCGCGGTACACGCCCTTTGACTGATAACCGCCACCTTCGTACACTCCGATTTTGGTGTACAGGTCTTTTCCCGTGGCCGGTGTCGGTATGGGGGTACCTTCGGGCAGCATGTCCTTCCACTTGCTGTCAAAGTCCGTCAGCGTGGTGATATTCTGTTCGTAAGGCTCCACGCCGGCCGGATACATCGGCTCAAACTCATCGTCATAGTAATACTCGTCGGCCAGTCCCGCAAAGCTGTGTCCGAATTCATGCACCACCACCGAGCGGTAGCTCTCGTGGCGCGATGAAGTCAGCGTGTAGGAATTATAGATGCCGCCCCCGCCATAATTCTCCGTATTGGCCAGAATCACAATATGCTCATAGGGCACTCCGGCCAACAGATTGTGCAGCTGCTTCAGGTGCAGCGTGGTGAGGTAACGGTCGGAATAGAAGGTGTCGAAATGCGAATCGACGGCCGTTTTCTTCCAGATGCCTTTTCCGGGAATGCTTACTCCCGAATCGTCCGACTCCGAAGCCACGGCCACAAAGTTAAAATGCTTCTGCTGCGACTTAAAAGGTTCGTGGTCGAGCAGCGCTTCCACAGCCACCTCGCAATCTTTGTAGAACTGGGGCATCTGCTCAGCGGTATAGCCTTCGGCCACAAAAGCCACATCAATGCACTGCTCCGGACTGCCGTTCTGACGGATATAGCGGTGCGGAGTGACGGGCAGCGAATCGAGCCGGCGGATCAGAATATCCTTCGGGTCGACAGGATGCGTGAGCGAGGAGGAGATTTTTCCGCGATTGTCGAACAAGGACACGGTGATGTTCACCTTGTTTTTGGGATAAGGCACCAGGAAACAGTTCTCAAAGGATTTGGCCACACGGGTAGCCTCCTCGGTGCCCTGCCACTCCTGAAACAGAGTAGCGAAGGAATTGCGGTAAATCGTATCGCCCGTGGCGGCATCGCACATCGTGATCTGTCCGTAGCCGCGCAGGTGCAGGTCCTTCAGATGATGACGGCGTCCGGCCCATCCCGGAAACGAACAAAGCTGGTCTACAAACAGTTGCTGTTGCTTGTCTGTACCGGAAAAGGTATAGTCCAGACGCAAGGTACGGTTCTCAAAATAGGTGTCAAAATTCTGGCCCCACACTCCCGAAATGCCCAGACAGGACAGCAGAAGAGCGGCCAGCATGCTTTTCTTTCTTTTCATAACAGTATATTGGTTTTGTCGCAAAAATAAAGAGTTTTCGGGACTTCGCCAAGCTTTGTTTTTAAATGTAGTTGCGGAAGAAGTGAGAAACAAGAAGAAGTTTTCTTGCCGGATTCCGAAAAAATTGCGAATATTGCATCATGTTTTTCGGGAGGCAGCCTCATGTCTTCCTCCAAAAATCCAATCATTCTATGACTAAAAAAGAACTGTATCAACATATTATCGACTATTTTGAAGAGGCCATGCCCGTGGCCGAAACCGAGCTGCACTATTCCAATCCTTTCGAACTGCTGGTGGCCGTCATCCTGTCGGCGCAATGTACCGACAAAAGGGTGAACCAGATCACTCCGGCTCTGTTCGAGGCTTTTCCCGACGCGGCGACTCTGGCCGCCCAAAGCCCCGACACGGTGTTTGAATATATCCGCAGTGTGAGCTATCCCAACAACAAGGCGAAGCATCTGGTGGGCATGGCGCGCATGCTGCTGGAAGACTATCAGGGAGAGGTTCCTTCGGACCTGGACCAGCTGGTGCGCCTGCCGGGAGTGGGACGCAAAACGGCCAATGTGATTCAGGCAGTAATTTTCCAAAAGGCGGCTATGGCAGTGGACACGCATGTGTTCCGCGTGAGCCATCGCATCGGTCTGGTGACCGACCGCTGCACCACCCCGCTGAGCGTGGAAAAACAACTGATGCGCTATTTCCCCGAAGAGTTGATCCCCAAGGCGCACCACTGGCTCATCCTGCACGGACGCTACACCTGCACGGCGCGCAATCCCAAATGCGATGCCTGCGGTCTGAAAGCCTATTGCCGCGAATATCGCAAGAAGTATAAATTGTCGGAAAAGAAATAACCGGAAAGCCTCAGCTCATGGCTCCATACAATCGTTATATGTCGGAAATAGACACCGACTTCTTTCGGACCATCTGTCTGCAACATGGTGAAACGCGTTCGTACCGGAAAGGGGAATATCTGCTTCATGGGGAGGTGTTTCCCTACGTAGGACTGGTAGAAAGCGGGGTGTTCAAATATTCCTGTCCGGGCACGGAAGGCAAGACGCACACCATCGGCTTCGCCTTCGAAGGTGAATTTGTGGGCGACTATCCCAACTGTCTGTATCAGCGGAAACCGGAAGTGCAGATCCAGGCCCTCACTCCCTGCCGGGTGATTCTGTGTCCGGCAAAAAAATTAATGCAACATTTCGAGCAGAGTCTGGAGAATCAGACGCATGCCCGCATCGCAGCCGAACAGCTGTTCATGCAGATTTATTCCCGCTATATGGACCTGTACCGTTTCACTCCCGAAGAGCGTTACCAACAGCTCCTCCGGCAACACCGGGAAATGGTCCAGCGGATACCGCTCAAGGAAATCGCCTCGTTCCTGCGCATCACTCCCATACACATGAGCCGCATCCGAAAGAAACTTTTGCAGGAATAAGCGCTAAACATTTGTTTAGATTTTAAATCGGGCAGCAAGATTTTCTCTCCTTCAATTTTGTCTCCCCAAGGAAACTGACTACTTTTGAAAATAAAAACACTTGTTTCTTATGGAGAAAAAATACACGGAAACCATCGGCCGCTTACAGACCGAACGAAGAAAAAGAAAAAAGAAAAGCCAGTTTCTGCTCTCACTGAAGCTGGTTTCATTTCTGGCTATGGCTGCGTTCATCTATGGCGCCTGTACCATGCCTTATGTTTTACTCTTCAGTGCCCTGGCTTTGATCAGTGCTGCGGTTTATGTATTCGCACTGATCCGCGACGGACGCTGCATCCGCGACATGGAACGGATGGATGCTCTGATCAAAGCCTGTCAGAATGAACTGGGCTATCTGAGAGGAGATTTCCGGGCATTCGACGACGGAGCGCGTTATGCCTCACCGGAACATGAATTTGCATACAACCTGGATATTTTCGGTCGCGACTCACTGTTCCAGCGCATCAACCGCACCCGCACCGAGGAAGGCAGCGACCGTCTGGCCCGAAAACTGTCGGTTCTGGAAACGGATATCGAGACCATCAAGGCCAATCAGCAGGCCATAAACGATCTGAGCGGACGGTTCGACTGGCGTCTGCGCTTCATGGCCGGTGAACAGGTACAAAGCAAGTTTGTGCAACTGTGCCGGGAAATGTCCTCAAAATCTTTAAGCAATGCGCCGGTATCTCCTGTCGGCAAGATACAGCACCTGATTCCTTACGCCTCTTCCGCACTGACCTTACTGGCCCTGCTCGGCTATATCTGCGACTGGTGGCCGGGGGTGTGGTTTTCCCTGCTCTTCTTCATTCAGCTGGCTGTCTGCATCATCCGGGGCAAGAAGATGCAGCACACGATTCTCGCTACCGATAAGCTGCACCATGAATTCAAAGGCTATCTGGACCTTTTGCGCGAAATTCAACAGGAACCGTTTCAGGCAGAAGCTCTGAAACATCTTCAAAAGCAACTGTTTGAAGGACCGGAAAACAGTATCCGCGCCTTCAGGCAACTGACCCGTCTGCAAAATCTGTTCGACCAGCGGAGCAATGCGCTGATGTATGTCGTCCTGAACGGACTGTTCCTGTATGACCTTCTCCTACAACGGAAATTTGACGAATGGATGACGAGATACCTGCCGCACGTGGAAATGTGGGTGAATCAGGTGTCCGAATTTGACGCTTTGGTCAGCCTGGGAAACTATGCCGCCAACAATCCGAACAACACTATCCCGCAAATTCTTACGGATGCCACCGATCCGGTGATTCGGGCTTGCGACACCTATCACCCCTTTCTGGCACACAAACAACCGGTGGCCAACAGCTTTACATTGGACAAGAAACGCATCGCCATCGTTACGGGCGCGAACTTGGCCGGCAAAAGCACCTTCCTGCGCACCATAGGCGTGAACTATATTCTGGCCACCACCGGAGCACCGGTCTGTGCCCGTGAGTTCGGTTTCTCCATCGTGTCGCTCTTCTCCAGCATGCGCACCGCCGACAATCTGTCGCGCGACCTCTCCTATTTCCATGCGGAACTGCTCCGCCTGAAACAGCTCATTCAGCATGTCCGTCATCAGGACTACACACTCATCATCCTCGATGAGATTCTGAAAGGCACCAACTCCAAGGACAAGTTACAGGGTTCTATCCTCTTCCTGAACGAAATAGCCTGCTACAACATGTCGGCTCTGATTGCCACACACGACCTGGAACTGGCCCGACTGGAAGAAAAGGATGCCTCGCTCTATCAAAACTACTGCTTTGAGATAGAACTGGCACACGACATCCGCTACAGTTACCGCATCCAAAAGGGAGTGGCCCAGAACCTGAATGCCTCCTATCTGCTTCAGGATATTCTGGAATCGTGCCGGCAGGACTGACCTTTGGGAAGGCAAGCCAGTTTACGGGTCCGCCTCAACAACCGTCGGGAAGAATCAAACGCACACCTGCGGCTGAACGAAAATTTTACTAGATTTTATCGCCCAAAAAACATGTCCTATTATTTTTTTTATTAAATTTGCAAGGACTTGAAAAGAGAACAAGACAAACCATTTTAATAACTAAATAAAAGAATTATGACTATCGACAGTTACAAATTTGCCGGCAAAAAGGCAATTGTTCGTGTGGACTTCAATGTTCCATTGGATGAGAATGGTAAAATCACTGATGACACCCGTATCCGCGGTGCCCTCCCTACTTTGACTAAGATCCTGAAGGACGGTGGTGCTCTGATCATCATGTCACACATGGGTAAGCCAAAAGGTAAGGTAAACGCTAAATACTCTTTGAGCCAGATCGTTGACGCTGTTTCTGAGAAGTTGGGTGTACCTGTACAGTTCGCACCGGACTGCGCTAAGGCTGCTGAGGCTGCCGCTGCTTTGAAGCCGGGTGAAGTACTGCTGTTGGAGAACCTGCGTTTCTATCCTGAAGAGGAAGGAAAGCCAGTAGGTATCGATAAGGAAGATCCTGCTTACGAAGAGGCTAAGAAGGCTATGAAGGCTGCTCAGAAAGAATTCGCCAAGACTTTGGCTTCTTACGCTGACTGCTACGTAATGGATGCATTCGGAACAGCTCACCGCAAGCACGCTTCTACAGCTGTTATCGCTGACTACTTCGACGCTGACAATAAGATGTTGGGTTATCTGATGGAGAAGGAAGTTCAGGCTGTTGACAATGTATTGAAAGACATCAAGCGCCCATTCACTGCTATCATGGGTGGTTCTAAGGTTTCTACCAAGATCGGTATCATCGAGAACTTGATGGACAAGGTAGACAACTTGATCCTGTGTGGTGGTATGGCCTTCACATTCGCTAAGGCTCAGGGTGGTAAGATCGGTAACTCTTTGGTAGAGGACGACAAACTGCAGCTGGCTTTGGATATCATCGCTAAGGCTAAGGCTAAAGGTGTAAACTTGGTATTGGGTTGCGACTGCATCGCTGCTGACAAGTTTGCTAACGATGCCAACACTCAGGTATGTGCAGACAGCAATATTCCTGACGGATGGATGGGTCTGGATGCAGGTCCTAAGACTCAGGAAGAGTTCAAGGCTGCTATCAAGGGTGCCAAGACTATCTTGTGGAACGGTCCTGCCGGTGTATTCGAAATGGATAACTTTGCAGCTGGTTCAAAGGCTATCGCCGAGGCTATCGCTGAAGCTACCAAAGAGGGTGCTTTCTCTCTGATCGGTGGTGGTGACTCAGTAGCATGTATCAACAAGTTTGGTATGGCTGACCAGGTTTCTTACATCTCTACCGGTGGTGGTGCTCTGTTGGAAGCTATCGAAGGTAAGATCCTTCCGGGTATCGCAGCTATCAAAGGCGAATAATCATTTTATTTGATAATCCATCAGGAAAGGGTAACTTGTTTTATCGGGTTACCCTTTCTTTTAATTCTACATTCATGAAAAAGGTATTCCTATTGCTGGCAGCCCTGGCCGGTCTGGCGTCATGCCACAAAACCGGTAACAAACAGGCTGAAAAAGTATCCCCACAAGATTCCACCGTACTCTACGTGGCCTTGATGCCTACTGTAGACTGTCTTCCTTTTTATTATGCAGAGCAACAAGGTATCTTCGACAGTCTGAATGCCAATATCGAAATCAGAAATTACATGGCTCAGATGGATTGCGACACAGCCTTCTGCCGGAAACATGTGGATGTAGCCTATACAGACCTGATCCGGGCCGCCCTTTTACAAAGTAAAGACACGGCTTTGAATGTGATCATGCGGACAGACGGTAGTCACGAACTGATTACTGCCTTCAGCAAACGTCTGAAATCTCCCAAACAACTAAAGGAAAAAATGGTGGGCATGGCGCGCCATTCCGTCACGGACTATCTTTGCAGCGAAATTGTAAAGAAAGGAAATATCAGTCCGGACGAATTATACAAACCACAAATCAACGACATCTCGTTGAGAGCAGCCATGGTGCAGAATGCCACAATCGATGCCGCATTTCTGCCCGAACCTTATGCCACACAGGCACGACTTCTGAAAAACAGAAGCATCTACAGCACCCCAAAAGAAAAGATTCACCTGATGTGTATGATGGCCAGCTGGCAGGCCCAGAAAGATCCGAAAAAGGCCAAACTGCTGCATCAGCTGATTCAAGGATATGACTTGGCTGTACAAAAAATGAAAGATAAAAGCAATCAGGACTCCGCACGCAACCTGCTGAAACCTTTTGGACTGAAACAACAGGTTCTGGACTCCCTGAAGCTTCCCAAATACCACAAAGCATCTGTTCCTGATGCCAAACAGGTACAAAAAGCCATCGAATGGCTTCGAGCACAAGAACTCATCAGCAAGCAATATAACGGCGATACACTGGTAACCTCGTTTCTTACGAAATAAACATCATGAATACAGATAATTATAAAGATTTATTTGATCAGGCTACCCAGGCTTTGGGCAGTTTTCAGCTCTTCAGTGCACTCGATGCCATGAAAACAGCATCGCAAGAACTGAGACAAAGCTATCTGATTACTGAAGAAGAAAGCATCCGGAATGACTACGCACTGATGCTTCAGTTTATGGCACAGGGAGGAAACGACCCGCAAAAGGAGAACATGCACCAGACTTTCCTTCTGAGAGCCTGCAATCTGCTTTACCGCATCCATCACCAATATCTGCTCCTTTACGGAAGCAATCATATCGGCGAGACCATGCGTACAGACCAGACAATCTCTTCGGACGATCCGAACAGCTATATCGAAGCGCTTCTCAAACCGCTTTCCTTACTGGAAGACTACACCTCTGAAGGTGACCGCAACAAGGAAAGCATAGAACATCTGTATCAGGATCTCTATCGGGAACTGAACCGCTTCTTTAATTATCTGCTTACCGCCGACTTGTTTGACGAGGAGAAAAAACGCCTTGTGATTTCCTGCATCAACCGTCTGCCGGAAGTTTATGCCTGCATGCTGCTCGAGGCTCTTTATCTGAACTGCATGGAGGCGCTCGACCTGAATAAACTCAAGATACTGTTCCACTTTGTAAGAAGCAACTCTGTCCGTCTCGGCATTCAGGCACTGACGGCCGTACTCATCCTCTATCATCAGCACAGCAGTCTGATTGAAATTGATGAGGTGTTCCATCATGAATTTCTTATGCTGAAAGAAGTTCCGGGAATCGACAAAGCCATCATCAGCATACAGAAACAGCTGTTCCTGAGCAAGGAAACCGAAAAAGCCTCACAGATTCTCAATAAAGACATTCTGCCGAACATGATGCGCTCCGGACTGGGCAACCTGAACCAGATGGATCCAAACATGAGTATCGACAGCCTGCTCCAAGGAAACATGGGAGGTATGGGCGCTGCATTGGAGAATAATATGGAACACCTGAGCAAGATGACCCAGACAGGTTATGACATCAACTACAACCTGTTCAGTTCCATGTGCCGGAACATTTTCTTCTCCAAGTTCAACAACTGGTTCTGCAATTTCGATCTCCATCACCCAGATTTGGCGGACTTCCGGAAAAATGAACAGGGCGAAAAGATGCTGCAAACCTTGGGACGCTCGCAAAGACTCTGCGAACTGGACAAATATGCCATGGGATATATCCTGAACCACATGCCGGAAAGCATGCGGGGCGCTATGCTCGAAGGCGGCATGCAAATGGAAATAGAAGACCAGAGCATCGTTCCCGATCCGGAAAAAGAAAAGCAGTCCGTCATACGGAGTCACATTCAGGATTTATACCGCTTCTACACCAAAAGCTTGCAGAAAAAGAATCTGAAGAACCCGTTCGACGCAGTTCCGTTCTTTGCCGAAAGCAATCCCGTGATGCAGATTGTGAATAAAGGGGAATTCCTGAACGAAATGGCCCGCTTCTTCATGAAGACAGAATTATATCAGCAGGCACAGGATGCCTTGCTTGCCTTGCTGGAGATCCAGTCGGCCGATGCCTGGGCGCTGCATTCCCTGGCAGTGACCTATCAGCAACAGGGAGCCTCTGCCCGCGCTTTGCAGTATGAGCAACAGGCCGAACTGCTTGATCCGGACAACATCAACATCCTGCTCAGCATCCAGCAGCTTTGCCTGTTTCTGGACAAGCACACCATGCGGGTAAACTATCTGAAACGCATTGAAGAGCTCCAACCGCTGGATACAGATCTGGAAATCGGAATGGTATTCAGCCTGATTGAAAGCGAACAATATGAAGAAGCTCTGAAAAGATGCTACAAAATGAAATATCTGGAGCAGAACTCTTCCTTTGCTGACCGCAGCATTGCCTGGTGTTCTCTAAAAACCCAGAAGCCGGAAACGGCACAAAAGTATTACGACCAGCTTCTGGCCGGAAACGGAATTATCTGGGGAGACTACCTGAATGCCGGAAACACAGCCTGGATTAACGGAGACATCCAAAAGGCTATCAGTCACTACCGGACCTTTATCCGGGAATTCGGCAAAAGCAGTGATTCCCAAAGAGGCACCTGGCTGGATGCCTTTGAAGAGAATGAAGACATTCTGGAATCGTACGGCATCAACCGGAGAGACATTTGCCTGATGAAAGAAATCATCAGACCGGAAAACCAGCAATAAGGCAGCAAAACGACACAACATACTCAAACAACAGAGGCGGCTTCCTTCCGTTTCGGACCAATCCGAACGAAAGGAAGCCGCCTCTGTAAGTATTCTGTTCCGTGATATTCTCAAATCAGCGGAACCAATATCTGGAAGAACCATCCCTTGAAACGCTGCCACACATTGCGGCGCTGCTTCCAGTTTTCAGGAGTGAGCAGCGTGGATTTCTTTTTGTCTTCCTCAAAAATATACTGTAACTGGTGCGTGGTACAACTGTCCATGATAAACGCATTGACCTCATAATCGAAAGTGAGACTGCGACTGTTCAGATTGGCCGACCCTACCGTACAGAAAGAATCGTCCACCATCATGACCTTGGTATGATGAAATCCGGTTTCGTAATAATAGATTTCCGCTCCCCGTTTCATCAGTTTATGCACATTATAAGCCACCACATCGGGCACAATCTTGACATCCGACTTGGTGGAAACCATAATCTCCACACGCACACCACGCTCCAAAGCCCGGTACAAGGCTTTACGCACACTGCGTACCAGAGTCAGATAGGGATTGATGATCTGCACCCGATAGCGGGCATGATCAATGGCATACTGGTATGAGCGGCGCATAATCTTGGGACGGATTATCGGAACCCGGTCTACCACGCCCACCATCTTGTGGCCGGCACTCAGACAAGTATCCGGTTTCAGTCCCGTGTATGCCGTCGTATCCTTGCGCATATCTTCGGCAAAGAGCGAATCCTCGGGTACGGCTCCTCCGGTGGTTTTCTCCCACATCGTGCTGAAAATCTCCTCATAATCCTCCACGACACCGCCTTCGATGCGCATGTGCATATCGCGCCATTCGCCAAATTCCGGCTTACCGTAGATATAATAGTCGGCCACATTCATTCCGCCGGTGTAGACCATCTTGCCGTCGATAATCACGATTTTCCGGTGATCACGGTGCAAGGCATGGTTAATCCACGGAAAAACAATCGGGTCGAACGCATAGATTTCAATACCCGCCGAACGGATTTTATTCAAGTCATGTTTCTTGAGCGGACGGCTGTTGCTGCTGTTTCCGAAACTGTCGAACAGCGCCCGCACCTGAACACCCTCGCGGGCCTTTTGTGCCAGGAGGGTAAACAGGACATTACCTATGGAATCATTTCTGAAGTTGAAGTATTCGAGATGCACATAATAACGCGCCTGACTGATGGCAGCAAGCATGTCATCAAACTTTTCCTTTCCGCTACGAAGCAGCACCACACGGTTGTCGTGTGTAAAATCCACCCCCATCTCCTCAAGAGATTCCACGGTGAGCGAATCGCTACGCTCCTGCGAGAAGGACGAAACGGCCCCTATCAACCAGACGCATAGTATGACAATCCATCTGTTCATGTCAGAGCATGCAGCCAAAGTGATCGACCACTCCCAACAGGTGATTCTCATCATCGACCACCAGCACGGTATGCACTTTCTGCGAAATCATCATCTGCTGGATGGCATCCACCTTAGTATCCGGAGAAACCACTTTGGGGTGCTGTGTCATCACCTCGGAAACCGGGATATTGAAAAACTTGTCGTGCATCTTTTCCATGGCACGGCGCACGTCACCGTCGGTAATCAGTCCGGCCACCTTACCGTCGCGCACGGCAATGCACAGGCCCAACTTACCCTTGCTGACGTGAAGAATGGCCTCACCCAACACCATATCGGGCGAAATCACCGGCAAGTCCTCAGTGCGCATAATGTTGCGCGCCGTGGTGAGCAGGCGTTTGCCCAAAGAGCCGCCCGGGTGGAACTGCGCAAAATCCTTGGCCTTGAAATGACGCTCTTCCATCAGCGCACAGGCCAGCGCATCGCCCATAGCCAGAGTGGCCGTGGTCGAAGAAGTGGGTGCCAGATTCAGCGGACATGCCTCACGGGCCACACGAGCCGTAAGATGGCAGGTAGCATACTGGGCCAGCAGTGATTCCGCATTGCCGGAAATACCGATCAACGGGATTTTCTGCTCGGTGAGGTAAGGAATAAAGCGAAGCAGCTCGTCGGTCTGACCGGAATTGGAGATGGCAATCACCACATCCTGCGGGGTCATCACACCCAAGTCGCCGTGGAACACATCCAGCGGATTGATGAAAAATGCCGGAGTACCGGTACTGGACATGGTGGCCGCCATTTTGGCGCCGATATGTCCGCTCTTGCCCACACCGGTTACAATCACCTTGCCCTTGCAGGCCAGGATCAACTCTACTGCACGGTCAAAATTCTCGTCGAGCTGAGGAATCAGGTCCAAAATGGCCTGTGCCTCATCCCGGAAACACTTTATAGCAACATCTCTTATTCCCATTATAACAAAGTTTGAATTACACCTTCCAGATCTTTCAAATAAAGCATGTTCGGTCCGTCGCTCAATGCCTGCTCCGGATCAGGATGCACCTCAAAGAAATAGCCGTTGGCTCCGAAAGCCTTGGCTGCCAGTGCCATGGACGGTACGAACTCACGGTTGCCGCCGCTCTTGCCGCCGGCTGCTCCGGGGCGCTGCACCGAGTGGGTGCAGTCCATGATGACACGGGGCGTAAAGCGCATCATGTCAGGAATGTTCCGGAAGTCGACCACCAGATTGTTGTATCCGTAGATATTTCCACGCTCGGTGAGCCAGACTTCCTGACCGCCGCTCTCCTTTACCTTTTCCACCGGATACTGCATGTCCAGTCCCGACAGGAACTGGGCCTTCTTGATGTTGACAACCTTTCCGGTCTTGGCCGCAGCCACCAGCAAATCGGTCTGCCGGCACAGAAAAGCAGGAATCTGAATGACATCAACCACCTCGCCCACCGGCGCAGCCTGACAGCTCTCGTGGATGTCGGTAAGCAGTTTCAGTCCATACTTTTCGCGGATGTCGGCCAGCATCTGCAAGCCTTTCTCCAGTCCGGGTCCCCGATAAGAATGCACGGAGGTGCGGTTCGCCTTATCGAAAGATGCCTTGAAATAGATTTCCTTATTGTATTTATTTTTCAGACGCAACAGTTCGGATGCCACTTCCTGCAGAATCTCCTCGGATTCTATGACACACGGACCGGCAATAAAAATGGATTCCATAAAAAAACGAATTAGTTTATAGAGCAAAGATACCATTTTTTCACGGATTGTTCTCTCTTTGACTGCCGCAAAAATATTAAATCTACGAATAAAATAAGGAAAGCCTCTAAATATTAGCTTATTCCCCGCAAAATTTGTATCTTTGCAATTCATTCAAATAAACCAAATTCAATCATGAGCAAACTTATTATCAATTCTTACGAAGAGTTTGAAAAATATGTGGGTCAGGAACTCGGTGTTTCTGAATATCTGGAAGTAACCCAGGAGCGCATCAACCTGTTTGCCGACGCTACTCTGGACCACCAGTGGATTCATGTAGACACAGAACGTGCGCAGAAGGAAAGCCCGTTCAAGAGCACCATCGCACACGGTTATCTTACCCTGTCTCTGTTGCCTCACATGTGGAATGAAATCATCGAGGTGAACAACCTGAAAATGATGATTAACTATGGTATTGACAAAATGAAGTTCGGCCAGGCCGTTCTGAGCGGTGACAGCATCCGTTTGAAAACCAAACTCCAGTCACTGGCCAACCTGCGCGGAGCTGCAAAAGCTGAAATCAAGTTCACTATTGAAATCAAAGACAGCAACAAGAAAGCCCTGGAGGGAGTTGCCATCTTCATCTACTATTTCAATAACTAATCGTCTTACTTGATTATTTCTTATAAGAATCTTGCTATAAAGTATTTCATGCTTGGTAGCAAGATTTTTTGTTCACGGCTAACCCCTCGTTTTACTTTCTTAAAAACCCTAATCAATATGCCAAGAGCTTTTAGCAACAAGGAAATATTACAGGTGGCCTACCCGATTCTGATCAGCCTCATCATGGAACAGCTGATCGGAATGACCGACACCGCCTTTCTGGGGCGTGTGGGCGAAGTGGAACTCGGTGCCTCTGCCATCGGAGGTATCTTCTATCTGGCCATCTTCATGATCGGATTCGGCTTCAGCATCGGTTCGCAGATTCTGATTGCCCGCCGAAACGGAGAGCAGCATTATCAGGAGATCGGCGACATCTTCTATCAGGGACTGTACTTCATGATCTTTCTGGCGGCCCTCACGTTCACGGCTACCCGAATTCTGGCTCCCCACATTCTTCCGTCCATCGTATCCTCCGCACACGTCAGTCAGGCGGCTCTGAGTTATCTGGAATACCGTGTCATCGGTTTCTTCTTTTCGTTTATCGCGGTGATGTTCCGCGCCTTCTTTGTCGGAACCACCCAGACCAAGACGCTGACACTCAACTCTCTGGTGATGGTGGCTTCGAATGTGGTGTTCAACTACATCCTGATATTCGGAAAGTTCGGATTCCCGCAAATGGGCATCGCCGGTGCCGCGCTGGGCTCCTCCCTGGCCGAAATGCTGTCGGCCCTGTTCTTTATCATCTACACGGTCAAGAAGATTGATCTGGAGAAATACGGGCTGAACAAGATCGGACGCTTCAACCGGCGCCGTCTGGGAAAGATTCTGAATATCTCCATCTGGACCATGATCCAGAACTTTATCTCCCTGTCCACCTGGTTCCTCTTCTTCCTGTTTGTGGAGCATCTGGGCGAACGTTCGCTCGCAATCACGAACATTATCCGCAACATTTCGGGCATACTGTTCATGATTGTATCAGCCTTCTCGGCCACATGCAGCTCTCTGGTGAGTAACCTCATCGGGCGCGGAGACTCGGATCTGGTGCGTGCCACCATCTGGCAACACATCCGGCTGGCCTATTACATCATCTTGCCGATGGCCTGCTTCTTTGCCTGCTTCCCGCAGCTGATTCTGCGCATCTACACCGACATGCCGGACCTGATCGAGGCGGCCATTCCTTCGCTGTGGGTGTTCTGCACAACGCCGTTCATCACCGCACTGGGAAACATCTTCTTCCAGTCGGTATCGGGAACGGGCAACACACGGACAGCCTTCCTGCTCGAACTGTCCACCTTGTGTGTCTATGTGGTCTATATTTATATCATCATCATGCATCTGCGCCTGAACGTGGCTTTCTGCTGGACTTCGGAACACGTTTACGGACTGGTACTTTTCCTGCTCTGTTTCCGGTATATCCGCAAGGGCAACTGGGTAGGCAAACAGATTTAATGCAACCCGCATACCTGCAAAGGCGGCACCCATCGTAACGGGTGCCGCCTTTTTTCTTCTCCCCCCAAAAATTTCATCCCAATGAAATAAAAAAATCATCCCAATGCTTTCGGAAAAAGATCGGGATGATTCTAAGACATGATGATGCTGTTGTTCCGCCATGCAGAAAACAGCTTTTTTTCAGATGAGGAACGGCCCCTTTTCTGCCTCTTCATCCTGCTGCGGATAAATCAGGATGAAGTTGTTGTTTTGCAGATAGCGGTTCAGATAGCCCGGTATCTTCGGCATAATCGGGTGATAGGACAAGCCGTCGCGACGGCTCAACAGAATCCAGAGGCAATCGTTTGCCTTCACCTCGCGGAAGGCGATCAGAAAATCATTCCAGTCGTCAAAATCGCGGAAATCAATCTTTGCCGCTTCTTCGCCAAAGAAAATCCGGATCACTCCCAAGGTCTCTTCGGCCGCATAGACCACCACGGCGGCTCCGGTATTGGCCGTTATCGTCTTGATTTTCTGCAACACATGCATGAATCCCGTCTCTTTCTCGGCATTGGTCGGAACCATGAAGATGTTCCGCTTCACGGTGGCCAGAGGCTGCACAGCCTTGTAGATAAAGGCATTCACACAGATTCGGCCGATGACTCCATCGTTGATTTTTCCCAAGATATCGGCCGGCACGGAATGTTTCTGGTGCAGTCCCAGCACAATGTCGGTGATGTCATTCTCGCGCACCACGCTGGAAATGGCGTTGGATACACTCAAGTCATAGCGAATCAGATCGTGCACATGCACATCGGCTGCCGCCGCGGTATGCACGGCCTGCTCCAGCAGGGCTTTCGAAGCCTTGAGCTCCCGCTCGTCCGACTCGTTGGTGTTGATGACACGCAGGGCATAAATACCATCTTTGTTCTGCGGGTACTTGACAGCCAGACTCAGGTTGATCAGTTCTTCAACCGTGTGCCGGTTGCTGACCGGAATCAGGATATGCTCGTGATAGATTTCCTTTTTGTCTTTCGGGGCGGCATGTTTCATTTCCTCCAGTGCTATGTTGCGGGCACCTTTCTGTGCAATGACGGTGGCAATGATGCAGGTAACCAGAATCATCAGGATGGTGTCGTTGAGCACACTGTCGTTGAGCAGACGGATCGGATTACCCTGTGCGTCTTCGCCCAGAATAATGTTATATCCCACCAGAACGGCAGCCAGAGTGGCCGCTGCCTGCGCATTGCTCAGTCCGAAAATCACCCGTCGCTGATCGGCCGTAAAGTGGAACGTGCGCTGGGTGAACCAGGCCGCAGCCAGCTTGGTACCCGTGGCCACCAGAATCATGACCACGCCCACAAACAGGGTTTCCCAGCTCTCGAAAAAGGCCCGATAGTCAATCAGCATACCCACACTCAGCAGGAAGAAAGGAATAAACAGGGCATTGCCCACGAATTCCACCCGGTTCATCAGCGGGGAGCTTCGCGGAATCAGCCGGTTCAGCGACAGTCCCACCAGAAAGGCACCGATAATACCCTCTATGCCGGCCAGCTGGGCCAGAAAGGCTCCCAGGAACAACAGGGCAAGCACATAGATATACTGCGAAATGGAATCGCTTACGTGCTTGAAGAAATGGCGCGTAATCAAAGGGAAAAGGAAAAGAATAATGGCGGTAAACAGCAGGATGGACACACCCAGACGAATCCAGAACACGGAATTTACCTCACCGGTGGTCATGCCCACCACAATGGTCAGCACCAAAAGAGCCAGCATATCGGTCACCATCGTACCGCCCACGGTGATGCCTACCGCCGGATTCTTCACGATGCCGTATTTGCTGATGATGGGATAGGCAATGAGGGTGTGCGAAGCGAACATACTGGCCAGCAGCACGGACGTGAGCCACGAAAAGCCCAACACCCACCGGCCCACCGCAGTGCCCACCAGCATGGGAATCATAAAGGTGTATAAGCCGAAAACAAGACTTTTCAAACTGTTGCGTTTGAAATCGTTCATGTCTATCTCCATACCGGCCAGAAACATGATATACAGCAGACCGGCTGTTCCGGACATGATAATGCTGCTGTCGCGCAACACCAGGTTGAAACCGTGCGGTCCGATAATGGCTCCGGCTATAATCAGGCCTAACAGATGGGGAATCTTCAGTTTGTTCAGCAGCAAAGGTGCCCCTAAAATAATCAGAAGGATAATGAGGAACTTCAGAATGGGATCCTCAAGAGGCAAGGTAAGGTTTAAAGCATAGTATAACATAGGCCACCTTTTTTGAGAATTTATAGTGCGAAGTTATACTTTTTCCTTACATGAGCAAGCAAAACGCCGTTTTTTATACCGATTCAATCCTGACATAAAGTATAAAGAACCACACTCTTATACTCCCCGGCCTCCTGAATCCAGTCTTTCAGAACCGCGCTCCGCTCAAAACCGGTCTGTTCGAACAGCGAAGCAGCCGGAGTGTTCTCACTGGCCACATAAGCATAGACCTGATGCAGCCGGAGGAAAGAAAAGGCATAGCGCAACAGCAGCCCCAAAGCCTCGCACCCCAGTCCACGACGCTGAAAGGGCTTTCGGATAACCAGCCCTATCTCGGCACGATGATGGCGCACACTGTAATCAAACAGGTCGATACACCCGGCTATCTCACGGGTTTCCTTCAGCTCCACAATCAGGCGCAGCTGATGGTCGGCATAAATATCGTTCAGGCTTTCGTTGATGAATTTCCGCAAGGCATAACGGGAATAGGGCACATTGGAAATGCCGTGTGCCCATAGTGTGGTGTCGTTCTCTATCTGATAAAGAGTATCCAGGTCTTCGGGTTCCATGGCCCGGAGCACCACCTTCCGTCCTTCGAAGAAGGGCTTGTCGTCAATTCTTTCCATACCATATTCTTTTATGTGTAATCAGATGGCCCCACTGGCGCGAATAGGTGCCCAGCAACAGCGGTTTGCGCGCGCAACCGCGGTAGAGCTGTTGCAGAATGCACTGAAAGGAATAGGCATCCACATCATAGGCCACCCGATCGTATGCCGTAAAGTCCAGCCCTTCGGTAAGATGTCCTTCGGGCATCCGTTCCTCGTCGGTCTCAACCAGCACCGCTTCCATGCCGTTGTCTTCCAGAATCTTTTTCATCTCGGCCAAGGCCTCACGCCCTCCCAGACACAGCACCCGGTTGCCGGCCGCCTCATCGTCGGGATCGGCCTGCTGGTGCAGACATTTGTTTTTCAGCAGATCCAGAGCTCCCCGCAGCACCACGGCAAGATGAATCAGCCAGGAGAGAAACAGATGCTTCCGGCGGAAATGCTTGTTGAAGAAAATCAGCATGGCGTTGTAAAACGTGTGCACATAACGGAAAGAGCTCTTCTTGGTGCTCTCTCCCTTATAATGAACGATGTGCACCGGCAGGTAATAGTTCTGGTAACCTCCCAGAAGAATACGGTAAGAGAGGTCAATGTCCTCGCCATACATAAAGAAAGTTTCGTCGAGCAGTCCGACACGATCCAGCGTAGAACGGCGGAGCATATTGAAGGCTCCGGAAATAATCTCGATCTCATTAACCTGATCCTTATCGAGATAGCGCATGTAATACTTGCCAAAGGTGCGCGACTTCGGGAACAGGCTGCACAGTCCGCTCATCTTGCAGAAGGAAGTGAACGGAGTAGGCACTCCGCGCCGTGACTCCCAGGCAAAGCCTCCGTCGTCCTTGAGCATCGACACACCTACGGCTCCCGCCTGCGGATGGTCGTCCAGGAAACGGACACAGGCATCCAGCACATCCTCCCCCACAATCGTGTCGGGATTCAGCAGCAGCACATACTCTCCTTCGGAAAGACGGATAGCCTGATTGTTGGCACGCGAGAAACCTACATTCTCTTCATTATAAAGATAATGCACCTGAGGATATCGGTGAGTGATATATTCCTGAGAACCGTCGGTCGAGGCATTGTCCACCACCCACACATCCAGTTCCAGATTCCGGGCAGCCCGATACACCGAACAAATGGTCTGCTCCAGATAATACTTTACGTTAAAATTGACGATAACGACGGATAATTTCATGATACTCTGCTTTTTGTCTGCCGCACTTTTATTCCACACATTCTGTCTCGGCCTTCATCTTGACAGCAGAAGGCCAGCAAAAGAAATAGGCCAACAGCAGAATCAGCGCACAGAGCGCATTGGACTTCTCCAATACATTATAATATATAACCAGATTCAACAACAGACAGACTCCCAGCACCCCGCAGCGCAGCATGCTCCATCGCAGATATGCCTTTTGCCCCTGACGGCCGTCGCCGGTGATCTGCTTCTTCACCCACGGCCAGTGCAGCAGTTTCAGTGCCACCGGAATGACACAAAGGGTGACAATCATCATGATGGTCTGCAGAAAAAAGAAGCCTTCCGACATTCCCGTTCCGGCCCATGCTCCCGGCATCCAGCATTCGGTTTCAAAAAGCACCAAAGTCAGTAAGGCCAACAACAGCCAGAAAAAGAAATTCAGTCGTAAATTGAAAATGGTCTTGTCCATGTGATTTATATTTGTCCGGTAAAAACAATACGGTTCAGAATAGAGCGCCCCAGAGTAATCTCGTCCGTGTACTGCAATTCATCATTCTGGGCCACTCCTCGGGCAATGATGCTCAGTTTCACGCCGGTATCGGCCAGTTTACGGAAAATATAAAAGTTGGTGGTGTCTCCTTCCATCGTCGGACTGAGCGCCAGAATCACCTCTTTTACCTCAGAGCCGGTCACGCGGTCCACCAGCGATGCAATCTGCAAATCGGCAGGTCCCACACCGTCCATCGGAGAGATGACCCCACCCAGCACATGATACACTCCGTGAAACTGATGGGTATTCTCGATGGCCAGCACATCCTGAATATTCTCCACCACACAAATGGTCTGATGATCGCGGTCGGGCTTGCTGCAAATGTTGCAGATGTCCGTGTCGGACAGGTTGTGACAAATCTTGCAATACTTGATTTCGTGCTTCAGTTTGATGATGGAATTACCGAAACTCTCCACCGAAGCCACATTCTGACGCAACAGATGCAACACCAGACGCATGGCCGTTTTCGGACCGATGCCGGGGAGCTTGGAGAACTCGGAAACAGCCTTCTCCAACAAGGCGGAAGAATATTGTTGAGACATGTTTTTATTCATTAGAAATGCATAATTAGGAGCAAAGATACCAAAACCAAATTAAATTATTATATCTTTGCTTCAAAAATTAGCTTTATTATGGAAATCAAGAGTGCAGAGTTTATCATCAGCAACGCCGTTGTGAGCAAATGTCCGAACACCAACAATCCGGAATATGCCTTCATCGGACGCTCCAATGTGGGCAAGTCCAGCCTGATCAATATGCTCACCGGACGGAGCAAACTGGCCAAGACTTCGGCCACTCCGGGAAAGACCATGCTGATCAACCACTTCCTTATCAACAACGAGTGGTATCTGGTGGACCTTCCGGGCTACGGCTACGCCAAAAGAAGCAAGAAAGACAAGGACAAGCTGGAAGTGATGATCTCCAGCTACATTCTGAAAAGAGAACAGATGATCAATCTGTTTCTGCTCATCGACTGCCGTCACGAACCTCAGAAAATCGACCTGGAATTTATGGAATGGCTGGGCGAAAACGGAGTACCGTTCAGCATCGTATTCACCAAAGCCGACAAACTGGGAGGCGGAAAACTGAAACAGAACATCAGTTTCTATCTCAAGGAACTGAAGAAACAATGGGAGGAACTCCCGCCTTATTTCATCACCTCTTCCGAAAACAAAACCGGAAGACAGGAAATTCTGGATTATATCGAGCAGATCAATAAAGAGGTCATGACCGGAGCATAAGCGTCCGGCATGACCTCTTTACCTATATTATATATTATAAGTAAGTCCTAAACTCAGCCATTGCTTGAACATGAAGAACCCGTCATTAACCGGGCTGCGGTAGTTGGGCGAGCTGTCGTCAAAACGGGGATACAGGAACAAGGAGGCCTGAACATACTTGTTTACATTGAAAGTAAACGTATTCTCCCACTCGATTGTATTCATATTCAAATCACTGAACCAATATATTCGCGCACTCCACTTGATATTGTCCATAATCTGCCAGTTATAGGTTATATTGATAAACGGACCGAATTTGTTATAAGTGATGTGGTGCTCCTTGATGCCATGCTGGGTGGCCAGATTATCACGGGCCACATATTTGAAATTGTAGGCAATGGGCGACAAATTGGCAGAACAGGAAAACTTTTTCCAACTCATGCTATACTCCATACCGAGCGAAATCACACTCGAAAACGGAGACATGAAATCCGAACGGACTTCGTCGCTGTTGTCATAATAACTGCGCAACATCTGGGTGGTTCCTTCCACAAAGAAGGTATAGTTCCAGTGCTCCGTAGCCCGATAACCGATTTTCGAATTCAGTCGGATCAAATCCTCAGAGGTTTTGAACTGATGCTCCGTATCCTTGGGGTAAGGCCGGAAGCCCAGACGCATTTCCAGATTGGTTTCCCAGTTGAACTTGCTTTTATTGTTGTAAGAAAAGCCCATCTTCAAGGCGGCCAACATGTTGTAGTAATTGTCGGTCCGGTCCTTATACCAGTTCTTGGTATTATAATACTGATAGAACTGTAGCGAAGAGTTGCTGTAATATTTCCAGAAATTCGGTTTCTTGGGGATGACTACCACACTGTCGCCGATATCCGGAATAAAAGTAGGCAGATTGGTCTGATCCACCAGAGCCGACTCATGCCCCAGCTGCGTTCCCACATCTTCGCGAATCGTACCCATCTGTTGCACCTCATCTTCCGTATCCGAAATCAGCCGGGGATGATTGATATAAGTATGACACAAGAGATCATTGATTTCGCGATCCAGAAGCAAAATCGAATCGGTCTCGTTGTTGATTGTATCCTGCGATACGTAAACATTCACGGAATCGGGCAAGGCATACCGGATTTCGAAACACTGGGCAATGGCAGCGCGGTAAAGCAGGGCCGGAGAAATCATCTTATAATAATAAGGTGAATAAGTTACCGGCAACCCGGAATCGCTTGCCGGCACTCTGTATTTGCGGCACAAAGTATCTAACTGATGCATATAACGCTCCATAATGGCAGCCTGGCGCAAAGTGTCCACCTGACGGGCCGAAGCGGATAACGTAGCCCTGCAAGCTCCCAAAATGAAGAGAAACACAATCAAAAATCTAATTCTCATATTAAAAACGACTTAACAAACGCAAAGATAGAGGATTTTTGAACGAACAGAGCCTTATTCTCAAGTTTTTTTTATAATTTTGCAACTTTGAGATTATGATTGAAGTCTAAACTAAAATTATATTATCGTGGCAGAAACTAAGTACATCTTCGTAACTGGTGGAGTTGCCTCTTCTTTGGGAAAAGGCATTATCTCTTCATCAATTGGTAAACTTTTACAGGCTAGAGGGTATAACATTACCATCCAAAAGTTTGACCCGTATATCAACATCGACCCGGGAACACTGAATCCTTACGAGCATGGCGAATGCTATGTTACGGTAGACGGACAGGAAACTGACCTCGACCTGGGACATTACGAGCGTTTCACCGGTATTCAGACCACCCGTGCCAATAACATCACCACAGGCCGTATCTACCAAAGTGTTATCGAGAAGGAACGCCGCGGAGATTATTTGGGCAAGACCATCCAGGTGGTTCCTCATATCACAGACGAAATCAAGCGTAACATCAAGCTGATGGGCCAGAAGTACAAATTCGACTTCGTGATCACCGAAATCGGAGGTACTGTAGGAGATATCGAATCTCTCCCATTCCTGGAGGCTATTCGTCAGCTTCGTTGGGAATTGGGCAAGAATGCCATCAACCTGCACTTGACTTACGTTCCTTATCTGGCTGCTGCCGGCGAGTTGAAGACCAAACCGACTCAGACTTCTGTAAAGCAGTTGCAGAGCTTGGGTATCCAGCCGGATATCCTGGTATTGCGCGCCGAGCACGAACTGAACGCCGGTCTGCGTAAGAAAGTGGCCCACTTCTGTAATGTAGACGAAGACGCTGTAATCCAGAGCTTGGATATGCCTTCTATCTACGAAGTACCACTCAGCATGCAGGCTCAGAAGCTGGACGAAATTATTTTGCGCAAGATGGATATGCCAATCGGAGAAACTCCGGGATTGGGTCCATGGCGTTCTTTCCTGGAGCGTCGCAACAAGGCTACAGAAATTGTCAACATCGCTCTGGTAGGTAAATACGATCTGCAGGATGCTTATAAGAGTATTCTGGAATCTTTGGCTCATGCCGGAACCTATAATGACTATAAGGTAAAGACTCACTATGTAAACAGTGAGAAGCTGACCAAGGAAAACATTGCCGAGGCTCTCGAGGGCATGTCTGGTGTGGTTATCTGTCCGGGATTCGGCCAGAGAGGTATCGAAGGCAAGATCATCGCTGCAGAATACACCCGTACACACAATATCCCGACCTTCGGTATCTGTCTGGGTATGCAGATGATGGTGATCGAGTTTGCCCGCAATGTATTGGGTTATGCCGATGCCAACAGCCGCGAAATGGACGAGAAGACTCCGCACAATGTGATCGACATCATGGAGGAGCAGAAGAATATTACACAGATGGGTGGAACCATGCGTCTGGGTGCTTACGAATGTGAGCTGCGCGAAGGAAGCCGCACCCTGGAAGCTTACGGACAGAAGACCATCTCTGAGCGTCACCGCCACCGTTATGAGTTCAACAACCAGTTTACTTCTGAGTTCGAGAACGCCGGTATGCAGTGCGTAGGTATCAATCCGGACAGCAACCTGGTGGAAATCGTAGAAATCCCGAACCTGAACTGGTATATCGGTACCCAGTTCCATCCGGAATACAGCAGTACCGTGCTGAAGCCACATCCACTGTTCCTGTCCTTTGTAAAGGCAGCTATTGATTTTAAAAATAACCAATAAGCAGATATAGAAAATTTAAAATGGATAAAAATACAATCATCGGTTTCATCCTGATTGCAGGTGTGCTGTTCGGATTCAGCTACTTCAGCCGACCAAGCGAGGCTGAAATCCAGCAGATGCAACGACAAGACTCACTCGAAATCGTAGCCAAGCAGCAGGCAGAAGCAGCACAGAAAGCTCAGGAGGCGGCAGCCATCGCCAAAAAGGCAGAAGCAGCCCTGGACTCTACTTCCCTGTTCTTCAAGAACCGTCAGGGTACCGATCAGAACATCGTATTGCAGAACAATCTGGTAAAGATCACTTTGGGCACCCGTGGCGGTATGGTCAAGGAAGCCTTGCTCAAGGACTATAAAAACCAGCAGGGAGGACCGGTATGCCTTTTGAATGAAAAGGACGCTTCCATGAGCTTTGTCCTGGAAGGCAAAAACGAGAACCTGGACTCTCGCGACTTTTTCTTCACTCCGGTAGCTGCTACCGACAGCAGTGTGACCATGCGTCTGGAGAATCAGGACGGAAGCGTGCTGGATCTGGAATACAAACTGCACAGTGACTCTTATATGCTCGACCTGAAGATTGCCTCTTCGGGTCTGGGCAGATACTTCTCACCGTCAATGAAAACCATCAACCTGTCGTGGTATGACAAGGCCATGCAGCAGGAAAAGGGTTTCGACTTTGAGAACCAATACTCTACCCTGACCTACAAGATCAAGGATGAGGGTACCGACTATCTGAACGCCAACGAGGACAAGACCGAGGATGTGAAAGAACGTCTGGACTGGGTTGCTTTCAAGAACCAGTTCTTCAGCTGTGTGTTCATCGCGCATCAGGACTTTACCGACGCTACTCTCTCCAGCACACCGCAGCCTAAAAACAGTGGTTACCTGAAGGAGTACAATGCAGAAATGAAGACTTACTTCGATCCGTCGGGCAGCAAGACAACCGACTTGCAGCTCTATTTCGGTCCGAACAACTACCACATTCTGAGCACGACCAATGATTTGAGCCTTAGCGACAAGGATTTGGAAATGCAGGATCTGGTTTACTTGGGCTGGCCGCTCTTCAAGTGGATCAACCGTTTCTTCATCATCTATCTGTTCGACTGGCTCAACGGTCTGGGCTTGTCTATGGGTATTGTGTTGCTGTTGCTGACCATTATCATCAAGGTTCTGGTTTACCCGACAACACGCAAGTCTTACATCGCTTCGGCCAAGATGCGCGTTCTGAAGCCGAAAATCGACGCGCTGAACGAAAAATATCCGGACCCGAACGACGCACTGAAGAAACAGCAGGAAATGATGCAACTCTACAGCCAGTACGGTGCCAACCCGATGGGCGGCTGTCTGCCGATGCTCATCCAGATGCCGTTCTGGATTGCGCTCTTCAACTTTGTGCCGAACGCCATTGAGTTGCGCGGAGAAAGCTTCTTGTGGGCCAACGACCTGTCGGCATACGACGACCTGATCCGTTGGGACACTCACATCTGGCTCATCGGTGATCACATCAGCATCTTCTGCTTGCTGTTCTGTGCCACCAATATCATCAATACCTGGATCAGCACCAAGCAGCAGCAGTCTGCCATGGCTGGTGAACAGGCGCAGCAGATGAAGATGATGCAGTACATGATGTATTTCATGCCTGTGTTCTTCTTCTTCATGTTCAACAATTACTCTTCAGGACTGAACTATTACTACTTCCTGTCCAGCTTGACCAGTATCCTGATCATGTGGTATCTCAAGAAGACTACCGATGAGAAGAAACTGCTGGCAAAGATGGAGGCCAAGTATGAAGCCAACAAGAAGAATCCGAAAAAGACTTCCGGCTTTGCAGCTCGTCTGGAGGAAATGCAGAAAAAGCAACAGGCTATTCTGGAAGAACAGAAAAGAAGACAGGGACAAAAATAAAAAGTAATCATTTTATGCCGGACGTGTCTTTTCGCGTCCGGCTTTTTCATATTTATCCTATGAACTTTCTACATATTATGACCACCACTTTGGCACTGACGGCCGCCGCGCCGCAGCAAAGCCCTGCCGAAACTCCGGTGATCGGCAAGAATGAAATTCAACTGAAAAACGACCGGATGACTCCCGAAACGCTTTGGGCCATGGGACGCATCGGCGGCATGACCACCTCACCGGACGGCAAGAAGATTGCCTACACCGTGACTTACTACAGTGTGCAGCAGAACAAGAGTCGCACCCTGATTTATCTGATGAATACCGACGGATCGGACAAACAGCTCTTCACTCAGGGAAATGCCAGCGAGATGGAACCGCAGTTCCTGGCCGACGGCAAGCATCTGGCTTTCCTGAGCACAGCCAGCGGCAAACCGGAAGTATGGCAGGCCGCTCTCGACGGAAGCGACCGCAAGCAGCTGTCGTTCACCGAGCAGGGAGTGCAGGGTTTCAAATTCTCTCCCGACAACAAACAGGTGATTCTGGTTCAGGAAGTAGAGACCACCGCTTCCATTGAAAAGACTTACGACGATCTGCCTCTGACCAGCGGTATGGTCATCACAGACCTGAACTATAAGCACTGGGATCATTATGTGCGCACTATTCCGCATATCTTCCTGGCCAACTTTGACGGAACACGCATCTCGGACCAGACTACCGACATTCTGAACGGAGAGCCTTACGAATGTCCGATGCTTCCGTTCGGCGGCAGCGAGCAATTCAACTGGAGTCCCGACAGCAAGACTATTGTCTATACCTGCCGTAAGAAAACGGGCGTGGATTATGCCATCAGCACCGACAGTGACATCTTCGCCTATGAAGTGAGCACCGGCAAGACTACCAACCTGTGCAAGCCCGCCGGTTATCAGGCTCCGAAAACAGATCCGAGTCGTTCGCTGCAGCACCAGGCCGTAAATCAGAATGCCCAGGACTGCAACATGGGTTACGACACCAATCCGCAATACTCTCCCGACGGTACGAAAGTGGCCTGGCAGAGCATGGAGCGCGACGGTTATGAAAGCGACCGCACCCGTCTGTGTGTCCTCGACCTGAAGACCGGAAAGAAGACCTATGTGACCGAGTCATTCGAGTCGGGTGTTGACGGATTCAACTGGAGCAAGGACGGCAAGCAGCTTTACTTTACCGGAGTATGGCACGCCCGCAGCATGGTATATCAGACCGACCTGAAAGGTAATGTACGCGCGCTGACCGAAGGAGATTATGACTACAGCAGTGTGGCCGACAATGGCGACCAGCTGTTGGTGATGCGTCACAGCCTCAGCGCTCCGGACGACATCTACAGCATCTCCAAAGGCAAGAAGGCCAAGATCACCCAACTGACTCAGGAAAACGAGCATATCCTCAAGCAACTCACTTTAGGTGAGGTAAAAGAACGCTGGGTACCGACTTCAGACGGCAAGCAGGAACTCTGCTGGGTGGTTTATCCGCCACACTTCGATGCCAGCAAGAAATACCCGGTACTGCTCTTCTGCCAGGGCGGTCCGCAGTCACCCGTAAGCCAGTTCTGGAGCTATCGTTGGAACTTGCAACTCATGGCAGCCAACGACTATATCATCGTGGCTCCTAACCGTCGCGGTCTGCCGGGCTTCGGCATGGAATGGCTGGAAGACATCAGCGGTGACTACAGCGGCCAGTGCATGCAGGATTATCTGGATGCCATCGACAATGTTGCTCAGGAACCTTATGCCGACAAAGACCGTATGGGTTGTGTCGGTGCCAGCTTCGGAGGCTACAGCGTATATTATCTGGCCGGACACCACGACAAGCGTTTCAAGTGCTTCATCGCACACGACGGAATCTTCAATACCCAACAACAGTATTACGAAACCGAAGAGATGTGGTTCCCGAACTGGGATCTGGGTGCCGGTCCGTGGCGTAAGGGCATCACCAACCAGGCCAACTCTCCGGAAACAGTAAACGACGGACAGAAAGTAAACCCATACACCACCAGTCCGCATCTGTATGTCGACAAATGGGACACTCCGATTCTGTGCATCCACGGCGAGAAGGACTACCGCATTCTGAGCGCTCAGGGAGAATCTGCCTTCAAGGCAGCCCGCATGCGCGGCATTCCGGCCGAGCTGCTCATCTTCCCGGATGAGAACCACTGGGTACTGAAACCACAGAACGGAATCCTGTGGCAGCGCACCTTCTTCCGTTGGTTGGACCGCTGGTTAAAGAAATAAAAATCAATCACTATCTTAACAAATAAAAATGACAACAGTAACACAAAACATTCAGCAAAAACTCAGCGACAGCAAGGCTGCCCGCTGGACCGCCATGGCGATTGTTTCGTTCACCATGATGTGCGGTTATTTCATTACCGACGTAATGGCTCCTTTGGAAACTCTGCTTACCCAATCTGTTGCAGAAGGCGGACTGGGCTGGACCAGCGCCGAATATGGTTTCTTCTCCGGAGCCTACGGTTATATCAACGTATTCCTGCTGATGCTCTTCTTCGGAGGTATCATTCTGGATAAGATGGGCGTGCGCTTCACCGGTGTGATGAGTAGCATTCTGATGCTCACCGGAGCGGCCATCAAATGGTATGCGGTATCCCATACTTTCGGCGATGCCACTTTGTTTAACATGCCACTGCAAGTAGCTCTCGCCTCTCTGGGCTTCGCCATCTTCGGTTGCGGTATGGAGATCACTGGTATCACCGCTTCCAAGGTTATCGCCAAATGGTTTACCGGTCATGAACTGGCGCTGGCCATGGGTCTGCAGGTTGCCATGGCACGTATCGGAACCGCTGCCGCACTGGCATGCAGTCTGCCATTAGCCAATGCCTACAGCATCTCCACTCCGATTCTTTTGGGTGTCGTATGCATCTGTGTAGGCTTCCTGGTATATTTGGTATACTGCGTCATGGACCGCAAGTTCGACCAGTCAGTACAGTCATCGGGAGTTGAAGAAAACGAAGAAGGTTTCCAGATGAGCGATTTGAAAGTAATCTTCAGCAACAAAGGTTTCTGGTTGATTACCCTGCTCTGCCTGATGTTTTATGCCGGTGTGTTCCCATTCCTGAAATTCGCGACTAAGATCATGGTTCATAAATATCATGTAGATCAGGATTTGGCCGGTATGATTCCTGCCATGCTGCCATTCGGAACCATCCTGCTCACTCCGCTGTTCGGTTCTATCTACGACCGTATCGGTAAGGGTGCCACACTGATGATTATCGGTTCAGCCCTGCTGACTCTGGTACACGTACTCTTCGCCCTACCGATTCTGAACGTATGGTGGTTTGCCATCATCGTGATGATTCTGTTGGGTATTGCCTTCTCATTGGTACCATCAGCCATGTGGCCTTCGGTGCCGAAAATCATTCCGATGAAGCAGTTAGGTTCTGCCTATGCCATCATTTTCTACATTCAGAACATCGGTCTGTCTATGGTTCCGGTACTGATCGGTTGGGTTATCGAGAAGTATGCCACCATCCAGACTGCCGAGGGCGTTACTTATGACTACACCCTGCCGATGGTTATCTTTGCCGTATTCGGCTTCATTGCTATCCTGATCGCCATGATGCTGAAGAAAGAAGACGGCATCAAGAACTATGGACTTGAAAAGAGCAACATTCAGAAATAATGCTCTGAATCTGTTTTTACTCACCCGTCCGTAACAGATTACTGACGGGTGAGTAAAAGATTACTGCCCTGAAAGTAATACACAATCATCGGGGCATAATAAAGGGGATATCAAAACAAAAACGACTATTCCCCATAATTACAGATTGTAACAATAATATTAGAAAGGGCCGTATCAAACTCTATATGGAGCAATGATACGGCCCTTTCTTTAGTCTTTTAAGGTACTCAGTTTTCAAATTATAGGTTCATATCTTCAAAAAATGGATTTTGATGATCCTGCTTTTGGAAATAGTCATTATTATTTTACTTCCCCTCTTTCTTCATTAAACCTGAAAGCAAATATAAAACAAGAAAAGGCAAATATAAATGAACGGTTTCTCAGAAAAAAGACGGATTTTTGTAAATACAATCTATTCAAAAATCCTCTAAAACCAGAATCATGAAAAATTACCCTTTCCCATCTAAAAGAAATTTTCTCATCGCCGCATTCTGCCTTTGCGGACTGACCGGTATACAAGCCCAAAACGAAACAATAAACGAAGAGACAACTGCGGAATTTAAACAAAGGATGGAATGGTTCACCGACGCCAAATTCGGTATGTTCATCCATCTGGGACTCTACAGTTCTCTAGGCGGAGAATATCAGGGCAAGCAGGCCGAAGGCTATGCCGAATGGATTCAATCTACCCTGGACATTCCTTCTGCCGAATATGCCCTTCTGGCCAACAGTTGGAATCCCCGAAATTTTGACGCGGATTTAATTGCACGTACTGCCAAGAAAGCCGGTATGAAATATATCGTAATCACCACCAAGCACCACGAAGGTTTCTGTCTGTGGAACTCCCGATATACGGATTTTGACATCGCATCCACTCCCATGAAGAGACGCGACATTCTGAAAGAACTGTCCAAAGCCTGCAAGAAACAGGGCATCCGTTTCGGTACTTACTACAGCATCATCGACTGGCACCATCCGTCGCAAGAAAGAAACAGCAAGGGCAAGGATGCTTGGGGACGATGGGCACAAATCAGCATGAAACCGGGACAGAAAGCCGAATACGTCCAATACATGAAACAACAGATCAAGGAACTGATCGACCGGTATGATACCGACATCCTTTGGTTCGATGCCGACTGGGTGGACTGGTGGACCTTGGAGGACGGCAAAGAGCTGTATCAGTATATCCGTTCCTTAAAACCTTCCATTCTGATCAACAACCGGGTGGCCAAGAGAGCGATCTTTAAGAAAGATTTCGGAACTCCGGAACAGGAACATCCCGGAAAATCGCAGGATCACTACTGGGAAGCCTGCTATACGCTCAATGAATCCTGGGGATACAAGAAACAGGATCATCAGTGGAAAGATGCGCAAACCGTGGTCAACAAGCTCCAAGACATCAATACCAAAGGTGGAAACCTGCTCTTGAATATCGGACCGGACGGAGATGGCAATGTTCCGCAAGAGTCTTTGGACATACTGAATGAAGTAGGAAAAATACGTAACAACGGAAATACATTCGCCAGTAGCAACGATACGGAGTATTCAACAGCACTTCGTAAGGCATCGGATTGAAAGAAGCTTTCAACAAGGTGAAGAAACATAGAAAACGCTATGATGGCAACCCTGTATTCTATTTAAGAGGAGACTTCTCATACTGGAGCAAGTTCTCCGACTTATCAAGCCGGAATTTTCTGACTGTACTTGCAAAAACAGGAAAGAGTCGTATTCAGCCCATGAAGCCAGAATACGACTCTTTCTTTTGTTTTATTATTTCGTAGGGGACATTCTCTTCTCCTTTTCAATAAGCAGTTTCAACTCTTGTACCTTATCCGGATATTTTTCTGCGACATTTGTTTTTTCGCCAATATCATCCTTCAGATAATAGAGTTCTCCGAGTGCCTTTTGCGGATTGTTTTTTGATTTACGTCCATGCGGCATAATATATTTCCATTCTCCAGTCATTACAGCCAGCGTTCCGGCTGATTCAATGACATAATCACGTCCTTTCTTGTCCTTTCCCAGCAGAGCCTTCAGCTGATTTGAACTATCATCAGCAGCGCCTGCCGGAACTTTTTCTCCTACAAGGGAAGCCATAGAGGCAAACAAGTCGATGTGAGAAACAAGAGCTTTGGATACCCCGGATTTTATATGCTTGGGCCAGGATACGATGAAAGGAACTCGTGTTCCGGCTTCATAGATGGTATATTTGGTTCCACGGTAATCTCCCCAAGGTCTGTGATTGCCCAATAACTCCTTGGCCTGATCCTTATAGCCATCATCCACAATCGGACCATTGTCACTGGTCAACACAATCAACGTATTGTCCAACAGCCCCTGTTTTGACAAAGCCTCGACAATCTCACCGACCGTCCAGTCAAACTGCAAAATAGCATCACCCCGATATCCCATCTTACTTTTCCCTCTGAAACGTTTATGCGGGAAACGGGGAACGTGAATATCATTCGTTCCCACATACAGGAAAAACGGTTCCCGACTATGCTTCTCGATGAACTCCACAGCCTTGGCTGTAATCGTGTCGGCAATGTTTTCATCCTTCCATAGTGCCTTGCCTCCACCCTTCATGAATCCGATACGTGAAATGCCATTCACAATAGCCTGATCGTGTCCGAATGAAGGATGCAGGTTCGTCAGAAGTTCGGGATGATCTTTTCCCAAAGGTTCACCGGGAAATGGAGTCTTGTAACTGACATAGATAGGATGTTGCGGGTCATAATTCGCCACTTTCTGATTTTCAATCCAGACGCAGGGAACACGGTCTCCCGTTGCTGCCATGAGATAAGAATAATCAAATCCGATATCCTGAGGTCCCGGAGTTATCTGTCCGTTCCAGTCTTGTGTTCCGGTTTTATCCCCCAGTCCCAGATGCCACTTTCCTATGGCTCCGGTGGTATATCCCGCCGACTTAAAAATATCTGCAACCGTAGTCTGTTCCGGACGTATAATCATTCCGGCGTCACCGGGAGCGATCCCCGTATCATTCCTCCGCCAGCTGTAGCAACCCGTAAAAAGCGAATATCTTGACGGAGTACTGGTAGCCGCCACGGAATGAGCATCCGTAAAACGGAGTCCGTTACCGGCCAGACGATCTACATGAGGAGTCTGAACTGTGTTTTCGCCATAGCAACTGATATCTCCATAGCCCAAATCGTCGGCCACAATAAAGATTACATTGGGACGTTGATTATTGTCTGCCATAACAGGCAAGGCCGTAAGAGCTGTCATCCACAATGTGGTAAACAAATTCCTTTTTTTCATCTTTTCATCATTTGTCTTTTTAAGGTTAAACATTATTTTTACCTCATCCTGCTTCAATCCGCAAAGGATGCAGATAAACTCCCTCAAAAATATAAATTATTTTCCATTCCGGCACAAATATTGTTAATGAGACGGAAGATCTCCCTTAAATCAGGATTCGCCGGCCATCAACTATTCTGTTTGCCGACCTACTCTCTTAAACATTTACCCATTGCATCCGGGAAACCGTATAAACCGGATTGCTGGATTTTGAGGAAATTCTTACTTTCTTTTTTCCTTTTACATTGATGTGGACTTTCTCTACCAGCTGTTCGGTAGGTTCTACCACGATTTCATCTCCGGAATAACGTACCCGACAATTATATCCTTTCAAACTTCCGTCTTCCCTTTCCACCACAAAAGCATGGCACAGGAAAGCTTCGCCAATAAACTTGAATACCTCGTGCACATCATTGTCCTGAGTGTTGAAAAACATCATATCACTGATCATGTCTATGTATTGCTCTCCCACCACAACGGCATTGGTCTTATAATGCAAAGGCTGCAAATGGTATTGCGTTACAGAATCCGGATGGGCCGTAGGATGCGGTTCGCTGACAATGCGGGCCGGCAAATATGGATTGGCACAGAAAGACCAGCGCAAGCGGCCGGTTCGGGTATCTATCAGTTCGGCAAATGCTCCTGCCGCATTATAGCTCTCACGCAACCAGCGTTCGTTTCCCGTCAGCAGGTAGAGATAATAGGTAGCATAAGCTCTCCAGGCGCTCCATCCGTGAGGAGAATTCATGAAGTTGGGCACCATCAGCACATCGTACTGTGATTCCCAGAATCTCAATGTGCCTCCCCGCTGTCGTCCGTCGGGTATCAGCAGCTGAGTCAGACAGTCATGTCCTTCAAGCATATACAAGGCCTCTTTCACGTATTTATCCCGTTGTGCTTTCACTTCGTCCTGCAAACCCAGATAGGCAATCTGAAGCGCCGTACAGGAGATCATGCCGTCCTCATACGTCATCTCGCCCTCAGTCTGCACATTACCGTGCAGCGAAACCAGATGATCTATGGCACTCTTGGCAGAAGCAAAATGCTTTTTGTAGTTCTTATGCCATTGACGGTCCGTCTTGCCCAGTTCCTTTTCCACCAAAGCCAGGTCCAACATACTTTTGGCTACATAGATCACACTGGTATAGAGCGTTCCCTTTGGTTCATTTTTGTCCAGACTCAGATGATTTCGGAACGAACCGTCGTTTCTCTGGGCATGGGCAATGAGCCAATCGGCCAGTCGGGCCGCCTTTTTCAAATCCTCTTCATTCCGATAGGCTTTATATTTCAGAACCAACAAATCAATCGTGCCGCTGGTATTCTGAATGCGGTAAGGAATTATTTGAGGAACATCGTCCTGATGCAGCAAATGATACAAATCCTCAAACCGTTTGGCATGCTTCCGGTCCAAAGCCTCATCCGGCAAATAGCGGGCCGCTATAAAGGCCGACATATATCCGTACCACGACTCTATATGAGTGGTTGCCTTTTGCGGACAGCGCTCCGCCTCACTGCGTGCCCGATCCAGATACCAGCCCCAGGGATGGCGCACGGTGATTATGGCCTCCGACATTTTTCCGTCGGCATTTCTACACTGTAAGGTATCATACCCCGGTTTCTCCGCAACAAAATCATAGGTCCAATAACCGGCGGACTGCTCTTTCATGCAAATCGGCTTGCCGTTCAAGCTGACTGTGGGTTCCGAAGACGAATAAAGTCCGATACGAGTCTGTTCTCCCACGGCGCACGATGTTTGCGGAAGATCCCAATAAGCCGCTCCGGTATTTTTCTGAACAACATCCTTTAATTGTTTGAGGTCCTGAACCGGTGTAATAAACAGCCGCCAGGAAAAGGACTGTCCCGGAAAGAGCTGGTACAAATCCTGAGGAGCTCTTTTCGGCAAAGGCAAGGCATTAATAAAGTCAATGTTCACTCCTTCAATCCGATGTCCACCCCAATAATAAGGTTTCTGTTCCTTGCTGCCGGCACTGTTCGAACTGTTATAATCCAGACTCCAGGAAGCCACCGGATCGGGTGAAGACAAAGCTATGATTTTCCGTTTGGGACTCATCAGATAGCCCCAGAAATGTGTTTTCTCGTTTCTCAATAAAGTCGGGAAGTAAGCATCCAACCAATCGGGAAACTTATCCATATAAGTATCTATGCCCAGTTTCAATCCCGCCTTCAGAGGCTGCTCCAAAGTACTTCCCATATTTTTTATCGTTACATCCAAAGCCATCTGTCCGTCAATGGAACGATAGATCAAAGTACATTGCAGATTTCCGATTACAGATTCGAAAGAGTGATCGTCTTTTCTTTTCCAAACACCCTGCTTCTCATTCTGCAATACATGATTCAGCGCATCATAACGTTGGGAACTGACATAAAAAACCGGTCCGGACTTCTGATGCCGACTGAAAGGAATCGTATCATTCCCGTCCGCACCCGATACGACCATATAATTGATGGTTCCATTGGGATTCAAATAGGTTTTCCAGGTATCTCCTTGCAAATCCGCATGATCTGCGTGCAAAAAAGAGAAAGGCAAACAAGCCCCTAAGGCTAACAATAAAATTTTCCGTTTATTCATCTTATCCAAATTAATCATTAGGTATTATCTCATTTAAAATTAACTTCCCGGTATTTTTGTGTGTATTCACTGACAAAAATAATACAAAACAGCAAGAAAAGCATATAAGAAATGTCCAATAAAGCCATACAAACGTCCAACAATTGTATTTGGGAGCAATTTATTCAGCCCATCGCATCATCACATTTTATTTTCAAGATGTAAATTATAAAATAAGGTTTCATTTATACAAATAATGCAAACACAAACACAAATAACATTCGGAAACCAGTAAATTAGTAGAAATTTTTAAAAACCGTATAACCTATAAATGATAATTATGAAAACAACAATCAGAAAACTTTTTGTTTTAGGACTTCTTTTCAGTCTTTGTTTCTCTGTTTTTGCCTCTGAAAAAATAATTAAGGTTGCCTGCGTGGGCAACAGCATCACCTTTGGGGCAGGCATTGCCAATCGCGAAAAGAACAGTTATCCAGCCCAACTGCAATACTATCTGGGCGAGGAGTTCGAAGTCCGGAATTTTGGAGTGTCCGGCACAACAGCCCTGTCCTCCGGCGACTATCCTTACGTAAAGACCGCGGCCTTCAAGCAGTCATTGGACTATCTTCCGGATATCGTGCTCATCAAACTGGGTACCAATGATACCAAACCACAAAACTGGTGCCATAAAAACAATTTTCACAACGACTATCAGGCTCTTATCGATGCTTATCAGAAACTGGCTTCCAAGCCCCGGGTCATTCTGCTGACACCTGTGCGTTGTTTTCTGGACAACTGCACCGGAATATGTCCTCAAACCATAGAAAAGGAGATTCACTCGCTTGTAGAAACACTTGCCTGGGAAAACCGGCTGGAAATCATCGACCTGTTCCGTCTGTTCGGCAACAGCTGGAACTCGGTACTCATGCCGGACAAACTGCACCCATCGGCCATCGGTGCCGGCATGATGGCACAAAAAATAGGCGACTATCTGTTGCAGAAGCCAACCGAAAAGACCAAGGAACCGGCATTGGGCAATCAGGCTACTCCATTCAATTTCCACGGCTTTCAAGGAATGGACTTTCAGATAAACGGCATTTCCTGCAAACTGGTGCGTCCTTATATCGAAGCCGAAGGAAGGCCGTGGGTGCTGCGTGCCCGCTTTTGGGGACATGAACCTCAGACGGATGTTGCCTTGCTGGAACAGGGTTTTCACATTGCCTATTGCGATGTAGCCGACCTTTACGGTTCTGAAGAGGCCATAAAGCGGTGGGATGACTTCTACAAATTCATGAAACGCCAGGGATTCCACCGGAAAGTTGTTCTGGAAGGTATGAGCCGTGGCGGACTGATCGTTTACAACTGGGCCGCACGGAACCCGAAAAAAGTGGCCTGCATCTATGCGGATGCTCCCGTGATGGATCTGAAAAGCTGGCCTATGGGCAACGGTAAAGGTGCCGGATCAAAAGCGGACACGGAAAATATGCTGAAGGCTTATCACTTCAAAAGCCGGGAAGAAGCACTGGCCTGGAAAGGCAATCCACTGGATCATGCCCGGACTCTAGCCAAAGCAAAGATTCCAATTCTTCATGTGGTCGGCGATGCGGACCAGGTTGTTCCGGTTCAGGAGAACACCACTCCGTTTGAAACGCTTATGGCCCAATATAACCATCCGATAAAGGTGATCCATAAACCGGGAGTAGACCATCATCCGCATTCTCTATACAATCCGGAGCCTATTGTCCGCTTTGTCCTGTCGGCCTTCGGACGCACCCAGAATGCCTGTGTCAAGGCCATACCGGGAAATGAATACCGGTCGGGAGCCGGCTGGAAAGAAGGTGCCGAGTGGCACTCTGTAGCAGAGGAAATAGAAAGCTGCCTCAACAACCGAAACTTAAAACTGTTGCTGTTGGGCAACTCCATTACACAAGGATGGGGCGGAAACCGCAGTCTGGTTACCTACCGGCCGGGAAAGGCAATGATGGACAAAGTCTTGGGCGAAAATGTATGGGAAACAGCTGGAATATCGGGCGACCGTACCCAGAACCTGTTATGGCGAATCCGATATGGAAACTACAACCGTTGCCATCCGGAGAATGTGGTCATTGCCATCGGAGTGAATAATCTGATTCATGGAGATAACGGTGAAGACACAGCCGAAGGAATCATCGCTGTGGCTCAGGAAGCAGTCCGTCAGTTCCCGGACTCCAGAATATTCGTACTCGGTCTCTTCCCGGTAGGCCGAGAAGCCCAGAATCCGGTTCGCATCCAATATAATAAGACACACGAAATCCTGAACCGGCACAAATGGAAAGGAGTCACCTATATCAACCCTACTTCCTGGTTTACCGACAATCAGGGAAACATTCGGGAAGGACTTTACAGTGGGGATTATATCCACTTCACGGAAAAAGGCTATCAGGTAGCAGCCGAAAAGATCAAAGAACTGATACAGTCCCGATAATGTAAATTCCAAACATAAAAGAGCCTTATCAAACTCCTTATGAGAGTTATGATAAGGCTCTTATTCATCATAGATTTCAACAAACAAGTTCGTGTCTATAAATTCATTCTTTACCACACAGGCAAGTTAAACGCGTCTATTTCCGCATCCACATGCTCGGTACGGAAGATTTCCAGTACCTTCTTCACTAGTTCGGGATGCTGTTCGGCTACATCGTGCTGCTCGCGAGGGTCTGATTCCAAATCATACAACTCAATCTTTCGTCCTCCCTTACGGATATTCTTGACAAAAGCCTTCCATTTGCCCATACGCACTGCCTTCTGTCCACCGGCTTCGGGATATTCCCAATACAGATATTCATGCTTCTTCTGCTTGCGGTTCTTTCCCAACAGGGTCGGCAGGATGCTGATACCATCGGTTTCCGGAGCTTTTACACCGGCCAGATCACACATGGTGGGCATGATGTCCCAGAATGCGCACAACAGATCCGAAGTGGTTCCTGCCGGAATCTTTCCGGGCCAGGACGCAATCATCGGCACCCGGATGCCTCCTTCACGAAGAGAAGCCTTTCCCCATCCCGCCTCGCTCTTGAACGGACGGGCACTGTCGAAGAACGGAGAGTCGGAACCGCCGTTAAAGGTTGGTCCGTTGTCACTGGTAAAGATAATCAGCGTGTTCTCATAAATGCCCAAATCCTTGAGCTGTTGCACAAGGATACCGATCTGTTCGTCCCAATAGCTGATCATGGCCGCATAGGTAGCATGCGGATAACGACAGGGGAAATAACCTTGATTTCCGGTATAAGGTTTCTCATCTCCGAACTTGTCTACATAATATTTCACCCATTTCTCAGGAGCCTGCAAAGGCACATGCGGCATCGGATTGGTCCAGAACAGGGCAAACGGCTCGTCCTTGGAGCGCTCCACAAAGTCCTGAATCTCCCGGAACATCAGGTCGGGCGCAAAATCGTTCTGCATATACTTGGCATAGCTGGCTTCGCTTCTCGGATCGGCTCCCTTATCCAACTTGGTGCCCGGAGCCAGCAGTTTGTTATCCAAATATTCCCGGCATTCATTGCGGTAAAGGAAAGGAGGGAAATAAGTATGCGCCTGACGCTGACAATTGTAGCCGTAGAAGAAATCAAAGCCCATCTTGTTGGGAGTGCTCACCGAACCCGGATAACCCAATCCCCATTTTCCGATACAGGCTGTTGTATATCCTCCTTCTTTCAACTTTCGCGGAATCATAACCGTTTGGGCCGGAAGCGGACGCTGTCCTTCCAAAGAGGAATCCGCCAACATAGCCTCATGACTCCACACATTACCACGTGAAGCCACCTCATCGTTTCCGCGGATATAGGCATGACCGGTGTGCAGTCCGGTGAGCAGCACACAACGTGAAGGGGCCGAGACGGCCTGTCCCGAATAATGATTCGTAAAACGCATACCTTCCCGGGCCAGACGGTCCAGATTAGGTGTTTCTATTTGTTGTTGTCCATAACTTCCCAAGTCGCCATATCCCAAATCATCGGCCAGAATATAAATGATGTTCGGTTTGTCTGACAACTTTCCGGGTTCTTCGCATAAAGCCAATGTCGGTTGGACCAACATAACGGACACTAATGGTAAAAACGATTTCTCTTTCATCTTTATTTTAAATTTAAATGAATACGATATTCTTGCTTCACTTCAACAGAGTCTATTTTCGGAACGACACACTCTGCCGGATTGACCTGCTTCTCAAAATATATCGGAGCATCGGCCGATTCCAGACCATGAATCCGGATGATCAACGGATCTGTATCGCTTGTCTGCCCCAAACGGTCGAGACTAACAATCCAAGGCGTACCGTCGTAATATGAATCGGCAGACAACATCCGGTTGTGATAGAGTTCTGCCACATCTCCCTTATAGTGCACATACATGCGGGTTTCTTCGGGAGTTATATTCCGGCTTGGCACTTCCACTTCATACAGAGCCAAATGCTCCCCGGCGGCATATTCTTTGGGACGGTCGCCCCGGTCAAGGCATTGAACCGGACGGTTTTGCCGGGTGATCCAGGTGCCGTCTGTATTCCAGACCATCCGTTCTCCATTCTGCATCAGAATCTCGAATTCTGCCAAAACGCCTTTCTGTTCCGGTGCGTCAAACTCCACCAGATTTTCCCCTTCGGCAACCGCAGAGGTAATCTCGCCCAAGAAATAATCCCCCATATTGCGACACGTTATTTCCTTTTGGTTCAACCGAACGGTCAAACTGTCGGCAGCCGCATAACGCACCCAGGCCTTTTCTACAGCAGAAAAAGAACGGAGCATAAAATGACGTTTTATGCCTTCACCGCCAGCAGAAGCAATCCAACGGCTGCCGGACATGGGTTCCAAGGCACGGACACGGGCCTGAATCTTCACCGGCTCGGCACTAAAATCTTTCTTCTCAAAGATGCCCTGATCAAAGAGCTCTATCTGAGCCTGTGGATTATTGTCTATCAAGGTAATGCCTTCCGAATCATAAATCAGCGACGAGGCAGTCAGAGCAACAAACTGCTTTTCTCCAATCCGCCCCTTCCAGATACGGTCGGATTCTTCCTCGGTCAACGTAATCAAACGGACCACCGAACCGTCCTTCTTCACGATTTCAATCCGACAATCTTTACCGGCCGCAATCTGATCGATAAAATAAGCATTCTTTTCTTTACGGCATTTTGCCGATTTTACCTTGACATCTTGAACATTCTGTGCATCGACAAGGAACTCGGCCGGTATGCCATCATCTTCAAAGAAGAAATAATTCATCACCCCGTTTTCATTCAACGAGCAAACGGGCTGTGCTGTTGCGTACTTCAACAAGACTCCGCCCATGTTCTGATTAAACGGCCACAGGAAATAAGTTCCGCCCGATACCTTAACCTTCTTCCGGGGCATGACCAGCATTTCGCCCGGCAGTTCCACCGAAAAGCGGACTCCACGGAAATCCTGACGCTCCCGGCGGTACAGGTAATTGGAACAGAACAGGAAACCGGAATTTCCGTTCAGGCGCACCGCCCATTGTAAATTCTGACGGTCTTGGTTGGATCTGGGCAGATAGGCAACGGCTGGGGCCAACGCGGCCCCGAAATCATTCATAAAATAGTTATATTTTCGGACTTCCTGCATCACCGTGCCCAAAGTACCCGTTTCACGGACCGGAGCCTGATAATCATAGCTGATTCTTGGACCCGATGACTGGAAAGTGTTTACTTTTCCCGTCGGATTACTTCCTCCCGTATACATGTAATAGCCCATCAGATTCACGCCACAGCCCAAACGGAGGTTAATGTTTTCACCGGCCATTTCTTCGGGTACAACGGCCCGACGATGGTAAAAGGTGGTGCTTCCCACTCCCACTTCACAGGTAAAGAACGGAGAATCATTGTTTTCGCCGCTCAGCGACTCCACTTCTCCTTCAATCTTGATGATATCCGTACCGATATTGTCCGACAAGCGGTTGTAAGTAAAAAACTCAAAGTTGGAAACCGGCATTTCGTTCTTGCCCGAAGTGGTCCAGGGAGCTTCAATATAAAAACCGGCATACGGCACAATCTCTCCTTTCGGATACTCGCTGTCCATCCAATGAGTCATCGTATACAAAGGTACATCAAACCCGATACCGACGGCCATTTTCTTCAAGGTCGTCAGATGAGGAATAATCTGCCCCCTTTTCACATATTCATTCTCCAGTTGAAGGGCCACTATAGGACCGTTGTCCTTATAGAACAGTCCCTTCACCTGCTGATACAAAGCCTGATACCAGCGCTCTACATAAGCCAGATATAACGGATGATTGGAACGGGTTTCCAGCATCCTGTTCCCAACGAGCCAATCCGGCAGACCTCCGTTTCTGATTTCGGCATTGCAATACGGTCCCACTCTCAGATGAACCTTCAAACCTACTTCCTTGCAGAGCTCGATGAAACGGCGCAAATTCAAGTGTCCCTCCCAGGACAATTCCCCTTCGCGCTCTTCGTGTAAAGACCACAGACAATAGGTTGACACAATATTAACTCCCGAGGCTTTCATTTTCAGCAAGGCATCCTTCCAATATTCGGGATTCATGCGGGCGTAGTGGAACTCACCCATAACGGGTACTTTCGCCACCCCTCCTTCTTCCAGATACAAATTATTGATCCGTATTTCCTGCCCTGCCGGTCCGGGATGCCCCATCTTCAAATAGTTGATTTCAGGCGGGACCACCTTCCTTAAATCCATCTTATATTGTGCCTGCAAGAACGGCGAAACTGTCAAGGCAAAGGCCAAAGCTGCCGCTTGTATTTTTCTTATTTTCATAGATCTATCAGTTTAAGTAACTCTTTTGTTTCTGTCTGTTCGTTTTGATAAACAAAATAACAAAAATGCTCTTTCGCATAAAATGTAATAAACAACGATACAGATGTAAAATTATATGATGTTATGATTCTGTCATTTTGATTTTCAACCTTCCTGAGAATCCGTTTTTTCTATCGGTAAAGATAGCTGACCGGAAATTCGCCAATCTGAAGGACTGTTTTCGAGAATAAGGTTTTGATTGACAGCTGTATATCTGAAAGACAAGCAACTTTCCAGATTTTCATTCTGAGGAAAAGAAAGCAGGAAAAGAAGGAATTCCGGCATTTTTTAAAAGCACCACGATGCTTTTGTAGAGTCATCGTAGTGCTTTTTTACAACTGACAGGGTGTTTTCCGAGCCTCATCGCATCTGTATGCTTTGAAGTTTGGGATCATTTTTTGCATAAATGCTGCATATATACTGTATTTATACAGATATCGCATGCATATACATGCAAAAACTTTTCCAGAACGGGATGCTGCCTTAAATGTCCCGTTTCGTGAGAACGGCCGGAATCAAGCAAATAGTAACAGAAAGCGTTGTTTTACTTTCGTTTTGTTATACCTGTTTCTGTATCTCCATCAAGACTGTACTTCCCGAAAATGGAGGCACACAAAAGGTTGCACTTCCAAAAACCTGATTCAGCCTATAGCTGAATCTTGATTTTTCCGTACACCGGAGTGACATCGATAGCCTTGCAATAATCACCCCAGGCTATTTCGGGATAATCCCAACGATTGTTCACATAAAGAATGAGTTGCTCGTCCGACTTTCTGTTCATACGGCAGGCCACCTCACCCTTCTCGGAAAGAACGGTTACCGCTGCCTTATCCCGTTTTGGAGTCACCCGATACTCATAAACATTTTCCTTCATAGCCTTGGCACTGTTGGTCAGCGGTTTCTGACTGTTGGCTCCGGCATCCGCAAAATAAAAATAATTGTAGCGGTCTTTGCTCCACGGCTGCTTCGGCTGCTTGCCATAAGCCACTTTCGGAGAATCGTACAGGCCACAGCTGCCTTCATTGCCCGACATGCTGTTTTCGGGATAAGTGGTCCAGTATCCTTTACGCTTCCAGGAAAGACGGTCCATACTGTCGGAAAGATAGAACTTGAGTCCCGCTTCGCGCAACCAGCCATTCGGCTCATTCTCGGTAACATAGTCCATATACAGAGTACCCTGCGGATCAATATGGATATTCAGGCACATACCGATCTTCAGATACTGTCCTTTAAGACGGACAATCACACTGCCGTTGCGCTCCTCATAAGTCATCTGCTCCAGTTTCCAGTCCTGATCCTGAACAATATAATTGGAAGCTTTCTCACGAACTTCAGCACCGGTCTTATGGCTGGTATTCAAATCCAGATTCAGGAAAGGCCCCTTTTGAATGACTTCACGCCCGTTGGAAGTGACTCCTTCCATCAAGCCCGTCAGTCTGTTAAACGGAATTTCAAAATGAGCGCCTTTCACAACCAGGAAGTCATTCTGCTCGACAATCTGCAAAGGTTCCGCCTTGGCAACAGATTTCTGTTCGGTTTCGGGAGTACCCAAAGTGATGCGTTCTTCATCAATCAGCAAACCTTTTTCATGATAAAAGCGGACAGTCAGCTCAGAAGCACCGTTCCAGTCAATGCCTGCCAGAGTCAGGATTCCCAAACTATGAGGAGCCACATCGGGAGCCTCAACGGAGTATGTCCGTCCATTACAGTCTACCTTTATGTTCAGCTCCTTGAGGTTTGTGTGGTCAAAACGATTGTAAATACGGAAATGAAGGTCCTGACCGGAACGGACATCGCGCACCTCTTTCTCTAACAGACGCACCGGAGAATAGGCTTTCTTCGTACTCCAGAATTCGGGCTTCTCCCGGCGCCACACATCCACAATACCCCATTCGCCATATCCCACGCAATTACCCTGATAGTCTTTCGGCTTCGCCGTACGGGCAAACTCTATCCAGTAGGAGTTGCCTTTACGGGGTTCGGGCACCATAAAGGTTTCGTCGGAATAGCCCCAAATGGCTCCTCCCAAACCGCCGGGAGCGTCAAACAGTTTCTCCCACATCTTATCCAAAGAAATGGCCCAGAATTCCCGAATGCCAGGATCGTCCTGCAAGGTGGTATAAGTATAGCAAGGCACATGAGCCCATTCATCGAAAAGGGCCGGAATGCCCTCGCCCTGAAAACCACGGGTGGACTTGCCTATCTGATTGCAGTTACCGGTATATTCGGGATAGTGCATGCTCAGAATGTCATAAACCTTCTTGTCCTTAGGTGCCGTACCGGGATAGCTGAAGATGACCGGACGCGTCGTGTCCGTAGCCTTCACCCAGTCGTAGGATTTCTGGAAATTGGTGCCGTAGACCGATTCATTGCCGATGGACCAGAAAAGAACGGACGGATGAGCCTGGAAACTGTAAACCATCTCTTCCAGCTGTTGCAGATAGCGGCGGTATAGGTCGTATCGTCCTGAGTCTTTCCCGGAGCGTAGTTCTTCTGCCGATAGGTGTCGACAAAACACAAAGCCGTTTCACACTCCACATAAATGCCCAGACGGTTGCAGAACTCCAGGAAATCCTCGGAAGGAGGATAGTGTGAGGTGCGCACAAAGTTCATATTGGACTGCTTGAAACGTAGGGCATCCAGACTGTCGAGTTCGCGGTTGGTGCTTCGTCCCAATGTGGGGTGCATATCGTGACGACAGGCTCCGCGCAGCTTCACCTGCTTGCCGTTGACCAGCATCTTGTCGCCCTGAATCTCAATCTTTCGGAATCCGATTTCACGCTTTACGGTATAACTACCCTGCTCTGATTCGATGGTCAGCTGCAACTGATACAGATTAGGGTGCTCGGCATCCCACAACACGGGATGGGCCACCTCAAAGCATTGCTCCTGCACGCCGGCAGCAGCCTGTACTTCCGGCTGACGGAGAGGAACTTCCTTGCCGTCGGGCGCTGTCAACCGATAACGTATTTTGGCGGCTCCATTGAGTTCATAACGGACACGCAGCTCGGAGCTTGTAAAATCTGTATGGAACCGGGTGTCCAGCATCAGATTGCAAATGTGGGTTTTCGGCAAGGCATAAAGCACCACATCCCGCAAAATGCCGCCAATAGGATGATGGGCATAACCGGAAGCATAGGAAATGTCCTGCAATTCATCACACACGTCCAGACGCAGACGGTGCTTCTTGCCGGGCTTTACGTATGCAGTGATATCGCGCTCCCAGCGGGTGAAACCTCCCCGATGCTCGGCAATCAGACGGTCGTCCAAGAACAGACGGGCATAGGAATAGACACCGTTAAAACGCAGAATAACGGTTTTTCCCGCAAAATTCTTCGGAATCTCAAGCTCCCGCTGATAGGTATACAGACTGTCGTACTGAATGCCATATCCCTGCATGCACAGTTCTCCGGGCACTTTTACCCGTTCCCAGGAATCCTTTTCCGAGAAACGGAATTTCCATCCGTCGTTCAACAAACGTACCGGTCGGCTCACTTCTGAGACACTTGCCGGCAAAAGATATTGTCTGACTTGCGCTCCGATGCCACAGGGCAAACAGAGAAACAAGAATGGTATGATATTTTTTTTCATCATAATTATAGTATTGATTTTAAAAGGTTTGCTTGAATGATGTCCAATTACTTCACGCGCAAGGAAACGGTTCCGCGGAGTACATCGCCTTTCTTGATCGGTTTGCGATAGGGAGCATAATGACTGCTCAGGAACATTTCATCGCCGGCTGTCACAAAATCGGCCACCAGGAAACGGGTGCATTTTCCGTCTTTCCAGGAACGCCAGTGCTGCTTGCCATCCGAAACGACCAGAACCTGCGCTCCATTCTCCTCGTTGTCCAGTCCGGCAAACCAGATATTCCGGCGGGTAGAACGGAAATCATTACTTCCCAAGGAATTGTGGTCCTTGCTCCAGGACCAGGTGGGCTCGCTACGCGGATTCTCTTTCTGAGGAACTTCCGAATAGAAACTCAATGCCTCTCCCACCGGCCGACTGATGTGGTCATCGGGATAAACAGACCATAAACCTTCTCTGCGCCAGAAGGTTTTGTCAAAACCGTCGGTTGTTGTAAAAACAACACCCCATTGACGCGGATTCAGATCCGTACCGGCCGTGAAGTCATAGTCCACCCGAATCTCGCCGTTGGCATTAATCAACATGCGATACTCTCCGGCAAAATCCTGATATTGTCCCTTTACGGTAACCAGCACGCCATCGTCCTTCTTTTCGGCGGTTACCGTTTCGGCTTTCCATCCCTTGCAGCAATCATTAAACACCGGCGTATTGGCATTATGGTTCGGATAGCATCCGCCTCCGGTCAAAGGTAAAGCCATCAGCCAGGGACCGCCCTGCAATATCGGTTTTCCCTGACAATTCAGATTCTTGATTTGTCCGTCCGCACGAGAAATTTCGCAAATGAAGTCCTCGCCGCGCACTATAAACAGGTCTTTCTTTGTCTGCAATCTGGTCTTTTCCGGCAATAAATCCGGCACCTGATTCTGTTTCTGCTCTCCAACCGGAATTAAATATTCGTCAATCACCACGCCTCGCGGATCGCGGAAAGAGAGATACAGCTGGTTTCCGGACTCTGGGTTCTGCACCTCTATATGGATCTGCCCCTTTTGCCCGGGTTGCAGTTGCGCCCGTGTTCTGCCGCATTCTGTTCCATATTTCCACTCAAGGGTCAGTTCATTGAAGTCGGTAAATGTAAACCGATTCTCGGCTTCCAGCACAAAACGGTTTGCCGGCTCCAACTTTTCCGTCAGGATTTTCACCGGCGAGAAGATTTTCTTCATGTCCCAATATTCCGGTTTCGGACGACGCCAACCGTCAATCGGTCCCCAGGCTCCATATCCCACTGCATTGCCATCGGGCAACTGGAAGATATCATCAATACCCGACCAGATGGAGCCACCCAGAACTCCGTCGGTGCGATACATATTTTCCCACATCGGCTGCAAGGCCAATGCCCAGTCACTGCGGATACCGGGGTCGGTAACCAGTTCACTGCGGTTATACACGTTCAAATGACAATACTCTCCGTAAGTCATCGGACGGCTGCTCTTGGCGGCCTCCTGATAACCGCCCGGTCCCGGATAATGGATATTGGCTATCGGAGCCGTACTACCCTGATTATTGAATCCTCCATAGGCTTGGTCATGGAATGCATACGGGCGGGTCGGATCGGCCTTACGGACATACTCGGCCACTTGCGCAAACTCCTTGTTCCAATAGGACTCATTGGCCATTGACCAGAAAAGCACGGAAGGATGATTGCGGTAGAAATGAATCGTTTCCATATTGGCCTGCAATACATAGTCATAATACTTCGGGTCCTGATAATTCAGCCTCTGCCAGTTCTCGTTGGCGTGGTGCCCTACCCAGCATACCGGTGATTCCACCTCGACCAGTAAGCCCAGTTCATCGCAATAGGAGATGAACTCTTCGGCCGGCGGATAGTGCGACGTGCGGATAAAGTTACAGTTAGCAGCCCGATAAAGCTCGGCATCCTTACGCCATTGTTCGTCGGTGAGCGAGCGTCCCAGCAACGGATGGGCCTCGTGACGGCACACACCGCGCAATTTCAAAGGTTTTCCGTTCAACAGGACACGGTTGCCCTGAACCTGTATTTCCCGAAAACCGACTTTTCGGAACAGCTGCTCCTGTTGCTGGTCTCCGGCATACAAGCTGACACGTAAACCATACAGGTTCGGATGCTCCGGATCCCATAAATCCGGTTCTTTAATCTGCATTTTCAATTCACCCTTCCAGGTTTCTCCCGCTTTTATCTCCGGCAACGCGCTTGCCGTAGCCAAAAGCTGTCCCTCTAAAGCTGCCTGCAAACGCATTCCCTTCACGGACTTCTTCGTTGTATTGGTTACAGAAAGCATCATCTTCAGAGTGGCATTCTGATACTCAGAATCCAGATCAGTCACAATCCTCAGATCGGAAATATGTACTTTAGGAACAGCAAACAGGGTTACCTTGCGGGTAATACCTCCCAACTGGTGTGCGGCATATTGGGTCAGGCTTCCCAACATGTCGGCCAGCGATTCGCTACGCACATACAACTCCAACTGATTCTTGCCTGACTTCAGGGCATCGGTAATGTTCACCTCATAGGGAGTCATTCCTCCCAGATGCCGCCCCACTTCCTGTCCGTTGAGCAACACACGGTATTCGCTGTGCACTCCGTCAAAACGAAGCATTACCTCCTGCTCTTTCCAGGATGCCGGCACTTCAAACTCACGGCGATAACGGGCAAAGGCTGCAGAATCGACCTTGAATCCCTGCATGTTCCACTGTCCGGGAACCTGTATCGGTTGCCATTCAGCTCCGGCTTCATTCTCGGAAAACTCCCACACTCCATTCAAAGAAATACGGTTTTCATATAATCCCGAAACCGCTTCGGGAATTGGAGTATACTGTGGTAGTTTGGTTTCTACATTAACTAAGGTATCTACCTGATAGGTGCGCACATTCTTCAAAGCTTCACGTGCCTCAGCACGTACCGGCTGCAATTCTTTTTTATTGGTGGAATACAACTTAATCTCCGAAATAATGGCATTAGGTCCTTTCTTCGGAGTGGCTACCAGTACAAACTGGCCGTAAGCAAAGGCATGACGGGGCAAATCGATTACCTGGCGCACTTCCTTTCCTTCCGGAATCACAATATCTTCACAGATGGGATTACCGTCGGCAATCAATTCAATAATACGCTCCTGATCTGACAAGAAAGCTATTTCCAGACGATAATCGGCCTGAATATCCATTTTATCAAAAGCATAGATGACTTTACTACCGAAATTACACGTACGCACCGTCTCACCGGCACCCGGATAAGCCGGCATGGTATAATTTTCTCCCAAAATCAGATAGGGCTGTTTGGCCGGATCACCACAATCACTGTAGGCAACCGGTACAAAATCCCGATTCTGTGCCCACAGCATCATGCCGGAACACAACAGTGTGCATAAAAAACTTGTTCTTCTCATGGCATACATTTTTTGCAAAAATAATAAGCTATAAAGAATAAAGAATGAACTTTTTTTGCAGAAACTTGTTGTATATTTGCATCATGACCTGAAACAAAACAAATAATACAACAACGAAATCCATACCATGCCTAAAATAACCTACGAGAAAGTCACCAAAACGAAAGACGCATCCTTCACTGTAATTGATTATTACAACCCTTTTTTTGCCGCGCCACTCCATATCCATCCCGAATATGAACTGATTCTTTTTGAAGAGGGAACCGGAACCATGTTCGTGGGCAACTTCAGCAAACCGCTCGAACAGGGGGATATGTTGCTGGTAGGTCCGAATCTTACGCATCTGTGGCTCAGCTCGGAATGCTATTACAAACCGGACACCACCTTATTGTCACACTCCGTATACTGTCAGTTTGACGATACCATCCTTCCGGACTTCCAGAATCAGATCGCAGAAGTCAAGCCCATTCATCATTTATTGCATGAGTCCAGCAAAGGACTTCTGTTTCATGGAGACAAACTGAAGGAAGCCCAGGAAAAGTTTCGCGAGCTGATTCATCAAACCGGTTTTGAAAAATGGATGAACTTCTGCATCCTGCTTTACAAACTGGCCGATGAAGTGGATTATATCTGTCTGAACTCTGAAGAATATGTTTCGGGGATTTCCAAACAGAACGATCCCTGCATCAAAAATATCCATCAATACCTGATGCAGCATTACCAGCACAACATCAGTTTGTCCGACATTGCCGATCTGGTGCACATGAACCCAAGTTCGGTATGCCGATATTACAAGGCCAATACCGGTCGCAGCATCTTTGACTATTTGGCTGAAATCCGGATATCCTATGCCACCAAACTGTTGCAGAACCGACATATCAGCATCTGTGAAATTGCCTATGACTGTGGCTATAACAGCATTTCGCATTTCAATCATCAGTTCAAGAAAATCACCGGATGTTCTCCCAAGGAATATCTCAAGAAAACATTTTTACTGTAAATCGTATTAAAAAATCAGTCTGCAAGTCATTATCCGAACGACTTGCAGACTGATTCTCTACTTTTTGGCATTGATCACAGAATAGTGCACTTCTGTGTTTCTCAGTTTGATCTGATAAGGCCACTCCGCCTCCTTCCCTTTTTCCTTTGCCAGTTCCTGCCATGTTTTATAAACTTCGGTATGCTTCATTGGCGCTCCGGTAACCACCAGCCAAAGGAACTGTGTTTTTTGAGGAACCGTAAAGGCAACCGTTGCATTCTTACCGTTCACTCCTTTATGGGCTTCTCCATAAACGCGCTTTCCGTCGGTAGTTACTGCCACAAAACCATACCGCCATCCTGCATTCGCCGGGTCTACGGCATGAAAAGATGCCTCACCGGCCAAGCCCATGAAATCCAATTCCACCCTGGTGCCTGGTTTCGGAACTCTTAGCCGAATTGCATTATATCCATAATTCTGAGGGCAGCGGCTTTTGGCGATTCGCAACCAACCATCAGGCTGCTTTTCCAGTTTACAGGTATGTTCATTGGCATAACTGCTGCACGCTTCCTTTATTCGGGGCAAATCCCACGTTACAAAGTGCGTAGCGGCATCATAAATCTCATCATTGAACTCTTCCTGATCCGTTCCAGTGATGCGCTTATAAGTACTGATCGGATCTTCATTTCCGGTCGCTTCCTTCCAGATACGGCTGATAATCTCTTTGCCATGTTTGGCAGACCAGTATTCCATAAATTGAGGAGCATGATACATGTTGGTTTCGTGAAACAAAGAATAATGCGTCTGTTCCATATAGGCATCCAGATGATATTTCTCAATAGTCACCCAGTCTGGATAAACCTGCCACAGCATCCATTGAGAGGAATACTCCACCAAAGGACTGCTGTCAAAGCTTCTGGCTCCGTCTGCTCCCACCATATATTGAAAAGAATGTCCCATTTCATGAGCCAGCGCACAGTATGGATAAGAGTTCGTACGGCAAGGACGCATCCACATCATCCCCACTCCTTCATCACCCCATCCATAAGCCGTTGTCTCTTCATCATTAAACATCCAGATAATCATCTTATACTGGTGGGCAAATGACTTTTTATGAACGAACTTCAGTTTGTCGGCATAATACTTATAGAACCGTTCTCCTTCTGCCAGAATTTCATCGGGATAAAAACGCTTTGAAGGGTCCTTATAGTTTGCCGGATTCTTTCCAAAAGAGCGTTCCCAGAACAAAACCAGATTCTCGGACTCGGCCTTGTATTCCTGGGAAAACTTACCATACGGTTTCCCAAACGAATTTTCCTTTATCTGTTTTGCCGGAACCAGAATTTTCTTTTCATCGCCCGAAATCTGCAGGAAACCGGCAAACAACAAAACCAATAAAGACAACAAACGACTGTCCATCTTAAATTTCCGTTTCTCCATAGTACAATTTTAAATGTTACTCCGTAATACCCTGATCGACTTATCTCTTCATCAAACCAGTTATTTCTGTTCGTCAGAAATCTGATCTACGCTATGAAAAATATAATCCTTCTTGCAATTCAAGATTTTATTATCCTTTAGAATTATATTCTTGCTGTTACCTACATAAATACCACAAGGATTGCCCTCGCCCATAATCATGTTGTTTTCCAGACAAACATGCTCATGCAAGTAGGAATCCTTCGTATCCTGGGCTTCGATAATTACTGCAATACCGGCAGCTCCGGCCTGACTTCCGGCTCCTTTTCCGCAACCAATCATGACATTGTTCTGCACGAAAACATCGCGGGAATGCGTGCCCTCATGCCAGTTGGCCTCGGCACCGATATGTATCGCCGTACCCGTACAGGCCCGAAATACATTATTTACAATCCGGGCCTTCTTGGTTTTTACCAAAATACCTCTTGCCAGATGACTGTTAATGACCGAATTCTCAAAAATCAGTTCGGGAAGCTTTGAAATATTCATCAGATAATAGGCTGAAGAATTTTCAGGTAAGTTTTCTGATAAGGTGACTTCTACCGAGGTTTCCGGATTGTGATGCTTTGCCTCACGAACGATATAGGACTTTATCGGTTTAAGAGTTTTCTTTTCCACCAACTCCAACGTATCTCCCACACGAGGTACATCAGCAACCTGTGCATGCGTATAGGTGGTTGCATTCACTTGTATCCGGGCCTTATTGGCATGGTGTTCCAGTATCGTCTGATAATAGCCATGTACATTGGTGGCATCGTCTCCTTGTCCCTGAAAGTTGCATCCCACGAAATGCAATGTTCCCGTACAGCACGCAAAATGGGTGGCATCAGTATTTGTAGACAGGTAATAACCCTTTGACGGCACGACCGACAAACGCTCCAACAGAATATCCTTACTGTCAAATCCCACAACGCCCATTCCCGGTTGGGCATGAATCGTCACATCCGACAATCGGGTATCCTCTGATGCGTAAATCAATATTGCAGGACGAAAATGCAAGGAATTCAGAACCGTTACATCACTTCCCAAAAGATAATCGGGTATGGAATGATGAAAACGTACCCGGTTATTTCCCAAAAGTTCTCTTTTCGGAAAATAGATAGGTTCCGGATACAACCGGTTTTTGTCCTTCTCCCAAAACGTCATTCTTGTCAAAGGCATTTCATCCGTTACCCTTTTTCCGGCAGAAAATTGTACTTCAAAACAGGACGGTTTGATCTCGACGACCTCTCCCGAAACAAAAGGCTTCCTCACATAGTCAATCGACAAACCTTCTATGGCCACATGCTCACACCGGTTCAAGGACACGGGTTCCATCCATCCTTCACACATCAAGACTGCCCGGTCTGCCTTCACGGTTACATGCTTGACACCATCAAAATCCAAGCCTTTTACATAAGGATAATAAGGAGTATAAACCACTTTTTCCGGATTGGCTCCCATTTTTCCCTGCATCACTTCCTCTTCCAGTTTCAAAGCCTCTTTATCCTTCAACAGATATTTACCGGGTGGCAAATACAAGGTGGTACCAGGATGACCACAGGCATATTCCACCGCTTTGCGTAGTGCTTTGGTGTCGTCTTTCCCGTCATCCGGTTTTGCTCCCCACTGCGTGACATCGACAACCAGCTCCTGAGCGCACAGATTGCCCATACCTCCAACAGCAAAGAACAGGGTCACAGGCAATATATATTTCAAACAGCTAATCATAATCTACTGATTTTAATCAAGATAATAAAATCCTATTTACATTTTAAAGACAGTGCAAAACCGCCTCCGGGAGCCATGTCTATCTTGACTTTCTGATTTTTGTTTAAAGTCTGTTCGGAACGCTTATAATCCGCGGCCAGCTTGGCTGCGTTCACACCATCCGCAAACAATACGGACTGGTATTGTCCGTCCGGCAGGAAAGACAAATCCAATTCAATCGTACGTGCATTCCAGTCTGTCATGCCTCCGATATACCAATTCTGTCCGATTCTGCGGGCTACCACAATATATTCGCCCAACTGACCTTGCAGTATTTTGGTTTCCTCAATACCTATATTCGGGATGGAAGCGATAAAATCCAGACATTCTCTTTCCTTACGGTAAGCCTCAGGATTATCCGACAGCATCGTCAAAGGAGAATCATGCACGATATAGGCAGCCAGCTGATGACATCTTGTACCCTGACTCATCGGATTGTAATAGATCGGTCTGAAATCCTTTTTGCTTGCATTGCGCATAGCCCCCGGCTGATAGTCCAGCAAACCGGCCATCATACGAATATAAGGCATAGTCACATCATACTCCATCATATCCTTATCCACGGTGCTCCACTTCATTTCCTCCATTCCGAACACGGATTCTATATTGATGATATTCGGAAACGTACGGTTGATTCCCGTCGGTTTATAAAAGCCATGCAGATCCAGAGTCAGATGGTATTTAGCTGTAGTTTCCGCAATCCGATAAAGCATTTCCACGCCTGTCTGATCATCCCGATCCAGGAAGTCCACTTTAAAACCGCTGATTCCCATAGCCGAGTATTTCTTGCAGGCTTCTTCCAGCTGTTTATCCAACACGTTGAACACAGTCCACAAGATCAGCTTTACCCCTTTCGAGCGACCATACTCCACCAAAGCCGGCAAATCCAGTTCCGGAATAACTGTCAGCATATCCCCTTTACCGGGATGATACCACCCCTCATCCAGAATCACAAACTCCAAATGATTCTCAGCCGCAAAATCAATATAATGCTTATAGGTATCCATATTGATGCCGGCCTTGAAGTCTACACCGCTCAATCCCCAGTCATTCCACCAGTCCCAGGCAACTTTTCCTCCCTGAATCCATGAAAGATCCTTTATCCGGCTCGGTTCGGCCAGAGCATATACCAGATTATTCACCGGCATCTCTTCATCACACTCCGTAATGGCCATAATTCTCCAGGGATAAGAACGGTCTCCTTCCGTTTTAGCGATGTAGTCATGACGGTTCTTTACATACGTCATGGCACGCGGACCACGAACACCCATCTCCGAAGGATATTCGGCAAACACGCCATTCAAAGAATACTTCCCTTCGCACGTGCGGACAAACATGCCCGGATAACTTCTTAAATCCGACTCCAGCAACGTCACTTTCAGTCCCTGACCACAGTCTACCGTTACCGGAAGGAATGCCACCGTCTTATGGTCTGCCTCGCCCAATGAGGTATGAGTATAGATATTCTGAAAGGCCATGGCATACTGATCGCCTTTCGGATTGGTGGTATAAGGCAAATAGGCTTTATAATTCTCCGGAAAGTTGAACTCGGCCTTTTCATTCCTTACCAGAACACTATCCTTAAAATCCGTATCCCAACGATAGGCGATGCCTTCATTATAAGCCCGGAATATCAACGAATAGCCACCCTTAAAAGAGATTTTCATCTCATTGTATTCTGTGTCAAAATCAGCACATCTGTAATAGAATGCCGGTATCTGTTCCTTACGGTGATTCTGGGACACCCGCTTTACAGCAGCACGCTCTCCAAGCACCTTATTCTCCAATTCAAGAGACAGTTCATTGTTCTTCATCAGCATCTTATCCTGATGAAAAACACTATACGATACTGTATTTCCGACATTTACATTTACTTTCAGTGTTTTTCCCGGTGAAGTCAACACATAATCTCCGGCCCAAACGGTCGTTCCCATACACAACACGCATAGAGAAAGACCAAAAATTCTTTTCATTTCCATATCTTATAAGAATTTCTTCATTTACCTTTATTCCAATTGATTTTAAAGGCATAGGTCTCAGATACACTTCCTCCCCGGAGATTGGCTCCCCCGGCACCATAAAGATATTGCGGTACTCCGTGAACTTTCAATACTGCCGGTCGCTCCAGTTTTCCGGAATGAGAACGGAAAAACACCCTGCTGTCTTCCTTCAGCCGTTTCTCTTCTTCGGGAGTTCCCCAATAATCAAACAATGTTCCCAACGCGATTTTTGCATCTTTGAGCGAAAAAGAACGTCCGTCCTTGGATTTCCATAAAATAAGGTTTCCAAAGACACCGGAGTTATTTCCGAAATTGTCTGTAGTCAACAAATAGTTTTGCTTTCCAACCCGAAAAGCCTGCGCATCTTCGATATAAGACACATTGTCGGTAATCGGAGCGTCGCAAAGCATGTAGGGACCTTCCAATTTATCGGAAACCGCATATCCGTACTTGGCATCCAGTTGTTTCGGAGTTCCGCATTTATAATAGATATAATATTTCTTTCCTATCTTCAGAAAAGCCGGATTATCAGCCCCGATAGCAGCCTGATAGGTCCAATGTTCCGGATTTTTTGAGGCGCTGACCATAATTCCATTGTTCTCTCCCGCAAATCTCCAGGGACCGTTTATATCATCAGCCACCATCATACACACCCGCTGATTGCCGCATTTTACCGGAAAACTGGGATCCTGACAGATAAACAGACAGATATATTTCCCATCGACATACTCCAGACGCGGATTATGTGGAGCCATCATCGTCTTTTTGTCCGGAAAACTTTCAGAATTCAAGATGGTACGGACATACTTAAACGGTCCTTCCGGACGGTCCGCCACATAATGGGCTATTTCCGCATTCTTTTCCGACCATCCTTCCATACCTTCCGCAGCCGGCCAGCGACTGACAAGTGCATGCACCTTGCCGTCTTCGGTCATTAAAGGCGAAAAGCACCATACATACCATTCCGGTTCATCAACAACCGGCCCCAACAGTTCTGCCGTAAGAGCCATCTCGGCATAAGGGATTTTCAACTCCTTCCCTTCTGCCGATGGCAATCGGTTTGTTTGCGCCGATAGAGAAGAACAACAAAGCCACAGACATGCCCCAAAGACACTTGTACGAATCATATTCCGTTTCATAATTATTATTTTTTATCTGCACCAGATACTTTAAATGAAGTACGTTCCAATTCTTTGCCCTTACAAGACAACACCACCTCATATTCAGTTGGTTTTGGGTCAGAAAGCGAAAAAACAGTCAGAGGAAGTTCCTTTTCTTCGTAAGGCTGCAAGACGGCAACTCGCCCTGTTGCAACCGTTTTTCCGGAACATTTTATTTCTACATCCGCCGGTTCGGAGGCAGAAAGGCCGAAATTGGCAACCTTTACCTTCAAGACATTCTGCTGGGCATCATAAACCGGACAACGGGCAGAGAGGATAGCCGGAGAATAATCTACGTAAGGAAGAGAAGCATAACCATACAGCAACTCGCCGTTCTTGTTACGGCCAATCAGTTTTGGGGCAAATTCCTCGGAAGTAATGCCGCTTCCCCTGCCGTCAAACACCACAATCAGATCATCTCCCTGATTACGTGTCTTCACTGCTTTGCAGCCTTTTCCGAAATTCACTTCCTGGTATGATCCGAAACGAAGAGAGTTGATGTCCACCTCAGTCTGAGGATTAAAACCTGGTTCTGCTTTTATACAAAGCAATGCGTCTGGTAGAAGCGGTTATCGGTTTTTCATTCAAAACTGCCAGTGACAGTCCCTTATTCAAAGGAATACAAATGTTTTTTGAGGAATGACGGTCGCCCGGCAAATCGTCCCACTTTATGGTATCAATAACCGCGAAATTCATTTGTACGGCCCGTCCGAGACTGTCCTGAAACACTTTGGCGCGTTCGTATTTGAACCATTCTTCCACCTCGCCATTCTTATGAAAAGAAATACCGGGCATATAGGCTTCGCCCTGTTCGGTTACCCAATGTATGCCATCTTTTGAACGCTGGTAAAAGGCAATACGTCCGAGCCAGTCATTGACAATAAGATGATATTGCAGACTGTCTTTCCAGACCACCGGGTCCTCAAAGCGTCCGTCTATATCCGGATATACCCTTTTGCCGGTTATTTGCTGATAAGTGGAAAGACCGTCCTTGCTGATCCAAACTCCTCCACCTCTGCAAACCATCAGATATGAATTGTCCGGCCGTCGTGCAAAAGTCAGGTTGGACAATCCTTCTATAATATTGCGGTCCCGGCTGTCGAAATCAAACTTCTGATAAGTCCACACCGTGCTGTTCTCATGGTCGGCAATATAATAACCGTCTATGACATAGACGACCACACGTCCGTCCGGCAAACGGAAGGCCTCGGGATTATGCCCTTTACCTATTGAGTTTTGAATCTTATAGGGACCGGACAACTGACTGGAAACAGCATGGTAAACAGTAGAGTTAGACCAAAACATGTGTCCCTTTGGGGATTTTTCCGGCCATCCGCAGACATATAAATGATACTTCCCGTCGGCCGATCGCAAGATGTTACCTCCCCAGAACGACATGTCAGAAACCTCTATGCCATTATCGACATATCTGTTCTGAACTCCCTGAGCTCCCCAAAGATTATTCGATTTTACACCATCCGGCATCGGAAGAAAACGGTCCATAAAACGGGCTCCCTTTACCAGCTGGCTCCATGCTGCAGGACGCTGCCGCTCTGTAACCTGCGCCTGCAAGGAAGAACAAAGGCACAAGGCACAAAAACACAAACAAATATTTTTCATATTCTATGATCAGTTAACATTAGCCACAAAAGAAATGAAACAGCCATTCAGCTGAAAAAATTGATTTTCTGTATATTAGATTTAATGATTCCGTCATGCAATAGCCTTTCACGCAACTTGCATGGAACATAAATACAATATTCGCAAAAAAAATTGATACCGGCAAATGATAAGCTGGTATTTTTAAGGTGAACATTATTTTACTCCACAAAAAAAATCGGCAGACAATGCATCTGCCGATTTTTTAGGATTACCAACCCATCGGTTTATATTGGTACAGACTGAGCGGTGAAATATCTGTATCTGCCGGTGAACTGCGAATATAGTCAACAAAAATCCATTTGCTGCTTTGGGGATTATATGAGGCTTTCAGATAGCGTGCCGGAAAGATTTTCCCGTCCAGAGTGTAGAGATAATCAAAACTCCAGGCCGGAATGTCGTCAAGCACCTGCTGCAACTCTCCCAACAGTTTCTGCTGAGAGTCGGAGAGCTTTTCTGGCTTCAAGGCGCGCACCTTGAGCTTACCGTCCTTCTGAATCTGCAACAACAAAGAGAAACCGACAGATCTTTTTTCTCCAGCCACAGACTCACCCGACTTTCGTTCGCACCACAACCGGTTCACGTCGTGAGTAAAGAAAACACATTCGTATTCCACCATCTCCAACCAATGCGGATTTCCCACAACTCCAACCCGTAATGCGCTTGCCTCCTCGCGATAGGCTCCGCGCGTGTAGACAGCTTCCCGGTCTTTTTCAGAAATTCCTTTCTGGATGACATTCCGGTACAGACGGGGAGAAACTATCTGATTCATATAGGGAGTGGGACGATACAGGGAATAGCAGGTTCCGGAAACCCAGGAGCAGAAAACTCCCGGTTGCTTGACATCGGCAGACGTACCGGTTTTCTCCTGCAAAGTACGAAACAGATTCTGAGCCTTCTCTGTATTCTGATTCAGAGGTTCGAGTTCATCAATCATCATCCGAAACGGCGGGCGACCGTCCTTCGAATCACAACCGTATACCACACTGGCACGGATGGAATCGGCTGACTGGACCTGTTTGTCCGGACAATTTTCCAATACACGGACATTAGTCAGCGCATAATATTTGCTGACCCGGTCGTTCGGAATCCAGGCTTTGGTGCGTTTCTGTCCGAATACCTTGTGGAATCCGTCCACCATTTCCTGTTCGGACACAAAAGGAAGATTGGCTTCATGGGCTTTAACCGGCTCATAATTTTGGGCTTCCAATACGGAAAACAGTGTCACAAAAGCACTGACAAATAAAAAGAACCGTTTCATAAGCGTTGATTTTAAGGGGTTGTTTCTATGGATTTACTGACGCCGAACATGCAGGGGAGTTACCCGTTTCCATAATTCAGGGACCCATTTCTTGATGTCGGAATTGTAATATTCCAACTGCATGATTGAGTCATTCTGAAGGGCATAACGAAGCTTCGACGTAGAGTTACCGCTATTTAAGGCCTTGGAATAGGCATGAAACTCCAGTTTCTCGGTAAACTCTCCCGGCGTGCGTCCGTCATAAGTACCGTAAGCGGTAATGGCACACGTACCCTTTCCGTCATTGATCAGCAAAAGGAAAGTGCGGTCTATATTATAAATCTTGAAATTACCCGTAGGCATCCACACGACACGGGTTGAATCCAGACGATAAGGACGCATCTGGTTCCAGATTCCAATCAGGGTAGTTGATTTGTGCAGCGTTTCCTGCGCACAAACCTGTCCGACAAGACAAAGCAGACAGAGTAAAGAAAACAGCTTTTTTTTCATGGGTCATAGATTTTAAACTGAATTGAAAAATATTCAAAGATCTCATTTCATAGACCGCAAAAACCACTTAGGATTAGCAGTTTATTAACGGACTATCACAAAAATAAGAAACTATTTCTTTACCCAAGAAAAAATCCCGCACTTTTTTCGCAAAAGTATACTTAAGTATACCTATGAATTCATTTCATAGCGTCCCTGATAACGTTTATAGAAGATAAGCGTCAGAATAAAGCCGACCAAGGCAAAGGGAACTCCCATCAATGCCGCATAGCGCACGCCACTTGTTACGGCAAGACCACCTGCGTATGCTCCTACCGCATTACCCAGATTGAACGCCATCTGTATGCTGGCTCCTCCCAACATCTCACCACCCGGAGCCACACGGATGATCAACAACTGCTCCGGACTGGACACTGCAAAAAGTCCGGCCGTGCAGAGAAACATCAGTGCCGCCGAAATCCAAGGGTTGGGAGACAAGAAAAAGATACCGATCAAAACCAGACAGATACCTCCCTGCGACACCATTAAAACGCGACCGGGCGTATAACGGTCGGACATACGGCCACTGACCAGATTGCCCACAACCATACCAAATCCGGCCAGAACCATCAGTGCGGTGATACTGTTTTCCGAAAAGCCGGAAACCTGAGTCAGCAGAGGACTGATATAACTGTACCAGCAGAACACACCGCCATTACCCAAAGCCGTGGCCCCCAAAATCAGCCAGGAAGCAGGATGACGAAGAAAGCGGAACTGCCCCTTGAAACCATTGTCCTGCAAGCCTTCTACCACCGGAACCCACCGCCAGATGTAATAAAACACGATGACTCCCCAAATGCCGACAAACAGGAAAGTGGTGCGCCAGGATACAAGATGACTCAACGAGGTGCCCAAAGGAACACCAAACAGGTTGGCCACAGTCATTCCCGCAATCATGATGGAAACGGCTTCCGAACTCTTGCCTTTGTCCGCCAGCTTGGAGGCCACAATGGAAGCCACTCCAAAATAAGCGCCGTGGGGCAGACCGGAAACGAAACGTCCGATCATCATCACCCAATAATTGGGGGCAAAAGAAGTACACAGATTTCCCACTACAATCAGCGAAACAAGGGCCATAAGCAAATGCTTCAGCGACTTCTTCCGGGCGAGAATCAGGACCGGAGCCCCGAAACAGACACCAAGAGCGTAGGCCGATATCAGATGGCCGGCTTCTGAAATACTGATTCCGAAATCGGAGGCAACATAGGGCAATATGCCCATCATGGTAAACTCGGCCATTCCAAGGGCCAGAGTACCGAATGCCAATGCAATAAGACTTTTCTTCATAATGCTATACCTGAAAACAATACCTTTTGAAAAACACTTTTTTAAAAAACGGTGCAAAATTACAAAGAAAAAATGCAAAAGGTACACCCGGAAATACGATTTCTCAGAAAAAGTCTCTTGACTTCCTCTCTCCTTTTCACGGTAAGGCCCGTGCAAAATCTGTCTTAATACAGAAATACTTCACACCGTTTTAACAATT
>NZ_QUEM01000015.1 GCF_003477995.1 Bacteroides sp. OF04-15BH
GAAGGGCATTGGCTGAACGGTCAGCCGGAAGCGGAAGACAAGGAGAGCTTCCAAGTCGGTAACAGATGGTTCAAACCAAATTATCATGCTCATGTCGTATTCGACTGGATGAACCATGAAACTGGAAAAAGCCGAAAGCTCAATGACGAGGATATGGCAACCATGCAGACCCTTGCTTCCGATATTCTCCTGATGGAACGTGGACAGGCTAAAGCTGTTACAGGTAAAGAGCATCTGGAACGGAACGACTTTATCATTGAGAAGCAGAAAGCCGAACTGCAACGTATAGAGGAAACCAAGCGACACAAGGAGCAACAGGTAAGCCTCGCCGAGCAGGAACTCAAACAGGTAAAAGCAGAGATACGTACGGACAAACTCAAAAGTGCAGCTACCGATGTAGCCACAGCCATAACCAGCAGTGTAGGTTCTCTTTTCGGAAGCGGTAAATTAAAAGATTTGGAACAATCTAACGAGAATTTACGTCATGAAATTGCCAAGCGTGACAAAAGCTTTGATGACTTAAAAGTTCAGATGCAACAAATGCAGGAACAGCACGGTAATCAAATTCGTAACCTGCAAGGAATACATAATCAAGAGCTTGAAGCCAAAGACAAGGAAATATCACGATTGAACACCATTCTTGAAAAAGCGTTCAACTGGTTCCCACTGCTCAAAGAAATGCTGAGAATGGAAAAATTATGCTATGCCATGGATTTACCAAAGATATGGTAAACAGTCTTTTGACAAAAAAAGAAGCTATCAGATGCAATGGGAAAATCTATTCCGAAGAGCATAGACGAAGATTTGAAATCAAGAATGATATTTTCAAGGTTGAAAAAAGTCCGATAGATGAGAATAAATTGGTGCTGACCATAAACAGGCAGCCGATAGGCGAATGGTTCAAAGAGCAATGGGAGAAATTAAGGCAAGGTTTGCGACAATCTACAGAAGAACCAAGAAAAAGTAGAGGATTCAGAATGTAATTTTGATAGTATTTGATTGTATCTCAATAAAATTAAATATCTTTGTAAACGGATTGAGACTACTCTTTCCAAAACATATTAGAATTAAGAAGAAGCGTTATGCTTATCTTGTACTTGAAAACGTAGGAAATTTTCAATTAGATGCAAGGATAGCATAGTGGTTCTCACGCATATAGCGTGGGCTGCTATTGTTACATCTGCATCTATGGTTTCCTACGACCTTCAAGTAAAGAATGTGGCATACAGTTCCACGCTTCTTTAATAGGTTAAATTCCTTTTGGAACTGGAGATTAAAATATGTAGTGTATGAGTGTAATAAAAAAATGGTTATTTGCTATTTGCGCCATTATATTAATGAATGGATGTGCACCACTTCGAATGCCTGTAATAGTAAGGAATGCTCCTATTGAAATGTATAAATACGCATACATTTCCCCAACAAAGGAATTGACATCAAGCATAGGAGGTACATATGGTGGGCAATACGGTATCTATGGTTCTTCAACCACCAAAAGTGTTAATCCAAGTGATGTAATAGCAGGAATACTAATAAAAGAAGGATATATCATATTACCCGAACTTAAACCCGAATTATCTAATGAAACTCTAATCGTCAATTATGGTGAGAGTGGCAGGCGTAATAGAGGTTTAGGTTATACAATAGAAGTAACTATACAGTTTAGCTCTGCAAAAACCAATGAAATGATATGTTCTTGTACAGCAGAAGGACAAGGCGAAACAGAAGCTGATGATATCCGTCAAGCCATTAGAAGAGCCTTAACAAGTTTATTCCCTGAGAAATAACCCAATAATACGACAGATTATGAAAAAGTTTTTAGTATTATCCGCTTTAGTTATAACTTCTTGTACACTCTCTAACGAGGAAAAAGCTGAGAAATTGGTTAAAGAGACGCTTAAAGACTATCTCTATCACCCTGATTCTTATGAGCCAATATCAACAAGAGTTGATAGTATGTTTATTGATGTAACTACTATTGAGCCTATTATGAAAATTAGCGATGAAATCAAGAATTTGATATCTAAAATAAATCGCTGTGAGAGAAAAATTGAATCAGCAGAATCTTCTATGGATATTTTTGCCCCCAATGGTTATTCTTCTCAATACTCTCGTGGAGAGTATTCACGAGCAAAAAAAGAAAAGGAAGAAGCCAAATCTGATTTGAACAAATACACCAAGAAACTTTCAGAACAACTTGCTTCTCTAAAAGAAAATGTCGCTAAATATCACAAAGGAGAATTTACAGGTTGGGCAGTAAGCCATAGATTTAGGAGTCTTAATGGAGCAGGCTCAATGACCATTCCGGGAGAAATGATTTTCTTTTGCGATGAAGAATTTACAACTTGTGGGGGTTATGAAACAGATAAGTTTGAGGACTTCGTAAAAATTTTAAACGCAGTAGATGAAGCAACTTCGGATGAAGATGTAATAGATTATTTTAAAGAAAATAATTTTTTGCTATAAATTCCGTATTTCCGTAGTACGCTAATTTTTATGCAAAGCAAATATTATTAACTGCTATTTTTTTAATATGCAATGGGCGTTTATTTTGGTTATTTGTATAATTGCTATTTCGGTTATTGTAATAGCGATGGTACGAACACGCCTAAAAAACAAATCCAAAGAGCTTGCAGAAAAGCTAAACCATATATCTGCATATAGCGAGAAATCAAATTATGAGCAAGCAAGAGAGAGATTATCGGCTCTTAATGAGGGGACGTTTATAGATATTCCCTCAGACTTAAATAATGGCTTTTATGGCAGGGTAATCTCCGCAACGCAAGAAAAAGATTTCATCAATCATTATAAGGTACATTTCCAAGAGGCATATTCACTTCTGAAGAAACTTGAAGCCTTTAACATCACTCCATCAGAAACCATATCCAAATTCATTAACGACTTTGGAAGAATCAACAAACTTGTAAAACAACATAATGATGGTGTTATAACCTTTCTACTTGACACGCACAGGGACTTTTTCGACCATTGCCTAAAATACCCATTAGACAAGCAACAAAGACGCTCAATTGTTTCAGAAGAGGATAATTGTTTAGTAGTCAGCAGTGCAGGTAGTGGTAAAACCTCTTCAATTGTCGGTAAGGTTAAATATCTCACCGAAATCAAGGGTATAGCACCTGAAAGAATTTTACTTATCAGTTATACCAACAAAGCAGCAGCCGAACTAACCGAAAGAATGGCGACCAATGGATTGAAAGGTTACACATTCCATAAGTTAGCCATTGATATTATAGGCAAAACAACAGGCACAAAACCATCGATTTGCGACAATACAGATTCATTGTTTGTTGATATATATCACAAATTGTTAGATAAATCGTCTTTCAAGAAAAGTATAGTAGAATACTTTATTGATTACCAAACGAATGAAGCCGATTGGGAACAACGCAAGAATGAAAGACGAGAGCAATTATCAGAGCAAAAGAATGTGCAGCTAAAGGCGATGTTCCCCGATATGGACGGCAGAGCCATATATGTGAGAAGTGAACAAGAACAAAAAATATGTTTTGCTTTGTCCTCGCTGGGAGTGAAATTCAGATATGAAGAACCATACGAACATCAATTAGCAGATGAGATGCACTCACAATATCGTCCCGACTTCTCAATATATTTTAAGCAAGGAGGAGTAACCAAACGCATCTATCTTGAACATTTCGGAGTTGATGAACACGGGCTTGTTCCTGCTTGGTTCGCAAAAGACAAGGGTATAACCTACGAAGAAGCCAATCAGAAATACAATGATGGTATAACTTGGAAAAAAGCGGCTCACGAGAAATTTGGTACACAACTTTTAGTGACATCAAGTGCAGATTTCCATTATTCTGATATTAGGGATAAACTCCGTAAACTATTAGCTGAAGCAGGTGTACCAATTCAAGAAAAAACCGATGAGGAGTTATACGATTTAGTACTACCCAAAGGCAGCAAGCAGGAAAAGGCGTTTATACGACTTGTTGTTACTTTCGTTACATTGGTAAAATCAAGTTGTAAATCAGTTAAAGAGGTTTTGAAACAAGCCAAAAATGCAGATGATGAACGAAGTGTGTTTATCATCAAGAATATATTTCAACCTGTATATGAACGCTACATAAATGCGTTAAGCGATAGTAACCAAATTGATTTTACCGATGCTATTCTTCAAGCCACTGAGATATGTCGTACTTCACACCCTGTTGAATATGATTATATCATAGTGGATGAGTTTCAAGATATTTCAGTTGACCGTTACAATTTCTTGAAAGTATTGCGAGAAGGGAATCCTCCTGCAAAGTTGTATTGTGTGGGTGATGATTGGCAGTCTATTTATCGTTTTTCGGGAAGTGATATGGCTCTATTCAATCAATTCCCCGAATATTTTGGAACAACGGAGATAAACAAGATTGAAACGACATACAGATTTGGAGAACCTTTGGTTTCTTTGTCTTCGAACTTCATACAACGCAATAAAGCCCAAATACAAAAGAATATCCATTCGTTCAGTTCTGAAATGAGAACTGAGTTGGAATTCTATGCTTACGATAGACGAGATTACTGCAATACGATAGGGCAACTTGTGGCTTCTATTCCATCGGATAAATCAATATTCCTATTAGGGCGTTATTCTTTTGATGATTACTACCTCTCCTTTATGTATCAATCTATAAAGGAGGGTAATAGATTCTACTATGTGATAGGAGGACAAAAAATAGAGTTTTTGACCGTACATAAGTCAAAAGGTCTTGAAGCAGATTATGTAATACTATTGCAATGTAACAAGGATACTTATGGCTTCCCGTCTCTTGTTAGTGACGACCCTGTGCTTAACTATGTACTAACTAAAAGCGACCAATTCCCATATGGAGAAGAACGTAGATTGTTTTATGTAGCAATAACAAGAGCAAAGATGAAAACTCTTGTGCTATATGACAAGCGTTTTCCCTCTGTATTTGTGGATGAATTTTTGCATCCTGAAAAGGTTTCAGAAGATAGCTATGTGAAGCACCCCAATGCCAATAAGAGATGGACAAGAAGTGCAGACCAATTTCTATTGAAACTGCATAATGAGGGAAAGAGCGTCAAATATATTGCAAACAAAATGGGCAGAAGTCAAACGTCAATCGTTATGCGATTGAATAAACTTAATCAATAACAATGCTTTAAATAACTTTTTGCAATTATACCACCAATAACATTGGGGTGTGTCCTTATTAAGGGTATAATCTTAAATAATACAAAAACACCCAACTTTACATTCTTGGGTGTAAAATTGGGTGTTTGTTTTGTAATTTACTGATTTTCAGCATTTATTGCGGAGAGACAGGGATTCGAACCCCCGGTGCCTCTCAGCACGGCGGTTTTCAAGACCGCTGTAATCGACCACTCTACCACCTTTCCAAGCTTCTTTGTAAGAAGGCTTTGTTTTCGAAAGCGATGCAAAGGTACGGCTTTTTTCTGAATATGCAAACTTTTGCGCTACTTTTTTTCAAAAAAAGTCTCCAAAATCCATTTTTCCCTCTAAAAAGATAAACAATAGCCTTGTTTCTCCCCTTTTTTTATCCTATTTTTGTAGTAATTAGAAAATATACAACAATCTAAAACAAAGACACGATATGGCATTAGTTAACGAACACTTTCTGAAATTTCCCAATAGTTATTTCTTTTCTGATATGGCCAAAAGAGTCAACTCTTTTCGAGTAACTCATCCGAAAGCCGACTTGCTGCGTATCGGAATAGGCGACGTGACCCGTCCCATGCCCAAGGTCTGCGCCGAAGCCATGTGTCGGGCTGCCCTTGAACTGACCGACCCGAAAACATTCCGGGGCTACGGACCGGAACAAGGTTACGACTTTCTGATTGATGCCATCTTGAAACACGAATACGCCAGCCGAGGCATCAGCCTCTCGCCATCGGAAATATTCATCAACGACGGTGCCAAAGGAGATACCGGCGGTATTGTAGACATTTTACGGCACGATAATAATATCGGAGTGGCCACACCCACCTATCCGGTTTATATAGACAGTAACGTCATGTGGGGACGGGCCGGCATGTATGATGCCGAGACGGGTACCTGGAGCAATGTAAACTATCTGCCATGTACCGAGGAGACCGACTTCAAGCCCAAGCCTCCCAAGGAACGTGTGGACATTCTGTATTTGTGTCTGCCCAACAACCCTACCGGTACAACGCTTACCAAGACCGAACTAAAAAAGTGGGTGGATTATGCCCTGAAGAACGACACCCTGATTCTGTTTGATGCAGCCTATGAGCGCTTTATCCGAAGCAATGATACTCCCCACTCCATTTACGAAATCCGAGGCGCCAAAAAGTGTGCCATCGAATTCCGCAGCTTCTCTAAGACAGCCGGATTTACCGGAGTGCGCTGCGGCTACACGGTAATTCCCAAGGAACTCACCGCAAGTACTCTGGAAGGAGAACCCATTTCATTGAATCAGCTGTGGCTGCGCCGCCAGAGCACCAAATTCAACGGCACCTCATATATTGCGCAAAGAGGTGCTGAAGCGATCTACACCCCCGAAGGCATTGCAGCCATAAACGAAAATATGGACTACTATCTGCAGAATGCCACCAATATGAAAAAAGCCATCACCCAAATGGGACTCAAATCCTGGGGAGGAGAAAATTCTCCTTATATCTGGGTGAAGACACCCAACGGCGAAAGCTCCTGGAAGTTCTTCGAACGCATGCTGTATGAAGCAAACGTGATTGTCACCCCGGGAGTGGGATTCGGTCCCGGTGGAGAAGGATTTGTGCGTCTGGCCGCTTTCTGTAGCCAGGAAGAGAGCCGCGAAGCGTTAAAAAGAATCGCATCAGTGCTCTAAAGTGCATAATTATTAATTTGTTCACTTTTTCTGCATAAGTATTGTTATTTTAATAGCTTTTCTCTATCTTTACCGACGCAATGATAATTAATTTTCTGTTATTACATTAATAAGTAAGAAAAATGATATACGATTTGAGCATGTTGCACAACTTTTATGCAACCTATGAAAGCGAAGTGAAAAATGCCAAAAAGAATCTGAACCGCCCCATGACTTTGGCCGAAAAGATTCTTTATGCACATCTCTATAATCCGGAACAGATGCAGGCTTTCAAGCGAGGCGAAGATTATGTAAACTTCCGCCCAAACCGCGTAGCCATGCAGGACGCCACCGCACAGATGGCCCTGCTCCAGTTTATGAATGCCGGCAAGGAGCGCGTAGCTGTGCCCAGCACCGTGCATTGCGATCATCTGATTCAGGCTTGCAAAGGAACGGCAACCGATTTGCCGGCAGCATGCTGTACCAATAAAGAAGTATATGATTTTCTGGGTAGCGTAGCCGCAAAATATGGCATCGGCTTCTGGAAACCGGGTGCCGGAATCATCCATCAGGTGATTCTGGAGAACTATGCATTCCCCGGTGGCATGATGGTGGGAACAGACTCACATACCCCAAATGCCGGCGGATTGGGCATGATTGCCATTGGTGTAGGTGGTGCCGACGCTGTAGATGTAATGACAGGAATGGAATGGGAGTTGAAGATGCCGAAACTCATCGGTGTAAAGCTTACCGGAAAACTGAACGGATGGGCCGCTCCTAAGGATGTGATTCTGAAACTGGCCGGTATCCTCACCGTAAAGGGTGGAACCAATGCCATTATCGAATATTTTGGTCCGGGTACTGAAAGCCTGTCGGCCACGGGAAAAGCTACTATCTGTAATATGGGTGCCGAAGTGGGTGCTACCACTTCCCTCTTCCCTTATGACGAAGAGATGGCTACTTATCTGAAAGCCACCGGAAGAGCAGAAATCGCTGCACTGGCCGACCAGGTAAAAGCAGAACTGAAGGCCGACGAGGAGGTAATCGCCAATCCGGAAGCCTATTACGACCGCATCATTGAAATAGATCTCTCTACATTGGAGCCTTATCTGAACGGTCCGTTCACTCCGGATGCCGCCTGCCCGATTTCCGAGTTTGCGGAAAAGGTGAAACAGAACGGTTATCCTCAGAAAATGGAAGTGGGACTGATCGGTTCGTGCACCAACTCTTCTTATCAGGATCTGAGCCGCGCCGCTTCATTGGCTCGCCAGGTAGCCGCCAAGAACCTCAAGGCTGCCGCACCGCTTATCATCAATCCGGGTTCGGAGTTGATTCGTTGCACTGCCGAGCGCGACGGCATGATTGCCGATTTCGAAAGCATGGGCGCCGTGATCATGACCAACGCCTGCGGTCCGTGTATCGGACAGTGGAAACGCGAGACCGATGATCCTACCCGTCCGAATTCAATCGTGACTTCATTCAACCGTAACTTCGCCAAGCGAGCAGACGGTAACCCGAATACACACGCCTTCGTGGCCTCTCCGGAAATGGCTATGGCCATGACCATTGCGGGCGATCTGACCTTCAACCCGCTGACAGATACACTGATCAACGAAAACGGAGAAGCTGTCAAGCTGAACCCTCCAACCGGAGACACACTCCCGAAGAACGGATTCACCGTGGAGGACAACGGTTATGTAGCTCCGGCAGAAGACGGCAGCAACATCACCGTAAGCATCAGCGCCGACTCCAACCGCCTGCAAAAGTTGCAGCCGTTTGCTCCATTCTGCGCTGCTGATTTCCAGGATATGCCGCTGCTGATCAAGACCAAAGGCAAATGTACTACCGACCATATTTCCATGGCTGGTCCGTGGCTCAAGTTCCGCGGCCATCTGGAAAACATTTCCGACAATATGCTCATGGGAGCCGTGAATGCCTTCAACGACAAGACCAATGCCGTGCGCAACAGTCTGACAGGCGCTTACGAAGCCGTATCGGCCGTAGCCAAGCAGTATAAGGAAAAAGGCATCTCTTCGATTGTTGTAGCCGAAGAGAACTATGGCGAAGGCTCCAGCCGTGAGCACGCTGCCATGGAACCGCGCTTCCTGAATGTGAAGGTGATTCTGGCCAAGAGCTTTGCCCGCATCCACGAAACCAACCTGAAGAAGCAGGGTATGCTGGCACTGACCTTTGCCGACAAGGCAGACTATGACAAGGTGGGCGAACAGGACAAGCTCTCTATTCTGGATATTGAGAACATCTGCCCGGGAAAGAACCTCACTGTAGAAGTGACTCACCCGGACGGCAGCAAGGAATGTTTCGAAGCTACACATACTTATAATGACCTGCAGATCGAATGGTTCAAAGCCGGATCTGCTCTGAATATTTTCACTAAAAAATAAAAACAGAACTAGAACGATGGAAAACAAAGCATATATGCAAGACGGTAAACTGGTGGTCCCTAACGTAGTGACCATCCCGTTTATCGAAGGCGACGGTGTAGGAGCCGAAATTACTCCCGTTTGTCAGAAAATTGTAAATCAGGCAGTAAGCAAGGCTTATGGTGACAGCAAAAAGATCCTGTGGAAGGAAGTGCTGGCCGGTGAGAAGGCCTTCAACCAGACCGGTTCCTGGCTTCCTGAAGAAACCATGGAGCAGTTCCGTGAATATCTGATCGGCATCAAAGGTCCGTTGACAACTCCGGTGGGCGGTGGCATCCGCTCGTTGAACGTAGCCCTGCGCCAGACTCTCGACCTGTATGTATGCCTGCGCCCGGTACGCTGGTTCAAGGGCGTTGTTTCTCCGGTCAAGGAACCACAGAAGGTGGATATGCACATCTTCCGTGAGAATACGGAAGATATCTATGCCGGTATCGAATGGGAGCAGGGAACTGCCGAGGCCCAGAAATTCTACCGTTTCCTGAAAGAGGAAATGGGTGTCAGCAAAGTGCGTTTCCCGGAAACCTCCTCTTTCGGTGTGAAGCCGGTATCTGTAGAAGGAACCAAGCGCTTGGTGCGTGCCGCCATTGAGTATGCGCTGACCAACAAGTTGCCGTCTGTCACTCTGGTGCATAAAGGAAACATCATGAAGTTTACCGAAGGCGGTTTCAAGAAATGGGGCTACGAAGTGGCAGAACAGGAGTTCGGCGCACAGACTTTCACCATGAACCAGTTTGACGCTCTGAAGAAGAGCGAGGGCGAAGATGCCGCCAAAGCCGCTCTGAAAGAGGCACAAAAGCAAGGCAAAGTCATCATCAAGGACTGCATTGCCGACGCATTCCTGCAGAACACACTGCTAATTCCGGAAACCTACTCCGTAATCGCCACCCTGAACCTGAACGGCGACTATGTTTCCGACCAGCTGGCAGCCATGGTAGGCGGCATCGGTATTGCTCCGGGTGCCAACATCAATTACCACACCGGTCACGCTATCTTTGAGGCGACACACGGCACCGCTCCGAACATCGCCGGAAAGAACATCGTGAACCCCTGCTCTCTGTTGCTGTCATCCGTGATGATGCTTCAGTACATGGGCTGGAACGAAGCCGCCGACCTGATTACCGATGCTCTGGAAAAGGCCTTCGAAAGCGGAGAAGCCACTCACGACCTGGCCCGCTTCATGCCTAACGGAAAGTCACTCTCTACACAGGAATTCGGAGACAAGATTGTGTCTCTGCTTTAATTCATTCACTTTAAACTCAGATTGATAATATGAAAAAAGAATATATCGTTTACAAGCTCTCAGAATGTGCCAAACAAGCGTCGAGAATCGACAACGGACTCTTTACCAAGTTCAACGTAAAGCGCGGACTTCGTAACGAGGATGGCACGGGTGTACTCGTGGGACTGACCAAAATCGGTAACGTAGTGGGTTACGAACGTACCGAAGAAGGCGGCCTGAAACCGATTCCGGGAAAACTGTTCTATCGCGGATATGACCTGGACGACATCGCACACGGTCTGCTCCGTGAAAAACGATTCGGATTCGAGGAAGTGGCCTATCTGCTGCTCTCCGGCGAGCTGCCCGACAACGAGCAACTGGCAGCCTTCAAGGAGCTGATCAGCGACAATATGCCGCTCGACAAGAAGACGACCATGAATATTATCGATCTGGAGGGCCAGAACATCATGAACATTCTGGCCAGAAGTGTGCTCGAAATGTATACTTTCGACCCGAATCCGGACGATATCTCACGCGACAACCTGATGCGTCAGTCTATCGAGCTGATTTCCCGTTTCCCGACCGTAATCGCCTATGCGTATAACATTTATCGCCACAGTACCCGAGGACGCTCGCTGCACATCCGTTTGCCGAAAGAGCACTACGGACTGGCCGAGAACTTCCTGTATATGCTGAAGAAGGACTTCACCCCGCTGGAGGCCCGTACGCTGGACTTGCTGCTGGTACTTCATGCCGAGCACGGTGGTGGTAACAACTCTACTTTCACTGTTCGTGTGACCAGTTCTACCCGCACCGATACCTACTCCAGCATTGCGGCCGGTATCGGTTCTCTGAAAGGCCCGTTGCACGGTGGTGCCAACATCAAGGTGAGCGATATGTTTGAACACCTGAAGGAGAACATCTCCGACTGGACCAATGTGGACGAGGTGGATACTTATCTGACCCGCATGCTCCACGGCGAGGCATACGACCACAGCGGACTGATTTATGGTATCGGCCATGCCGTATATACCATTTCCGACCCAAGAGCCGTATTGCTGAAGGAACTGGCCCGCGAGCTGGTAGCCGAGAAGGGACGCGAAAAGGAATTTGCATTCCTGGAACTCATCGAAGAGCGCGCCATCAAGTGCTTCAAGAAGGTTAAGGGCGGCAAGAAGAGCGTTTGCGCCAACGTAGACCTCTATTCCGGCTTTGTGTACGATCTGATCGGTCTGCCACAGGAAATCTATACCCCACTCTTTGCCATGGCACGTATTGTGGGATGGACCGCACACCGCATCGAGGAATTGAACTTCGAAGGCCGCAGAATCATCCGTCCGGCCTACAAGAATGTCATCGACGAACAGCCTTACACTCCGATTAACGAGCGTTAATCCGGCAGCAGGAATCTCTATTCATAAAGACAGAAAAGCCCTGACGTTTTTCCATTTAAGAAACGTCAGGGCTTTTCTGTATGATAATGCCGCCCAGCAGACTTCTGTCCGGAATCTTTACCCGCCCATAAAAAACATTCAGAATCATGGGCATCACAATCAGAAATCATTCCGATCTTTGCAGAATTTCATCAAATTGTTTTTTCCAAAAGAAGCTGATGAAATTTTTATTTTTCCAAGTTATTAAAAATCAGATATTTGAAAAGCTTCTGAAACATGCCTTGAAATGCTTCGTTTTGTCCGATTCTTTGCAGTATTTCTATTCTGACAGCCTGCCCCACAGACAAAGCGAAAAAATCCCGATATGGCTAAAACAAAAAGGGAACTGCTTCATGTTTTGCGAAGCAGTTCCCTCTCTATATCGTCTTTCTGTCCGTCTTTCAAAACCGGAAATCAGATACGGATATCCAGTTCCTTCAGAATGGCACTGATTTTCTCCATTGTAGTCAGTCGGGTCGGTACCAACGGCAAGCGCAACTGATTTTCAATCAGTCCCATAGCATGCAGCATAGCCTTTACACCGGCCGGGTTTCCATCAACAAACAGCAGTTTGAAGAGCTCGGCAAATTTGTGGTGAATGGTACGCGCACTCTCATAGTCGCCATTCAGTGCCAGACGCACCATGCGGCTGAACTCGGCCGGAAGGGCATTACCGATTACAGAAATCACACCCACAGCACCCAGAGTAATCAATGGGAAAGTGATACCGTCGTCACCGGAAATCACATCAAAATGAGCCGGTTTGTTCTTGATGATGTCATCCATCTGCGTGATGTCACCGCTGGCTTCCTTGATGGCTACAATATTCTGGAAGTCACGGGCCAGACGCAAGGTAGTCTCGGCAGTCATATTCACTCCCGTACGGCCCGGCACATTATACAGCACCACCGGAACCGGAGAAGCCTCGGCTATGGCCTTGAAATGCTGATACAATCCCTCCTGCGAAGGTTTGTTGTAATAAGGGCATACAGAAAGGATACCGTCGATGCCCTGCCAGTTGGCAGTCTTCAGTTCGTGAACCACAGCAGCCGTGTTATTACCGCCACAGCCCATCAACAGGGGCACTCTGCCGGCAACGCGCTCTACAAGAAGTTCCTTTAACCGTGTTTTTTCATCTAACGACAGACAAGGAGTTTCGGCGGTTGTTCCCATAATGCACAAGAAATCCGCTCCGTTTTTTATCTGATATTCAACAAGACGTATCAGTGCATCATAATCTATGCTTCCATCTGCTTTGAACGGAGTTATCAGAGCAATACCTAACCCCTTAAATTTATTCTGTATCATATATCAATGTGATTTTTTCTGTTGCGATGGCAAAAATAATAATTTATTCCGACTATAACAATAGTTTTATGCTTCAATTAACAGAAGAAACTCTTCTTCACTCAGGATGCGGATGCCCAGTTTCTGCGCTTTTTCCAGCTTGGCGGGACCCATATTGGCACCGGCCAGGATGAAGGATGTTTTCGCCGAAATGCTTCCCACATTCTTTCCGCCATGACGCTCGATCATGGCCTTGTATTCGTCGCGTGAATGCTGGGTAAACACGCCGCTGATGACGATGCTCTGACCGGCCAGCACGTCGGAGTGCGCCGTCAGCTCTTCCTCACTCAGCGCCATCTGGACTCCGTGGGCCCGCAAGCGCTCGATGAGCCGCACATTCTTCTCATCGGCAAAGAAGGAAACCACGCTCTGGGCAATGACCTGCCCCACTCCGTTCACCTTCATCAGGTCGTCGAGTGTGGCGGCAGCCAGATTGTCCATCGACTTGAAGTTACGCGCCAGGGTCTTGGCGGCAATCTCGCCTACAAAGCGGATTCCCAGCGCATAAACCACACGTTCGAACGGCACGGAAGCAGACTCCTGTATCGAGCGGATAATCTTCCGGGCCGACTTTTCACGGCCGCCGTCCTCACCGTTGATCTGTTCCACGCGGAGGTCGTAAAGATCGGCCACATCGTGAATCAGTCCGCGCTCGAAATACTCGTCCACGGTTTCCGGTCCCAAGCTGTCGATATTCATGGCCTTACGGCTGATAAAATGCTCGATGCGTCCTTTGATCTGCGGCGGACAGGAAGTCTGGTTCGGGCAGTACCAGGCCGCTTCGCCTTCATAGCGCACCAACGGAGTGCCGCATTCGGGACAGTGCGTCACAAAGCGCACCTCGGGCGATGCCATGAAACTGCGTGCCTCATAGTCCACACCCACAATTTTCGGAATGATTTCTCCGCCTTTCTCCACATAGACCATATCTCCCAAATGCAGATCCAGCTGTTTGATAATGTCGGCATTATGCAGTGTGGCCCGCTTTACCACCGTACCGGCCAGCTGAACAGGATCCATATTGGCTACGGGAGTCACCGCGCCCGTACGGCCCACCTGGAAAGTAACGGCATTCAGACGCGTATAGGCGCGCTCGGCCTGAAACTTATAGGCAATGGCCCAACGCGGACTCTTGGCCGTGTAGCCCAAAGTACGCTGCTGGCGCAACGAATCCACCTTAAGGACAATACCGTCGGTAGCCACCGGAAGGTTCTTGCGCTCGGCGTCCCAATAGTCTATAAAATCATAGATTTCCTGTAAGGTGGAAACCTTGCGGATGGCATCGGACACCTTGAAGCCCCACCGGCGTGCCCGTTCCAGATTCTCATAATGACTGTCGGAAGGGATTTCCTCGCCAAGCAGATAATACAGGAAACAATCCAGTTTACGCTGGGCCACAGTGGCCGAATTCTTACTTTTCAGCGTACCGGAAGCGGCATTTCTCGGGTTCGCGAACAACGGTTCCTCACGCGCTTCACGCTCCTGGTTCAGCGCCTCGAAACTGCTCCACGGCATGAGAATCTCTCCACGGATCTCGAATGATGCCGGATAATCTCCCGGCTGTAACTGCAAGGGAATGCAGCGGATGGTGCGCACATTATCGGTCACATCATCCCCCTGCACGCCATCGCCACGCGTCACGGCGCGCACCAGGCGTCCTTCCTCATAAATCAGCGAGATGGACAGACCATCGTATTTCAGTTCACAGCATATCTCAAACGGCTCACCTTTCAGGCCTTCAGACACACGCTCATAGAATGCCGCCACCTCCTGCTGGTTATAAGTGTTCGACAGCGAGAGCATGGGATAACGGTGGGCCACCTGCACAAAATCGTGGTTCAGGTCACTACCGACACGCTGGGTCGGGGAATTCGGATCCTGAAACTCCGGATGTTCCTGTTCGAGCTGCTGCAGACGGGCCATCATTTCGTCAAACTCACGGTCACTGATTTCCGGAGCATTCAGCACATAATAATTATAGTTATGCCGATGCAGCTCGTCACGGAGCTGCCGGATTTCATCTTTTATTTCCATTTTTCAATCGTTGGGTTAAGAAAGCGCTGCTTCGTTTTCATTTTTTCTGGTAGACACGTACATAATCCACCTCATAACGCATCGGCAAAGCCTGCTCGTCTATGCGTCCGCCGGTGGCTCCCATAGCCAGATTCAACAGGAGATACATCGGCTTGTGGAAAGGATTCTCATAATTTCCGTGCTTGCCGTTTACGGTCTTCGACAGATCGATGGTATTCATCAGACGATCGTCCAGATAAAGGTCAATCTTCTTGTCGGTCCACTCCATAGCCCACACATGGAAGCGGGTGGCCCACAGGGAATCCGTCTCCGTAAACTCGGCATAAGGCACTGCGGCCGAATCCCATACACTGCCGCCCTTGTCGTCGCCCCAGCAGGCGTTGGCGTGCAACAGCGCATGTCCCTTGCGCGGATAGAACTCCATGATGTCTATCTCGCCGCACGAAGGCCATCCGTAGTTCTTCTTGCTGCCCAGAAGCCAGATGGCCGGCCAGGAGCCGCGGGCAGCCGGAATGCGGGCACGCACTTCGAAATAGCCGTACTGGAATTCGCACAAGCCCTTGGAAATGACCGAAGATGAGGTATATTCGGCATACGGACGGTTTTTCTGCCAGCTGTCCGAACCTTCCTTGTAAGCCGGATTCTTCACCTTTTCTTTCTTTCCGGTGATCACCAGCACTCCATCGCGCACCTCGGCGTTCTGCGACTGATACCACTGAAGTTCCTTGTTGCGCACAAATCCGTTTTCGTAGGTCCAGTTCTTCGGATCCGGTGTTCCGTCTTTTTCAAACTCATCTTGCCACACCAGCTGATAACCGGCCTGCATCAGGGAATCGGCACGCTGGGCCGACGCGGGTGAAGCCAGCAACAGACCGGCTCCAAACAATAACCCAATATGAATGACTGATTTTTTCATGTTTTTTATTTCAAAGTTATAAAATCGCCACAGAGAAACCAAATAAATCTCAGGCTTTTTGGACAAAGTTTCCCATCCGCCCCCGGCCGAATCCTAAAAGTTCTTTATCGGCTTCTGTTTTATGCCCCGTGATTGTCCGGATTCCAAGGACTATTATTATCTTTGCAACTTAATTATGATTGGAAATACAGAAAAATGAGAATAGACATCATCACCGTACTTCCGGAATTGCTGGAAGGTTTTATGAATGAATCCATTCTGGGCCGAGCTCAGAAAAAAGGACTTGTGGAAATCCATATCCACAATCTGAGAGATTATGCCACCAATAAATACAAGCGTGTGGACGATTACCCCTACGGAGGTTTCGCCGGAATGGTGATGCAATGCGAACCGATAGACCGTTGCATCTCGGCCCTGAAGGCTGAAAGAGACTACGACGAAATCATCTTCACCACCCCCGACGGCGAACAGTTTGACCAGCCTATGGCCAACTCGCTTTCGCTGAAAGAGAACATCATCATCCTGTGCGGACACTACAAGGGCATCGACTATCGCATCCGCGAACACCTGATTACCAAGGAAGTGAGCATCGGCGACTTTGTGCTGACTGGCGGCGAACTGGCGGCAGCCGTAATGACAGATGCCATTGTGCGCATCGTGCCGGGAGTGATCGGTGACGAACAGAGCGCCCTTTCGGACTCCTTCCAGGACAATCTGCTGGCCGCTCCGGTTTACACCCGTCCGGCCGACTATAAGGGATGGAAGGTTCCCGAAATCCTGCTTTCAGGCCACGAGGCCAAAATAAAGGAATGGGAGCTGCAGCAGTCTTTCGAAAGAACCCAGCGCCTGCGCCCGGATCTTCTTGAAGGCAAAGGCAACGCTTCGGAATAAAAGAGTCTAATAATTAAAGAAAAATAAGGTCTGACATTTGCTTTTCTCAAAGCGAAAACCTATATTTGCTCTAGGAATCTAAATTTTTATACCATTATGTCAGAACAAAAACACAATCTTTATATCATTGCCGGTTGCAACGGGGCTGGTAAGACAACGGCCAGCTTCACGGTGTTGCCGGAAATGCTGCATTGCCGGGAGTTCGTCAATGCGGATGAGATCGCCGCTGGGCTGTCTCCGTTTAATCCCGAAGGGGTGGCCATACAGGCGGGAAGACTTATGATCGACCGGATTATCCAACTGCTGAAAGAGGGCGAGGACTTTGCTTTTGAAACGACATTGGCCACACGTTCCTACGTGAAGCTGATTCAACAGGCACAGAAGCGAGGCTATTTCGTGACCCTGCTCTTCTTCTCTCTGGCCAGTCCGGAACAGGCCGAAATGCGCGTGGCCAAACGCGTCAGCCAGGGCGGACACAACATCCCTATCGATGTGATCCACCGCCGTTATGACAACGGACTGCGCAACTTGTTTGAGTTGTATATGCCGATCTGCGACTATTGGGCTCTGTACGACAACAGTACTTGCCCAACCAATAAGGTGGCTTACGGCTGGAAGGACACACGCATCACTGTCCTGCAACCGGGCATTTTCGATAAGTTTAAGAATGAATACTCTAAAAGATCAGACAATAATGAATGAACTAGAAGTAGCAGAGATGCAACGTAAAATAGACGAAGGCATTTTCTTGGCACAAGAACGATTGGTCAAACGTGCCAAACATGACAATCTTACATTAGTCATTGTCCGTAACGGACAAGTAGTAGAAATTCCAGCAGAGGAGCTTTAAGAGAGCTCCTCTTTTTTATGCGCTGAAGCTAAAAAGACGAAGGAATTTCCTTCCGGCTACAGCCGGCTATAAGGATTCGGCTATGCGGCGGATGCGGTTTCTGTTGGGCACCCACTGCATGGCTTCATCCAGCATACACAAATCCGTAAGACGGTAAATGTTCCGGGATTCGTCCTGAGAACCGGAACCGATATTACGGAATAAACAATTGTATGGATCCGCTATTTCTATCAGATCCATACAATATTCTACATCCTGCAATCGCAGAATTTCCTGAGCCACAAAACGGTATAATTCTTCTTCCAGGGAATGCATCGTACTTTTATTTTTTAATTAGAGGCTGGTCCAACACACGGACACAAACCGGCACAGAATCCGAAGCCGTACGCGTCATCTCATCCAGATTACGTGCCGGAGCATACAGCGAACCATAACCGAAATCATTCCAGTAGCGGTCGTAGTTCCGCAGAGAGAAACGGGTTGAAGTGCCGTAGCCGTCGATATATCCTTCAAAATAAGAAGAAGAAAGACGATAGTCTGAAATGCGGCAGTTCAAATCGGCATTACGGAAATACATATAGATGCTCCGGTCACGGATTTCCCACTCAAAACTGTATTCTATGGCATCGAGATAACCGGCTACATTATAGAAATAGTCCGTCTCTCTGCCGTAGCCATAGAGATAAGACCCGTTGTCGGGCACAAACTCCAGAACCGTACCGTAGGCCGGACGTCCGTCAACATATACGCCCAAATCGCCGAACCATCTTCCGCTAAGCACATATCCCCGGTCGCTGTCATCATCATAACCACCGATATGCCAGTAGGGGTCGCAAGATGAGAGCCAAAGCATGGCACTCAAAAACAGGAATATAGTCTTTAGTTTTGTCATCGTTTTATCCATTTTTGATTCGTATTTCAAAGATAGGCATTACACAGACAATCCTCAAGGGATTTTTCCGATAAAACAATAGGGGTTTCCCTATTTTGCCTCTTCCACACTGATGGAAAATGAAAAGGCATCGTTACATTTCACATGAATCATCCCACCGAAACGATGGTCGTAGTCATATAGCCCCCATGTGCGGAACGGCGCCGGAATATGCGAAAACGGCAGAATCCGCTTCGAAGCATAAGCCCCCAACGTCACCTTTTCCGTGAGTTGATAGGCCGCCATGCCCGACAACCCGAACGAACGGTCGTGCCATCCGTTCCAATGCTGTGTGTCGACATACACGCCGCCAATAAGCCGGAAACGAGAAGTCACCGGAAAGACATACGCCGCTGATGCCTGTGTGGAGAACAGAGCTCCCGGGAAACGGTCGCGCCCCAAGCCAACCGTCACGGAAGTGGACAGCTGAAAGTTCAGTCCGTCGTGCAGATACCAGGGTGCCGCCCCGGAAAAGGCATAGGGATCAGTCCAATAAAGTACCGAAGGCATCACAGGAAACAATCTGCCGGGCATAACCGCCGTAACCGAATCGCTCCAAAGCGAATCGGTGAGCACACTGCGCCACACATTCCGGCTTTCCGGAATCTGCACAGCTGTTGAATCACTTTCATTCTGTGCCTGCACGGCCGAAACAGCCATGCTGATCAATGCCAAAGATATAAGTCGCTTCATCGGAAATCTGATTTTAAGTTGTTATCTTAACCAAATAATATCATTCGGCTTGGCCGCGTAATCCTCCGGCAAATCATTGATTTTATACAGGCTCTCCAGACGGATACCGTATTTCTGGGCAATGCTGTACATGGAATCACCGGGCTTGATGATATGCGGCTGCCGCTGCAAACTCTTGTGTCCTCTCTTTTTCTTCTTTTCCAGATAGATGATATCTCCTTTCTGCAAACGATAGTCGGAAGGCAGTTCGTTGTATTTGCGCAAACGGCGCGGCGAAACTCCGGTTTCGGAGGCTATGGCCTCAAAGGTATCACCGGCTTTGGCAATCACATAATAATTGTCGTTGTTGCGATATACAGTGTGATCGTTCTGAATGACGGTTACAAGCTGCCCTTCGGTATAATGGCCGGAGCTCAAGCCCTTCAGCGAACTGTATTTGTCGTACTGGGTCAGGTCATAGCGCTCAATGATATCAATGAGCGAGTACGCATATCGGGGATTCGTAGCATATCCGCACCGCTTCAGCCCGTGCGCCCAGCCTTTGTAATCCTTCATCGACAGATTGAACAGGGAACGGTAACGGGGCTGCTTCAGGAATACGGAATGGTCTTCATACGATTCCTTGGCCGACCTGTACTTGCGGAAGCGCTCATTGGGCGCATCATCGTTGGCCAGTATATAAGGCCCGTTCCAGGAACCGCCGCATTTGATACCGAAATGATTGTTGGCCTCGCGCGCCAACCGGCTTTTTCCGGCAGCGCTCTCCAGCAGTCCCTGTGCCAGCGTGATACTGGCCGGAATCCGATGCTTCAGCATCTGATCCACAGCCATATACTTATATTGGTCTATATAATTCAAATAACTTTGATTCTGCGCCTGTGCAAATGCTCCGAGAGAGACCAAACAGGCCAGCAGATACAGCAATGTAAAACGAAACTTCATCGTATTTCTAATAATAAATATATTCAATAGTCAATGATGCAAAAATAAAATAAAAACCTCGCATTTCTCAAAAATCAGAATTATATTTGTGATTGTTTTAAATAAGATTACATATTATGAAGGAATTCACAATTCATACTCAGGTCAAAGTTTACCAGGAACAGGAATTAAGCGACGAAGACAGAGCTTTGGTGGAGGCCGCACGCGAAGCTACCAAGCGCAGTTATGCCCCCTACTCCAAATTCTATGTCGGAGCAGCGGCACGCCTGGCAAACAAACAGATTATATGCGGCAGCAACCAGGAGAATGCGGCTTACCCGTCGGGAACTTGCGCCGAACGGACTACCCTGTTCTATGCGAACGCCCAATATCCCGACCAGCCGGTAGAGGCTCTGGCCGTTGCAGCCCAGACACAAGGAAGTTTTCTGGCCAAGCCGATCTCACCGTGCGGTGCCTGCCGGCAGGTGATTCTCGAAACGGAACACCGATACGGAAAACCCGTCCGCATTCTGCTTTACGGAACCGAAGGAGTGTATGTTCTCGAAGGAATCCAGTCTATTTTGCCACTTCAGTTTGACCAAGACTGCTTGCTATAGAATAATTTTTGTATCTTTGCAGACAAAATCTATAAAATCTACTCAAAAGAATTATGATAACTGTATCGAATCTAGCCATCCAGTTTGGCAAACGTGTATTGTACAAGGACGTAAATCTGAAGTTTACAAACGGTAACATTTATGGAGTCATCGGTGCTAACGGTGCCGGAAAATCCACTCTGCTGAAAGCCATCTCTGGAGAACTGGACCCCACAAAAGGAAAAATCGAACTCGGTCCGGGCGAGCGCCTTTCTGTATTGAGTCAGGACCACTTCAAATACGATGAGTTCACCGTATTGAACACTGTGCTCATGGGGCACACGACACTTTGGAGCATCATGCAGGAGAAGGACGCGCTTTACTGCAAGCCTGACTTCTCGGACGAAGATGGAATCAAAGTGGCAGAACTGGAAGAGAAGTTCGCTGAAATGGGCGGATACAATGCCGAAAGTGACGCGGCAGCTCTGTTGAGCGGTCTGGGCATCAAGGAAGACAAGCACTATACGCTGATGAGCGAGCTGAGCGGTAAGGAAAAAGTACGTGTCATGCTGGCTCAGGCTTTGTTTGGTGAGCCCGACAACCTGTTGCTGGACGAGCCGACCAATGACCTCGACCTGGAAACCGTACAGTGGCTGGAGTCATATTTGTCAGAATTCGAGCACACCGTATTGGTTGTAAGCCACGACCGTCACTTCCTGGATTCTGTATGTACGCACACCGTAGATATCGACTTCGGCAAGGTTACTCTCTTTGCCGGTAACTATAGCTTCTGGTATGAATCCAGCCAGTTGGCATTGAGACAGGCACAGAACCAGAAGGCCAAGGCTGAAGAGAAGCGTAAAGAGTTGGAAGAGTTCATCCGCCGATTCTCTGCCAATGTGGCCAAGAGCAAGCAGACAACCAGCCGTAAGAAGATGTTGGAGAAGCTGAATGTTGAAGAAATCCAGCCTTCAACCCGTAAATATCCGGGTATCATCTTCCAGATGGACCGCGAGCCGGGTAACCAGATTCTCGAGGTTAAGGATCTGAAAGCCACTATGGACGACGGCACCGTACTGTTCGACAACGTGAACTTTACCGTAGAAAAGGGAGACAAGATTGTATTCCTGAGCCGCAATCCGCGCGCAATGACCGCACTCTTCGAAATCATCAACGGCAACCGTCAGCCGGATGCCGGTACTTTCAACTGGGGTGTGACTATCACCACGGCTTATCTGCCTTTGGATAACACCGAATACTTCAAGTCAGACCTGAATCTGGTTGACTGGTTGAGCCAGTTCGGTGAAGGAAACGAAGTTTATTTCAAGAGTTTCCTGGGCCGTATGCTCTTCTCCGGCGAAGAGGTGTTGAAGAAAGTCAACGTGCTTTCCGGAGGTGAGAAGATGCGTTGTATGATTGCCCGCATGCAGCTCAAGAACGCCAACTGTCTGATTCTCGATACTCCGACCAACCATCTGGACTTGGAAAGTATCCAGGCCTTCAACAACAACCTGAAGCTTTACAAGGGAAATGTGTTGTTTGCGAGTCACGACCATGAGTTCATCGAAACTGTGGCCAACCGTATCATCGAGTTGACACCAAACGGTATCATCGACAAGATGATGGAGTATGACGAGTACATCGCCAGCGACCACATCAAGGAGCTGAAAGCTAAATTGTATGGAGAATAATCTCTCCATACATACTTTTTAATAAGAGAGAGAAGCCTTTTGGCAAGATATTTGTAGTATTCCTTAAAAATGAAACTATAAATTAAAGGACATGAAACCAGAAGAAAAAATCAACGAAGAAATAGAGCAGAACGAAGTAACTGACACTCAGAACGAAAAGGCAGAAGAAACTGCTGCTGCAGAAGAAAAAGTGCAGGCCGAACTGACAGATGCTGAAAAACTGGCAGATGCGGAGCAAAAACTGGCAGAATTGCAGGACAAGTATCTGAGACAGGTTGCCGAGTTCGACAATTATAGAAAAAGAACCATCAAGGAAAAGGCCGATTTGATTCTGAACGGCGCTGAAAAGACCATCACAGCCATCCTGCCGGTGCTCGACGATATGGAGCGTGCGCTGAAGAATATGGAAACAGCCGAGGATGTGGCAGCCGTAAAAGAAGGTGTAGATCTGATCATGCAGAAGTTCATCAAGATTCTGGAGAACCAGGGCGTGAAGAAGATTGAAACCGAGAACGCAGATTTCAATACAGACCTGCACGAGGCTATTGCCCAGATTCCGGCACCGGCCGATGAAATGAAGGGCAAGGTAATCGACTGTGTACAGACGGGCTACACACTCAACGACAAAGTAATTCGTCACTCAAAAGTAGCTGTTGGACTGTAACCTTATTATATAAAGATGGAGAAAAGAGATTACTACGAAGTACTGGGGGTGTCCAAAACAGCCTCTGATGCAGAAATAAAGAAGGCCTACAAGCAGATGGCCATCAAATATCATCCGGACAGAAATCCGGGTGACAAGGAAGCGGAAGCGAAGTTCAAGGAAGCGGCCGAAGCATACGATGTTTTGCGCGATCCTCAGAAACGTGCCCGCTATGACCAGTTCGGACATGCCGGAATGAGCGGAGCCGGAGGATTTGGCGGTGGTGCCAGCATGAACATGGACGATATTTTCTCTATGTTCGGCGATATTTTCGGTGGCCACGGCGGATTCGGCGGTTTTGGCGGATTCGGTGGTGGCGGCGGTCGTCGCAAGCCACAATATAAAGGTGGTGACCTCAGATTGAAAGTAAAGTTGAATCTGTCTGAAATCGCCACGGGTGTAACCAAGAAATTCAAAGTAAAGAAAATGGTTACCTGTAGCCATTGCCACGGTACCGGCGGCGAAGGCGACCACAGCACTGAGACCTGTCCAACCTGTCACGGAAGCGGTTACGTAACCCGCACCCAGCAGAGCATCTTCGGTATGATGCAGACTCAAAGCGCCTGCCCTACCTGTCACGGTGAAGGAACTGTCATCAAGAACAAGTGTAAGGTCTGTGGTGGCGAAGGAGTGGTCAGCGGCGAAGAAGTGATCGAAGTGAACATTCCTGCAGGTGTTGCCGACGGAATGATTGTCAACGTACCGGGCAAAGGTCATGCTGCCAAGCGCGGCGGTATTCCGGGTGATATCCAGGTATTCATTGAGGAAGAAGCACATCCAGAGTTGCTTCGCGAAGACAACAATTTGATTTACAGTCTTCTGTTGGATATTCCGACAGCCACATTAGGTGGCGAGTGCGAGATTCCGACCATCGACGGAAAGGCAAAAATCAAGATCGAACCGGGAACACAGCCCGGCAAGGTGGTGCGTCTGCGCGGAAAAGGTCTGCCTGCCGTACAAGGATATGGCTACGGTACGGGCGATCTGATTGTAAACATCAGCGTGTACATCCCCGAAACACTCAACAAGGAGGAGAAAAAGTTCTTCGAGAACGCACGCAACAGCGACAGCTTCGCCCCCAATCCATCTATTAAGGACAAGATTTTCAGAAAATTCAAAAGTTTCTTTGAATAACCTATTTATTTAACACTGGGGGATCAGCACGGTGCCATGCGCCTGTGCTGATCCCCTTTTTTTCAGAATCACATGACTTATCAGGAAGCAACAGACTATCTGTTTAACAGCACCCCCCTTTTCCAGAACGTGGGAAAGGACGCCTATAAAGAAGGACTGGAAAACACCCTTCTTTTAGACAAGCATTTCAATCATCCGCATCAACTATACCAGACCATCCATATTGCGGGCACCAACGGCAAGGGCTCTTGCAGCCATACTCTGGCCGCCATATTGCAGGATGCCGGCTATAAAGTAGGCTTATACACTTCGCCCCATCTGGTTGATTTTCGGGAACGTATCCGCGTGAACGGTGTCTGCATCCCCGAAGAACGTGTCGTGCGTTTTGTCGAAGAGGAACGTGCCTTCTTCGAACCGCTGCATCCTTCCTTCTTTGAGATTACCACAGCCCTGGCATTCCTCTATTTTGCCGAACAGAAAGTAGACATCGCCGTTATAGAGGTCGGTCTGGGCGGTCGCCTGGACTGCACCAACATCATTTCTCCCCTACTCTCCGTCATCACCAACATCAGTTTTGACCATGTGCAGTTCCTGGGACACACACTCGATAAAATCGCATCCGAAAAAGCCGGCATCATCAAACCCAACACGCCGGTGGTTATCGGTGAGACCACACCGGAAACCCGACCTGTTTTTGTAGAAAAAGCCAGACAATGCCAGGCTCCGATTCGTTTTGCCGAAGAAGAGCACGAATTGGAACAGATCCGTGAAGCGAGCGACGGCACCCGCGAATACCAGACCCGTCATTTCGGCATCATCAATGGAGTACTCAACGGAGACTGCCAGACCAAGAACACGCAAACCATACTGGCTGCTACAAGCGAACTGCAAAAGACGCTCCGGATTACCGAACAGAATATCCGCAACGGATTCCGGAATGTCTGCCAGACGACCGGTTTGAGAGGACGCTGGCAGAAACTGGCCGACGCACCGCAGACCTACTGTGACACGGGACACAATGTGGCCGGAATTTCGTATATCGTGAAGCAACTGGCACGCATTTCCTGTAAACAAAAACGCATCGTCATCGGTATGGTGAACGATAAAGACATCAATCATGTGCTCGATTTGCTGCCTAAAGATGCCGTTTACTACTTTACACAGGCAAAAGTGAAGCGCGCACTGCCTGCCAACGAACTTTTGGCCCAGGCAGAGGCAAAAGGCTTGCACGGAAAAGCGTTCCCCTCTGTAACAGAAGCATATACGGCGGCACATCGCGAAGCAGACGCAACCGATCTGATCTTTATTGGCGGAAGTACCTTCGTCGTGGCGGATTTGTTTACGGATATTTTTAAATAAAATCACGTTTTTTCTGCCACAAATCCGGTGGAATATTTGTTAAAACCGAAGTTTTTATTTTAATTTGCATAACAATCTATCAACTTTAAATCACCATAAACAATGGATAAAATGAATCTCTCTGGTCTGAACCCTAAAGATTTCCAGACCGAAATAGACGGAAAAAAGACCGACCTCTACATTCTGAAGAACCAGAATGGCTATGAGGTGGCAGTTACAAATTATGGCGGATCACTCGTTGCCATTATGGTTCCGGATAAAGACGGACAGGTGGCAAACGTCATTCAGGGACACGACAACATTCAGGATGCTATCGACAGTCCGGAACCGTTCCTGAGCACACTGGTTGGCCGTTATGGCAACCGTATTGCCAAAGGAAAGTTCACACTGGAAGGCAAGGAATACAGTCTGTCCATCAACAACGGCCCGAACCATCTGCACGGCGGACCAACCGGCTTCCACGCCCGTGTATGGGATGCAGAGCAGCTCTCTGAAAACAGCCTGAAGCTGCACTATCTTTCTGCCGATGGCGAAGAAGGTTTCCCAGGCAATCTGGACATGACCGTTGTCTATACTTTCACAGATGAAAACGAACTGGTTATCGACTATACCGGAACAACCGACAAGACTACAGTGGTGAACATGACCAACCACGGTTTCTTCAGCCTGACCGGTATTGCCAACCCAACCCCAACCATCGAGGATCTGGAATGTGAAATCAATGCCGATTATTATATACCTATTGATGACACTTCCATTCCTACCGGAGAAATTGAAAGTGTGAAAGGCACTCCTTTCGACTTTACGACTCCGCACGCAGTGGGCGAACGCATTGATGCCGACCATATCCAGACCAAGAGAGGTGCAGGATACGACCACTGCTTTGTTCTGAACAAAAAGCAACCGGGTGAGTTAACCTTTGCAGCCCGCGTTGTAGAGCCGAAGAGCGGCCGAATGATGGAAGTCTATACCACCGAGCCGGGTGTTCAGGTTTATACCGATAACTGGGCCGACGGTTACAAAGGCCAGCACGGAGCAACATTCCCACGCCGCAGTGCTATCTGCTTCGAGGCCCAGCACTTCCCAGACTCTCCTAACCACCCTTATTTCCCTTCAGTAGTATTAAAACCGGGAGAAGTCTATACCCAGAAAACCATTTATAAGTTTGGTGTAAGAAAATAATTATTTACTAATCAATCATCAATAACTAACAACTTTAAAAAACAATGAGTCAAGAAAAAAAACAATGGGGTGCCATTATCATCATGATTGCACTCTTTGCTATGATTGCCTTCGTTACCAACCTGTGTACACCAATGGCAACCATCATCAAGAACCAGGGTGAGATTTCAAATGTGCTGGCCCAGATCGGTAACTATGGTAACTTTGTTGCTTATCTGATTATGGGTATTCCTGCCGGTATGCTGATCTCTAAGTACGGTTACAAGAAGACAGCCCTGATCGGTTTGTTCGTAGGTATCGTAGGTATCCTGATCCAGTGGTACAGCGGTCAGCTCGACGCTAAGGAGAACCTCGGTCTGGTATTCGGTGTTTACCTGATCGGTGCATTCATCGCCGGTTTGTGTATGTGTATTTTGAACTGCGTGGTTAACCCGATGCTGAACCTGCTCGGTGGTGGCGGTAACAAAGGAAACCAGCTGATCCAGGTAGGTGGTGTGTTCAACTCAACTGCAGCCGTTGCCTGCTACATCCTGATGGGAGCCCTGATTGCTGACGCTTCAAAGGCTAAGATCTCTGATGCCACTCCTGCGTTGATGATCGCTCTGGCTATCTTCGTGGTAGCATTCATCGTGATCCTGATGACCAAGATTGAAGAGCCGAAGCAGGCTCCGGTTAAGCTCGACCTGATTAAGGGTGCCATGAGCCACCGTCATTTCGCATTGGGTGCATTGGCTATCTTCTTGTATATGGGTATCGAGGTAGGTGTGCCTAACTTCGTTCAGCAGTACCTGATTGCCGATAACATTCCGGCTTCTACTGTGGGTATGTTGGTAGCCGTTTACTGGTTCATGATGTTGATCGGCCGTTTCGTTGGTGCCAGCATCGGTAACAAGGTAAGTAGCCGTGCCATGATCACTACCGTATCTTCAGTGACTATCATTCTGGTATTGTTCGGTATGTTCGCTCCAACAGACGTATTGGTAAGCTTCCCGGGTGTTGACTGGGGTAAGTTGGAAATGATCTGGCAGGAAATTCCGGTTGGTATCTTTGCCTTTCTGCTTGTAGGTCTTTGCACATCAGTTATGTGGGGAGCCATCTTCAACATGGCTGTTGAAGGTCTGGGTAAATATACAGCCATCGCCAGCGGTATCTTTATGACCATGGTATTCGGATGCGCTGTAATGATGTTCATCCAGGCAAGTGTTGCCGACATGACCGACTACATCACCAGCTTCTGGGTAGTAGTATTCTGCGCCGCTTACCTGTTGTTCTACGCACTGGTAGGTAGCCGTGTAACAAAACGTGAAGAATAATCTCTCTTTAGTAAAACCATAAAATTATATTCCTATGAAATTGACAATTGACGATGTACGCAGTCGTTTTATCGAGCATTTTGACGGTACAACAGGATCAGTTTATGCTTCACCGGGTCGTATCAACCTGATCGGTGAGCACACAGACTATAACGATGGCTTTGTATTCCCGGGCGCTGTTCAGCAGGGAATGATTGCCGAACTGAAAGTTAACGGTACTCGCAACGTTAGAGCTTACTCTATCGACCTGAAGGACTATGTAGAGTTCTCTTTGGACGACGAGAAGGGACCAAACGCAAGCTGGGCACGCTACATCTACGGTGTATGCCGCGAGATGATGGCTCTGGGTGTTCCTGTAGAAGGATTCAACACAGCTTTTGCCGGTGACGTTCCATTGGGCGCAGGTATGTCTTCTTCTGCCGCTTTGGAAAGCGTTTATGCTTTCGCTCTGAACGACATGTTCGGCGACAACAAGATCGACAAGATGACTTTGGCTAAGGTAGGTCAGGCTACAGAGCACAAGTATCTGGGCGTTAACTGTGGTATCATGGACCAGTTTGCATCTGTTCACGGTAAGGCCGGTAACCTGATGCGTCTGGACTGCCGCAGCGGTGAGTTCGAGTACTTCCCATTCAACCCACAGGGCTACAAGCTGGTGTTGGTTAACTCTTGCGTAAAGCACGAATTGGTTGGTTCTCCTTACAACGAGCGTCGTTTGAGCTGCGAGCGTGTAGCTGCTGCCATCAACAAGCTGCATCCTGAGGTAAAGAGCCTGCGCGATGCTGACTGGGCTATGTTGTACGAGGTTAAGGACACTGTATCTGAAGAGGATGCTAAGCGTGCCAAGTATGTAATCGGCGAGAAAGAGCGCGTGCTGAAGGTTTGCGACGCTTTGGAGAAGGGCGATTACGAGACTGTAGGTGAGATGATGTATGCCACTCACGAGGGTCTGAGCAAGGACTACGAGGTTTCTTGTGTTGAGCTCGACTACTTGAACGATTTGGCTAAGGAAGCTGGCGTTACCGGTTCACGTATCATGGGTGGCGGTTTCGGCGGTTGCACCATCAACCTGGTAAGCGAAGAGTTGTATGATAGCTTCGTAAATGATGTGAAGACCAAGTTCCGTGAGAAATTCGGAAAAGATCCTATCATCATCGATGTAGTTATCGGCGACGGATCACGCAAATTGTGCTAATTGAAGGACATTATATCCGGATAGCAGGCGGGGCCTTTTCAAGGCTCCGCCTTTTTGTTTTCATGCCGAGAATGACTCGGAAAAAAGCCGATGAAACGGACCGGAAAAATGATTGGGAAGAAAATGTATTTTCATTTCGATCAAATCAGAAAAACATCGAAATGAAAATATAATGCCGCAGGGGACGCCGTGTAGCGTTATGCGAGCCAGCCCCTCCAACAGGAAGCAGTCTCTGAAGAAAAAGGAAGCACCGGAAAGAAAAAAGCGTTCCCGCCTTTCGGAGCACACAGGCTCGCGAAAAGCGGGAACGTTACCATAGCACTTTATGGGACAAGTGCCGTGCCTTGTCTGCCTCCGGAATTAGAAAGGCAGATCATCGTTAGAGTCGCCACCGGCAGAGAAATCCATCGGAGCGGCCGGCTGGGCGGTAGGAGCAAACGGAGTTTCTACGGCTGTAGGAGCACCCATCGGCATGCTTGCGCCACGGTCCACCTTCCAGGCACGGATACTGTTGTACCATCTGCCCTGATACTCACGGGCATCAATATCGAAAGAAACAGTCAGCACCTCGCCCAGCTGAATATTGAACTGGTCAATCTTGTCGCTTCCAAACACATCGAAGCACATTTTGCGCGGATACTGTTCCTGTGTTTCCAGAACATACTCCTGAACTTTCCACTCGGAGCCTGTGCGTGCAGATACTCCGCTGCGGGCCGGCAATACGGCAATGATTTTTCCTGTAATTTCCATTTTTTCTTTAGATTAATGTTGGTGCGAAATTACAATTTTTCCTCTAGTTTTACTAATTTTTAATGGAGATTTTTTTGAAAACCTTGCTAAAATCTGTAATTTTGTTCTATTAATATATAATGATAAAAACAGCAATAATTTATGAAATTTGTAGTCTCCAGCATCGCCCTTTTCGGTCGCATACAAGCTATTAGCAAAGTTATCAATTCCAAGAACACCCTCCCCATTCTCGATAGTTTTCTGTTTGAAATAGAAAACAACACCCTGACCATTACCGCCTCCGACACCGAGACCCGTATGGTCACTTCACTCGAAATCGTAGAGAGCGAATCCGACTTCCGTTTCTGTATCAATGCCAAGACCATGCTCGATTCGATGAAGGAGATTTCCGAGCAGCCGCTCACCTTCGACATCAATCCGGACACAATGGAGATCCAGGCACAGTATCAGAACGGACGTTTCAGCATTATGGGACAGAATGCCAACGAATATCCCGAGGCACAGGCTGCTCCCGAGGCAAACACGCTGACCCTCTCGGCAGAATCTCTGCTCAAGGGCATCAACTACTGTCTCTTTGCCACTGCCGATGACGAGTTGCGCCCAATCATGAACGGTATCTATGTGGACATCTCTACGGAGGATGTTACTTTCGTTTCTTCCGACGGACAGAAACTGGTGCGCAACAAGGTGCTCAATGCCCACGGCGACAGCAAGTGTGCCTTCATCCTGCCGAAAAAGCCGGCAGCCCTGCTCAAGAATATCCTGCCGAAGGAGAGCGGCGACATTGAGGTGAAGTTCAACGAGCGCAGCGCCGTGATTATCATGAGCGACTACACACTTTCCTGCCGCCTGATTGAAGGACGCTATCCGAACTACAACATGGTGATCCCGCAGAACAATCCCTACTCTGCCATCATCGACCGTCTGCATCTGCTCGGCGCCCTGAAGCGCGTGCTGATCTTCTCTAGCCAGAGCAGCTCGCTCATCAAGCTGAGCCTGGACAACAATACACTGGTGGTTTCGGGTCAGGACGTGGACTTCTCTACCTCTGCCGAGGAGAAGATTGCCTGCTCATACAGCGGCAACGCTTTCAAAATCGGATTCAACGGTACTTATCTGTACGACATCCTGAACAACCTGAACTGCACGGATGTGACCATCGAGCTGGCTGACCCAAGCCGCGCCGGTGTGGTGGTTCCGACCGAACAGGCCGAGAACGAAAACACCCTGATGCTGTTAGTTCCCCTGATGCTTAACGAATAAAAAAACATACTCATGAAACTGAACCTTAAAAACCCGCTGGTATTCTTCGACCTGGAAACCACGGGCATCAATATTGCCACCGACCGTATTGTGGAGCTTTGTTACATCAAAGTATATCCCAACGGCAATGAAGAATCAAAAAGCATGCGCATCAATCCGGAAATGCATATTCCGGAAGCATCTTCTGCCATCCACGGCATCTACGACGAGGATGTAAAGGACTGCCCCACCTTCAAGCAGGTGGCCCGCGAACTGGCCAACGCCATCGAAGGTTGCGACCTGGCAGGATTCAACTCCAACCGCTTCGACATTCCGATGCTGGCCGAAGAGTTCCTGCGTGCGGAAGTGGACTTTGACCTGACACGCCGCAAATTCATTGATGTGCAGAACATCTATCATAAACTGGAAAAGAGAACCCTCTCGGCCGCCTATAAATTCTATTGCGGAAAGGATCTGGAAAACGCGCATTCTGCTCTGGCCGACACACAGGCCACCTATGAGGTCTTGCAGGCGCAGTTGGACAAGTATCCGAACGAACTGCAGAACGATATGCAGTTCCTGGCAGATTTCTCCCGCATGAGCAACAATGTGGACTTTGCCGGACGCATCGTCTACAACGAGCAGGGCGTGGAAGTCTTCAATTTCGGCAAGTACAAGGGAATGCCGGTTACCGAGGTCCTGCAAAAGGATTCGGGCTATTACGGTTGGGTGATGCAGGGCGACTTTACGCGCAACACCAAGCAGGTGCTCACCCAGCTTCGACTTAGAGGAAACAAATAATCAGAAACATTTCATGGAATCTTTCTTCGGCCCGTAACGGGCGGGAGAAAGATTCCTTAATTAAATCGTGTATTCATGCTAAAAGGCAAAAAAATAGTTTTGGGCATCACCGGCAGCATCGCTGCCTACAAATCGTGTCTGCTCATCCGCAACCTGATTAAGAAAGGTGCCGAAGTGCAGGTGGTCATCACCCCTGCGGGCAAGGAATTCATCACTCCCATCACCCTGTCGGCACTGACCAGCAAGCCGGTCATCAGCGAATTCTTCTCACAGCGCGACGGAACGTGGCACAGCCATGTGTCGCTCGGTCTGTGGGCCGATGCCATGATCATCGCACCGGCCACAGCATCGACTATCGGCAAGATGGCTCACGGCATCGCCGACAACATGCTCATCACCACTTATCTGTCGATGAAAGCTCCCGTGTTCGTGGCTCCGGCCATGGATCTGGACATGTTTGCCCACCCCAGCACCCAGAAGAATCTGGACATCCTGCGTTCTTACGGCAACCACATCATCGAACCGACCAGTGGCGAGCTGGCCAGTCATCTGGAGGGCAAGGGACGCATGGAAGAGCCAGACGTGATTGCCCAGGTGCTGGACGACTTCTTCGAGCAGCAGCAGGATCTGGCCGGAAAGAACATCCTGATCACCGCCGGTCCTACTTACGAAAAGATTGACCCGGTGCGCTTCATCGGTAACTACTCGTCGGGCAAGATGGGATTTGCCCTGGCCGAGGAATGTGCGTCGCGCGGGGCCAAGGTGACGATGGTGTGCGGACCGACAGCGCTGAGCTGCCATCATCCGAACATCTGTCGCATCAACGTGGAATCGGCTGCCGAAATGTACGAACAGAGTGTGAAGCACTTCCCGGAAACAGATGCCGCCATCCTTTGCGCAGCCGTGGCGGACTTCACTCCGGAGCATCGTGCGGACAACAAGATCAAGCGCGAGGGCAACGAGCTGTGTCTGCATCTGAAACCGACCAAGGACATCGCCCGCGAACTGGGACAAATGAAGAAACCGGAACAGGTGCTCGTGGGCTTCGCTCTGGAAACCTGCGACGAGGTGAACCACGCACAGGACAAGCTCCAGCGTAAGAACCTGGATTTCATTGTACTGAACTCGCTCAATGATGCCGGAGCCGGCTTCCAGCACGACACCAACAAGATATCCATCATCACGGCTGACGAGCGGACCGACTATCCGCTGAAAAGCAAAACGGAGGTGGCTCACGACATCGTGGACCAGCTCAGTGCCCGCCTCTGATGCCTTTTAATCACCGCACTTACGGAAGACCATTATGAAGAGAAGAAACTGGCTCAAAGCTGCCTGCATGGCGTGTCTGCTGGGATGCCTCCCTACCCTGGCCGACGCGCAGGAACTGAATGCGCGCATCACCGTGAACCACTCGCAGATTTCTACCACACGCACCTCCATCTTCGAGGCGCTGGAAAAGAATCTCACGCGCTTCATGAACGAGCGACAGTGGACCGGCATGAAGTATCAGCAAAACGAACGAATTAACTGCACATTCAGCATCACCATCTCGCAATACAAGGAGGACGAGAATCTGTTTACCGCCCAGATGCAGGTACAGAGCACCCGTCCGGTGTTTAACTCGACTTACACCACCACCGTGTTCAGCATGAAGGACAACAAATTCAATTTCAACTTTCAGGAATTTGACCAGCTGAACTTCATGCCCGAACAGATGGACAACAATCTGACGGCCATGATGGCTTATTATGCCTATCTGATCATCGGTATGGACATGGACACGATGGCTCCTCTGGGCGGCACTGAGGTGCTGCGTCAGGCCGAGAGTATTGTGACAGGAGCACAGAATCTGGGCTTCGAAGGCTGGAAAGCGTATGATGACAACCGCAACCGCTTTGCCATCATCAATGACTATCTGGACGGAGGCATGGAACCGTTCCGGCAGATGCAGTATCAGTACTACCGCAACGGACTGGACATTATGGCTGACCAGGTGGATCAGGGACGGGCGGCCATCACCGAAGCGCTCACCTTGCTGCAAAAGGCGCACGAAAACAAGGCGCTGAGCCAGTTGCCGCAGATCTTCACCGACTACAAGCGTGATGAAATCGTAAATATCTACTCCAAAAAGGGAACTTCCGAAGAAAAACAGAAGGTGTACGACATTGTGTTCGGCATCAATGCGTCACAAAGCAACTATTGGGACAAAATCAAACAATAACCTCATGCTGAAATCTTTATTCATTCAGAACTATGCCTTGATCGACACGCTGAATATTGAATTCGAAAGCGGTTTCTCGGTCATCACCGGCGAAACGGGTGCCGGAAAATCAATCATTCTGGGAGCCATCAACCTGCTGCTCGGACAGCGGGCCGAAAGCAAGTTTATCAAGAAGAATGCCAACAAGTGCACCATCGAGGCTGTCTTTGACCTGTCGCGCTATGGAATGGAGGCTTTCTTCGAGCGCAACGATCTGGACTTTGACGGCGAATGCATCATCCGGCGCGAGATTTCGGCATCGGGCAAGAGCCGCACATTCATCAACGACACGCCCGTACCGCTGGCGCTGCTCAAGGAACTGGGAGAAACGCTGATTGACATCCACTCACAGCATCAGAATCTGTTGCTCAACAAAGAGGACTTTCAGATGAATGTGGTGGACATCATGGCCAACAACCGGAAGGAACGCGAGGTATATGCTGGTCTTTACAAGAAATTCCGCACCTTGTCGGCCAACCTGAAAAAGGCAATTGAACAGGCTGAAAAGACACGGGCCGAGGAGGATTATATCCGTTTTCAGCTGGAACAATTGGAAGCCGCACAGCTTCAGCCCGGCGAACAGAAGGAACTGGAAAAGGAAGCGGAAATGCTGGAACATGCCGAAGACATCAAGCATGCCCTGTTCTCAGTGGATGCCAAACTGAACCACGAAGAGGAAGGGGTGGTCACCGTATTGCGGGAATGCCAGCATACGTTGCAGAACCTGCAGGAAATGTATGCTCCGGCCGAGGAAATGGCCAGCCGTCTGCAAAGCTGTTACATAGAAATCAAGGATCTGGCCAAGGAGATTGCCAGCGAAGCGGAACAGATTGAATACAACCCGGAACGCCTGAGTTATGTGAATGAGCGCCTGAACACCATCTACTCGCTCCAGCAAAAGCATCATGTAGACACGCTGGAGGCGTTGATTGACTTGCAGGAGGATTACACCCGACAATTGGACAACATCGAAAACAGCGAGGCCTACATCCAGCAACTGGAGCACGAAAAGGAAGAGGCGCTGAAGGAGGTTAAAAAACAGGCGGCCGTGCTGACTGAACAGAGAAAACAGGCGGCCGTGCTGATTGAATCGAAAATGAAGGAACTGCTCATCCCGTTGGGCATCCCGAATGTGCGCTTCTGCATCGACCTGAAGCAAAAGGAAGAGCCCGACGAAAGGGGCATGGACAAGATTTCTTTCCTGTTCAGCGCCAACAAAAACGGCGAACTGCAGCAGATTGCCCAGGTGGCTTCTGGAGGAGAAATCGCGCGCGTCATGCTCTCGCTCAAAGCTTTGATTTCCGGTGCGGTGAAACTGCCTACCATCATCTTTGATGAGATTGATACGGGCGTATCGGGATATATCGCCGAGAAAATGGCGCACATCATGCAGGAAATGGGGGCCAATAACCGTCAGGTAATCAGCATCACACACCTGCCGCAGATTGCCGCTTTGGGAGCTACGCACTATAAGGTTTACAAGGAGGACAACGAACAGGGCACCACCAGTCACATCATCCGGTTGAATCAGGAGGAACGCGTGCAGGAGATTGCACACATGCTGAGTGGAACCACACTGACGGATGCTGCCGTCAACAACGCCAAAGAATTATTAAACATAAAATAAAATGAGAAACAGATTTATAGGATTGCTGGCTGCCGGCTGTCTGCTGACAGGCAACGCACTGGCACAAACACCCAAATGGTATAAGAAAGCACAGAAATCTCTATTGAGCATCGTCACCTTTGATGAAAACAATAATATTCTGGCCTCCGGTAACGGTATTCTGGTGGACGAGGACGGAACGGCAGTGGCCAACTACGGACTGTTCAAAGGAGCACACAAGGCCAAAGTGGTGGACAGTAACGGAAAAGAGCATGAGGTGAAATGGATTTGCGGCGCCAGTTCCTTGTATGATGTCGTGAAACTCCGTCTGGACGACGAGAAGTTGCCGGCAGGAATCAAACTGGCAGAAACGGCAGCAACCAAAGGAGAAGAGGTGTACTTCCTGCCTTATGCCACTCAGAAGAAAAAGGAATGCAAGGCCGACAGCGTTCTTGAAGCATCTCTCTTTGAAAAGGAGTATTACTACTACACCTTGTCGGGCACCCCCAACAAAATGATGGTAAATGTACCGGTAATGAACAGTCAAGGAGAGGCTATTGCCATGCTGCAAAGCTCCAGCGACGAACAGAAAAACTATGCCATCTCCATCCATTATGTGTGCAGCCTGGCCACTAATGCCTTGTCTGCCTCTGACAATGACCTGAATGCCATCCACATCGCGAAAATGTTGCCGGAAAAGGAAAGTGATGCCAGTACATTCCTGTATCTGACTTCCTCGAACGACAGCCTGATGTATGTTGATTATCTGCAACAGTATCTGAACCGCTTTCCGGAAAAATTTAACGGCTACTCTACTGCCGCCGATTTCTACAGTCAGCGAGGAGATTTAAAGACCGCAGAAGGATATTTGCAGCAGGGTATCGAAAAAACAGACGAGAAGGATCAGTTGCATTATGCCTGGAGTAAATTGATCTATAACCTGAACATGACTCCGGGCTATCAGCAGTATGCGGACTGGACTATGGAACGGGCACTGAGCGAAGCGCAGAAGGCCTACGAAAGCAATAACTTGCCGGTTTATCTGCTGCAGCAGGGAAACTGCCTCTACGCCCTGCACCGCTATGAGGATGCCTATAATATTTATATGCAGGCAAACAATTCCAATCTGAAATCGAGCGAGATTTATCTGTATGCCGCCCAGTGCAAGAAGATGCTTCAGGCAGCTCCCGAAGAGATTCTGGCCCTGCAGGACTCTGCTCTGAACCTGCACAGCAAACCGTATAAGGCGGATGCTGCTCCGGTATTGCTGGCCCGTGCCAATACTTATATGGAAATAAAGGAATATAAGAAGGCGGTAGTGGACCTGAACGAGTACGAATCGCTGAACTATGGCAATCTGAATGCAAACTTTTATTATCTGCGTTCTCAGGCCGAACTGAACGGAAAAATGTACGAACTGGCGGTGACGGACATTGATAAGGCAACCAAACTGGAGCCCAAGAACCCGCTTTTGTGGGCGCAGAAGGCCGGAACGCTTTATGCCGTTGGTATGATTGAGGAGGCTATCCGTGCCGCACGTGAAAGTATAAAGCTGAACCCGGCTTTTGCAGATGCTCACCGCATTCTCGGTGTCTGTCTGATACAAAACGAACAGAAAGAAGAAGGCGTAGCTGCTCTGAAAAAGGCAAAAGAACTGGGTGATACAATGGCTGAAAAACTGATTGAAAATATGAAATAAATAATGGAGTCAGTTTCCTTTCAACAATACATGTTGATCTAAGTCCTGATATTCTGAAAATAATGAGTTCTATCGCACCAAACAGAATGGTGGCAGATAGAACTCATTATTTTTTCAACTCCCCTCTCCCATTTGCTTTCTCTTTTGCCGTAATCATGAAGCGTAATATCGTACCACAGACTTGCTTTTAAAGGTATTCTCCAGCGCCTATGGACAGCCACAGAAGATGGCACGAACCAAACTTCTATAGGCGGAAAAGAAAATCAGCATCATACAAGAGCACAAAAATGCCTCATTTTGCTCAGCTAGGAGTAAAATGAGGCATTTTTTATTTGTCGGAAATCAGAGTTCCGATTGAAGCCCTATCGGACTTTCCCGTAAATCGTTATTCTTTGCCGTTACTTCTTTTGAGAAAGTTTTTCCAGAAAATAAACCAGGAAGAAACCAATGATGGCCAATACAATGGCTTCTGCCAGAAAAGCGTTCGGCATAATGTTCTTTTCCAACTCAAATCCACCGTCCATCATGATTTTCTCTTTCCACGGCCATACTTTGTTCAAGGAACCGAGCATAAAACCGGTCAGGAGTGCCAAAGTTGAATTGCGGAAACGAGCCAAGGCAAAAGAAAGAACTCTTGAAAATGAAGTAATACCAATCAGTGCTCCTGCTGCAAATACCAGCAAGATACCGATTTTAAGCTCTTTCACTGCATCCATAATGTAGAAATACTTACCCAGCAATACCAGAATAAAACTTCCGGAGATACCCGGCAAAATCATGGCACAAATGGCAATGGCTCCACAAAGGAAAATGAAAAGCAGATTAGTCGGGGTCTCGGCCGGTGTAGCTACCGTGATATAATAGGCCACAGCAGCACCCACAATAAACGAAGCGATCGTTTTTACGTTCCATTCCTTAATATCTTTGGAAACGAACCAGGTAGAGGCCAAAACCAGACCGAAAAAGAAAGCCCATACCATAATCGGATGTGCTTCCAACAACCAAGTAATCAGCTTGGCCAAAGAAAAGACACTGATACCGATACCCAAAAGAATAGAGAAAAGGAAACTTCCGTTAATGGCCTTCCAGAAAGACACAATCTTACCGGTAAACAGTAACTTCAGACTATGTGCATTAATACTCTTGATCGAGTTGATCAACTCATCATAAATACCTACGATAAAAGCAATCGTTCCTCCGGAAACACCAGGCACGACGTCCGCAGCGCCCATGGCCATACCTTTCAGAGCCAGCGTTACGTAATCCTTAATTGTTCGACTCATCGTTAAAAGAATTAATTTGTGAGATTATTAAAACAGTTACTAGCAAAACTCTTTCTAAAAATAAAAGCATAAAAGGGTGACCTGTACAGAATACAGATCACCCCTATCGTAAATCTTTAAAAGTCTTTCAAGCTTACTTTACTTTAGCAACAATAGCCTTGAATGCTTCAGGATGATTTACAGCCAGATCGGCCAAAACCTTACGGTTGATCTCGATACCAGCCTTGTGCAAAGCACCCATCAACTGAGAGTATGACATACCCTCCAGGCGTGCAGCAGCGTTGATACGCTGAATCCACAAAGCGCGGAAACTGCGTTTCTTGTTACGACGGTCACGGAAAGCGTAAGTCAAACCTTTCTCCCAAGTATTCTTGGCTACGGTCCATACATTCTTACGAGCTCCGTAGTAACCTCTGGTTAAACCTAAAATTTTCTTTCTTTTTGCTCTAGAAGCAACATGATTTACTGATCTTGGCATAATTTTTACTCTTTTTGAATGGTTAGCGCCGCTCTGTTTCTTTATGAGCGAACTTTAGGCTAAATCATTCGGTTAATAAATTTAAAATAGTTTACCGCATTTAAGAAATTAACGTAAGCAAAGCAACTCGCGAACCTGCTTCATGTCAGCCTTTACCACGATATCATCGTGTACGAGGTTTCTTTTACGCTTCTTTGATTTCTTAGTCAAAATGTGACTGTGAAATGCATGATGTCTTTTTACTTTACCGGTTCCGGTAAGAGCGAATCTTTTTTTAGCACCGGAATTAGTCTTAACTTTTGGCATTTTGTTTAAATTTTAAATTATTATTAATATTAGTGGCAACGCATATACCAGGGCGTTACGCACGTTCTTTTCTTTTTATTCGCCTTCTACTCTCGGGCCCTGATACTCTTTCGGAGCATTAGCCTTAGGCTGTGCCTTCTCAGGCTTGGCTGCGGCCTGTGTTGTAGCGGCTTTGTCTGTCTTCTTGGCACCCAATTTCTTAGGAGCGATGAAGATGGTCATACGTTTTCCTTCGAGAACAGGCATCTGTTCTACTTTACCGTATTCTTCCAAATCATTGGCAAAACGCAGCAAGAGCACCTCTCCCTGTTCCTTGAAAAGGATACTTCTTCCTTTAAAGAATACGTAGGCCTTAACTTTGTCACCGTCAGAAAGGAATCCCTGAGCGTGCTTCAACTTGAAGTTATAGTCATGGTCATCTGTCTGAGGTCCGAAACGGATTTCCTTCACATCGACCTTAACCTGCTTCGCCTTCATCTCTTTCTGGCGCTTCTTCTGCTGATAAAGGAACTTACTATAGTCTATCAAACGACAAACAGGAGGAGTGGCATTCGGTGAAATTTCAACTAGATCTACCCCTTGGCTCTCGGCTAACTGCAACGCTTTGCTTGTTGGCATTACAGTAGATTCAATTTCATCGCCCACAATACGGACTTCACGCACACGTATCTGTTCATTGACACGATATTGCTGCTTCAAATTGTCTTTCTTCATTAATTCTAAATGATCTTCTCTTCTGTTTTTTTGATTGATTAATAATTAAGTTCTTTATTTGTGGCGGCAAAGTTAGTAATTATTTAGCATATTACGCACTTCTTCGTTGATTTTCTTTGCAAAATCTTCAAATTTCATGCTTCCTTGGTCGCCTTCACCGCGTTTTCTTACAGAAACGGTGCCTTCTGCAGCCTCTTTCTCACCGACAATCAGCATATAAGGGATACGCTTCATCTCGTTGTCGCGAATCTTACGTCCGATCTTTTCATTACGATCATCCACAATAGCGCGCACATCCTGCTCGTCGAAATAAGCCTGCAACTGCTTGGCATAGTCGTTGAATTTCTCTGAAATAGGCAGGATAGCTACCTGATCCGGAGTCAGCCACAATGGGAACTGTCCGGCTGTATGCTCGATCAACACGGCGCAGAAACGCTCCATAGATCCGAACGGAGCACGGTGAACCATTACCGGACGATGCTTCTGGTTGTCCTCGCCAGTATATTCCAACTGGAAACGTTCCGGCAAGTTATAGTCTACCTGAATGGTACCCAACTGCCATCTGCGTCCCAAGGCATCCTTCACCATAAAGTCGAGTTTAGGACCATAGAAAGCAGCCTCTCCATACTCTACGCGAGCTGGCAGGCCTTTTTCCTTACAAGCCTCGATGATAGCGTTTTCTGCTGCATTCCATACTTCCTCAGAACCGATATACTTTTCTGTATTGTTCGGGTCGCGCAAAGAAATCTGAGCCTCGAAGTTCTCAAAATCCAATGCCTTGAAGATGATCTGGATGATCTCCATCACACGGATAAACTCATCCTTCACCTGATCCGGACGGCAGAAGATATGGGCATCATCCTGAGTAAAGCTACGAACACGAGTCAGTCCGTGCAACTCACCGCTCTGCTCATAACGGTAAACGGTACCGAATTCTGCGATACGCAACGGCAGATCCTTGTAAGAACGCGGTTTCCATGCAAAGATCTCGCAGTGGTGCGGGCAGTTCATCGGCTTCAGCATATATTCTTCACCCTCTTCCGGAGTATGAATCGGCTGGAAGGAATCCTTACCGTAGTGTGCATAGTGACCAGAAGTTACATACAGGTTCTTACCACCGATATGCGGAGTGATTACCTGCTGATAGCCATAACGCTTCTGGATTTTCTTCAGGAAGTCTTCCAGACGCAAACGCAGGGCTGTTCCCTTTGGCAACCAGATAGGCAATCCCTTACCTACGCGCTCAGAAAACATGAACAGTTCCATTTCCTTACCGATCTTACGGTGATCGCGTTTTTTGGCCTCTTCTACCAATGCCAGATATTCATCGAGCAATTTCTTCTTCGGGAAAGAAACGGCATAGACACGAGTCATCTGCGGACGTTTCTCATCGCCACGCCAGTAAGCAGAAGACACGGCCATTACCTTCACGGCCTTGATCGGAGCTGTAGAAAGAAGGTGTGGACCACGGCACAAATCGGTAAAGTTACCCTGAGTATAGGTAGAGATATGTCCGTCTTCCAGTTCTTCAATCAACTCATTCTTATAAGTCTGTCCTTTCTCGGTAAAGAAGGCCAAAGCATCAGCCTTAGAGATTTCCTGACGCACTACAGCTTCCTTACGCTGAGCCACCTCGATCATCTTTTTTTCGATCTGGGCAAAGTCAGCCTCGCGGATAACCACTCCCTGAGGAGGCATCACGTCATAATAGAAACCGTTTTCGATAGCAGGACCGATACCGAACTGCATGCCCGGATAGAGTTCCTGCAAAGCCTCTGCCAGCAAGTGGGCAGAAGTGTGCCAGAAAGCGTGCTTGCCTTCTGGTGAATCCCATTTATAGAATACTACAGAAGCATCTTCCTGAATCGGTCTGTTCAGCTCCACGATTTCACCGTTTACGCTGCAAACCAAAACATCCTGAGCCAAACGGCTGGAAATACTTTCTGCTATCTGTAAACCTGTAACGCCGCTCTCGAATTCGCGAACGGAGTTGTCTGGAAAAGTAATTTTTATCATCATTCTTAAAGATTTGTTCTAAATGCAAAAATACTACTTTTTTTACGAAAACAAGATTTTATCCGAAAAAAAGGTATCACACAGCATCAAGAAATTCTACTTCCGGTAGTCGGCATACTTCTTGATCAGGCTGTAAGAATCATAAAGTCCTAATTCTCCGGCCTGACTCAAGTCAGATACCGCCTGCTGCATCTTCTCCTGCTTGATGCAGGCCACTCCCCTGTTGAACAGTGCTTCGGCAAAGTTTGCATCAATTTTCAGGGCTTGGGTAAACGCCTGTTCAGCCTTGGCGTAGTTCTGCTCCAGCATATAGATATATCCTATATTATAATAAGCATACTTAAAGTCGGGAATCTGACGGAGTACGGCCTCCAAATCGGTCAGGGCAGCATTGTAGCCAATCTGCAATGCGGCAGTCGACTTTTCCTGTCCGGTACCGGCAAACGCTTCCAACTGGCGGATCTTGATCTGTGCCCGCAGGAAATATCCCAAAACGCCTTCAGGATTGCGCTCCAGATATTTGTTGACATCATCCATCGCCGCATCATAATCCTGCACGGTATAGTATTCCAAGGCGCGCTCCAGATACAACTGTGCCGGTGGATTGGCAGCCTCCAGTTTCTGAGCCAGCGTTTCCAACCGGGCAAAATGTTTCTGCACGAGATTCCGGTCCAGAGTCTGTTCATGATTGGCCAAAGCGATGCGTTGCGGCAGCCAACCCGTCTGATTCAGTTTTTCCAGTTCCGGATGATAAGCCACCGACCGCTCCACGCCGAGACGCTGCGGATGATAAGTCAGCACGAACATGGCCTCGGGGCGCACTTCCACCTGTTTGTTTTGAATCTTTCCCCGATATTCGCTGCTGTACTTCTGGGCATAAACCACCGTATCCTCCTCGACCAGTTTATCGTAATCGTTCATATCCAGATCACTCTTCTTACGGGTCTTGTTGGAAGTCTTGAACTTCTTGCCCTGATAACGGGCCTCCATCTGCGCCTTCATCACCTTGAATTCATCCCGTTCCGCACCATTGACGTCACCCAGTTTTCGCCGGATGGTGGCTCTCAGCTGATAGCCGGTCCAGAATGTGGGATACTCTTTGATGACAGCAGACAAGTCCTTCAGCGCCCCCCGGTAATCTCCCGTATTGTTGCGCATCAGGGCACGGTTAAAGAGTGCGATCATGTTGTCCGGCTCCACTTCAAGCACGAAGTTGAAATCCTCAATAGCCCGGTTGTCATCACCCACCTGAGCACGGAGCAAACCGCGGTTGAAGTGTCCGATATAGCTTTTCGGGTCCACCACAATCGCTTCGTCATAATCGCTCATGGCACCGCGCAGGTTGCGCTGATGATAGCGCGCCAACGCACGGTTCACATAATAACTTGCATTTCGTTTGTTTATCGAGATTGCCTGTGTGAGTTGTTCTTCTCCAGCCTTATAATCTTCACGGTTCAAACTGATCATGGCCAGCATTTCCCAGATGCGTTCATCATACTGGTCCACCTTGAGAGCCTGATTCAAAGACTGTTCGGCCGTAACCGTATCTTTCTGCTGGAAAGCGACTTGCGCCTTTACGGTATAGAACTGCGCATCGTCGGGCCATTTGCGAATCACGGAATCCAGGCTGTTCATGGCCTGGTCATAGCGTTTTGTCTCCGCCTCGCACAAGATGTAGTTATACCATCCGTTGCGGTTTTCCGGTTCCAGTTTCAGCAGTTTCCGATAAGCTTCGCATGCCTCTTCATACTGTTTCAGATTGATAAAGCACAATCCCAGCAGTTCATAGTTACGGGCCACAAAAGGATTCTTTTCGATGGCTTCCCTGCAATCCTCAGAAGCCCCCGAAAAGTCCTCCAGATAAAACTTTGCCAGTCCGCGATAGAAGTAAGGCTCTGAAAGATATGGTTTCGCATTGATCACCATATTGAAATACTGCATGGACAGCACGTAATCCTCGTAATAAAGAGCATTACGTCCCATCAGCATCACCCGGTCCGCATTAATCTGGGACCATCCCAGCTGCGGACAGGCAAAGAGTAAGAACAGCGCCTTCTTGAAGTGTCGCATTCTGTATTACTTTCTAAGTTTAATCTTATAAGAGCAACGGAAATTTCCTTTCAGCAAGCTGTTGAGCTTGCCCTTGATCATCTGTTTGCGCAGCATGCTCAGACGGTCGATAAACATGGTTCCTTCCAGATGGTCGAACTCATGCTGCATCACGCGTGCCAGATAACCTTCCACCCACTCTTCATGTTCTTCAAAATTCTCATCCTGATATTTCACGTGGATGCGGGTCGGACGGCGCACACTTTCGTGGATTCCCGGTACGCTCAGACATCCTTCCTCCATCAATTCCGTTTCCGTATCATCATATTCCAGGATATGCGGGTTAATAAAAGTCTTGATATATCCCTTATATTCGGGCAGATCATCAGATATGATATCCAGATTAATCACAACCAGACGGATATCCAATCCGATCTGTGGAGCTGCCAGGCCGATGCCTTCCGAGTGCTCCAGAGTTTCGTACATGTCCTGAATCAATCCTTTCAAATTCGGATAGTTCTCATCAATATCCTCAGCCACTTTTCTCAATACAGGCTGACCATAAGTATAAATAGGTAAAATCATAATCTTCTTTATTTATGCGCTTCCATCCAACCTTGCAAAATGATTGTGGCACTGACTTCATCAACAAGCGCCTTATTTTGCCGTGCCTTTTTCTTCACACCTCCGGCCAGAATCGCCTTCTGGGCGAGCACCGAAGTAAACCGTTCGTCGAAATACTCCACAGGAATGTCGGGCAATGCCTTTTGCAGTTTGGCAACAAACGGTTTGATATTCTGCATGTTCTCGGAACACTCTCCGGTGACGGTTTTAGGGAGCCCGACCACAATCCGCTCCACCGGTTCCTTCTGAACATAATTAAGTATAAATTCGAGCAACTGGGCCGTCTGCACGGTAGTCAGTCCGTTGGCGATAATCTGCAACGGGTCCGTAACAGCCAGTCCGGTCCGCTTCCGTCCGTAATCTATGGCTAAGACTCTTCCCATACCTTATTATATATGCGCCGGGCGCAAGAGCGAGTAACCTCTATCTATAAAGGCCGACAGCTGGTGTCGGCCTTTATAGATGGAGCACTCTGTTATTTCTTATAAAGCAACCATGCGTCCGGATAAGTAGCTCTGAGCTTATCTCTTGACTGCACGGCAGAATGTTTGTCGGCAAATGTTGTTGCTACCACACGGTACATGCTGTTGCCAGAGTTGAAGGCAATCTGAGCTGAGTAACCGGCGTTCTTCAATGTAGCCTGCAATCTTTCAGCATTGTCTTTGTTTCCGAAGCTTCCGCAAACCACGCTGTATGCATTCAGTCCGTTACCAGATACTACGGTAACGTTTTCCTGACGAACAGGCACATTGCTTACATCCACAGTAGTAGTGGTTGTATTAGGCTGTGTTACCGGAGTCACCGGAGTTACCTCTACGGCAGCGTTCTGCTGTGCGCTGTTATCTACGGCAGCCTGCTGCTGTTGTTTTGCTTTCTCATACGCTTTCTTATAAGCGCTTTCCTGGCTCTTACATGAAGTCATTGCAAAAGCAAGACTCAAGCCAACACCTAACAATAATACTTTCTTCATCTTTCTATATGGTTTATTAAACAGTTTAGTTATCACGAATAAGCCGCTTGGGCACGGCATATCAAGTTTACGGACAAAAATACATATTATAATGATAGGAAGCACAAAAAACTTAGAAAAATTTGTTAAAACCTTTTTTTTCACGAAGCGGTAAAAAAAAGATGGAAAAAAGTTTTGTTCCCAGTATATTTTTCCTATCTTTGCTATATCCAACTTAATTTTTAAAAGAGAACATTATGAAAGCATTGAATTTTTTGGCAGCATTCGTAGGCGGCGCAGCCGTTGGTGCAGCATTCGGTATTTTATTTGCTCCTGAAAGAGGTACAGATACTCGTGAAAAAATCGCTGAAGCTCTTCGTAAAAGAGGTATCAGATTGAACCGTAAGGAAATGGATACTCTCGTTGACGAGATTGCTGAAGAAATCAAATCTGGCGAAGAGGCTTAAAAACGGGGCGCATGTTTTCAGTAAATAAAAATGTAGAAAGCATTCAAAAACTTCTTTTGGAGTTTAAGAATTACTACTTGCTCCAAAAGAAGTTTATCCGTTTGGACACCGCAGAGAAGCTCACGGTGATTCTTTCGGCAATAGGAATTGCTTTGATCATTTTGATACTTGTTGCGCTTATCTGCTTCTTCGGAACATTGGCTCTGGCCTTCTATCTGGGCAATACGCTCAACAATATTCCGCTGGGCTTTATAATCGTGGCAGGAATTATCGCTTTCGTGCTGCTCATATTCTATTGGAACAGAAAAAGATTTGTGGTAGAACCGTTGGCCCGCTTCATCGGACAATTGTTCGCCTCAGAACCGAATAAAACAGAAGATCATGGAACAGAATCCCAAAATGCCCGCTAACGGCAAGGTGTATACATTAGAACTGCTCCGTGAAGAGAAAAGACAGGTACGGAAGCAGATCAAAGAAAGCAGCGACCGCATCCGCAACACTTATCAGAGCATCGTGGCTCCTCCCAAACAGCCGACAACCAAGATGGAGTCTTTCATGAATGCCTTCGATCAGGGTATGGCCATTTACGACGGAGTGATGATGGGCATGCGGATTGTACGAACCATACGAAGCATCTTTGGTTCTTCAAGAAAAAAGAAGAAATGGTAAATGATTTTCATCGCCATTTCTTCTTTTTTTGTTTCCTTATTTCTTTATGGCTTTCTTCACTGCCTCGGAGACTTTCATTTCCGCGTCTCCATCGTAGGCCACGACGTATGCTCCCGGGAAATCGTCACCCAATGACTTCAGTTTCTGACGAACGGCAGCATAGTCACTGCTCTCAAAATAGAGACATTTATAGAATTCGCCTTTCTTCACATAGCGCACCGGCCACAGTCCCTTCAGGCGTTTGTCCTTTTGCGGCAATTCCTCGCGCACGGCCATCAACTGAATATAAAAGCGGACACCGCTTCCGGTCTGCTGTGTCTTTTCGGTTTTCTTCTCATTGGTCTTCGCTTTTTCCTTCGTTTCCGGCTCCTGAACCTTTTTCTCGGATTTCGGAGTTTCTTTTTCTTTTTGCTCCACCTTCTTGGACTTCACGGTGCGGTCTGCCTTCTTCTCTTCTTTCTTGTCAGCATCCCGGTTTTCCGTTTCTTTCCGGTCGCGCTTCTCCGGCAGTTTTCCGGTCAGCGCCAACTGATGGGTGGCCTCGTCGTAGATACCCATCGAGGGGTCGAGCTTCATCGGCACATTCTCCGTTTTCTGTGCGTTGCGCGAGATTTTCAGTTCTGCCAACCGCTCTTTGGCCCGTCCTTCCTTCAGCGTGTTGCGATAGGCCACAATGGCGTTGTAAATCGAGCCGGAGACCTCTTCCACACCTTTCTGCGAAGTCAGATAACTCTCCTCGTCCCAGGTAGAGATAAAGCCCACCTCGGTGAGAATGGCCGGCATCATCGTGTTCATCAGCACATAAAAGCGGGCCTGCTGCACTCCGCGGTTTACGCGCGCACCGGCCTTGATATATTCTTCCTGCACCAGACGGGCCATCAGCTCACTGTTGTCCATATTCCGGACGCGCGCCGACTCCAGCAAAATGGTGTTCTTGTATTTCTCCTCATAATCCGGCTCAAACTGTCGGGCGGAATTATTCTCCTTATCGGCCACCTGTCCGGCCACATGACACACAGCATCGCCTACGAAATAGGTCTCCGTACCGCGTGCAATCCTACTGCCCTCCGAAGAATTGGTGTGAATGGACACAAACAGATCCGCCTCACGTTCGTTGGCAATCTGTGCCCGTTCATCCAGAGTGAGATACACATCCGACTGACGGGTCAGCACCACCGTAATGTCCGGATTGGCCCGCAAACGGCGCAACACTTCCAGAGCCACATTCAGATTGATGTCTTTCTCCAGGGCATATTCTCCCTTGGCACCGATATCGCGCCCGCCATGCCCGGCATCAATCACCAACACAAAATCATCTTTAGGTGCATCAGCCGTCTCTGCCATAGCCAGCGAAGAAAACAGACAGCACACCATCGCATATCCGGCTCTCTTACCGAGAAGCCACATTTTTCCTTTAAAAAACATCCTTACTTTTATTTTACCGACAAAGGTACAAAATTCCGAAAAAAACTTATATCTTTACTCTCGAAATAAAAAATAAATATGAGTGACGGAAATTTTAATCGCAATCTGCTTCCCTACACGCCCTATCAAAGCGGAATGAAAGCAGGAAAGGCCATGGCCCGCATGAAAGCCCTGGAAGCCTTCAAAACTTATCTCCAAAGTAAGGAGAATCTCGAACCGGAAGTGATCGAAAAAGAGTGCTCGAAATTTAAAAAACTCCTCGAAAAAACCATCATTTAAGGGGCTACAGACAGAAAAATGCACTTTTTTCGAAAAAAAAGAGCCGGAAAGTTTGCAAGTTCAGAAAAAAGCCGTACCTTTGCATCGCTTTCGAGAAACAAAGCCTTCTCACAAAGAAGTTCGGAAAGGTGGTAGAGTGGTCGATTACAGCGGTCTTGAAAACCGCCGTGCTGAGAGGCACCGGGGGTTCGAATCCCTCCCTTTCCGCGGAAAGAACAGAAAAAGGTGATCAAATTTTTGGTCACCTTTTTTGTTTTTTGTCTATCCGGCAGATTCTGCCAAGCTGCCGGACCGAAATTTCTGAAAACCGCAAAAGCAATTTGCCTCAAAAATACAGTTTCACCAAACAAATTGCCATTCATATCCCATTTTTTCCTTTCCCACCTACAACACTGCTGAGAGGATTCCAGAAGAATTGTTGCATAAACATACGGCCCAAAGTGCATAAAAACGCTATTTATCTGCATCCGGATGCAAAAAATCGAGTGTCAAGCCGGATGTCAAAGCGCACTCCCTACTCTTTTCACTTCGGAAAAAATACGGATTCATCAGCATCAAAGACTCAAATCATCAAAATGAAAGAAAAGAATCTTCAGAATCCGGTTTCAAAAGCCCGGGTTTTCCTCTGGATCTGAATGGCATCGAACAAGGTATTTTCTTCATAGAACACAGATAAACAAAGGAATAGTCCCAGAATGAGCTGCTGAAAATCCGAAATTCAGGAAACCTCCGAAGAAAAGCTACAAAAAACAAACTCTCAGCACTCGAAATATACATTTTGTCAGAATGTCAGTTGTCCGCTAGCAGCATACCGCCCTTGCCAATAAAAATACCGGCCGGACAGCAGGCCATGCCTTCTATCCAACCGGTAAGAGCTAAAGAAAGATACGAATCCGGATTCGGTCGTCAATAGGAAGAGGACATGTCCTCGGGCACACAAATATAATAATCGGCGCGCCCTTTATGCTCTTCGTCGAGCAACTCCACCGTCTCCTGACGCACGCTGCATACGGTCTTTACCGTCGTGCCCGGGCGATATTCCAACAGATAGGGCACCAGTCCCTTCTTGAAATCCGAGTGATAATTGCCGTTGAAATGCAGAAACTTGTGCTGCATGCTCCGGGCAATGAACCAGCCCATCGTGGCGTCTTTCAGTGCCTGCGCCTCGGCCAGAAAGGATTTCTCGCCCTGTCCCTTGCCCACCGCGTGCATCAGGGTAAACAGATGCTCCTGATCATCGTCGGCCTGAAAAGTGATGGGCAGAGGCGGCAGATAGCGCTTGGCCTCATCCGAAAGCGAATCCAGAAAAGCCAGTCCCTTATACTTCACCACATTGGCATAGCGACGGGGCACATTGGTGGCCACGAAGGGAATCGAATGTTCCTTGGCATAAAACACCAAAGGGGCATAGTCCGTCTGATAATTGGGCCAGAGACGGGCCTCATCTTCAAAACTGTCATAACGGATGGTGCGCTGCATGTATTCGTCCAGCAGCAACTGGTTGTCGGCCTCAAACATCTCGGCGCCCATCATCAGGCGGTCGCCATGAATCCGGTGCAGCGCCCGCGTAATCTCCAGCTCCAGCCAGTGCGTGATGCAACAGTTATGGATTTCTCCGACAAGCACCACATCGGCTTCTGCCAGTCCGGACACCATCTCCGAAAAGGAAATCCTATGCCCCTGGGCATCGAAGAGTGCATAGGCCTGCGGGTCGGTCGAACTGGTTTGTTGCACCGGAGTCTGTGAAAAACCTGTTCCGCTTCCGAAAATCACAAACAGCAGTGTTCCCAAGAACCGCTGAAAACGGCCGGACAACCTAGCCGCCTTTTTATTTTTCTTTGTTTTCTTCATGATCCTTTTTGTTTTTTACCGTTTTCGTACAAGAATTCCTTTTGTCAAACTGATGCTCGCCGATATAAAGCAAGATATGGTGGTCGGCATCCAGACAGACTTCAAATGCCCTACGGATATCCTCCACACCGATCTGTTCCAGAATGTCGTCGTAGTGCTCGAAATCCTCCAGACTCTCGCCGTTCTTCAAAAGATTGGACAAGGTGTTGCGCCATTCGGTCGAGGCACTTTGCGTCAGCACCTGCATCTTATTGATGCGGAAAGAACGCTTCAACTGTTCCAGCTCTTGCTCGGTTATCGGCTCCTTCTGCAACGAACGGATGATCTGCCGCACCAGTGTGTCGGTACGGGCCGTATTGGCCTGATCCACCGAAAGCGAAAGATTCAGATAATAGGTCTGTTCAGGACTACCGTTATAAAACAGCGATACGTAGGGCGAATAGACGATATGCTCCCGCTCGCGCAGAATATCCAGCACACGAGCCTGCAACACATCGCGCACCAGTTTCAGCGTCAGACTGCTGCGCAACGAAGGTTCATAGAATCCGGGGAAGACGTATTCCAGAACGGTCTGCGTTTCATGCTCTCCGGCAAATCCTTCGCGGTGCTGCTGCACCAGTGTCGGACGGCGTACAGCCGTCGGGCGCATGCTTTCGGCAGAGCGTCTCATCCGGGCAAACACCGGCACGGCAATCTGTTTGATGGCTTCGGTGGAGAAATCGCCCGTAAGTACCAGTGTCATTCCCTCCGGATCAGTAAAAAGACGCCGGTAATAGGCTGCCATGGAATCCAGATTCAGCTGTTCCAGATGTTCCCTTCGCCGTTTTGCACGGGCCGCCGGAGGGACATTGCCCACCAGCATGTTCAGCCGGTTGGTCAGTTGCCGGTCGGGCGCCTGCTGCATCTGTCGTTGCAAGATGGTTTCCTGATTCCAGTCCTCCAATTCTCCCTTCTTTATTTCTTCGAAGTCCTCACGGCAAAGTTCGGGGGCATGCATCTTTTCATACATCAGCTGAAACAGCGGCAAGGCCTCACTGACGGGTGCCGAAGCCAGTATGTCGTGCCAGCTGTTACTGATGGACACATTCATCGACAGTTCGTTCTGGAGCATAAATTCCGACAGGGTGTCGGCATTGACTTTGGCAATACCTCCCATCTCCATGTATCCGGCCGTACCTTCGTAGCGGTAGTAGTCTTCTGCCGGCAGATCGCCCACTCCTCCGCGGGAAAACAGGTTCACCAGCATGCGCCCGCTGTGATCGGGTGTAGGTCGCAAAAGCAGCTTCAGTCCGTTGGTCAGCACGATTTCCGTAACGCCAAGCCCCGAATAGTATTTTTCGCTCTTGATGTCCGAAGGAGAAAAGCGGGGCGGGCGCAACAGACAGGCGGGTGCAGGAAGAATCTTCTCGCTATCCGCGGCACCGTGATAACGGTAGGAAGCCAGCTGCACGGTGTCTTTGTCCTGCCACAATTGCTCCATCCAGGCAGCGGTGAGAGGGGCTTCCGGAACAAGATGATTGCGGCAGGCTACCAACAGCGTGGTATCGCGCCCCGCAAGCCATCCGGAAAGCATTGTCTGAAGGTCGCCGCTGGTGGTCTGCCTCATCTGCTGCTGAAGACGGGCCAGATCGGCCGCCGTATGCACATAGCGGTCGCCGGAAAGAATATAGTCTGTGAAATCATCACACCATTCGGCCGATCTCCGGTCGGAATCGGGCAAGGTGAGGCGTTGCAGATAGGCATCGCAGGCATCGCGCAGCTCATCGTCCTGGAATCCCTCCCGCCGTATACGTTCCAATTCGGCCAAAGCATACAGCAAGGTGGTGCGTAAATCCGTTCGGTTCTCTCCGCGCGCAGAAAGCACAAAATGGTTCCGGTCGGCCAGATACCAGTCGTCGGTGACCTGACAGTCTATGCCCTGTTGCCGCAAGCGACGGGCAAGCATCCGCACCAGCAGTCCGCCGCGCTCCTTTCGCACCAGTTCCTCCAGAGTGTGCGTCACGGTGGCCGGATGAGGAATAATCAGTTCCATCTCGGATTTGGAGAGCAGGGTGTCGATATGTTCCTGAATCCGGATGCCGGGCTCATAGGTCAGCGGATAAGTGCGGAATGCGCTGATGTCCTTCACCGGCACGTCCGAAAAATGTTTCCGGATAAGCTGCACGGCCTGCGTGGTGTCTACCGCTCCCACCAGAATCACGGCTGCCAACTGGGGAGCGTACCATTTCTCGTAGTACTCCTGGAGCGTTTCGCGTTCGATGGAGCGGATGTCCTCGGCCGTTCCCAGCGGCATGCGTTGCGAAAAGCGGCTGTTGCCCATCTTCAGGACATAGAAGTCATCGCCCACGTCATAGCCACGCAGTTCCTCCAGAATCACTCCCCGCTCACGGCGCGTACGGTCCTCATCAAAAGTAATGCCGTCGAGCCAGTCGCGCAACATCAGCAGGGTGCGGTCCAGCAACAGGGTGTCTTCCCGTCCCATCGGGGCCGAAAGCATGAACACGGTCCGGTCGTATCCGGTAACGGCATTGATGTCGCGCCCGTATTTCATACCTTGTGCTTCCAGAAACTCCACCATGCTCCGACCGGGAAAATGGCGTGTTCCGGCAAAGGCCATGTGCTCCAGAAAATGAGCTGCTCCTTTCTGACTTTCGTTTTCCTGCACTGAACCGACACGCATCACCAGACGCAGTTCCACATTATGCACCGGTTCGCTGTTGGGGAGCACCAGATAATGCAGCCCGTTGGGCAGAAAGCCTTCTACCGTCCCCGGAAGGAAGTCAACCGGAGGGGAGGCGGCCCGCAACAGGCTGACCGCAATCATCCCCGTACCCAAAAGAATCCATCTGATGTTCATAGCCTATTTTTTGTTCTTTAGAGTATAAACCACCTGAATCTGTGTATAGCCCGATGAGCTGCTGTGATCCCACGGGAAGGTGAAGGTGAGCGTGCCGCCCTGCTCGTCAAAGACTGCCGAAGGCTTCACCCAGTCCGACGGTTCGTTTTCCCACGCATCATGTTCCAAAGAAGAGGAGAACAGGCAGGCATCCGGATTCAATGACGTTCCGGTTGCGATGGCATCGGCCAGAGTATATTCCACCTTCGTGCCTCCTTCTTCTACCTGAAACTTATCGCCCCGTTCGGCCTGTTTCTTCATCCATTCCCATGCCGAATAGCTGAAGCGGAACGGTACTACGGTAATCGGCTCGTCATAATTGTTTTTCCGTTCTGCCAGAAAATCTACGGTGTGATCTCCCTTCAGCACCAGACTGTCCAAGGTTACGTTAAACGTCTCCTGTGCCGGCTGATAGCCGATCAGATTCAGGACAGGCTGTGCATACGGCTTGCCCATCCAGAACTCATTGTCCACGGTTTCTTTCTTGAAGATCTCATACAGGAAAGAAGTCAGCCCCATCGGGTTGTCGGTCATTTTGAGAACAGGACTGTCAGGAGTTGCCTTATCACTCAGGGCCAGAACGGACTTTCCCTGAAATTCCCGCACCTCGCTGTCTGTAAAAAAGCTGCCTCTTTCATCGGTTGGAAAGACAATTCTCACCTTGCAGTCCAAACGGCCCAGAAAACGGCTTACGTCTATGCCCAGACGCTCCCGGTATCCTGCCAGCAACTGCTTTTGCGCATCGGTCAGTTCCTGCAATTCGGAATCCGGATGTACTTGTATGATCAAAGGAGGATTGGCATTCCAAAGCTTGATCTGGACATCGGTGGAAGACTTTAACGTCAGTCTCATGGAACGCGTTTCTTCGAGAAGCCCCTTCTTGTTGGAAACGATCTTCAAGGCAGCGGTTTTGCTTCCCGGCTCCAGAACAAGCGGCGAATTCAAGAGAGCCAGCACGGAATCGGTATTCTGCTGCAACTCGAAATCCAGCACCGTACGGTTCTGGACGGCCTGACTCAAAAGCAGGTCTAAGACTAAGGTATCGGACTGGTCTTCTGTAAGGAACAGCGACTCCTGACTGCTCAGATACACGTAATTGGTCTGTTTTCTGCCCTCCTCGTTCTCCGAACAGGCGGCAATAGCGGCAGTCATGCATGCAAGCGCTGCCACACGAAAATAAAGTTTTGCTTTCATTGTCAATTGGTAATTTTTAAAATGGTTCTTTCAATTCAACGTAACAGCGGCCACCCGGCATTCTGAGTCACCACTTCATTATATCGGTATTCCGAACGAGGTATCGGAAAAGTCCAGCGATAATCGTCGGAAGCAATCGTTGCACTCGTCCCCTGTCCCCAGATATTCCATCGGGTCAACGGATGGCGATGCAAACGCTTGCAGTCGAAATAGGCCATGCCTTCTCCCACAAACTCTTTCTGCTTCTCCTGCAGAATGGCATCGGTAAGTGCTGCCCCTGTCAGTTCGTCAGAAAGCGGTGCTGCCCCGCAACTCACCAGATAGTCATTCACCAGCCGGCGGGCTACAGCCTCCTGTCCTTGCATTCGAGAATACGCCTCGGCTGCCATGAAACAGGCACCGGCATAACGCATGGTGTTTACATAGCGGTTGACTTTCCCCTCTTTGTTGTTGCGGTTATATTTGCCCAGCAAACGGCGTTCTGCTCCGGCCATTTCCTGCGGATAAATATGAACGCGGCTTCGTATGTCTCCCTCAGCATAAACAATCTGTGGAGAAAGGGCAAAATAATCACCTTCCTTACGGTCATACTGTATGGCCGTGTAATAAGGAGAACGGGTATAGAAGGCAAAGATTCTCCCGGTACACGAAGTTTCTTTCCAAAGGCTTTCGTAATCTCCTTTCGGGTAAGCGCCCTCCGGTTTGTGCTCCAGTAACAGCATGGCCCAACGGGCAGCCTCCGCATAGTTCCCGGCATACAGTTCCAGATCAGCCAACAGATAACGCACTGCCGACTGAGAAAGCCAACCGTTTGCTGTCGGCTCATTTTCTACCTTCTCGGCCTCCAGTAGCCATTGGCGCAGGGTGCTGACACAGGTTTCTATGGAAGACCGTCCCCTATGCTCCAGTCCGACCACCTTTTTCAAAACCACTCCATCGGCCTGCGGATTCAGGTCATACGGAGGAGCAAACACGCGTAGCAGATTCAGATAACACAGAGCCTTCAGGGTCTTGGTCTCAGCCTCAATCTGCCTTTTTCGGGTCTGTTCTTCTGCTGTAACGGTCTGAACGGCCGGCAGACGCTCCAACAACACGTCGCACGCGGCTATCGTCTTGTAATAACCCAACCAAACCGTTTCGGCAAAGTCGGAGATCGTATTGTCCTGCCATAAGTAAAGGTTCTTCTGTTCCATATCTTTTCCGATAATGGAGGTCGGACAGAAATCAGAACCTAAAACCGAAAATTCATATTCATAATGCGGATACAACGCGTATGCCGATGAGAGGAGGGAGCGCGCCGTTCCCACTCCGGTAATCGCATCCGGGTCGGAATACTGATCGGCCGGCGGTATGTCGAGCGAACAGCTGCCGCACCCCAAAAGCATGATGCCGGCGCACAACAACCGGCCATAGTGCAACAAGCGTTCCAGTCTCTTCGGCTTCAAGGAAGCGGTATCCTTTTTCTTCTGATAAATATTCATGCTTCTTCTTTATATTGGTCAAAAGGTCAGATTTACGTTCACGGAATAGACCGGCTGCAAGGTACCGGCCAGGGTACCGCTTTCGGGGTCAGATTCCCGGTATGTGGTCCAAGTGAAAAGATTCGATCCTCGCAAAGCCACATTGGCATATTGCACAAAGGGCAGATACTTCCGCAGGAAACGTGCCGGCAAACGATAACGTAAAGACAGCATCGACAATCTCAAATAATCACTCCGGCCTACCGTAAGAGAGTTGGGCAAGAGCATGTTGTTCTCGGCAATTCCCGAGGTATTGAACGGGGTGGCATAGATCTTGTTTTCATCGCCCGGCCGGAACCACATATTTGCTGTCTGCCCGGCAACGGCATTCTTCTGCACATCATCCTTGTCGCGCACATAGGTGTATTTAAAAGCCTGTACCCCGCCGTGCACATAGTAGAAGTCCATATCCAGATCAAAGGATTTATAGGACATACTCATATTTATGCTTCCGGTGTAAGGCGGTGTCAGATGTCCCAGCGCCACAAGATCCTCCTTTTCAAGCACTTCCGTAGCCTGCTTCTCTCCATTCTTTTCACTCCAGAACACCGGATAACCGGTAAACGGATTGATCCCCAAGGAAATCGAACCGTAGAGCATATCGTAAGATTTGCCGATTTCATAGTCGGGCACCAAAGCCTGATCCGATGAATAGATTTTGTCGGCATAGTACAGGTCTATCACTTTATTGCGGTTGTAAGCCATATTCACTCCGATGCGTACCATCCATTCGGGAGTATCCACCAAGCGGGCACTAAGACCAACTTCTATACCACGGTTCTGCAAGATACCGATATTACGCTGCAAATTCGTGAAACCGGTAGATGCAGGGATCGGCACGTCCAGCAACGCCTGTTCCGTACGCCGGTTATACCAGTTGACATCGAGAGTAAGGCGATCCCAAAGTTCCAGACTGATGCCAGCATCCACCGATTTAGTCTGTTCCGGTTTCAGGTCTTTATTATACAGGGTGATCAGCTCCAGCAGACGCTGGTCTTCGTAAACATTGGCAGAATAAGCAAAGGTGGCAACCGTAGCTGCTGCCGATACTCCATTCAGATTGGCCGTATATCCATAGGAAGCCTTTAACTTCAGATGAGTCAGAACCGGGTTTCCGTCCAGAAAGTCATAGGCCGTTGGAGTCCATCCTGCACCGACAGCCCAGGCACTGTTCCACCGTTTATCTGCCGGAAGCACTGATGAAGCATCCCATTTGCAGGTGGCATACATATCGTAGGTGGAATCGAAAGTATAACCTGCTACGGCTCCAAGACCTATCTGTGCCGTCTTATCCTTCAGTCCGCTCACCTTAGGCTGCCGGTTTCCCTGCAACGACTGATTGATGGCAGCAGCCGAATTTATGGTCCCTACTCCATAGCCCGTCATGCCGACCTGGTCCAATTGTGTCTGGTAATAGTCTGTATTGGCACCAAGGGTCAGATCGTGGCGCCCGGCAAACACATGGTTATAGGTGATTCGAACGTTACCGGAAAGATTCAGCGTTACATTCTTTGCCTTGCTGTATATGCCTCTCTCCACTTCGGGAATGCCCCCATGCGTTTCCGAATAGGCTGTAGAAGGGATAAACTGTTCCGATTCATGCAACAAGAAATCAAGACCTCCCACAGCCGCAATATCCAGTCCGGGCAAAGGATTCAAAGTCAGACTGGCACTCACCCCGGCATCTTTTTCGGATGCCTTGGCACTGTACTCCTGAAGCAAATCCTGAAAAGTCCGTCCGGGATAGGAATACAGTTTTCCGGTGGTCTGCTCATAAGGATTCAACTCATAGATTAAAGACGCGGGATCTGAGGAACTGCCATTCGGAGTATTCGTACGGCTGTAGCCTCCGTTCATCCCCAAAAGAAGATATCCGGCCCGTCCCAGCCGTTGATCGAGATTCAGTCGTATCCCCATGCGCTGCTTGTCGTTTCCGGGAATGCGGCCTCCCTGTGCCGTATAATGGGCAGAGGCAAAATAAGTGGTCCGGTCACTTCCACCACGGATGCTCACATGATGCTTTTGATACAGGTTATTGCGCAACAGTTTCTTATACCAGTCCGTGTGAATCCCCGACAGGGAATCAAGCACGGACTGCCCTTCGGCAATTAACTCTTCCAGATTGGGAGCATCGGCATAATACTTATGATAAAAATCGGCGCTATACCGATAGCCCGGTGTCTCCGGGTTCTGCAACAAGCGTTCCAGTTCCAGCTTTTCGGAAGAGTCCATCATGCGAATACCCCTTCGTCCGCGTGTCGTCACTCCCATATCCACACTATAAGAAACCGTCGTCTCTCCCGAACTGCCGCGCTTTGAGGTTATCTCCAGCACGCCATTGGCAGCTTTCACACCGTATAAGGCGCAGGCTGCAGCATCTTTCAATACCTTTATATCCTGAATATCCGTAGGATTCAGATTGTAGAACGTTTCCGCGGCGATGACTTTTCCGTCGAGCACATATAAAGGTTCATTGGTCAAGTTGCCTTTCCGCAGCGAAGAATTTCCACGGATTCTTATCTTCGGTTCAGCACCCAGTTCACCGGTATTGACCACCACCAGACCGGGAACAGAACCTTGCAGGGCCAATCCCATATCAATCATCGGTTTGCTTTCAATGCGCCTCATGTCGATGCTCTGCACCACTCCCGAACGTGCCCGCAAATCTATCTCATTGATATTGGCCTTAGCCGAAACCTCTACTGTTCCCATCGAGCGGGTTTCATCCTCCAGCCGGACATGCATTTCCGGCTGCCCCGCATACGTTACGGTCTGCCGCCGCATTCCCATACACCGGAATTCTATCGTGGCTCCTTTGGGCCACAGGCCACGCAGTTCGAAGCGTCCTTCCAAATCCGTGACAGTAGCCCAAGAGGTATTGAGCACACGTACGGTCACCCCAGGCAAAGGTTCGTGAGCGGCATCATAAACCACTCCTTTGAGCACCCGCTCCGGATGGGGACAATGCAGACTGTCCTCATACAGCACATCAGACGACATCCTGCCGGCAAACATTTCCTTGCCCGACAACTGAAGAGCGGACAACAGGAAAGAGCCAAACAGGAAAGGCACCATCCGGCAATTATTCGGGCACATAAATAATCTCTCCATTCTCCAATTCATAGGCCACTCCTACTTTTTTTCCTTTTGTACTGCTTTGGGACGACTGGTCCTCACTCGGCGTGTAACGGTTTATTTTCTGACCCTCCTTCGTGATAATCTCCATGTTATCCTTTCCCGGATTCTTCACCATCGTAAAATCTTCCTGACTGAACATCTCCGTCATGTTGTAGCGTGTGACCAACGCGACCATCAGCGCCAGAGCAAAAACCATTGCCACATCAAACAGGTTACCGACCACGCTCATCGGGTCCATGTCCTCCCGCTCGTCCAGTCTGCGTTTTCTGTTTCTTTTCATATCCCCTCCTTATTTTTCTGTCAGTAAACCGGCAATGAACTCCAGGCGCGACAGGTCTTTCTGATACCAGCGCTGCTTGACCTGCAATGTGACAAACCCCACCGCTGCCGCAAACAAGCCGACCACCGTTGTGGCAAAAGCTACCTGCATATTATAGGCCATCGAAGCTATATCTCCCGTAGACAAGCCCACAAGAGCCGGTCCCATAGGAATCAAGGTACCCATCAGTCCGAGCATCGGTCCCATCTTTGACAGCATTTTCGCAACAGAAAGATCTTTCTCGGCCGCCAGTTCATATTCATCTATCAGGCGTTGCATCTGCGCTTCGCTCTGACGATGCATCCACAAGTCATGCAACGTACAGACTAAAGCAGAGTCGGATTTTTGAGGCAGCTTACCGATCCAGTCGGACAGATTTTGGATGGTTAAGGTTTCCTCACCGCAATCACATAAGGTTTCGGTTTTCTTCACGGTCCGGTAATGTCCGAAGAAGCCGCCCACCAGAACGAGAGAACGGAGAAACAAGAAGATCAGCAACACAATGACAGGAACCAACAGTCCTGTAGAAATCCAGTACAAAACATCTGAAATGTAATTCATAATCCTAATATTTTTATTTTTTGTTTTTCTTATTTCGTAAACGCAAAGGCCGCACACGATACCAGCCCCAGCCCAGCAGACCGAAGCCAAACAGCAGCAACGTCACGCCGCCCAGAGCCTTGACATCCACTTCGCTGACACCCGCCACGGTAGTCTGCCCATTGATCGTTGCCACAAAGCCCAGTACGGCAGTCAGCCAACTCATCTGATACAACAGTTCCAGACGTAATCCACGCTCCGGCAGCAGACGTTTCATGCCCCATACTCCCAACCACAACCCTGCGGTCACTGCAACAGCCAGTCCCCAGGACAGCAACGGAAAGGAGAAGCCCGGAAACGAAAAGATAACCGACACCAACAGGGCAAAGAGCACCGGAAAAAGCAACAGGCCCGGGAACCCTTGCAGGAACCGATAGCTCCAAAAACGCCATCCGGAAGCAGGAGGCGCCGGAAGGCTCCGGCTCTCGGCTTCCCAGCAAAACAACATCTGGAGAAACACATCCAGCGTGAGCAGCACGGTCAGGTCGGTCATGAGCTTGCGGTCGGCCAGCCACTGCATGATTTCGGTACGTGACTGTTCTATGGCCCAGGGCCATGACAATCCCACAAAAAGGAAACAGACGATTCCGACCAACAGCAGCGGAATCCGCGCATTCTCCGTTTGCTTCAATATAAAATTGAAACAAACGAGAAGCGCCAACAAGGCAATCAGTATCTCCATACGCCTTATTCCTTTCTCCGCTTTCTGCGGAACCATACCAGCATGGCGATCAGAATGACAGACACTGCGGCAAATACCGTTACGCCATTCAGTTTCTGTTTCTGCTCCTGCTGTGCTGAAGAATTCATTTCCTCTTTTTTCATCACCACACCCTGCTGATCGGAAGAAGCCGTCTGCCTTACCTCCTGAATATTCCGGCTGTAATCGGCCACGGCCTGCTGCGGGGCATGCTCTTTGATGAACGACTGAAGTTTGGCATTGTCGCAGACAAACTCCGTGCAGGCAGGCCGGTAAGTATTGATCAGCTTCGTATGCAGTTCGGACAAGTCCCGGAGCTGCCCGTCCGTAGCTTTCCACAAGTCCTTGCGTGCCGTCTCGAGCATCACGGCCGTGAGCTCCTGCAACGCTGCCGGACTCTCCCGTTCAAAAAATTCATGAAGGCCCAACTGATATTTATCTTTCACATAAACTTCGTAAATATCATTCCACAGCGCGGCATCAATAGCCTCCGGCTTCATCACGTTCCATCCGTAAGTATTGCGTACCGTTGTCGCAAAGACAGCCGCAGCTCCGGCCCCTCCTTTCATCTTTTCCTTTATATAGACAGGATTCAGCAAGGTGGTACGTCCTTCCACGCCCACGGCTTCCTTGATTTCCTGCATCCGGTTGCGGTTACGGTTTCGATAGTCACTCAGATAGGCATCCGGCTCTTTTCCGGTGACCTGACGCACGGCCAGATTCAGTCCTCCCATGAATTCGTAAACATGATCCAGACTGAGCGCGCCCCAAGTATTGCTCTGTCGCGGCTGCACCACGGCATCCGTACCGGTCAGCGCCGCCTCGAAGGCCGCCTTGCGGAACTGTTGCCATTTGTCTTCGCTACCATAGTAAGCGCCCATATTATTCAGATATACTTCAGCTATCTCGCTCGATTTCTCCCATTGGTCTCCGGCTTCCACCATCGCCTGGATGCCGGTGGCATAATGACCGTTCACGCCTCCGAACACACGATAGTAAGCCACCTCGCGGGCTTCTTTCGGAGTCATGCCTTTGGCGGTCAGTGCCCGCTCGGCAGCCACAACACCCACAGCCACTCGGTTCTCATAGAGATCGTCCTTAGCTGCAGCGGCCATCTCCACGGCACGGGTGATCAGAAACAGACGCGACGCCGCAATGTCGCGCATCTGTCCGCTGGTCTGCACCACCACATCAATGCGGGGACGACCCAATTCGCGCGAAGGAATCAGGCGCAAATCACTCACCCGTCCAAAAGCATCGCGCACCGGCTCCACACCCAGCATATACAACACCTGAGCAATCGTTGCCCCTTCGGTTTCGATAAACTCACTGCTCCACAACGTGTAGCTCACTTTCTGCGGCAACGAATCATGATGACGGCGACGGTACATCTCCAGAGTCTGTTCGGCCATTTTCTTTCCCTTTTCCCAAGCTGCCTCCGAAGGCGTAGCTTCCGCATTCACCGAATACAGGTTGCGGCCTGTGGGCAACGTGTTCGGATTGGCTATCGGATCACCACCGGGCGACGGGGCCGTATAGCCTCCGCTCAAAGCGTTGGTCAGGCTCTTCATTTCCTGCTCCGGACTGTTTTCCAGCTGCTGGCGGTATTCGGGAACACGGCGCACGGCCTGTTCCGCTTCGCAGATGAGACGGGCTTTCTCGCGGTCTTCACGTGAATATTCCTTTGCCGGAGCTGCACCGGGGTGCATACCGCGCCGCATCATCGCCATCATATCCTTAGGTCGGCTGGCCTCGGCCATGACTTCATGAGCCCAATCCAGTTCGGCTTGTGTGATTCCCAGATGACGGGGCACCACCGTTTCGGAATAAGGCAGACCGTCCAACAAACGGTTGACCAGCGCACGGGCCGGATTGAGATAGTTCTGCGTGAAGAACTGTGCCTGCCGGTCGGCCCGTGCAGCCGCAGGCAGTCCGCGCTGACGGTCCAAAGCCAGCTTGCTGTAGGCAACAGGTTCTGCCGTCATGGCCAGCACACTCGAATGAATCCGTGCCGGTTCATAAGGCACTCCCAGCGTATAGAGCTGACCGGTGATCTGCTCCGTTGCCAGTTCTTCGGCAAACTGATCTATGCGGGCGATGTCCTCTTCACCGTATGGAGTGGCCAGCAGACTGTCCAGTCCCAGGTCGCGATGGAAGCCCAGCTTCACGGCCAGTTCCTTGACACGCAGGGAAGCCTGACGCACTTTGGCACTTCCGGCATTCGCCCCGTCCTGAAGCGCATAATAAGTTTTGAGCGCCTCCTCCAGAGCGCGATATTCCGACCGCACTCCACTCTCGAGGAAAGGAGGAGTAAGATAAGACTGCAAAGTGGCATACGAACGGCGCTTGGCTATCACCCCTTCGCCCACATTGCCGATAGAATAGACATAGAAATGCGGCAGTGGTCCCACCAGACGGTCAGGCCAGTCGTCATCACCCAGAGCCACCTGTTTGCCCGGAGTGAATTCCAGACTGCCGTGCGTGCCGAAATGAATCAGGGCATCGGCACGGAAGCCATAGCGCACCCACAGATAGGAAGCCAGATAATTATGAGGCGGCGGTGCATCCACTCCGTGTACGATCTGGAAGGAATTGTCGCCCAGTGCCGCGGCAGCCTGCGGTACAAGCACCACATTGCCAAATTCCAGACGGGCCAGTCCCATGCGCCTCTCCGCATCTCCGAAGTAAATGCCCGGGAATGCTCCATAGGCACTGTCAGCCTGTTCACGTTGGCGACGGCTCAGCCCGTCCTTCACCCATGCGGCATACTTGTCGGAAGGAATCCAAAGCGGATTTCCGTTTTTCAGGAAAGCATCAAAGGCCCCCTCGGCATAAAGATTGAACACAGAGCCCTGGGTTTGGATGAGCTTGCCCAGAGCCTCGGGTGTCTCGGGAAGGCCATCCACCCGATAGCCTTCTTTGCGGAGACGGAGCAACAGGTTGTAGAGCGAAGGAACCACCTCCATTCCCGAAGCGGTCAGGGCGCTCTGTCCGGGACCCTTATAGTAAAAAACAGCTATTTTCTTCTCGCGATTCTGTTTGTTTCTCAGACTCACCACACGGTTTACGTACTCCACAAAAGTTACCAGACGCTCCGGAATGACCTGAATCACCGGCACTCCATCGGCATTCTGCTGCAAAGCGAACACCACATACGGCCGGACAGCCCCGTCCAGCTCCGGCGTAGCAATACTCTGCGACAGGAATCCTCCCTGCATGCCCTGCCTGTTCTTCTGCCATTCCTCGAGCGGCGCATTGACATTCAGTGCCGTAAGCAGCGGGATATTCCGGCTCTTCAGATAATCCACCACATCATCGCCCAACCGTCCGTGGGGCATATACACCACAGCCGACGGCTGCAACGAATCGCCATAAGCTTCGATCAGGGCCTGAAGGGAACGTGTCGGAAACACCATATTGCCACCGGCCTCCAGTTTTGCTACCAGCGGCTCCGGCTCGCCCATGTGTCCGGCCAGAATGATCTGCGGTGCCTGCTCTTTCCACAATCCCTGCCGGCGCAAAAACTGCCGGTATTCCTTCAAGGTCTGAAATTCGAGCGGTTCACCCCCGTCCTGACCGGGTGCGGCATGATAAAAAAGACCGATTTCGGGTTCCGTGGCCGGCAGCACGGGCTCGGCACCAAAGCGCTTGCCGTCAATGTCGGTGCGCACAAGGTTCAGCAAACTGCGGTAGTTCTTCCGACCGCCATATTTGAGATAGGTACGCAGAGAGTCAGCCAACAGACTGTCTACCGAGCAGAAAGCATTGTCGGGATTGGTCACCGACACCGAAAGCACGGGCACTCCCTTTTTCTCGGCCGCGCGCACCTGCTCACGCTGCTCTTCGGTCCACGTCAGTCCCATGGCATTAACAAAAACCATATCATAGCGGTCCAGATGCTCCACGTCGTCGGCTTTGACATCAAAAATCCGGATCGATGCATTCTGATTCGACTTGGCAATCTCTCCCAGAACGATTGCCTGATAATTCACGAAGGCGATTCGGGTTGGCGAGAACCAGCAGTTCCAGGCTCCCCATCCCCCGCCAATCAGCAGAGAAGCCCCCAGGCCTATCGTGATCCACTTCTTTTTTTTCATACTAATTCCATTTTATAAGTTTATCGTTTTTTCTATAATAACTTTAAAACGGGGCAAAAATAGAAGGAAAAAGAAGGGATGACAATACTCAAAAACCGTGATTTTATCTACCTGAAAACAAGGATGATAAAGCCGTTTGTTCAAGTAGTTTCAGAATGTAAATCCTCATGCGGAAAACCAAGCAATCTGAAAGTTTTTCCGAAGAAACAGAAACAGCCTCTTGGATTCCCAACGGATAAGTGGAGAAAAATCTTGCCGAATTTCTTTCTCTGGCGCCAGCCGGAAAAGCGTGGAGCCACCTTTCAGAAGAAGAAAGAAGCCCCTACAGCGGCTCCCGATACTTAAAACGGGTATCGTGTTATCCGTCGGAAAAGGTAACTCATCAAAAGGAGTACCCAAAAGCAGGTGCCGAATTCTGTGTTTTTCCCAATAAAAAAAGTCTTCCGAGACATGGGAAATCTCAGAAGACTTGAAGAGCGCACTCTTGACAGCGCCTTTTATTGAATCGTGTTATTTTCTATAAATGTATTTGGCCAATCCGTAAAGGTATCTCCGGAATCCCGGCTGATACTTGAGCAAACGGTCAAACCAGCTCAGATGGTGGCCGATGATGCGCACGGCAAAACCGACATAATACATGGCAAACAGGGTTCCTATGCCGATAATGTGCCACTGCCATGCCCCGAAGAAAGCATAGCAGGCAATGATTCCCAACAACACCAGCGAGGTGTCTACCGCAATCTTGACTCTCGGAAAGTCCATGCCCAGCACACGGCTCACGGCCACCGGGAATCCCTCGCCCGGCATCGTGACACTGCCGCACCGCACCTCAAGCGCCACTCCGGCAGCCAGAACAGTGCATCCGGCCAACTGCGAAAGCGCTTTTTCCCAAAAGGCTGTCGGCTCTAACCAGGAAGTCAGATACATGTTGAAGTCTAACAACATGCCGAAGACGAAACCGACCAACAACTGAAACAGCTGAATCGGGTCGAACTTACGGCGGAGCACTCCAACCTGACCGACAACCAGTATGGCATTCATGATATAGGTGTACTGACCGATTGTCAGTGCAGGCACCATCCCGTCGGCTCCCGCTTCCTGAAAGACATAAGGCAACACGCTGATCACACTCGATCCCAACATGCTCTTCACACACAAAGCCACGCCCAAGGTCATGATAAACAAAGAAACAAGCAGCAGCAAATGCTGCCATACGAATGATATTACTTTCTCTTTTTTTGTCATTTTATTTTGTTTTAAATACGATGCAATCCGACATAAAATCTATAGGTTTTCTGATAAGACACAGGTTTCTACCGAGAAACGAGCTCAGAACCAACCTGTAGACTTTACGAAAAATACCCTCAAAAGTAATCAAAAAATGCGAAAATCTTGTGGCTTTTTGAAAAAAACATAAAAACTGGAGGGAATAAAATGGAGCCGAAACATCTGGTGCAGACAGTCCGAATACCGAAAAACAAGCGCAAGAACAAAAGAAAGCTCCCCGAAAGCATTGCTGACAAAATGCTACAGAAAACCCCAATCCGGTGTCTACACCGATCTTACGCAACCGGCAAAACAGAATCTTTGGGTGCATAAATATTCCGAGAAACAGCATAAAAATAGAGAAATCGCAGTATTTTATATGAAAAAACGGCGCTACAAACGAGGATATAGCTTCAAAGGAAGCAGACTTTCATCGAAAGGAAAAGGAAAAATCATCGAAATGAATGCCCGAAACGGTCCTGATAAAACAGAAATCCCTTGCCGTGCACCCCTTGAAAGCAATCTGAAGCCCCCATTTTGTGCATAGAAGAAGAGTAACAAAAAAGGAGTACCCTGCTGATTCACAAAGCGGAACAAAGAAAAAGCCTGCTGAGATTTTAATTTTCTCAGCAGGCCGGGATATTGTGTTCGAAATACGGAGTTTCAGAGCATCGACATATACAATCTGTCAAAATGTCCAGACAAGCGCCAGCGTGCGGCTAAGGCAAGCATACCTTTTTACCACCGAAAAGATACAGGCCCGCAGGAAGTTTTCGGGCTGCTTCGGCTTTCGTCACGGAATGCAACAGCAAGGTACCGCCCGTGGTATAGACATCCGCACGGGTTTCCGTAAGCACCGGAGCGTTTACGCCTGTGGTTTCGTGGGTAAAGGATTCGATATACTGCAACAGCGCCTCCAGCATCTTGACAAAAGCAGACACTTCGAAAGTGTCTTTATTCAACGCCGCGCGGGCTTCGTTGATGGCAGACTGCAGTTCTCTGCCGGCCTGAGAATTCTTCTGCGCCTCTGTGGCTCTGAGCAGCAGTTCTTCCGCCTCCAGACATTTAAGATAGATTTGTTCGGCGGCAAGCACATCCAGCTTGATTTCCTCTACCGCCAATGTCAGACTCTTATACAGACTTTCCAGATTCTCGGCGGCATTCGCCACTTTATGGTCGTACTCCACACGGAAATCCGCTTCTTCACTGTCAAAGCCTTCCACCTGACCCTTATATTTCTTTTCCAGGGCCTCCAGAGCGTCAAAGTCTCCTTCCGTGAGATATTTCGTGTACTCTTCCTCATATTCCGACCGCGCGGCCACCCGTCTGTCATACAGCTCGGCAAGCTGCTCTTTCAGCACATTCTGGGCGGCAATTCTCCTGGCGACAACTTCTTTTGAAGAGGTGACCCCTTCATCGGCCACGGCATCCAGATAATGATCCACCGCAGGAATGTAATGGTAATACTGACTGGTACGGTCAATCTCGTTAATCAGCACCTGAACATCTGTATATGCTGCGTTGAAAAGGGAATCGCCAGGGCTCTCGGCGGCCGACAAACGGGATACAGAACCTGTTGCCAGCACCAGGAAAAACAGCAACAGGCGCATCAGAAAGGAATGTTTCTTCATAAGCAGTAAGATTTTATGGAAATAATTCGCGGCTAAAATAAGCATTTTCACGGAAAATCTCACTATTTTTGAAAAAACAAAGAAAAATGGTGCAACATATTTCCGGCTTCCGCGTCTTTCACATAAAAACGGATCCGAAAACTCAAACTTATGTTTCACTTTTAAAGCCAGAATTTATGAAAAAATACGCGCTGATCTGCCTGCTTTTTCTCGCTCAAAGCACTTTTGCCGGGAGTATAAAAGATATATTCAAGGAGTTCAGGAAGATAGAAAACGCAGAGTATGTCCATATTCCCAGGATTGCCATGCGTATGCTAACAGCCTTCTCCGGAGACGATGAATTCATGCCGCATATTAAAAGAGTCAGAATACTTACTTTAGATAAATGCGACGGAAAAAAGGTTGCGAGATTTCTGCAAAAGACCAAAGAACTGGAGCAACAGGGTTATGACCCGTATGTCAAAACCAAAGAAGACAATGAAAACATGTCTGTTCTGATTAAGGAAAAAAGAAATACAATCCGAGAGGTAGTTCTGGTAATGGCCGACGGTCAGGAACATTGTCTGATTCAGGTAGAAGGAAAGTTCAAATTGGAAGATATCTCCGGACTCAGTGTTAAAGTAACGCCGTTAGGACATGGAGACAAACGAGTTCAAGAATAAATTTCTGCCCCATCATGTCATGATGTACCGAACGGCTTATGCCTTTCTTCGCAACAGTCAGGAAGCGGAAGATATTCTTCAGGAGGCTTTTTTGAAACTGTGGCTCAAACGAGAAGAGCTGGATGCGATCGACAACACGGAAGCTTACTGCATCACTCTGGTGCGCCACCTGTGTCTGGACCTGATCCGGAACCGAAAAAAACATCTGCACGAAGGCATACAGGAATGTCACGCCATAGAGCATTCCGCCAACTTGCAGAAAGAGCTGGAACAGCATACTGAAGCGGAAACCGTGCGGACACTCATCAACCAATTGCCCGACACGCAACGGAAAGTGATCTGGCTTCGCGACGTAAATGAATGTTCCTTTGAGGAAATCTCCCGGGCCACCGGACTGAACCCCATCAACATCAGAGCCACTTTGTCAAAAGCCAGAAAGAAAATACGTGAACAATTTAATCGACGGATCAAGGAAATATGAAAACGGATGATATAAAACAGCTACTACAACGCTTCTACAACGGGCAGACTACATTGGAAGAAGAACAGCAACTGATGCTTTTTTTCCAGGATGAGCAGGTTCCGGATGAATTGCAGGCAGACCGTGCCCTGTTTCAACAATATCTTTCTCTGAAGGATGAAAAAGCTCCACTTCCCGCGGCACTGGAACAGCGCCTGGAATGCCGGATCGACGCCTGGGAAAGCAACCGACGGACCGTGTCGTCCGGACAACACCGGAAATGGTACTGGATCAGTGGATGGGCAGCAGCTCTGATTCTGGCCATCGGCATCGGGTTCCATCAGACAAGGCCACACACGGATGTGGAGATGCGCGACACCTGCGAGACGCCCGAACAGGCTTATGCCGAAACACGCCGCGCCTTAAAACAACTGGCCGAGGTTATGGAAAAAAGCGAAGACCAGCTGCAAAAAGCCAATAAGGCCAACCGGCAAATAAAGGAAGTGTTACACTCAATAAACAATCTGAAAAAATGAAACATCGTATTCTTATCCTGTTATTATGTCTCGTATGTGGCATAGCTCATGTCCAGGGACAGGATGACGTATTCAAGAAAATATCTGATATGGATCATGTAACGTCCGTTTACATATCTCCCAAAATGTTTCAGCTCATGAGCAGAATGGAGGATGAAGACAAGAGCATGAAAGAACTGATCTCACGCATCAGAAACCTGCAGATATTGTCGTCATCAACCTCTTCTGCCATAAACGTCATGCGCCGGGAAATGAACGCGCTCCATAAAAATAAGGGATATGAAGAACTGGTCCGCGTCAAGGAAGGAAAAGAATCCTCTGTCATTTCCAGTAAAAAGCAGGGCAATATGTATGACTATATACTGACTTCCGACTCCCCGGATGAGTACACCATCATATTCCTGCAGGGCAACTTCTCGCTCGAGGAAGTTCAACTCATCATGGACCGCATGCCATAAACTCTGAAGATTCTTATCCGTAAAAACGCACCTACCGTATGAAAAGTTTGATTCTCACCGGTGTCCTATTGATCACCCGGCAGGCGTTTGCCAGCAGCAACGCCTGTCGGGCAGACTTTTGTATTCGGGAGCACAAACCAACCGCTCAGACCGAACAAACAGACAGCACCTCTCACAAACTACGTCATCATATTGCCTTTGATTTCCGGCCGGACTATATTTTGCCCACCAACAAATATCTGAGAGGACAAAGCGGGGTTCTGCCGCCGCGCACCGCCCTGGCCGTTAATCTGAAATACGGCTTCCGCTTTGCACCGGACTCCTATTTCGGAAGGAATTATCCGCACACCGTGCAAGGTATCGGTGTGGGCTATCATACGTTCTTCAACCCGTCGGAAATGGGAAATCCGCTGGCCGTCTATGTCTTTCAGACCTCGCGCATCGCCTCACTTACCCCCAAACTGTCGTTGGATTATGAGTGGAATTTCGGGGTGTCGCTGGGCTGGAAAAAATATGATCCGGTGAAGAATCCGTGGAACACGGCCGTAGGCTCTTACGCAAATGCGTACATCAACCTGGGCGTTCTGCTCAACTGGCAGCTGGCGTCGTCTACAAATCTCAAGGCAGGCGTGGGCTTCACGCATTTCTCCAACGGAAATACACGCTACCCGAATGCGGGTATCAACACGGCGGGCGCCTATATCGGAATCAGTCACGATTTCGGCAAGGAGAACTTCTCAGAATATTCCCGGAATCTGCCGGTGCAGGAGGACTGCCACGGACGCTTCGGGCAGAGGATGACTTATGACGTGGTCGTTTATGGAGCCGTGCGCAAGAAAGGAGTTTTTCCGGATGGAGTCACACCGGTCATCGCACCGGGAGTATTCGCCGTGGGCGGACTGAACTTCACGCCTCTCTACCGGGTGAACCGCTATTTCCGCACCGGAATCTCTCTGGACGTGCAATATGACGAGAGCGCCAATATCGTGGATCACATTGCCAATCCCGACGGTGCGACGTCTGGCTTCGAAGCGAAATTCTACAAACCTCCTTTCCGCGAACAGTTCGGCGTGGGACTGTCTGCCCGTGCGGAACTGGTCATGCCGATATTTTCCATCAACATCGGTATCGGAAAGAACCTGATCTGCAAAGGGGCCGACACGAATTCATTCTATCAGATTCTGGCTCTGAAAACAGACATCACGCAAAGATTCTTCCTGCATGTGGGCTATCAGCTGTATCGTTTCAAGGACCCGAACAATCTGATGCTGGGTATCGGTTACCGTTTCGGACGGCGCACCACAAAACCGGAGAGCAGACACCAGAGTGCTCCGGCTCCGGCAAAGAAAATAAAGAACAGGGTGCCCTGACCCAGACAGGTGTAAATACGTCCGGTGTGTATCTCCTGCGCCACATTCCACAGCGGCATGGGAAGGGTGGAAAGTTTCGAGGGCATGGACAGACGGTCTGTGCCCTGATTGTATTCCACGGGGAAAGGTATGCCGGAAAAATCGGAACTGTATCCCGAAACAGCATACTTCCCGAACGGAGGCCCTGCAGTCTCGGGAGCCTTTTCGCCCGTAAAATAGTCCCAGGCAGTATGTTGCTGCCGGCTCCACAAGTACAAGCCGCTGAACGAACCTACCAGCCAGTTGCCCGAAGCATCCTTCTGCCAGACATTCAGCCCCATGACGCTCACGGGAGGCGTATGCGTCAGCACTTGCGGAACAGCTGATAAGGAGGACAGGGAATAAATGCCCTCGGAGGTGGACAGCAGCCAGTCGCCATAAGCCTCATCATAGCGGAGCATGCGTAACTTGTCCTGCCAGGGGTTGGCATCATCGAGAGAAGTATAGGGCACGATCGGAGCACGCCCGTACACCAGTGCCAGAAGCAACGGCGGACGAAGGCACCAGCCGGTAAGCGCTACCAGAAACAGCAGGATAAACGTATAGCGCCCGAAACGGTCGTGCACATGCAGACTGTATTTCAGCATTCGGAGCGCAACACGCGGATTCCGCCCTTTCCGCTTCTGCCGACGGACATGCTTCGGCAGAAGCCAGTAAACCACTCCCGTTAAACAAAGGATCATGAAAAGCACCGCCACGGCATCGACCACCAGTTTGCCGCCCAGACCGAACAGTTCGCCGCTGTGCAAAAGCCACACCAGACGGAACAGAGACACCCGTCCGTCATAATCCGACGGAGCCGCCAGACGGATTTTCTGAAAGGATGTATAGGGAGCCGAAGAAAGATATAAATAAGAACGTCCCACGGCTATCAGGGTATCTCCCCGAAAGGTCAGGTCAGAAAGTTTCTCGTCTTCCGGCATGGGCAGGGTACAGGATTGCCAGCGCTTGCCGCTCTCCTGATAACGATACAGCCCGAACTGCCCTGCTGCCCATAGCGAACCGTCGGGCAGGCACACCACTCCTTTCACGTGACGATAATCGGCTCCCGCAGGCAGTCCCGCATTAAAGTCGGTAACCGATTCGCCGTCCGTATCAGACAACCAGATGCCACTGGCTCCGTAAATCAGGATATGCCTCACGGAGTCGCTACCGATATAGGGGCACGTGCCGCGCAAGAGTCCGCGGTTCCAGTTCTGATACAGGTAATCGGAGGGCAGCCACGAGCGGCTTATCTGCCAGTCGGCCACTGCCCGACGATGATTCAGAATGATGCCGCTCACCCCGAACATCAGCATAAAAAAACAAAGTATCAGTCCGAACCATTTATGATGTTTCTTCCATTTTGTCCGTTTCATTTCGTATATCTATTGTTTTTAACGGTTTCTTAAAGCATATTTAATTTCTCCACAAAAGTATATCGGGCAAGGACACTTTACCAAGCATCCCTTTTTCTTTTAACAGATGTTTTCACGGAATATCCTCATTTGTGAGGATGCCGAACCGTATGGTCAGGCAAACAGCACGGTTTTTCCTCCTGCTTATCCTCATAAATTAGGATTGCACGGATATTTCCCCGTTTCTATTTTTGCAACTCGATTTTTTAATCCGGAGGCTGTTTGGGGAACGAACGAGGCAAAGGATTCTAGGAATGTCAGCAAATCAGACTAAATACAATTATATGCAAAAGAACATCAAAACTGTAGTATTACTGGGAAATATCCTGCTCTGTGCGACAACTGTTGCGGCTGCCCATACCGGCAGCCTGGTCTTATCCGCTCCGGAGAGTCAGAGAAACGACTCTACAGACCGCAGGCACAGACTGGAAGAACTGGTAGTCATGCCTTTCAAGCAGGAAAAAGACCTGAGCCTGTCTCCTATTGCCACCTCTACCTTCAATGCCGGAATGATAAAAAACAGAAACATCACCGACATCAAGGATATCAGTGCTGCCGTGCCGAACCTCTTCGTACCGGATTACGGGTCCAGACTGACCTCTCCGGTATATATCCGCGGCATCGGCTCCAAAATCAATTCCCCTTCGGTAGGTCTGTATGTGGACGATATGCCTTACTTCGAGAAATCGGCTTTCGACTTCAATCTGTCGGAAATAGACCGCATAGAGATTCTGCGCGGCCCGCAGGGCACTCTTTACGGCCGAAACACGATGGGCGGACTGATAAAGGTCTATACGCGCTCGCCGCTGAAATATCAGGGCACCATGCTTCGTGCGGGTATGGGAAGCTATCTGGGCATCGATGCCGATGCGGCACACTATGGCAAAATCAATAACCGGTTGGGATACTCGGTGTCTGCCAATTACCACCACACGAACGGATATTTCAAGAACCACTATACGGGAAAAAGTGTCGATGAACAGAATGCTGCCTCGGGCAGAATACGTCTGGAATGGCGCCCATCGGAACAGATGCAGATCGGATACAACACCAATCTGGACTATATCAATCAGGGCGGTTATCCTTATGCCGTATATGATCCGGCAAACGGACGCATAGCTGACGTCAGTTACAACGACCCGGGACGTTACCGCCGACTGATGTCTACAAGCGGAGTGTCCGTCAATTATCAGGCGGCAGCATACAGTATCAACAGCCAGACTTCCTTCCAGCATCTCAACGACCGGCAGGCAATTGACCAGGACTTTACGGACGAGGCCTTGTACTATGCACGCCAGTGGCAAAGCCAGAACATGATTTCCGAGGAGTTCAACATCAAATCCAACAGCCACTCCCGATACAGCTGGCTCTTCGGAGTTTTCGCATTCTGGCAACAGATTGACAACTGTGTCTGGCTCGATTATCTGAACAAACGGAAACGCAGTGAGAAGAATTACGAACTGCCGACACAGGGTTTGGCCTTCTATCATCAGTCCGTACTTCAGGATTTGGGACTAAAAGGCCTGAGCCTGACGCTAGGTCTGCGTTATGATCTGGAGTGGGCGCGTATGGATTATTCGGGAGGGATGCGCCAGTGGACCGGAACAGAAACCGATGGCACGGGAGAAAAAACGACACCTCTGGAACCGTTCCTCAGCAAGCTGCATTTTGGACAACTGATTCCCAAGGTAGCCCTGCAATATAGTTTCCCTTCTTCGGGCATCGTTTATGCGTCCGTGAGTAAAGGATATAAAACCGGAGGATTCAATACTTCCTTTGAATCGCCCGAACAGCGTTCCTTCAAACCGGAGTATAGCTGGAACTATGAAATAGGAGCCAAGCATCCGTTCTTCGACAACCGCATGAGTGCCGAACTGGCTCTTTTCTTCATCGACTGGAGAAACCAGCAGATCACCCAACCGCTCCCTTCGGGAAAAGGCAGCATGCTGACCAACGCCGGACGCTCGCAAAGTAAGGGAGCGGAAGTGAGCATCACGTATAATCTCTGCAAGGGACTGACACTGACCACAAACTATGGATATACGCATGCCACGTTTCTGGACTATAAAAAAGGGGAGGCCGATTACCGGAGAAAACATCTGCCCTTCGTGCCGGAGCATACCTTCACTGCAGCCGCCAACTATACTTTGCCTCATCCTTTTAAAGGAGTTGACCGCCTCAACGTAAATGTAGACTACAACGGCAACGGCAGAATATACTGGAAGGAGGACAACATCGTGTCGCAACCTTTCTATGGATTGCTGAATGCCAAAGTAAGTCTCAGCAAAGGCATCCTGACACTCAGTGCCTGGGCCCGCAATATCACGGCAACCGATTATGTGGCCTTTTACTTTGAAAGCGGAAACAAAAAGCTGGCCCAGAAAGGCAAACCGTTTACCGTGGGGGCCGATGTGCAACTGAACTTCTGACCTGACGGCAGCAACTGGTCTGGGTAATCTTTTCATCTGATAAAATCATTCATCGAAACTGAATCACATAACATGACATCAACTCCTTCAAAACTTTCCCCCAATGCCGGGGAGCAATCGGGACGCATCGGCAATCTCTCCACATTCTTCTGTCTGTATATCGCACAGAATCTGCCGATGAGTTTCTTCTCCACCGTCATCCCCGTGATGATGCGCCAGGAGGCATTCTCTCTCACGGCCATCGGTATGCTGCAGCTGATCAAGCTTCCCTGGATTCTGAAATTCCTGTGGTCGCCTCTTGTGGACCGGCACACCCGCACCGTGAATGACTACAAACGCTGGATTTTCTCCTCGGAACTGCTTTATGCCTGCCTGATCTTTGCCGTGGCTTTTCTGGATTTCAAGGCCGATTTCCCAACGATCATGGTTTTTCTGATTCTGGCCTTTATGGCATCGGCCACACAAGATATTGCCACAGATGCGCTGGCGGTCCTTTCCTTCCGCAAGGACGACAAGAGTATGATCAACAGCATGCAATCCATGGGCAGTTTCAGCGGCAGTCTGCTGGGTGGCGGTCTGTTGCTGATCTTGTTCAAGATGTGGGGATGGAACACGATTGTTCCTTTTCTGGGACTGTTTGTTCTGATTGCCTTGGTGCCGCTCTTCCTGAACCGCAAGATTGCGTTTTACAGCGAGCAGGAACGGCCGCGAGCCCGCAAGATGGACCTGATTTTCTTTTTTACCCAAAAGGGCATCTGGAAACAAATCGTCTTCCTGTTGCTGTATTATGCCGGGCTCATCGGAACGCTGGCCATGCTGAAACCGTATCTGGTGGACCTGGGATATAACATGCACGACATCGGTATCATGAGCGGAGTCATCGGAACATTCACGGGTTTTGCCGCTTCTTTTGCCGGAGGATTCCTTGTGCGCCGCATCGGACTGTTTCGGGCACGCCGCCTGTTTGCCTTCCTGATTGTAGTCACAACGGGCTATTTCTATCTTCTGTCGTACCTGACACCCAACATCGCGCTCCTGCATGCCGGAGTGATGTTGCTTTGGGGAAGCTACGGCCTAGCTACCATCGTGGTCTACACTTCTGCCATGGAACAGGTTCGCCAAGGACGTGAAGGCACCGACTTCACCCTGCAAACCGTCATGACGCATCTGAGCGGCATCCTTCTGGCCATAGCCAGCGGAAAGATAGCCGATGCTGCCGGATATCACGGTCTGTTCCTGTTCGAACTGATTGTGGCGCTCACCTCTTTCGTATTTGTATTCTTTGCCTTTAAAAGAAATGACTGATCTATTTAACGATAAACTCCTAGAAATATAAACCAATGAACCAAAACCATATTCCACAAACCCTGATCGAGAAATACAACATTCCCGTACCAAGATATACCAGTTATCCGCCGGCCAATTATTTCACTCCGGAATTCACCGCAGCCGATTATCGAGAACAGATTGTAGCATCGAATTCACAGTCGCCATCCCTTCTGTCCTTCTATTTCCATATCCCGTTTTGCCGCCGTCTGTGCCACTATTGCGGCTGTAACGCCTACCCGATGGCTTCGGCGGAATATATCGACCGCTATGTAGACTGTCTGCACCGGGAAATGGATCTCGTGCTGCCATTGCTTGACCGCAATCGGAAAATCGCACAGATTCACTACGGAGGTGGTACCCCGACCATTCTGCCCGTTGAGAAACTCAAAGAGCTCAACCAACATCTGCTGGAGTATTTTCCTCAGATTGAACAGCCGGAGATTGCCATAGAGTGTCACCCGGGCTGGCTCGATGAAACGTATTGGCAAGGACTGGCCGATGCCGGCTTCAACCGGGTGAGCCTCGGCATTCAGGATTTTCAGACGGAGGTGCTGAAGTGTGTCAACCGCAAGCCGTCGCTCCTTCCTGTAGCGGACATTGTGTCTCTCCTCCGGGAAAGAGGAATCCGTATCAATATGGATTTTCTCTATGGTCTGCCTCTTCAGACACCGGCATCCTTCGAAGACACCATCCGAAAGGCTATCGACATCCGTCCCGACCGGTTGGTTACCTTTTCTTATGCTCACGTACCGTGGGTAAACAAGCGACAACTGATTCTGGAAAAAGCCGGCCTGCCCGACGCGTCTTTAAAAGAAGAGCTGTTCCGCACAGCACAGGAACTGTTGCTTCAAGCCGGATATCTACAGATTGGAATGGATCATTTTGTCTGCGCGCATGATGAACTTGCTCTGGCCCGACAGGACCATTCGCTGCACCGTAACTTTCAGGGATATTGCACCCGCCGCACCACAGGACAGGTATATGCCTTCGGAGTGACCGGCATCAGCCAGTTGTCTACGGCCTACGCGCAGAATACCAAAGACCTGGATGTGTATCTGGATGCGGTGACTCAGGGGAATCTGCCTGTAATAAAAGGCTACAAGCTAAACGAACAGGAGCAGATTGTGCGTCGGGTGATTGATACACTGATGTGCAACAACCTCATCGACTGGCAGGAACTTTCCGACGAATTGCAACTCAGTATTGAGAAAATAAAATATCTTTGCGGCTATGATGCCGGACAACTAGAGGATATGGCCCGCGACGGACTGGTCGGTCTTTCGGAAAACCGCCTGGAGGTAACGCCGCTCGGTAAGGCTTTTGTCAGAAATGTGGCCTCGACCTTTGATCAACTGACCCGAAACAACCCGAAGAGTTTTTCCAAACCGATTTAACCACCTCCTCTACAAAAACAATATGCAAACGATGGCATCACAACAAAACAGACAGACCCAAGTGGTCATTATCGGAGCCGGACTGACCGGACTGTCGACCGCTTTTTTTCTGAAACAAAAGAATCTGGAAGTAGTCGTTCTCGAAGAGAAAGATCGCACGGGAGGACAAGTACAAAGTTTCTCCGAAAGGGGATTTGTATTTGAAAGTGGTCCCAACACCGGAGTATTGTCTTATCCCGAGGTGGTAGAAATGTTTCAGGTACTCGGCGATGTAGAACTGACCACCGCCCGGGAGGAAGCAAAGAAACGCCTCATCTGGAAAGGCAACCGTTTTCATGCCCTGCCCGCCAGCCTGCCTTCTGCGGTTCTTACCCCTCTGTTTACCTGGAAAGACAAATTCCGCATTCTGGGCGAGCCCTTCCGCAGCAAGGGAAACAACCCGGACGAAACGGTGGCGCAACTGGCCGCACGACGTCTCGGGCGGTCTTTTGTGGATTATGCCGTAGATCCCTTCCTTTCGGGAGTCTATGCCGGCAACCCGAATACCCTGGTTACCCGCTATGCCCTGCCCAAACTCTATAATCTGGAGCAGAACTACGGCAGCTTCATCAAGGGAAGCATTGCCAAAGCCAAGGAACCGAAAACCGAGCGCGACCGTCTGGCCACCCGCAAGGTCTTTTCCGCCCAAGGCGGGCTCAGCGCATTGGTAAAGGCTCTGACCAACCATATCAACGGTAAGGATTCTCAGCAAAATATCATTACCGGAGCCAAAGAGATACGGATAAAGCCAGGAACGGATGGACTGGAAACGACCAGATGGCGTACCGAATTCATACACAACGGAGAGCTCTGCACCCTTCAGTCGAAATATGTCATCACTACGGTGGGCAGCTACAGTCTGCCCGACATGCTGCCTTTCATAGAAACAGAGCAACTAAACCGGGTGAACAATCTGTTCTATGCTCCGATTGTTCAGGCAGCAGTGGGCTACTCCGAGGAGGCGTTGCCCCATTTTCAGGCATTCGGCGGTCTGGTACCTTCCTGTGAGCAACAGGATATTCTGGGTATTCTCAATCCGTCGGCCTGCTTCGGGAACAGAGCCCCACAAGGCGGAAGCACGCTGGCCGTCTTTATGGGAGGAGTCAGACATCCGGATTACGTGCAACGAAGCGACCGCGAACTGGAAGAGATGGTCCTGAGAAACATGCACCGCATGCTGGGCATCCGGAAAGATCCGCAGCTGCTTCGCCTTTTCAAGCACGCACAAGCCATCCCACAGTACGAAACGAATAGCGGCGAACGGTTTGCTGCCATAGAACAAATAGAACGACAGTATCCCGGTCTGTACCTGAAAGGAAATCTCTGCGGCGGCATCGGCATGGCCGACCGCATCCATCAGGCTTATCTGACCGCACAGGCGATCAATGTATAAATCAAGAACAAGCAAAACTGAATATGGATGAAATGGAATTGATGATGCACCTGCATCTGAACAACGAACGGCAAGGTCCCGGTAGCGAAGCCACTACCCTGCTGGCCTTGCAACTGGCACAAATAGACCGGAACCGCTCCTATAAAATCGCGGACATCGGTTGCGGAACAGGTGCCCAAACCCTCACTCTGGCCCAATCTCTTCAAGGAGAGATTCTGGCCGTCGATTTGTTTCCGGAATTCCTGACCAAACTGGAAGAACGCCTGCAAAGTCAGACACTAACCGCCTCGGTAACCCCAATCTGTGCCTCTATGGATCAGCTGCCTTTTAAGGCCGGAACACTGGATCTGATCTGGTCGGAAGGAGCGGTATATAATATGGGATTCCAGAAAGGAGTGACTTATTGGAAAGACTTTCTAAAAAGCGGCGGCCTACTGGCTGTTTCCGAAATTTCATGGACCACCAGCCAGCGCCCTCAGGAGTTGGAAGAGTTCTGGAACGGAGAATATCCCGAAATGGATACCGCTTCGGGGAAAATAAAGGTTCTGGAGGATGCGGGCTACAAGGTCTTGGGACATTTCATGCTGCCTGAAAACTGCTGGATGGAAAACTATTATGAGCCGCTCCTGAAAAGCCATCCTCGCTTTCTCGAAGAATTTGGCAACTGTGACAAGGCCCATAAAATCGTAGCGACTGATCTGCAGGAAGTCGAATTCTATCAGAAGTATAAGGATTATTACAGCTACGGTTTCTACATCGCACAAAAACCATAACCACAGACCGTTTCGGACTTAACCTGCCGAAACGGTCATTTCTTTTTGGACACCCTCAGTTTTCCCAACGCATGCTGACGGGCAGCCCCGACACTAGGCGCCGGATCTTCGGCAAGGAATTCCAGACACAATTCCAGTTCCTGTTTCAATTCGGGATAGAAACCGCAAAGGCGGGCTGCCAGATGAATCATATAGGAACGGTCGCCGGACGTATAGTTCCGGTCGGACAGATGACACAGACAGAAGTCCAACAAATCGCTCCGGAAGTTCTCTTTTGTAGACAGATCCAGCAACAACGAAAGAAGCAAGCCCAACCGTACCGGCACTTCGGACGACAAAGCCAGACCGACAAGTTCCTCATAGCGGGAGGACAGATACAGCGTTTTGTCCTCCTGACTCAAATGACTGAATATCCAGGCCACATTCGTACAAACCCGAGCATGGTCTGCCCGAAACAAAAGGTCACAAAGTTCCGAAATTCCTGCCTCGTCGTGATGCAAGTCCTGCACCCATACCAGCACTTCGGCCTTGGACATTCTTCTTTCCAAAATATGAATATCTTTCATCGTTTTTCTTTATTGTTTTCAGAAAACAGACCGGGTTCGGCAGCACGCATCAGGTCATCCTGCGGGAGCACATAGCTGGCGGCTCCACCTGTTGCCACAAGGCTCAAGCGTTCTTTCAGACGGGTGTTGCGCTGCTGCACCGTCATATTGCGCACAGCGTAAGCCAAAGCCTTGGCCGTGCCCACCAGCACACAGATTTTCTTGGCGCGGGTGATGCCCGTATAAATCAGGTTGCGTTGCAGCATCACATAGTGCGACATGAGTACCGGCATCACCACAATAGGATATTCCGATCCCTGCGACTTATGTATCGTAGTGGCATAAGCCAGCGTCAGTTCGTCGAGTTCCGAATATTCGTACTCCACCAGTTTTCCGTCGAAATCCGCCAGCAGGGTACGGTCGTCCGTATCAATCTCCTGCACGTAGCCCAAGTCCCCGTTGAACACTTCCTTGTCGTAGTTGTTGCGTATCTGCATCACACGGTCGCCCTGCCGGAAACTGTATCCGCCTCGGCTCAATGCCGTTTTCGAAGGATTCAATGCCTCCTGTAAAAGCATGTTCAGATTGGTGGCACCCACATGGCCTCGCTGCATGGGCGTGAGCACCTGAATCTTGTTCCGGTCCAGATGATAAGCCTTGGGCAGACGGTCGCGCACCAGGCTCACAATGGTCTGCGCCACCTGCTCCGGGTCTTCCATCGGCATGAAAAAGAAGTCGCTGTCCGCTCCGTTGCTGACATTCGGATAAAGTCCGCGGTTAATGGCATGGGCATTCATCACGATACGGCTGGACTGTGCCTGACGGAAAATGCGGGTGAGCCGCACCACGGGAATACTCTCCGACTCAATGATGTCGCGCAGCACATTACCGGCTCCCACACTGGGCAACTGATCGATATCGCCCACCAGCACCAGACGCATGGAATTGGGCACCGCTTTCATCAGGCTGTTCATCAGAATGATGTCTATCATCGAACACTCGTCCACTATCAGCGCATCGCCTTCCAGCGGATTGTCCTCATTGCGTTTGTATCCGTCCATCGGGTTGAACTCCAGCAGGCGGTGGATGGTCTTGGCCTCCATGCCCGTAGCCTCGGTCATGCGCTTGGCCGCGCGTCCGGTAGGGGCCGCCAGCAGAATGCGGAGTCCTGCCGACCGCAAAGAGGCGATGATCCCTTGCGTGGTGGTCGTCTTTCCGGTTCCGGGACCTCCCGTCAGTACCATCACTTTGGAGGACAGCGCCTGACGGATGGCTGCCAACTGCACCTCATCATAGGTAATGCCGCTCTGCTTGCTCAATTCTTCGGGAGCAAAACAGCCGGTCACCTGCTGATTGCGCGTGTCAGACAAAAGGGTGCGCAAGCGGGTGGCCGTACCGCATTCCGCATAATAGAAAGGAGGCAAATAGATAGCCTCGTCCTCCAGAATCACATCCTTGGTCGCAATCATGTCGGCCAGCGCACGGCGCACCGGTTCCTCCTCTGCTTCGAGCAGCGAACAGGCTGTCTTGACCAACTGTTCCTCTACGGCATACACATGTCCGTCGTTCGACAGCTGACTCAGCGTATAGGCTATTCCGCTCCGGCAGCGGCGCAGATCGTTTTTCTCATACCCCATCTTTCCGGCAATGGTATCGGCCGTCTTGAAACCGATGCCCCAGATGTCGTCTGCCAGGCGATAGGGATTGTCCTTCACCTGGTTGATGCTCTCTTTGCCGTACGCCCGGAATATCTTGGCGGCAAATGCCGTGCTCACACCATAACCTTGCAGAAAGAGCATCACGTTTTTGATCTCTTTCTGCCGCTCCCAACTCTCACGGATTTTCTCCACCCGTTTGGCTCCGATGCCGGGCACTTCCAACAGACGTTCGATATCGGTTTCGATCACCTCTATCGTATCCAGTCCGAACTGGCGCACGATGAGCTGGGCGTATTTCGGACCGATGCCCTTCACCAGTCCGCTTCCCAAATATTTTTCGATACCATAGAGGGTGGCGGGCATCACTTCCTCCCAGCTCTCCACCATGAACTGACCGCCGTATTTCTTGTCCATCTTCCAGTTGCCTTCGCAAAGCAGCACACTGCCCACGGGCACATCGAGCAACGTACCTACCAGAGTTACCGGTTCGCGATAACCCTTTACCTGAGCTTTCATCACCGAATAACCGTTCTCGGGATTCTGATAGGTGATATGCTCTATGACACAACGGATCTTTATCATGGTTACTTGTTTATTTCTTTTCTAATTGATGAAGCCCAACAGAGGGCACTTTTTCTTCGTCCGCTGCTACCGGCGATACAGAAACTTCCTTCTCCAGCTCCCGGCGCATGCGGAACTTGAGTGGCGACAGACCGGCTTTCCGCACAAAGAATTTACCGAAAACCGACTGGTCGGAAAAGCCCAGCGCCACGGCGATTTCCTTCACATCCCGGTCCGTACTTTCCAGCATGCGGCGGGCCTCGGCACAAAGCAGTTCGGCAATATGGTCGCCTACCGTGCGCCCGGTAATCTGCTTGACCACACGCGACAGATAGGTAGACGAGATATGAAGCTGTGCTGCATAGAAAGAAATGGCATGCTGTTGCTTGTAATGCTGCACCAGCAACTTCTTAAACTGACGGAAAATCTCGTTCGTGCGGCTGACATATACCGGTGTATCGTGGTTTATGCCGCAGAGCAGTTCCGTGAGTTGCAGCAGCAGAAAACTGCAAAGATGGCGCACCATGCCCGCATGATACAAAGGCATGTCCGCCAGACGCGGCGCAAACAGCGACAGCGTATTCTGCAAATAGGCAGAAGCCGCCGCATCGAGCCGGCATACCGGAGTGCGACGGCTCCCCAAAGTAACGGCCAGCTGATTGTAAAGGGCCTGTCCGTCCGGCAGACTGTCAAAATAGGCCGGGCGCAGATACAAGCCGGTAAAGGCAAAATCGGCGGACATCTCCTTCAGAACAACCTGCACACTGGGAGTCAGAACCAGCAAGGTCTGTGCCTTCAGCACATAACTGCGATACACGTCCTCGGCCCGGGCTGCTCCACGGACAACCAGCAGGAAAAAGAAGCCCTGCTCCAGCAGCACTTCCGGATGAGCGGAAATGTCTCCCTCCAGACGAATATAGTTTTTGCCCGCTGCACCGTCCGGCCGACGGCCCGACATCAGGTCTGTCAAATGTGGAATCATACTTTTGTTTTCCACAAAATTAAGGCTTGTTTCGTTTTCGACCAAAAAAGGTTGTTCTTTTATGAACCGAAAATCAGAAAATAGCCGGAAATTTGCACGATTTTAAAAGATAGCAAAAAAACTATGAGCAAATTTCTATTGCGGCGGTACCTGCTGTTCTGCGTTTCGCTTTTTGTCAACGCACTGGGTATTGCCTTTATCACCAAAGCAGCGCTGGGCACGTCGCCCATCACCAGTGTCACCTACGTGCTCAGTATGTTTACTCCTTTCACCATCGGACAGTGGACCATCATGCTGAACCTGCTGTTTGTACTCATCGAGCCTCTGCTGATGCAACGTGAGGAGCTGAAGAACGATTTGCGCATGTATCTGCTGCAAATCCCCATTTCGTTTTGCTTCGGCATGTTCATCGACCTGTCCATGCAACTGCTCTTCTGGCTCAACCCCACAGAATATGTAAGCATGATTACCGATCTGGTCATAGGATGCGTGATTCTGGCCGTGGGCATCGCTCTGGAAGTGAAGGCCAATGCAGCCATGATGGCCGGAGAATATTTCGTAAAGGTCATCACCCGTTGCTTCAAGGGCGAGTTCGGCTATGTAAAACTGGGCTTTGACATCACTCTGGTGGCCCTGGCCTGCGCGCTGTCCCTGCTCTTCATGTCGGGCATCTACGGCGTGCGCGAAGGAACGGTCATCTCGGCCCTGATTGTCGGTCCGATTGTTCATTTCGTCACTCCCTACTATCGTTTTCTGGACCGCTGGATTACCGCTCCCACGCCACAAGGCGGCGGAACGGAAAAGCCCGAAGCACAGCATACCGTCATCACCATTGCCCGCGAATACGGCAGCGGCGGTCATCTGCTGGGCGAAATGCTGTCGCGGGAACTGGGCATCAGGCTCTACGACAAGGAACTGATCCGTATGGCTGCCCAGCGCAGCGGCATGAACGAGGAATACATCGTCCGCAACGAACAGTCCATCCCCTCTTTCTGGCTGAAATGTATCCTTTCGAAAAACAGCGAGCAGCCGCTCGAAGCCAGTCTTTCTTCGGACGATGTGCTGTTTGTGGCCGAAAGCAGAATCATTCAGGAAATTGCAGAACGGGAATCCTGCATCATCGTGGGCCGCTGTGCCGACTACATTCTGAAAGACTATCCGAAGGTCATCAAGATTTTCTGCTACTCGGATGTGGCCAGTGCCGTGGAGCGCTGCACCAAGGAATACGGTCTGAAACCGGAAAACGCCGAGAAGGAAATCCGCAGCGTAAACCGAAACCGCATCCATCATTATGAATATTATACCGGCGAGCGATGGGGTGAGCCGCATCACTACCACCTGATGCTGAACACCGGAAGCATCGGACTGGAAACGGCATGCGCTTTGGTCAAAGGAATCTGGGCACGGATGCAGGAGCCTGTTGCCTCATGAAACGATCGGCCATGCCGGAAGTAAAAAATGTCCTCCGGCAGCTCGAAAAAAAATTATCAAGATGATTCTGCATTTTGATTGGGATGATTTTTGAATTTCATCAAAATGATTTTTCCATAGGGTTTATATCAACAGGAAAGCCCTTCAGAAGTTCGGTTTCCGAAACTTTTGAAGGGCTTGATTTTTTAATCGGTAACGGGCTTACTGCGAAGCCTGAGCCTGACGCAGAATCCGCATAAACTCTTCTCCGGTGATGGTCTCCCGCTCCATCAGATAGGCGGCAGCCTGATGCATCACCTCCAGATGGGAGGAAATCAGGTCACGGGCTTTCTGATGGGCTTCCTGAATCAGACGCAACACTTCGCGGTCGATGTCCGCAGCCGTTTCTCCCGAACAGGTCAGCGAGGTGTCGCCACCCAGATAGGCATTGTTCACAGTTTCCAGTCCCATCATATCATAGCGGTCGCTCATGCCGTAGCGGGTAATCATGGCCCGTGCCAGACGTGTAGCCTGTTCGATATCGTTGGACGCTCCGGTAGTCACGGTGTGCAGCACCACCTCTTCGGCCGCACGTCCTCCGGTGAAGGTCACAATCCGGTTGAACAACGTATCGCGGTTCATCAGCAGCTGTTCGCCTTCGTCCACCTGCATGGTGTAGCCCAACGCGCCCGAAGTACGCGGTATGATGGTAATCTTGTGCACGGGCGCGGAGTTGGTCTGCAAGGCAGCTACCAGAGCATGACCGATTTCGTGATAGGCCACAATCTTTTTCTCGTCTGCAGAAATCACCTTGTTCTTCTTCTGGGCTCCGGCAATCACCGTCTCCACGCTTTCCTCCAGATCGGCAGTAGTTACCTGCGTGCGCCCCAGACGCACCGCACGCAAGGCAGCCTCATTCACCATATTGGCCAGCTCGGCTCCCGAAGAACCGGCAGTGGCTCTGGCCACAATATCCAGATCTATTTCCTCGTGTTTCACATGAGTGAGGTGCACACGCAGGATGGCCTTCCGGCCTTCCAGATCGGGCAGTTCCATCTGGATGCGCCGGTCAAAGCGTCCGGGGCGCAACAGGGCCTTGTCCAGTGTCTCCGGCCGGTTGGTGGCAGCCAGAATCACAACACCCTTGCGGCCGTCAAAACCATCCATCTCCGTCAACAGCTGGTTCAAGGTCTGTTCGCGCTCATCATTCCCCGAGAAGCCGTTGTCGCGCTTCTTTCCGATGGCATCAATCTCATCAATAAAAATAATGCAGGGGGCCTTTTCATTGGCCTGCTTGAACAGGTCGCGCACCTTGGCCGCTCCCATTCCGACAAACATCTGGACAAACTCCGAACCGGATATGGCAAAAAACGGCACTTTGGCCTCACCGGCCACGGCACGGGCTATCAAGGTCTTTCCCGTTCCCGGAGGGCCCACCAGCAGAGCGCCCTTGGGAAGCGAGGCACCAATCTCGGTATATTTCCTGGGATTATGCAGAAAATCCACAATCTCACGGAGCGTATCCTTGGCTTCGTCCTGCCCGGCCACATCGGCAAAGGTGGTCTTCACATCGGCATCGGCATAGATTTTGGCCCCGCTGTTGCCGAACGACATGAAATTTCCTCCCGAGCCGAGACGGTTCTGAATGCTTTTGCTGGCCTGTCTCCAGATCAGATAAAAAATAAGTCCCGGCAATACCCACATCAGCAGAAAATTAAGAATGGGGGAATTTTCCTGAGGCACAATCTCATTGAAAGCTATCTTTCCGTCGGCATTCGGGCTCTTGGCTTCCAGCAGACGATCCACCAGTTTCGGGTCGTTAATCTCGCCTGTCTGGTAGGTGCGGACCTCGCCGTTTTCGGCCAATGCAGTAAAGAATATCTGATTGCTCTTGATCATGACATCCTTCACCCGGCCACTGTCCACCAGACTGATGAAGTTGCCATAGTCCGTGGTGACGATGCGCCCTTTTCCGAATCTGGGAAACACCATACCGTTTAAAAACAAAACAATCAGAATGCCCAGTAAAAAACCGTAATAAGGATTTGTCTTCCTTACATTTCGTCTCTCTTTCTTCATACCTTATTCATTATTTGAGAATCGGAACAAAAATAACAATTCGCCCCAAAGAAGCGGTCGTCAAAAAGGAATGAAAAGTGTGCCAAATGTCTCATATTCCAGATACCCACAAAATGGTAACAAAAACCGTAATCGGGGTATCGCCGCATTTCCGTTTTTTCGATATGTTTGCCGCATCAGAAAGAACGGTTTATGACATCAACAACTAACAGACAATGCTTATGAAAAAAACTGCAATCTTTTTACTCATTCTCATGGCCTGCACCTCGCTGCCGGCATGCAGCCCTGCAGAGGACGAGCCGGTGCCTCCTCCCACTCAGGAAGAACAGACCGGAAATGACTCAACGGATGTGCCGGACGACGAAGGAACAACTCCGGAGGACAGCATCCCCGAAAACCCGGCACCCAATGACAGCATTCCTAGTGAAAACCAACCCGAAGAAGACGACGATGAAAAAAGAGAATTTATGGAGAAGAACAAAATCAAACTGACCGTAAACGGCAAATCCTTTACGGCGACTTTAGAAGAGAACTCCTCGGCAGAAGCCCTGCGCCAGCTGCTTGAGAAAGGAGATCTGAACATACGGATGAGTGATTACGGAAACATGGAGAAAGTGGGTTCTCTGGGTACTTCCCTGCCCCGCAACGACCGGCAGACAACTACACGTCCGGGTGATCTGATTCTCTATCTGGGAGACTCTTTCGTGATCTATTATGATACGAATTCCTGGAACTTTACGCGTCTGGGACGACTGGACGGTGTCTCTACCCGTCAGGAAGTACTGGAACTGCTGGGCGGAAAAGGGGACGTAACAGTACACCTCTCTGTCAAATAGAACTTTGCCCAAAAATTCATGTCTTGTCTTTGCTACTGTTAAAGTCCCCCTGCAAGGTCCTGATGTCTTCCCGCTCCGATGGGAAGGAGCAGGACCTTGCTTTTTTTATGAAACCTTAATTCCGCAACACTATTATAAAATATTTTTTTTAA
>NZ_QUEM01000016.1 GCF_003477995.1 Bacteroides sp. OF04-15BH
GTTGCCAAACCTACATTTACAGTATGCCCTTATGGGCGCAGAACTACAAAGCCAACGAAACCTCTCCGGCCTTAGGCGAATGGGGTAAAGGCGGAATCTATGGTAAGGCTGAAGTGATTCCATATTATTTCGACCACGTGGCACTGGGATGCATCGGAACATCATTCAACGGTACCGGAGGATATATCCCTGCTGATGTAGAAGCCGGAAAGACTTATGAAGCCACAATCACCACAACCAACAGCGCCATCAAATATAATGATGCAAACTCTTGCAAGGTTGTCGTTATGATGATTGACGGAAACAGTGGTAAATATATCAATGCAGCTCAGGCTCGTCTGAGCATCACTTCTGGAATTGAAGACGCACAGGACGCTCAGAAGATCCAGATTTCTTGCCAGGATAACGAAATCTGCATCGCAGGTGCAGCTGACGCCAAAGTGGAACTGATTGGCATGAACGGTGCAGTACTGAACAGCGCTGTCTGCTCTGAACGCACCCGACTGACCGTACCGGGATATAAGGGTATTGTTCTGGTTAAAGTGACGCAAGGCAGTCAGACCACAGTACAAAAGGTACTCATGAAATAAAAATCTATTCTTATTAACATGATAAAGTGTGAGGGAGACAACTCCCTCACCTTTTAATACCTACATCAAAAAACTTATGAAACACAAAGTTTTACTATTTCTTTTTTCGCTTTTGGCTTTCAGCTATAGCTCTTGGGCACAGAAGAAGGCATCAGGTGTCGTCATCGACGGCGACTTCAATGAGCCGCTTATGGGAGCCACTATTAAAGTCAAAGGTACTTCATTGGGTGTCGTGACGGATATAAACGGACGTTTTACCCTCAATAACATTCCGAATGAATCTAAGTTTCTGGAAATTACCTATATGGGATTTAATCCTCAGAGTGTTCCCATACAGGAAAATATTAAAGTAATCCTTCAATCCGAGAAAAAGAATCTGGGCGAGGTAGTGGTCACCGGTATGCAGAAAATGGATAAACGTCTGTTCTCTGGTGCCACGGTAAAAATCGATGCCGAGAAAATGAAAATAGACGGTATGGCCGATATCAGCCGCTCTCTGGAAGGAAGAGCTGCCGGTGTTTCCGTTCAGAACGTATCGGGAACTTTCGGTTCGGCTCCTAAAATCAGAGTTCGTGGTGCTACTTCCATTTATGGCAGCAGCCGCCCTCTGTGGGTCGTTGACGGAGTCATCCAGGAAGACGTGATCAACATCGGTGCCGACGAACTGGCAACAGGTGATGTGGAAACCTTGCTGAGCTCTGCCATTGCCGGACTGAATGCCGACGATATCGAGAGCTTCCAAATCCTGAAGGATGGTTCCGCAACTTCTATTTATGGAGCACGGGCCATGGCCGGCGTTATTGTCATTACGACCAAGAAAGGAAAGGCCGGTGTAAGCCGCATCAATTATACGGGAGAATTCACCACCCGTATGAAACCCAGCTACAACAACTACAACATCATGAACTCCAAAGACCAGATGGATGTGTACCGCGAAATGGCTGCAAAAGGTTGGCTGAACTTCTCCGGTGACAACACAAATGGTCTGTACAATGCTCCCAACAGCGGAGTTTATGGAAAAATGTGGCAGCTGATCAATACTTACGATCCGACAACCGGACAGTTTGCCTTGGCAAACACTACTGAAGCACGCAACGGTTATCTGCAAATGGCAGAACAGAGAAACACAGACTGGTTCGACGAACTGTTCAGCAATTCAATCATGCAGAACCACTCTATCAGTGTTTCCTCCGGTAGTGACAAAGCTACTTATTACGCTTCCCTGAGTGTGATGAACGATCCGGGATGGTATCTGAAAAGTGGTGTTCAGCGCTATACTGCCAATTTGAACACTTCTTATAAGTTAGGTAAGAAAGTAACTTTGAACCTGCTCAGCAATGCAGCCTACAGAAAGCAGAACGCGCCGGGAACTTCCAGTCAGGCCGTCAATCTGGTAGATGGAGAAATCAGTCGTGATTTTGACATTAACCCCTACTCTTATGCTTTGAATTCTTCACGTACACTTGATCCGAAAGAAACTTACCGACGCAATTATGCCGATTTCAATATCTTCAAGGAACTGGACAACAACTTCATTGAACTGAATACCGTTGACCTGAAGTTCCAGACCGAACTGAAGTGGGCTCCTGTGAAGGAATTGGAATTAAGCGTTTTGGGTGCCCTGAAGTATAACACCATCGACAATGAGCACTTCATCATGGATGAGTCCAATCAGGCCAATGCCTACCGCGCCATGGACAACTCTATCATCATTGACTCCAATGATAAACTGTATCCAGACCCGGATCATCCTTATGACCTGCCGATCACCGTTCTCCCGGAAGGAGGTATCTATCGCCGTACAGACTATAAGACCAAAGGATTTGATTTCCGTACTTCATTCTCTTGGAACCGCCTGTGGAAAGACGACCATCTGACCAACGTATACGGAGGTATGGAAACCAATGCCACAGACTATGACTATTCTACCTTCAATGGTATCGGTATGCAATATGAAATGGGAGAAACTCCATTCTATATCTACCAGTATTTCAAACAGGCCATTGAACAGGGAACCAGCTATTACGGTCTGTCACATTCTCACTCCAGAAGTGCAGCCTTCTTCCTGAATGCCAACTACGCCTACCAGCAGAGATATTCTGTAAACGGTACCGTACGTTACGAAGGAACCAACCAGCTGGGCCGTTCACGCTCTGCACGCTGGTTGCCCACCTGGAACATTTCCGGCAGATGGAACCTGGATCAGGAGAAATTCTTCGCACCCCTGAAAAAGGTTGTCTCTACTGCATCACTGAAATTGTCATACTCACTGACCGGAGACCGTGGTCCGAACCTGACCAATTCAACAGCCATATTCTCCAGCTACAATCCGTTCCGTCCTATGACCGGTACTCAGGAAAGTGGTCTGGAACTGGTGATGCTGGCCAATGATGATCTGACCTACGAAAAGAAAACTGAGTTCAACGTCGGTTTGGAAATCGGTCTGTTCGACAACAGAATCAACACCAGCATGGATTTCTATACCCGTGACAACCACGATTTGATCGGAACAACCAGAACTCAGGGTGTGGGAGGAGAGATCTCCAAATACGCAAACGTTGCAGCCATGAAGTCACATGGTTTTGAATTGAGCATCTCTTCAACCAATATTCAGAACAAGAACTTCAGATGGACAACCGACTTCATCTACTCTGTTTACAAGAATGAGGTGACCCAGCTGAATGCCATCGCCTCTACAATGGACTATGTGAGCGGAACCGGATTCACCATGGTGGGTTATCCACACCGAGGTCTGTTCTCCATTCCGTTTGCCGGACTGGACGAAAACGGTATCCCGACCTTCTATAACGAAAAGGGAGAGATTACCAGCACAGACCTGAGTTTCCAATACAGCGACGACTTCTCCTGGTTGAAATACGAAGGACCGACTGACCCGACTTTCAGCGGTAGTTTGGGAAATACTTTCTCTTACAAGAATTTCCGTCTGAATGTCTATATCACCTATTCAGGAGGTAATGTAGTTCGTCTGGACCCTGTATTCAGTGCCAAATATACAGACCTTACCGCTACTTCACGCGAGTTCAAAAACCGTTGGATGAAGCCGGGTGACGAGGAACACACCACAATTCCGACCATCCTGAGCTACCGTCAGTATTACAACAATACACAGCTCGCAACAGCATATAACGCTTACAACTATTCAACAGAAAGAGTAGCCGACGGAGGATTCATCCGTTTGAAGGAAATTTCCCTGAACTATGATTTCCCGAAAAAGATCTGTTCAACTCTGAAGCTGTCCAGCCTGTCCGCCAAATTACAGGCAACCAATCTTTGCCTTCTCTATGCAGACAAGAAGCTGAACGGACAGGATCCGGAATTCATCAACTCCGGTGGTGTTGCTTCACCAGTACCCCGTCAGTTCACCTTTACTCTTAGATTAGGAATTTAATAGTGTATCACAAAGTATAGAAAAAGAAAATGAAAAAAATATTGCAAGCAATCGTTGTTCCATCTATTCTGTTTGCATGCGCCTCATGCAACGACTTTCTGGATACAATGCCTGATAACCGTACAGAATTGAACACCCCTGAAAAGATCAGCAAAGTGCTTGTGGATGCCTACCCCACTGCCAATTGGAATATGCTGGCAGAATTTTCATCAGACAATACCGATGACAACGGTTCCAGAAATATGGAGTTAGACCGTCTTTCGGAAGAGGTCTATCACTGGAAAGACACTAAAGAATCCGGCAATGACAGTCCGGGAGCTTACTGGGAAGCCTGCTACAAGGCTGTTGCCGTCAGCAACCATGCTCTGGAAGCTATCGAGAAACTGGGTGACACGGAGGATTTGAAAGCACAGAAAGGCGAAGCTCTTTTGTGCCGTGCTTACGGACACTTCATGCTGAGCTACATTTTCTGCAATGCCTGGACTACCAGCAATCAGAATACAGCTTTGGGTATTCCTTACAGCACCAAACCGGAAACTACGGTCAATCCAAGCTATGAGCGCGGAACAATCGGTCAGACTTACGAAAAGATCGCCAAAGATATCGAAGAAGGTCTCGCCTTAGTGGACGACAATAATTATAGTGTTCCGAAATATCACTTCAACCGTAAGGCTGCTTATGCCTTTGCCGCACGTTTCTATTTGTATTATGGAAAATATGAACGCGCCATTGAATGTGCCAACGTAGTTCTGGGCGACAATGCCAGTCTGGTACTGCGTGACTGGGAGGCCTTGGGTAAGTTGTCTTTAAATGAAGATCATCAACCTAACGCCTACATCAGTTCGACGGAACAGGCCAACCTGCTGCTGGTCACCTCACGTTCTTTCTGGGGACTCTACAACGGTCCGTTGACAACCTCAAACCGTTACTGTCACAATCCGACAATTGCAGAAACAGAAACCTGTAGCTCAACCGGTGTTTGGGGAGACTGCACCAGCACTCTGAAACAGCAGCCGGCCGACTATACCAGCATTCCGAAGGTGGTGTTCAGAAAGTTCCCACTTTATTATATGGAATATACAGATCCGGTTTTAGGAAACGGTTATTACAACATCATCAGTTCTGCTTTCAACACCGACGAAACCTTGCTCGTCCGTGCCGAAGCCTATGCACTGACCAAGCAATACAGCAAGGCCATTGCCGACATGCAGAGCTGGCTGAATGCCTACACCACTTCCAAGGTACAGTTGACAGAAGAGAACATCAACCAGTTCTACGGTAATATTGCCTACTACACACCGACTGAACCGACCGTGAAGAAAGAGCTTCATCCGGATTTTGCTTTGGAAGCCGGAACACAGGAAAACCTGATTCAGTTCATCCTGCACGCCCGTCGTATCACCACCTTGCATGAAGGTCTGCGTTGGGGCGACATCAAGCGCTATGGTATTACCATTTACCGCAGAATTATTGAGGATAAGGAAATCACCGTAACCGATGAACTGAAAGCCGACGATCCACGCCGCGCCATCCAGCTTCCGGCAGATGTTATTCTGGCTGGTCTGGAAGCGAATCCGAGATCATAACATATCATATATAGATCATTATTAAACAAGTATACCCAATGATTAGAAAATATATAGGTTATCTGTTTTTGGCAGCCTGCTGTTTCGGTGCTACCTCATGCGACCGGGACGAAATAACTCCGGGAAGTAATTTCGACACCACAGCTCCCGAGCGTAACGCTTTCGACCAATGGCTGCTGAAGAATTATGTAGCTCCTTATAATATTGATGTCAAATACAAATGGGAAGACATCGAGAGCAATCTGGCTTATGACCTGGCTCCGGTAAAGACGGAGAATGCCATCAAGCTTTCAAAGATCGTAAAATACGTGTGGCTGGAAGCTTATGACGAAGTAGCCGGAATCGACTTCATGCGTACTTATGTGCCAAAACAAATCATGCTCATCGGTTCATCAGCCTATAATGCCGATACCCAAACCGAGATGCTGGGTACTGCTGAAGGAGGTATGAAGGTCATGCTCTACAATGTAAACTATATCGACAACTATATCCAGCATCCGGAACAGCTGAACACAAGCTATTTCCACGTCATGCACCATGAGTTCTCTCATATCCTGCACCAGACCAAGCCTTACAGCACCGATTTCAAGACAATCACCGAAAGCGGATACATCGGCTCACAGTGGGAAGAGACAGCCGATTCCACAGCTCATAAGAGAGGGTTCGTAACTCCTTATGCCATGGAACAGCCTGACGAGGATTTTGCAGAGACCTTGTCAACCTATATCACCCAAGACCAGGCTTCATGGGATGCCATGCTGAAGGATTGCGGTGAAGAAGGTGCCCAGTTGGTTACCCGCAAACTGGAGCTGGTCAAGACCTACATGCAGGAATCCTGGAATATTGACATGGACGAGCTTCGCAGCGTGGTGCAGCGTCGTTGCAGCGAAATTCACAATCTGGATCTAGAAAATATTAATTAAGAAACGGTATGAAAAAATATAGTTTAATCAGTTGTTTGTTCTTGATATCCCTGCTGATGCAATCCTGCTTCTTCAGCGAAGAGGAAATTTTCAATGAAGAGCCCGGCCAGCGTGTTGAAGCAAGTCTGAAGGAATATCAGAAAATTCTGACCGAAGCCCCCAACGGTTGGTTATTGGAATATTATGCTGGAGGAGAAATGCACGATATCGGCGGTGTGGTTCTTCTCATGAAATTCGAAGGAGAAGATGTCACGATTGCTTCCGACACCCGTGTCAGAGGCTATGGCGAAGCCAAGGCCGTAGAAGTGGGCGAACGTGTCACTTCCAAATATTCTTTGCTGAAGGATCAGGGTCCTACCCTATCTTTCTGCACCTACAATGCATTGATTCACTATTGGTCTGAGCCTAAGGGTGTGTTCGATGCCGATGGTCTGGAAGGCGACTTTGAGTTTGTCATTACCAATGCCACTCCGGATGCCATCACCCTGAAAGGAAAGAAACACAATACGATTCTGACCATGAAGCGTATGGCAGAGGATATGGATTGGGATACTTACCTGAACAACTGTAAGAAAGTTCGCGAAGAAAGCGCCGAGTATGCGACACTCGTCGGTTATCAGAACGGCTATGCTTTCAACAAGAACATTTATTCTCAGTCCAATGTCCTGATCATCAGCAAGACCGATGGTACCGGCAAAGAAACCACTCAAAAAACTTCTTTTGCCTATACCGATAAAGGTATCCGCCTGTTTGAACCGCTTACCGTAAACGACGTTACAGTGAACGAGTTCACCTGGAATGTCACAGACAAGAAGTTTACTGCCACCACAGATGCTTCCGTAGTATTGCAATATGAACGCCCAGACTATTGGGTTCCTATTGAGTTCTATACAGATAATGAATGGGAAGCCAGCTACAGCTATATGTTTGAGCGCAAGGACACCACGGTGAACATCGAATTCACCCGCCTGAACGAAAGCGACACGCTGTCGGTAAAGATTCCTTGCGGAAGCATGAAGGTAGAAACCAAAGCACTCTACAACAGAATCACCGGTATGCTGGAGTTCCGCACCCAGTTCCTTACCGCAGTACAGCTGACCTATGAAAGCGGAGAGAAAGTAAATGCCTATCTGTATCTCTGCCCTTGGAACCCGGATCAGGGAACCATGTTCATGACCGAAACTGCCGGAATTGTCAGCGAAGCCAAGCAGCTGTCTCCGCGCATTCTCACCTTCAAGGACAACGGACGCTCTTCGGGTACTTCATTGGAAGGTTTCGTTTTCTATGCCTTCAAGGAATTCTCTTTGGAAAGTTCCCCTATCGGTGTTTTGGAGAGTTACAACAACATTGAGTTTAAACAAAAAGAACAAGAATAATGAAAAAATATATTCCTTTTCTGATGGTTCCCATGCTCTGCATGGGTGCCATCAGTTGCCAGGATGAAGAAGAGAGCACTTACTCTTTGCAGGTCGTTAAATCGGAAGCTTACTTTCAGGCCAAAGAATCCAAGGGTTACATTGTCCTGTCTCAATCCGGCAATTTTACAGCAAGTTCTTCTGAAGACTGGTGCCAGGTAACCTGCAAGCAGGACAGCGTGCTCCTGCAGGTATCCAACAATACCTCCCTGGAGGGCCGTACGGCTATCGTCACCATCACTTCTGCCGACGGAAGTCAGAAGGTGCCGGTTTCACAAGCCGGAGGTTATTTCAGAAGCGATGCCGGACAGGATACCTTTGTAGTAAATAACAAACAACAGGATCTGGCCTACGCCATCAAAACCGTTTTCGATTATGAATCTTCAACCGATGCTTCCTGGATTACCCCGAATATCGGTTCTGACGGCACCACTTTAAGCATCACTTCCAATACCAGTGGAGCACCGCGCTATGCCCTGGTGAAGTTCTATTGTGCTTCTCTGAACCAGACCATCACGACAGGCATTTACCAGTATGAAACCAGCGACTTCTTAGGAAACTGGACTGCACAATGGCAGGATAAAAGCGGCAAGCAACAGCAAAAGCCGATTCAGCTCATTGCCGATGAAAGTCATCCCGGACAGATGGTCATCGAAGGATTGCAAGATGGAATCCGTATTCCGGTCGTAGCATACGGAAATAGTCTGGCCATTGTCACCAACAGTTATGCCGGTATGTTCAATTCACAATATCAGGTATATGTCTGCGGTTTGTCGGAAGACAACATTATCTATTCCAAGGAAAAGGAAACCGTGGCACGCCACTATTTCTGCAATCCGGAATATCTGAACGACAAGCTCAGTTATCCCTTCAAGGCCGACAGTACTTTCCAGGATGGAAAGAAGATGGGAGGATTTGCCCTGTCTGCCTATAAGAACAATCAGAATATGGGAGCCATCAACCAGTTCCTGAATCTGGAACTGACCCGCTAACCCGCTTCTGAGACATAAAAAACAAACCGCCCGGACAACAGTGAAGGAAACACTGAGTCCGGGCGGTTTATTTTATCACGATACCCCAAGTCTTATCGGAGCACTTTGATCAGATTTCCCTGTGCATCGCGAACAATATAGATACCCTTCTGATTCGGCTTTTTGTCCCAACGCAATCCGTCCAGACTCCAGCAACCTTCTTCTGCTCCGGCCTGTAGGAGCGGAGCATTGACCGAGGTAATCACATTCTGGTCGTCTCCCCCCATAAACTGGAATGAAGCCCGTCCGGTCTGTGCATCATAAGTCATTTCCGTTATCGGCTTGCCCATCAGTCCCCAAAGACCCACATATACATTCGCCGCCGGAGTTGATGTATCGGTCAGCTCATTATTACCGGCCTCGTTCGGATACAGGTCATGACGGATGCTTTCTTCATATTCCGCCTCGTTCACTCCGGTTACCAGTTGCAGACGCTCATTGTCGGCAGCAATCACATGCACGCTGGGAGCAGCACTGTTGTTCAGAGAATTGTCTTTCCAGGAATTGGAATTAAATCCGCCGGGCAGATAAACGTGCGTGATGAGAATACCCTCAGCCGGACAGTCATGGTTCCATCCCTTTCCGTCGATTGTTTCCAGAATATAGTATTCCGAATTATCCACATTATTGGAAACCTTGAGCGGTGCCGCATTCGCCGGCCAGCCCACAATCGTAGCCGCCTTGTCCAGCTCTACCGGTTCGGTCCATCCCATACACCATTTCTCCAAAGCACGATAACCCACAGGCAGGTAACCGCCGCCGTTATAACCGCCGTAATCCATCAAAGACCAGGGGCCCATATTAAACTCGGTCAGGATGCCTCCGTCGGTGCGATAGAAGTCCGGCAATCCCAACTGATGACTGAATTCATGGCAGAACGTGCCAAAGCCGTCCAGCTCATCATATAGCAGTTCATTACAGCAGGAATAAGCATGGAAAGTCACTCCGTCAGCCTGCGGCGGGTTATTCACAAATACAGAGGTCTGCGGCCAGATCAGCGTCATGTCCTGAGGATGAGCATGCCGTCCTTCACCGGCAAAGATCACATACGATGCGTCCACCATTCCGTCCCCATTGCTGTCATAGACCGACCAGTCGGGCACAATACCCTGTTCTGAGGCCATAGCTACGGCCTCGCTGACCATTTCGGCTTCTTTATTGACATAGGAAGCTTCGGGCTGCGACAGCTTCAAGGGACCGATGATTTCAAACTCGGGTGTAAACTTGCCGTCGCTCTGATCGGCGAAATACTGATAGGCAGAACCGTTTCCGGCTTCCACCTCACTGCGCGTAGCCGCTCTGCACAAACGGTTTTCAAATCCGGCCTTCGGATCCTTTTCCGAGAAGTCCTTGTCCGCAAAAGAAACCAGAATAACCGGTATGCGGGGACTTCCTTCGTGAATGGACATCTCGCCGATACGGTTCTGGGCTGCCGCTCTGGTCCGGTTGACAACAGCGGCATCCGGACGGCCATACACAAAATTACCCTGTGCATCCTGCACCATCACCCGTCCTTCTGTATCGGTATACCACACTCCGAACTCATCGCCATGAGGCATCAGCACCAGTTCGCTTCCATCCGGCCCAGTCACCGTGATGCTCTTGCGGATCACGGGTGAGGCTGCCAAGGAAGCGCAACACAGAAGCGCCATGGACAGTGTCTTGAAACGCAAAGATCCCTGCATTCTTTTCTGATTTTTTTTCAATCCGATAATACTCATAATATCATGTTTATTAAATCTTAAAAACCCGCAGCCCAACCGGTTGCGGGAAAAAAGAGGAAAGATAACACAGTCTGTTACCTTTCCTCCCAATCATTTATCTGTCAATTAAATTATTTAACAGCTACCTTCTTACCATTAATGATATAAAGTCCTTTCTTCAGATTCTTCACTACGGAAGCATCAGCCTTATGATAGAGCAATACACCATCAATTGTGTAAACGGTTACCTGAGCATTGTCGCCCCATACATTCTGAATACCGGTAGCCGGACCAGCAATGTGGTAAGTCAATGTCATGGCAGGTATTGGCTCGAAGTTAGAGTAAGCCAGCATGCCTTCCGGAATCTCCAGAGTGTAGTCACCCGGCTCAGTGATTGTCTCATCCAAAGTGTAACGGTAACCCAAGAAGTTTTCCCAATTACCATCTTCGAATACCCATTCCAACTTGTCGGCATTGAACTTAGCCAGTTCGTTACCATCCTTATCCTTCAGAACCATCTCCTTGGCATAATCATTGATTTCAATGCCCTTGAAGAAGAATTCGCTCAACTCTTCCACTTCAGCACCGTCGGCCGGAGTGATTTCGATTGGTTTCGGAGCCGCAACGACAACAATTGAATACATCAACTTAGGATTGCACTTACCACCGGCAAACTCAGTTGCACCATACTCATCATCACCGAAGGCTTCTTCCGGAATGATCAACATGTAAGAATCAGGAGTAGTCACTTCCTTCTCCAAAGTTACCAGAATGGTGAAGAACTCATCTTCCGGATCACGGCTCAAAGTACCGGTAATTGTGCTACCGCTCAGACGTCCCACCAGACTGACTTCCTTAGGATCTTTCTCATTGAGAGAGAATGTAGTCGACATCTTCAGGCGGATTTCCTTAATGCTGTAGACTGACTCTTCGCCAGATGGAGTTACAGATGCAGGTTCAAAGGTCTTGTCCAGTTCACCGTCACCGGTTGAAGAACCTACAGTGAAGTTATAGACTTCCTCCTTGTTGTTGAATGAATCAAACTGTTCACCCAAAATGAAGTAACCGCGTGGCAAAATCACATTGTAAGCTCCGTCTGCCAGAGGCTTGTCAAAGTAATAGATCAGTGAATTAGGCTGATAGAACGGATTATCCTGTTCTTCTTCAGGAATTACCGGAGTGAACTGAGCGCCGCTCTCAATGCTATAAACCACGGTACGGTTGGCCAAATCATAAATCTTGATTTCCTTACTTCCCAGATAAGACTGAGACAGGAACTTGGTACAATCAAATTTGAGTCCGGTAACCACGCCTGCAGTTTCTACGGTAGAGATTGTTACATCCGGAACCTGTACTGTGCAAGAATAGTATAAAATCCAGTAGCTGCCATCATCTTCTCCATGAGTAGCCTTAACTGTTCTTCCCTGCTCATCCTTTGCAGAAACAGAAAGCTGAATTGTTTCTGGAGCTGAAGCCAGATATTCCTTACCGATAACCAAAGTCCAAACGGTCTTGTCCTCATTTGAAGTAACTGACTTCAAGTCAGCGGTCATACCGAATCCCTGGATAATGAAAGCATTGACATCAACAGCCTTACTGAAAGTCAAATCAATGCTGTAATCCTCGTCAGCAGTTTCAATCTTCACAGGAGTTTCCAGATTGGTATCGTCTTCCGGTGTCGGTTCCGGAGTGATACTTACCAGAGTTGCGTCGCTGTACTCATAAGGTTTGGTCAAACCGTTCCAGGTAACTTTGCCTACTCCCAGAGGATCAGCTCCGTAATTGTAATCATTTTCTTCCTTATAAGCAGTAACAGTCAGTTCGTATTGATGACCTTCCATCAAAACGCAGTCATAATAGAAGTAGTTAGACCATCCGTTTTCTTCTTTCTGGAAGATTGAAGTAGATTTCACAATTTCATCTGTTGTAATATCCTTGATATCGAAAATCATGAAACCAATCTCGTCATCCTTAGAAGTTGTCAGGGTCAGCGTACCTTCTGATGGAATCTTTTCGTAAGAACCACCATTTTCGTAATTACAGCTCAAGATCTTCAACTCGGTATCTTCCGGAGAATAAACCGGTGCCTGATAAGTGGCTACTACATCCTGACTATGATCCAATCCATCAACAGTAGACAAAGCAGACAAGGATACCTTAACCTCAGAACCTTCATCAGCAATCATACGTGGAACCGGTACGGTCAGAATCATGGCAGTGTTATCTGCCGGGTCCTCAACCTTCTCAATCTTGTCGTTCATGACGATAGTGCTTTTGTTCGCACCACCGGAAACGTAGTCAAAACGTACACCTTCATAAATCAATGTAGCATCGTTCTGAATCCAGATTTCCAAATTATCCACATCGGTCAGTGAAGAACCATTTGCCGGAGTGAAGTCACTGGCTACATTTGCAGTTACGTCCACCAGATTGAACATAAAGGAAATAGAACCGACAGCACCTGGCTGTGTAGAAGCGATATACTGTCCGTCTTCAGACTTCAGATTGGCAACCTTAATAGAAAGGATCTTGAAGATATCATCATCAGAACTGTAATTCGGAGTCATGTCCTGAGTACGTCTGAGTTTACCAGACAAATCTACGGTAGCCGTATTACCTTCGACAGTTACCGGAATACTCTCCTGATAATAACCACCGACTGCATCCAGATCCAGATCTCCATAATTCAAAACAGCCTTCGGAGCATCATTGGCATCATTCAACAGATTGCCGTCGAAAGTCAAGACAATCTTGGATGCAGGATTTGAAGGAACATAATATGAAAGGAAATCGGTGAACTTATCCAGAGATGCACCGGTTACACTAACCAGTTCCAGAGCTTTTGCAGCTATTTTATAGGTTACGCTCAAAGAACCGTCTTCTCCGTAGATAATGCTCTGGTCTTTAGCATAACGTACCTTGTTCAGAGTAATGGTCAAATCATCACCGGCCTTTACCTTCTCTTCCTTAAGCCATCCTGTCAGAACAGACAGAACATCCAAAGAAGCAAAACGCTCAGAAGTGATGTTGACTTCTACGGTTGCAGTCTGTGCTCCCGAAGTAATCGTGGCATTGTCGATCAACACATCGTTGTTAAAGGCATAAGACACCAGAGAAGCGTCTTCAGAAGAAAGCACGGAACCTTCCTGCGGAGTTACAGACACCAGTTCCAGTTTCACCTCGTCTGCTTTTCTGAAAGAAGAAGTAAAGCTTCCGGCATCCATCATCCACTGATAAAAATAATAAGTGGCACCTGTCTGAACCTCCACTTCCAGAACTCCATTCACAGCTGTCTTCAGAGTCTCTGTAGAAGTGTCAACATAACGTCCTTTTGTCTGACTCAAAAAAGAACCGTAAGGAGAATGATTCTCCAATCTAAGGACTCCATTTTCTGTGGCTACGTAAGAAACATAGACTGACTGGAAAGCCTTATACTCATAAGTCTCTCCCACCTTCAAGTCTATATTCAGATCTTCAACTGCAGAAGACCGAACGGCTTTTGCATCAAGACCTACAAACAGTAAGCATACCAAAGCCATCAGAATGCCCTTTACTGAATAAGTAGATAATTTTTGCATAAAACTTAATTTTAAATTAATTTGTTATTCGATTGCAAATATAGGGATATATATTAAAAGCCAAAAAAAATATCCTTTTTTTTTACGCAATAAGTAGTAATATTAATGATTTGGAATAAAAAACAGCATTAAAATGAATAAATATAACAATAAATGCATAAAGCAATGGATTTATAGTAATATCAAAAAATAAATAGTACTTTTTTTAATTTCTATATTAAGATAAAAGATTAATACATTAACCAATTAAAACATAAAAAACCTTGCACAACAATATAAATTAACCCATAAAATCCAACGGTTGCTGAAGCACACCTTATATATATAAACAGGAAATCATCACCTGCCGAAAAGATGATTTCCGCAGACCTCATTTTACTCACTTTTGGGTATTGCATCCTTGGAGGCTTCGGACTACCTTTGCATTGTAATTATTACAAAACAGTATTCAAACAAAACCACAATTTAAAACGAAGAAAATTATGACTACAATTATCAACACACGTGTACCTGAGTTCAAGGTTCAGGCTTATCATAACGGCAAGTTCGTAACCGTATCCAATGAGGATATTCAAGGCAAGTGGGCCATTTTCTTTTTCTATCCGGCTGATTTCACTTTTGTCTGCCCTACTGAGCTGGTCGATATGGCCGAGAAGTATGAGCAGTTCCGTGCCATGGGTGTCGAGGTATATTCCGTAAGTACGGACTCTCACTTTGTACACAAGGCATGGCACGATGCCTCTGAAAGCATCCGCAAGATTCAGTATCCGATGCTGGCCGATCCTACCGGAGCTCTGTCTCGTGCCTTTGGCGTGATGATCGAGGAGGATGGCATGGCCTACCGCGGTACTTTTGTCGTAAACCCGGAAGGTCTCATCAAGCTGGTGGAGATTCAGGACAACAGCATCGGACGAAATGCCGACGAGCTGTTGCGTAAGGTCGAAGCGGCTCAGTTTGTAGCGGCACACGACGGCGAGGTTTGTCCCGCAAAATGGAAGAAAGGAGAAGAAACTCTGAAACCAAGCATTGACTTGGTGGGTAAAATCTAAAAAAGGAGGTACTTTATGCTGGATGCATCATTAAAGGAACAGGTGAAACAGATCTTTGCCGGACTGGAAGCGGACTATCTCTTCGACATCGCTGCAAGAAACGGCCACAAATCTTTGCAGGAGCTGAAAGAACTGCTGGAAGAAACGGCGTCGTGCTCGGAACGGCTGGACTGTCGCCTGCGCGAAGGAAAGGATCTGGAGCTGCACCTCCTGAAAAACGGTTCGGACACGGGAATCTGCTTCCGGGCCGTACCGGGCGGACATGAGTTCAGTTCGTTGCTGCTGGCCATTCTCAATGCCGACGGCAAGGGCAAGAACCTGCCCGACGAAACGACCACACGACGAATCCAGGCTCTGAAAGGAGAAGCGGAGATTATCACTTACATGTCGCTGTCGTGTACCAACTGTCCGGATGTGGTGCAGGCTCTGAACACCATCGCCCTGCTGCATCCCGGCATCCGGCACACGGCCGTTGACGGTGCGCTCTATCCTGAGGAGACCCGGGAAAAGGGAATTCAGGCCGTGCCCGCGGTATTTTTAGGCGATCAGGTGTTGCATATCGGACGGGGCACCTTGGGCGAATTGCTCGACAAACTGGAAGAAAGGCTCGGCCGGCAACCGGCATCCGAGGTAACCTCTCCCGAGGAGGTGGATTTTGATGTTCTGGTGGCTGGCGGTGGACCGGCCGGAACGGCAGCAGCCATCTATTCGGCACGAAAGGGTCTGAAAGTGGGAGTCGTCGCAGGACGTATCGGTGGTCAGGTAAACGAAACCGTCGGCATCGAGAACCTCATTTCCGTACCTCATACCACCGGAAAAGAACTGGCGGGTGATTTGCGCCGCCATCTGGATGCCTATCACATTCAGGTGTATGACAACCGGCAAATCGAGAACTTTTCTCTGGAGGAGGGACAGAAAGTGCTGCACACCCGCGGCGGAGAACGTTTCCGAGCCCCGGCTCTGATTATTGCCACCGGTGCTTCCTGGCGCAAGCTGAATGTGCCGGGCGAGCAGGAATATATCGGACGCGGCGTGGCCTTTTGCCCGCACTGCGACGGTCCGTTCTACAAAGGACGGCATGTGGCAGTCATCGGCGGAGGAAATTCGGGCGTGGAAGCTGCCATCGACCTGGCCGGAATCTGTGCCCGTGTAACGGTACTGGAGTTTATGGATTCCCTGAAAGCGGACACGGTGCTGCAAGAGAAACTGCACACACTGCCGAATGTGGAGGTGCTCACCGGAAAACAGACACTGGAAATTCTGGGCAACGGGGAAAAGCTCACGGGTCTGCGCCTGAAAGACCGTGCCACAGAACAGGAAGAAACCCTGGCGCTGGATGGCGTGTTCCTGCAAATCGGACTGACAGCCAACAGCCAGCTGTTCCGCGAAGTGGTAGAAACCAACCGTCTGGGCGAAATCGTCACCGACCGGAATGGCCGCACTTCCCTACCGGGAATCTATGCAGCCGGCGATGTGTCGGACGTAAGTTACAAACAGATCATCATCTCCATGGGCGAAGGCGCCAAGGCCGCTCTCGCTGCCTTTGACGACCGCATTCGCGGAGTATGCTGAAAGACATGAAAAAAATCATCCCAATGAACGGACAGAATCATCAAAATGATCTGTTCATTTCATTGGGATGATTTTTTCTTTTTATACCATATCCTCGCCGGTATGGATAACAGGTACCCGAACGGTCTTATGGAACGGAATGAAGCGCGACACAATGGCCAGCACCACAGTCACGGCAAACAGCCATCCGAGCAGTTCCTTCAAAGCCAGCAACGTGCTTTGCTGCTGCAACACATTATAGAGCGTGTTGGTGGCCACCTGCGTAGCCTCGTCCATCCCCCTTCCCTGCTGCAAGGCCGAAGCCAAAGACGAATTCCAGCGGGACACCGCCAGCGGATCCACCAGCGTGGTATTCTCGGCCAGCTGAACCAGATATTTCTGCTGCAACCGATAGAGCGCATTGTTGTAAAAGGCAGATGCCACCACCGGCGTGAGCACCGAACGGAACGTGATCAGAAAGAAGGCATTGGACAACAGATATTTCGGCGGAAGATCCTCCACGGCAAAAAGGGCAAAAGCGATAATCAGCGTAAGCATGCCCAAACCGCGCAGAAACATCGGCAAGTAGAGCATCTCATAGGTGCTGTCGGGCGAAATGCCGAAATAAAGCATCCCGAAAAAGATCGCGAAACAGGCCATCCCCCCGGCAATGAGGAAACGGAAACGCCAGCGCTGCCAGCGGAACCACCAGAAACAGATAAAGGCACCGAGCATATAGCCGGGCAGCAGCCAGATGTAAAGGGTATAGCTGTGTGTGTTGTCCACCCGCAGAATCGTGGTGAGATAACTCGTGAGCAAACTGGTGGAAGTGCTGAAAAACATCACAAGCATCATATAGAAGTATCCCAGAATGGCCTTCCACTGAAACAGAGGCTTCAGACTGACATAAGGATGTGTGGAATGGAACTGCTCCCAAAGGAACAGGGCTATCAACAACGGGGCCAGAATGATGTAGAGGATGATGCGCGAAGAGGCCATCCAGTCGAGCACCTTACCGTAAGTGATGACATAGATGAGCATCAGCAGTCCTGTAGAGATAATGAGCATCTCCCGCAGATGCAGTTCGCGCCAGGGCACCGGCTTGGCCGGACGGTCATGGCGCATCAGCAGCAGAACGGCCAGCAAAGCCACCAGCAGCAGCAACATCATGAAGTAGTACATATACTTCCAGTCGTAATGATAGGCCAGCAGGGCGGTAATGACCATCGACAGCTGTCCGCAACCGAACACCAGCGGATAGAAGTAGGCATAGAACTCACTGCGCACATCGGCCGGACTGAATATGAACTTGATGCGGCGGATGACCCACAGCATCAGAAATCCTTTCAGAAAACCGATGACGAAACTGGAGGCTATGAGCAACTCGATCTGCGACTGCCGGGCGCAGAACCAGCTGAGCAGAAACTGCAAGGTGAGATCGGCCACCAGCAGGGTTTTGGAAGAAAAGGTGGCCAGAATCTTGGGCACAATGGGATAAGACACCGCCATTCCTGCCGAAGCGGCATAATAACCGATGGTGATGTCTTCGGTATAGACACCGAGCGTATTGGACACTTCCACAATGCTGCCGGTATAGGTGCCGTTGAGCATGGCGATGGGAAGCATCACCAGAAAGAGAATCATCACCGCCACACGGTCGGGCACCCAGGCCCGCACCGGTATTTCCAGTTCGCGCGCCGTCTTCATCGTTTCCGCTCCGCTTCGGTGATTACCATCATGCCGGCACGCAGCTGGCTCATGCTCTGCTCGTCTACCTCATCCAGATCTATCCGCACGGGGATGCGCTGCTGCACCTTCACAAAGTTACCGGCCGAATTGTCGGTCGGCACCAGAGAATACTTGGAGCCCGTAGCCTCGGATATGGCGGTGACATGCCCGCGGAACACCTTGCCGGGAATGCCGTCCACCTTGACACGGACAGGCTGCCCGATGTAGATATGGGCAATCTGCGTTTCGCGGTAATTGGCGGTGATCCACTTGCCGGACTGGCGGACCAGATAAGACAAGGTCTGTCCGGCAGTGACATACTGACCGGGCTCCAGAGTACGCCGTCCCATGTAGCCGCTATAAGGAGCTGTCACCACGGTGTACGAAAGATTCAGATTGGCCAGATCCAGTGCCGCTTCGGCCCGCAGCACATTGGCCTCCACGCCCACCTTTTTATGAGTGGTTTCATCATATTGCGAATGGGCTGCCTCCTTCTGTTTGCGCAGCGCGTCATAACGGGCCTTCGCCGCTTCGTAAGTGGCTTTCATCTGCTCATATTGCTGGCGGGGCACAGACTCCTCCTGCAACAGACGCTCATAACGGCGGTAATCCTGCTCGGCCTGCCAGAGCTTGGCCTTGGCCTCGGCCAGATTGGCATCCTGCTCGTCAATGCGCGTCTGCGAAGTACGGATGCCGGAAGCCAGCACCTGTCCCGCCCCCTTGGCATCCAGCAAAGCGGCCTGCGCCTCTTTCTGCCGGATGAGATACTCGCGGTTGTCCAGAATGACCAGGGTATCTCCCTGATGCACATACTGATGCTCGCGGAAGCGGACTTCCTGCACATACCCGGACACCCGCACGTTTATCGGTGCGATATACTGGTCCACAAAAGCGTCGTTGGTAATCTCATAACTGATATAACGCCAAAAGTAATTGGCCGTCCAGGCCAGTCCGGAACCGGCAATGAGCAGACATACGATATTCAGAATGATGTTGCGGCGCTTTTTCTTTTTCAGGCGCTCATATCTGATTTGAATGAATGACTTTGACATATTCTTAGATACTATGGAATTCTTGACTATAAATTACCGGTTACCCGTTGCAGTTCATAATAGGTATAAAGCACCCGGGTGCGCGCCGTAGTGAGCTGCAGCTCGGCATTCAGCCGCAAATTGTCGGCATCGAGCAGGTCCGTAAGAATGGCCAGCTGATTCAGATAGCGGTTGTTCATGATGCGGTAGTTCTCTTCGGCCTGACGCACGGAGAACTTCAGAGCCTCCACCCGGTCCAGCGCTTCGCGGTGTTTCAACAAAGCCTTCTGAACGGTCATGCGGATCTGCTGCCGGGTCTGGTCGGTGGTGTTCTGCAACAGCGACACCTGCTGCCGGGCCTCGTTCAGGCGATGCCGGTTCTGATAAAGCGAAGAAAGGGAATAGGTGAAGGTGAGCCCCACATTCCAACTGTTGTTATACAGGTCGGCCATGGTGCGGGTGATCGGACGCGCCAAGGTGTTGGAGGCATAAAGCGACAGGCGGGGCATCTGCTCGGCCTGAGTGAGGCGAATCTGATTCCGGGCCATCTCGGTCTGTTTCTGCAAGAGCAGCATCGACGGCTCTGCCTCATAGGCACGGTCTACATATTCCGAATAAGTGGCCACCGGACAATCCTGACTCAAAAGGGTGGTATCGGGGACCAGAAGCAGACTTTCGTCCAAACCGAGCAGAATGTCGAGCTGTTGTGACACCAGACGGATATTGTTCTGAGTCTCGGAAAGCGAAAGACGGTTATCGGTCAGCTGCATTTCGCTGCGCAGCACATCGTTGTTGGTAATCACTCCCTCTTCGCACAGGCGACGGATATTCCGCAGGCGCTGTTCCGACTCTTCGATGTTGCGCTGCAACACACGGCATTGCTTGTAAAGGCTGAACAAATCCAGATATTGCTCCAGCAATGCCAGTTTGATGTCTGCCTGGTCGGCAGCCGTCTGCAGCACGGCAAGCTCCTGGGCCAGATCGGCCTGACGGATGGCATACCGGATGCGTCCCCCCTGATAAACAGGCTGCGAAAAATCAAACGCATAACTCTGTTGCCAGTCGGGCGATTCGGGACGGGTAGGATCGCTCAATCCATGCTGCCAGACAATCGGCTGCCCCAAATAGCCTCCTTTCAGACCGACAGTCATTTCGGGCAAACGGGCCGTGCGGGCCGTACGGGCTTTCTCCTGGGCAATCTCTTCCTTCAACCGGTCGGCCGCCAGACGAAGATGCTCCCGGCTGCCCCGCTCAAACAGCTGTGGCAGGGAGAGAAAAAGACTGTCGTTTTGGGCTTTGACTCCTGCGGAAGTTGCCATAAACCCTCCCAGCAGACAAAGAAATTTAATAGGTCTCCAACGCATGTTGCACCTCCTTCAACAGATTCTCTATTTGTTTCAGTTTCTCTTCGCCAATCAGCAAATCCAGTCGCTGATAATACTCTTGCAGTTTCGGCACCATACACCGACGGAAGCGCTCTCCCTCTTCGGTCAGAAAAACCAGTTTGTTACGCCGGTCACGGGTATCTTCCCGGCGGCAGACATAACCCTTACGCTCCAGATTCAGCATCAGGTTGGTCAGGCAGGCCTTGTCCTTTGCCGTACGCTCTGCCAAAATCTGCTGGCTGATTCCCTGTTCATACCACAGACAACTCATTATCTGCAACATCTCAAAAGTAATGTCAGCACCAATATTCTTCAAAAAACGCTGCATAGCCTGACGCGACGCCATACGGGTACGGATCAGCTGGCGCAGACACTCACGCGAAGTGTTGTTCACTTTTTCTTGCATCCGATGTGGTTTTAAATTTTCAAGGTGCAAAGGTAAGGCTTTCTTTTTAATTAGTAAAACATTTGACTAATTTTCCATCAAACAATTCATCCCGCCTTTCCTTATTAAATATACAGGAAAAGCGGGATGATTCTTATAAGAGGGAAATCAGGGTATCTACATCTTCCTCACGCGTAGCCCAGCTGGTCACAAAACGGACCACCGTCTCCGTCTCACCGCGGGGGCCCCACAATTCAAAGGTGGCCTGCGCTGACAATCGGTCGATCACCTCGTTGGGCAGGAACACAAACTGCTGGTTGGTCGGAGAATCCAGGAATAGCCGATAGCCTTTGGCACGAAAGGCTTCTTTCAGTTTCAAGGCCAAACGCACGGCATGCGCTCCGATGCGCTGATAGAGTCCGTCGGCAAACAGAGCCTCGAACTGCAATCCCAACAAACGGCCTTTTGCCAATAAGGCTCCGTGCTGCTTGATGAGCGGATAGAAATGAGGCAGTCGGCCCGGATGAGCTGCCACGACAGCTTCGCCAAACAAAGCACCGACTTTCGTACCTCCTATATAAAAGACATCGCACAGACGGGCCACATCGGCCAATGTCACGTCAGTAGAAGGAGCCGACAGGGCATATCCCAAACGGGCTCCATCGAGATAAAGCGGAATGCCGGCCTTGCGGCACACTCCGCTCAAAGCCTCCAGTTCCGAAAGGCTATACAGAGTACCCAGCTCGGTAGGATGAGAGATATAGACCATTCCCGGTGCCACCATGTGTTCATAAGTCTCATCCCGATAAAAATCGCGGATGAAAGCCTCAACCTCCGAAGCCAGCAGCTTTCCGTCATGCTGGGGCAGCGCCAACACCTTATGACCGGTGGCCTCGATGGCTCCCGACTCGTGAGTATTGATATGTGCTGTTTCCGTAGCCAGCACCCCCTCATGGCGGCGCAACAGTCCGTCAATGACCGTAGCATTGGTCTGTGTACCTCCTACCAGCAGATATACGGCAGCTTCCGGAGCCTGACATGCCTCACGGATCAGTTCCTTGGCATGCACACTGTAATCATCCAGACCATATCCCACAGTCTGTTCCAAATTGGTCTCTACCAGACGACGCATCACTTCGGGATGCGCTCCTTCCATATAATCAGAATTAAAATGTATCATTGTCTTTCCTTAGCTTTGAAGTCCGGACAAAGTTACGGGTTTTCCCGGCTGAAACGGTAAAAATCTGAAAAAAAGAATTCATTTTTATTCCAATATGTTATAACTTTGCTTCTCAAGGCGACAAACCGCCCTGATTTCTATTTATCGCCAAATCTCTACATCATGGTATCCCAACAGGCTCAAACCGGCAACGGCAGAATGATTTCTATGGATGTGCTCCGCGTGCTATCCATGTTTTTGATTGTAACAGGGCATTTCCTGTTTTATGGTGTACGCAACCATCCTACTCTGGGCACCTTTCATCCGGAATCAGTTTCCGAAACATGTACCTATCTCATTCTGCAACTGATTTATGTCTTTACCGTGACGGGAGTAAACTGCTTTGTCCTGATATCCGGTTATTTTCTCATTGAAAAGACCACTTTCCGGAGCGCGCTGCTGAAAATATGGGTGGAGACTATTTTTTATTCTCTCCTCCTGTCCTTGATTTTCAGCTTCTGTGGCGGTGAAAAGATTCCGCCGACAACGTGGCTGGATCATCTCAGTCCCTTTCCCCGACGCGAATACTGGTTTATCACCCAATATATGGGACTGGCTCTTCTGGCTCCCTTTCTGGCTTATTTGGGCAAAAGCCTCAACCAAAAACAATACCTTTTTCTGCTGGGAGTGCTCCTGCTGCTGTTTTTCAAGATTCCCTTTGGCAGAAGCTTTACCACCGGCATGTCCATCAACTGGTTCATCCTTCTGTTTTTTGTCGGAGGGTATTTCCGGAAATTCGCCCTGCCTGACTGGCTGCGCACACGCACTGTCCTTTGCCTGACGGTTACCGCTGCGGGAATATATCTGTTCCATCTGGCTGAAAATCTGACCGACATCACCCAGCCACAGGGTGCCTTCACACTGAGATATACCGGCAACAACGCCCTGACTTTCCTGACTTCCATCTGTCTTTTTGCCTGCTTCACGGAAAAGAAAGAAATCTGCCAAGCAGGGCAATTCATCGGAAAACTGGCTCCTTACACTTTGGGCATCTATTTGTGCCATGAGCATAGTGCCGTACGGGATTTCCTCTGGAACAGACTGTTACCGGAAATCTGCCACCATCACCTTCTGCTGCCGGGACTGTTCTTCACCATTCTGGTATTTCTAAGCTGCACCGGGATTGATTTTCTGCGAGAACAGCTTTTTAAACGGATAGGCATCAACCGGGCCATACAAAAACTGGGCGAAAAACTCCCCCAGCCTTTTGGTCCGAAAAAAGAAATACGGAACCAATAAAAATATCCATGCAATGAAAAAAATTAAAATAACAGTCATGAGAAAAGCCTGCTATCCGGATTTAATGGAGAAATATGAAAATCCGATAGAACATGCCTGCGATATAGAGGAAGGACAGGTCTTTATCTCTGAAGACGGAAACAAGCCGCTGGGACTTTGCGAAAGTGCCTGGCAAAGCATGCTGCCCTTTGTCTGGACGCTGGCCCACGGAGGCTGCAATTTTTACGACGGCTGGATGAAAAACAAATATTCGGCCATGATTTCCTGCAACGACGGGTTCCGCCCCGTGAGCTTTCTGCTCGAAACCATCGAAGATTCCATTTCTCAAAATCAAGAATAACCGACATGCCAATCCTAGAAATCCAAACACTGGACCACCCCGGAGTGGAAATATTCAGTACGCTGACCGAAGCCCAGCTACGCAACCGGCTGGATCCCGAACGGGGGATCTTCATCGCCGAAAGCCCGAAAGTCATCCGGGTGGCGCTGGATGCAGGCTATCAGCCGCAAGCCCTGCTCTGTGAGGCCCGACATATTGAGGGAGACGCCGCTGACATTATCCGGCGTTGCGGTGACATACCCGTCTATACCGGACCACGCGAACTGCTGGCCCGCCTTACCGGATATACCCTGACCCGCGGAGTGCTTTGCGCCATGCATCGTCGTCCGCAGCCTTCTCTGGAAGAGATTTGCAGAAATGCCCGCCGAGTTGCCGTAATTCACGGAGTGGTGGATACGACCAATATCGGTGCCATATTCCGCTCGGCTGCCGCCTTGGGCATAGATGCCGTTCTGATTACACGGGATTCCTGCGACCCGCTGAACCGACGTGCCATACGGGTATCTATGGGAAGTGTGTTCCTCGTTCCCTGGAGCTGGACCGAGCGTCCTTTGGAAGACCTGCACCGACTGGGATTCCGCACGGCTGCTCTGGCCCTGACCGACCGTTCCATTCCATTGGATCATCCGGCACTGAAGGAAGAACCGCGTCTGGCCCTGATTCTAGGAACCGAAGGCGACGGACTCCCCCAACAAACTATAGAAGAAGCCGATTATGTGGTCCGCATTCCCATGGCCCACGGAGTAGATTCCCTGAATGTGGCAGCAGCCTCTGCCGTAGCATTCTGGGAGCTAAACAAATAAATTTACCCCCAAAGGATTTTTCTCCTTTGGGGGTAAATACACTATATATCCGTGATTCAACTCTTATTATTTCACAGAGAAAATACTGAAATTCCGTATTTGCGGTTCAGCCGTACTTTGCTCTATAACCAGTCGGAATTCACGGGCCTCCGTTTCCGGAAAGGCTTCTATACGCTTATGGCCCACAGAAGAGCCTTTGGCAACCGTAATCCACTTCCCGTCTACCCGAGCTTCAACCCGATAGGCCCGGATACGTTCTCCCTGAGTAATATCTTCCTGAATCAGGTAATAATTAACCGGTTGTGCTTTGTCCAGCTTCAAAGATACTTTCTGCTTTCCGGTTGCTGCCGTCTGTGCCAAAGGAGTTCCAAAACGACGGCGAATCTCCGCACCCCATTCTTTCAGACGCGCCACATCTCCCGAAGGAATAAGTCCCTGCGGATTAGGCGTCAGTCCCACCATCAGAGTAGCATTCCGACCTACAGACTTTTCATACATATCCATCAGATTTGCCAACGGATAGACAGCCCGGTCATCATCACCCGGTTCCCAAAACCATTCATGGCGTCCGTTATATCCTCTCAAAGGAGTATCGGCCATGGCCGGCACCCAATACTTTCCCTCCGGATCGCCATGGGCCAATAGTTTATTATGATCTATTGCTCCTTCTGTAGTATTACTATGGCTATACGGATATGGGAAGCTGGACCAGCAAGGATAACCCACCGTACCGCTTTCCGAACCACCCCAACGCAAATCAGCCCGGTTTACATTATGATAAAACAGGCAGTTGGGCTGATAACGGTTTACAATCGGTTCTACATCCGGCCCCAATCCCTTCGGATCATCTGCTCCACCATCAAACCAGATCATGAACAGCTCTCCATAACGGGTACAGATTTCCTCAACCATCCTTTCACACAGACGTTTGTACCATTGCTGACGGTTGCGTGCAAACTCCCCTTCGCCCTCAGCCTTGAAATTATGAATACCGAACAAAGAGTTCCAGCGAATACCGATATAGATGCCAGGCTGCACATCATATTTACGACACGAATTCACAAAATCACGCACGATATCCCCCTTGCCGTCGCGCCATTTCACCGCCTTCAGACAATAAGGATTCACATCACTCTGCCACAAACCGAAACCCGTTTCATGTGTAGCCGTCAGAATGGCAAACTTGGCACCGGCAGCCTTTGCCGCCAGAATCCACTGATCGGTATCCAGACTGTCCGGATGAAAAATATTATAGTCCTCCACAGGAGTGATGCGATTGTTGCCTTGCCCGTATACCTGACCATCGAAGACATGAAGGTCATAATGAAAAACCACTCCCAGTTCCGCCTCATGCCATTTCAGCTGATGAGCAGCCGGAACAGGTCCCTCATGGTCTTTTGCCGCATTTGCAACCGGACAAGACATCCCCAACAGGAGTAAAAAGGTAAAAAGTATTTTCTTCATATTCAATAAGTATAAATTAATTAGGTATTGCATAACGACTTCTGAAGCGAAGATACACAAAAGTTTCAAATAGTTCGGAACAAAAATCCATTTCCGAATTAAAATCCTTATATTTGTATAGATTGAAATACAGCAATTATGTTAGCATATACTTATATCGAACGGGGAAAGTTTGCCTGGACCGACAAACCGGTGCCACTGATTCAGGATCCGCGCGATGCGATTGTACGCATCACACTGAGCAGCATCTGTACCAGCGACCTGCACATCAAGCATGGCTCCGTGCCGCGTGCCGTGCCCGGCATCACCGTGGGCCACGAAATGGTGGGCATTATAGAGCAAACAGGCTCAGAAGTTACCTCTGTAAAGCCCGGCGACCGGGTTACCGTCAATGTGGAGACTTTTTGCGGAGAATGTTTTTTCTGCCGCAAAGGGTATGTAAACAACTGTCAGGACCCGAACGGCGGATGGGCCTTGGGCTGTCGTATCGACGGCGGACAAACTGAATTGGTACGGGTACCCTATGCCGATCAGGGACTGAACCGCATTCCCGATACCGTGAGCGACGAACAGGCTCTTTTTGTAGGGGACATTCTGGCCACGGGATTCTGGGCTACCCGCATTTCTGAAATAACTCCCGAAGACACAGTCCTCCTGATTGGAGGCGGACCGACGGGCATCTGCACCTTGCTTTGCACCCGACTGAAAAAGCCGCACCGCATCATTCTCTGCGAAAAGTCAGAAGAACGCATCCGTTTTATCCGGGAGCACTATCCCGAAGTGCTGGTTACCACTCCGGAACAATGTGTGGAATTTGTGCAACGCAACAGCGATCATGGCGGTGCGGATGTAGTCATCGAAGTAGCCGGCGCTCCCGACACGTTCCAGCTGGCCTGGCAATGCGCCCGCCCCAATGCTCTTGTCACGGTGGTGGCTCTGTATGACCAGCCTCAAGTTCTTCCGCTGCCCGACATGTATGGCAAGAACCTGACCTTCAAGACCGGCGGTGTAGACGGATGCGACTGTGCCGAAATACTCCAGCTGATTGCTGAAGGAAAGATCGACACTACCCCACTGATTACCCACCGTTTTCCTTTGCAGGATATCGAAAAAGCCTATCACCTTTTTGAACATCATCTGGATGGTGTCATCAAAGTGGCAATAACCGTATAAAACTTAAGATTATGAGAAAGAATTTTGGAACAAAAACCTGGTTGTATCCCATGCCTGTATTTATCGTGGCAGCATACGACGAAGCCGGAAAACCCAATGCCATGAACGCCGCATGGGGAGGCATCTATACTGACAATATGGTAGGTATCTGCCTGTCTGAAGGACATAAGACCACTCAGAATATCCTGGCCACCAAGGCCTTTACCGTAAGCATGGCCACCGCAGACCATGTCGCTGCATGTGACTATCTGGGACTGGTGTCTGGCAATAAAGAACCCGAAAAGATGGAAAAATCCGGATTGCACACAGTAAAATCTGAGTTTGTGAATGCCCCGGTTATCGAGGAACTTCCCATGACTCTGGAATGTGAACTGGTATCTTATGATCCGGAAAGCTGCCACATGGTGGGCCGCATAGTCAATATCTCCGCCGACGAAAAGATTCTGAATGAAGAGGGAGCCATTGACCCGGCACTCTTAAAACCGATTACCTATGATCCAATCCACCATAAATATCTGATTATCGGCGAAGAAGTCGGAAAAGCCTTTTCAGACGGTAAAAAACTAAAATAAAGAACGATGAGCAAGATTACAGTTATCGGAAGTACCAACATGGACCTGGTAGTCACGGTGCCACGCTGTCCGGTAGCCGGTGAAACGATTTTCGGCTCCTCCTTTGTCACCAATCCCGGTGGCAAGGGAGCCAATCAGGCAGTTGCCGTAGCACGTATCGGTTCGGAAGTGACCTTCATCACCAAACTCGGAAAGGATGGTTTCGGTGAACAGATGCGCCAGCATTTCATGCACGAAGGTATTTCTCCCAAACATATACTAACGGATGCAGAAGCCCCTACCGGCACCGCCCTGATTACTGTGGAGGAACAGGGCGAAAACCGCATCATTGTCATTTCCGGTGCCAATGCCCGCCTTACGGAAGAGGACATAGAAAAAGCTGCCGAAGATATTGCTGAAAGCGATTTTGTACTGACCCAGCTGGAGATTCCCCTTCAGACGGTGGAATATATTGCGGAAAAGACCACTGCGCGCCAACAACGGCTCATTCTCAATCCGGCTCCGGCACGCCCCTTGCCAGACAGTCTGCTAGAGAAGATATTTCTGATCACTCCCAATGAAACCGAAGCAGAACTGCTGACCGGAATACGGGTATGCGATGAAGAAAGTGCTCTTCAGGCCGCTCTCTGGTTCCGCAAGAAGGGAGTGCAGCAAACAGTCATCACGATGGGCTCGCAGGGAGCGTTTGTCTTTACCGATGATTTTCAAGGAATGATTCCCGCCTTCAAAGTACAGGCTGTAGACACTACTGCCGCAGGCGATGTCTTCAACGGAGCTTTGACTGTAGCTCTTGCAGAAGGAAAATCTACGGTCGATGCGGCCCGTTTCGGATGTGCGGCTTCCGCTTTGGCAGTAACCCGCCCCGGTGCCCAGAATTCGATACCGACAAGAACAGAAACCGATGTCTTTCTCTCCTGAGAAGGACATCGGTTTCTTCCTGATTTCCCCAGAATCAGCATCCTTTCCAAATTCTGTATCTTTCCAGTTCTTCGGCAGCTTCCTTAAAGGCCCAGCCAACGATGGTAGCATCATCTATCAATCCACCCGGCACAAAATCAGGAACCAGATCCAACGGAGACACCACATAAATCAAAGCAGCCAGAATAATCAACAAACGCGTTGTGTCATAATTCTTATACTCACCGGTAGCCACATCTTTGATATAAGAATACATCAGACATAAAATATCCTTTACCTTACTCAAGCCTTCCTTACTGATATACTCTTTCAAAAGCGGAAGCATTTTACTGATCTTCTGAGGATTGGACAAGTACTCCTTAGCCTTGACCATCCAGGAAGAGTTCAAAAAATCATCTACGTATTTCATGTTTTTCTTTTTAAGTTCCTCCTGCAAATATAGCGACTTAACGAGAAAAAACGTAACTTTGAAAGCATATTATCAAGTATTCCCAAAATTCAAGAAACCATGAAAAAAGAGCTCTTTCAAGAATTTATCCGGACACACCAGCAGGAGATTATAGCGATCCGAGACGCCGCCTGTGCCCTGCATCAAAGCGTTGGTCAGATTTACGACCGTGATCTGCCTTATGGATATCATCTCTGTATGGTTGCCGACGCAGCCATGAAATACGGTCACGAAATCGTTACTGATAAAACAGACATACTCCCTTTAGTGTTTGGTGCCTACTACCACGACAGCATCGAAGACGCGCGACTAACCTACAACGATGTGCGTAAACAAGCCAGTCGGTTTATGGAAGAAGAGCAGGCGCTGACCGCCGCTGAAATAGTCTACGCCCTGACCAACGACAAGGGACGTACCCGGGCCGAACGCGCCGGAGCACATTATTATGCCGGTATCCGCTGCACTCCCTATGCCCCTTTCGTAAAACTGTGCGACCGGTATGCCAATACCTACCACAGCCAGCAAAACGCATCTCAAAGTCACGGAATAAACAACCGCATGTATGAGGTGTACCGACAAGAATGGCCACACTTTCTGAATGCCATCCGCTGTGACGAAAAAGACAAACGCTTTCTGCTTCCCGGCGCACTGATACAGGTTGTCGTGTCCCTGCTTACGCCCTAAGAATCATCTAAGAACAGGATTGTCCGGAAGGTAGAGAAGTCGACAGACGCTCTACCACCGCTTCATCTGCCGGTAGCCAATGCACGCTATGCAAATCCTCCCGGCACAGCCACAAAGCATGCTCATGCTCCCGGAGTACCGGTGTTCCTGATGCGATGGAACACAAAAAACAGTGCATGGTCAGATGAAAAGAAGGATAATCATATTCCACCGTCATCTGCTCGGAATCTACCGTAATCTCCAAATCGAGTTCCTCACGAATCTCCCGTTTCAAGGCCTCCTCCTTGCTTTCGCCCGGCTCCATCTTTCCTCCGGGAAACTCCCAGAAATCTTTAAACTCTCCATAGCCGCGCTGTGTCGCCAGAAATTTCCCGTCACGCACCAGCACGGCTGCAACTACCTCTATGCTTTTTCTGATTTGTTCCATATTGCTTAAAACTCCAAAGACTCTCCATTACGGGAGATACTCCAAAAGCCCACCCCCCGCGGACCAGTAAACTCTCTCATGCGCCAGGCTGATTCAAAACCGCCGGCCACAAAATGCATCGGTACGAACAAAGACACAGAAAACTGCTCGATGAACTGGCGGCCTCCCCGCGTATATCCGTTACCGATGCGGCTGTCTATCGGAAACATCACCAAGTCAAAGTGTCCGGTGACTTTCCGGATGTCCTTCAATTCTCCCAGATACTGTTTTTCTTCTTTCTCTGGATTTACCCACAAATTAAATTCGGCACTGAATATGGACGAACGGCGGCGCTGATCGGTCAGATAATGAGCATACCAGTTGTTCAGATCGCCGGCATGGAAAATACACCGGCCACCGGTCTGCACCATCCAGGACACTCCACTGTCGGTACTACCTGTGGCCGTCACCCGAATCCGCTCGTCCTGCCAGACTCCGCCTTTGGCCAACCAAACATCCGCCTCTTCCTTTTGGGCCCTACGCCGTTTCAGGATATCCTTTGAAAGAATATACAGTATATCTGGGCGCATGTTTTTCCATTGGAATATGGTCCGGTTAAAGTGGTCCTCGTGGAAATGACTGGCAAAGACATATATCGGCTTGCCGGACTGCAACAAAGTCGGCATCACTCCGGCGGGGTCCATCCAGTAGTCGAACACCAGTATGCACTGCTCTGTCTCCAAAGCAAAGCCACTATGAAAAATATAAGTCAGTCTCATGATTCGTATTTCTGTTCCAGAAAACCAAAGATACAATTTTTTTGCAGCGTCAGGCAAAGTTATGATAGAAAATATTAACTTTACACAACAAATTATCATTCCAATGAAGAAACCGTCTGTGACTGCTCCCGGCTCGCTCTTTTCTGAAGAAGACTTTGCCGCTCCGACTGTTTACGACCACAGCCAACTGTTTGAAAAACTGGCCCGTTCCGAATTCAGAAGCCGTTTTCACCTATCGGAAAAGGACAGAAGCTACATTCGCGAGAAGGGAATGGAAACCATAAAACGCCATGCAGCAGACTTTGTGGCCAAACGTCTGGCACCAGCCTTCATCCCCAATGACGGCAAACAGACTCCCATGCGCGGTCACCCTGTATTCCTGGCCCAGCATGCCACGGGCTGCTGTTGCCGCGGCTGTTTCTACAAATGGCATCATATCCCTCCCGGAAGAGCGCTGACAACGGATGAAAAAGAATATGCCGTAAGTGTCCTGATGGCTTGGATTCATCGGGAAATAAATCGTAACCAACAATAAAAAGATTAGACTATGGAAAGTTTCAAAGATGTTATTTCATCCGGCCAGCTGGTGCTGGTGGATTTTTATGCCACCTGGTGTGGCCCTTGCAAAACCATGCATCCTGTACTTTTGGAACTGAAACAGCGTTTGGGCGAGCAGATACGCATCCTGAAGATTGACGTTGACAAATATCAGAATACCGCCGCGGAATACCGAATACAGTCTGTACCCACACTCATGCTCTTCCGAAACGGACAGATGCTGTGGCGACAGAGCGGCGCGCTGCCTCTGAATGCCTTATTACAACAAGTGCAGGCACATCTGTAAGCCTAAAAAAAATCATTGGAAGCGAAATGCATTCCAATGATTTTTCCTTTTATTCAGCAACCGCTTCCGTCGAGGCTGCACACAGCTCCATCCTCTATCGGACGGGATTGCAAGCCTGCATCCTCGGGCACCAGAGTGACAGTGCCATCCTCAAGCACAAAACAGGGAATGCCGGCAGCACCATTCTTTTTAGCCTCATCAAAAACCGGACTCGTATCGCGCAATCTCAAAAACTCCTTGAGTTTTCGGACATGCTGCCCGATATCAATAATCTCGTAACGGTCATCGTTCTTGATTTGCTCCTTAACATAAACACAATCCGGACATGTGTCCATACTATAAATCTTTATCATATTTTATTTTTTCTGTAAAAACAAACTTTCTGCCATTAAAGCGAAAACACTCACTCCATACACACGAACTATTATCAGATGCCCATTCTAAAGGAAGATAAAGCCTACGAGTATTTTTATCATAAGTTATATACGCGCCAAAACAATCACTGGTAAGATTGCTCACCATATTAGAATCTGCTTTAATGAACAGATTCGGAACTGCTTGTAAAGAGTCTTCCACTACGGTATACGCTGATAATATATTCGTTCCGTAAACAGCTGATGCAGAAGCATAACAAGAAAGCAAATAGATAACTTTTCCTGAATTATCGCGCACCTGATAAAGTTCTTTCACAAAAGAACCAAAATCTACCTCATCCTTTTCCATGAGATTAGCCTGCTGTGCCAGAAATTCCGGACTATATGGTTTTGCCATGACACCATTCGCTGTGCGGTATTGTGTCACATTTCCCCAAAGAAACATAGAACCACCTAACATAGTATCCCAATAGTATACACACAAATTATTATCCGGCGATACGACCTTTCCTAGTTTTATAGAATCGCGAAGCAAATCAAAGGGATAATCCATTGTCAACGTATCAGAAAGCAACCAAGATTTCAACTCTTTATAAGCTACCTCACATCCCTGATTACGATACAAATCAAGAATCTTTTGCTCATGTTCCAACAACTTACTTTCCACCTTGTTTTCTATCTCGTCAACAGATTCTGTTTTTGAAGTACAAGCTGAACATATTAAGGCTGAACCTACAATATATAATAGAAATTGTTTAAGCATAAAAAATCATGTTATAAGAAGACCTCAAAAATACAAAATAAAATCATACGAGTAATTAAAGCCCTAGAAATAGTAAAAGTTTTGGTAATTAAAATCAGTCAAGGGAGTATGATGCTGATCAAAATCCCGCATACGCTGCGGAAAATCCATCAAAGGAATGTCTTCATCCAATAATTGGCGGAGCCGTAGCCCCAACAGTTCATTCTCCTGTTTCAGTTCCTCGGGAGTCGTTTCCACTCCATAATATTCCGCCTCACTCATTTCTGTAATAATCATTCCGGAGAAAAGCCCGTGAAGCCCTTCTGCCTGTGCAAAAAGCCGGGCATGACACCATATCCCCACCAGATTTCCCCCGTGACGACGCAAGGCATAAGCATGTGTGTGAGATACTATGAGGCGGTCGAAATCATCCGCTTCATCATTTTCGCGGGAAAACAATCCCTGATCGGAACCGTGCCCCAGCAAAAGTATTCTCTCTTGCCGGGAAGTATGGAACAAGGCACGGTTTATCTCCGCACTACTAAAATTCTGGTCAAACAAACGCACTTGCTGCCCTTCATACAGGGCAGCAAGCATGCGTGTCGTTCTGTCTTTCGGATGTACTACTAACATAATCAAATATCCTGATCCCGTACTGTATAATATAAAGGATGATACGTGTCTCCCTCCCAATAAGCAATTGGATGCATTTCGGGATACAACTTGTTATAGTTCCCTTTCAAAAGTTTTCTATTCTCAAGCATGGCCAGTTTGTCCTCCAGTTCAGCCCGAGTAGAGGCAAACACAAAGTTATGGTAATAACGGTTTTCCGTTGCATAATCCGAAGAATCAAAGCAAGGATAACGCTCCGAATCTTCACCTACCCAAACCCCATCCTTGGGTTGTTCGCTACGAGCGTATTGCATGAGTTCCTCTACCCCATGGAATGTAGTGCCCCACACTTGCATTGCATCCGTACAACCTATCTCTTTGACTTCCACGGTCTCCCTTCCAAAGGCAAACAATTGAACCTGACGCTGGTAACCAAACTCCTTTCTTGACTGCAGCCCCCATTTTATCTCAATGTTCTGCTCATTATAGGATTGAAAGATGTCCACCAAAGCCTGTATCTCCTCTATATGAATCGGATTATCTTCCCCATAAACAAAGTTCAGAATAATCACGGAAGGTTTCAGAGAAAGATTGCTGTCCAAGTTATGAAAAGCCTGCTGACAAAGTTCCGGAATCAAAGCTTCATCCTCCACTTTTACCGCCAGCAAGGGACGCCTGTAACGGACGGCATACAAAAAGTCATTTATGTCCAGTTGAACAATGCCTTGCTGTAAAGCGACCTCATAAATGTACTCCTTCGTAATCTCCCATTCTTTTGTCAATATCTGAATCATATTCTTATCTTCCCAACTAATTTCCTAAGTTTACCTTCGCCAATCAACGGCGCATGAGGATCTTCCGGCCATACAATCAGGAACTGCCCCGGTCGTAAAGTGACGTAAGTAGTCGGCTGATCGCCATACAAAGCATAATCACCCTCTTTCTGATAAGCCTGCCTTTCGTTCTGAAGGTCTTCCAAAGCCTTCCAACCAACGGTTTCTTCTCCTTCCAACAACACATGAATGTCAATATAATCACGGTGCACTTCCAACACCTGATCCTCAGCCTTTACACAAGACGGATTGACATTATTAATAAACAGACAGTCACCATCCAACTCAATACGGCCGCACTCCGTATGCAACAAATCATGACTCTTTACATAGTCAAAAAACTTTTTGAACAAAGGATGCAACGCCTCTATGCGGGCGCTATTCTGTAAATTTGAAAGTATCATAACGTAAAAATATTCGTGAATAATCGTTTTTAATCAGCATTATCTGTTTTGGGACGCAGGAATATCAACTGGCAGCATACCACCACAGCGATAACTATACTCAGCATGGCAAAACCCATACCCAGATTACCTCCGTCGGTCCATTGTCCCAACAAATCCGTAATAGCAGCTCCGGCAAATACTCCGGTCATATTCATCACCCCATAAGCCGTAGCACGCCGGCGAGAAGAAACAAACTGGCAGAGAATAGGCATATTGTTGGCATCAAACATACCAAAACCGATACCAAACAACAAACCGGCACCGACAACGGAAACAATATGATGTCCCATTCCCAACAACAAAAGAGAAGGAATGGTCAGGCCCAGACCAATGGCACTGGTATATACACGTCCCTTGAGATTCTTCTGTACCCAACGGTCGGAAAGACTTCCCCCAAACAGCACACCGACAAAAGACGACAAGGCGATGGTAAAGGTAGATATCGGACCGGCCTCAGACATCGGAAGATCCAGATTCTCAGAGAACAGTGTCGGAAGCCAGTTCTTGGTTGCCCATCCCGGAAGACTGGATGCAGCAAAGTAAAGCAAAATAATCCAAAAGGCAACACTACCTGTCAGTTTTTTCAGACTCTGCCACAGGCTTTCTTTAGGCTGTGCCGCTGATGGCTGTATCTTCATTTCCACTTCTCTTTTTTTGTCTCTCAGAAAAACGACAAGCAAGAAAGCATAAAGAATACCTATGATTCCGAACCAATGAAAGGTGGTCTGCCAGGAAAAAGCTGCGGCTACCGTGGCTCCGAAACCACCGATGGCCTGACCGGTATACAAACCGGTCATGTGAAGACCGACAGCCAACGAGCGCGAACGACCGGAATGATAATCAGCGATGAGAGACAGTCCGGCCGGAATATACAAAGCTTCGCTCACTCCCATCAAGGCACGCAGCCAGTAAATCTGCTCAAAAGTCTGGGCAACACCCATCAGATAGGTAACCGACGACCACACAAAAAGACTGCCCACTATCAGCCATTTCCGGTTAAAACGGTCACCAATCATTCCAGCCACCGGACTCATCAGTCCATAAATCCAAAGAAATATAGCCATCAGCCTTCCGAAATTCGTTGCCGACTGTAACTCCACAATATCGATCTGCATAGAATCCTTCATGGTACTCAACATCTGCCGGTCCATGTAATTCAACAAGGCAACTCCCCAAAGCAAGGCCACCACAATCCAAGGATATATTTTTTTGTTTTTCATGATTTCTAAGAAGATAATTAAGTTATTTCATGGTTTTCATAAAAATGATTCTGTGCAGACTTTTTGGTCCGCACAGAATCGTTCTTTTGCGGGATTACAATCCGGCCAGTATTTCCTGACAAAGTGTATAGGCTTTGGTCATCATGCGAGGAATGTGGAACGGTCCTTTAAAAAGATTTCCCTTTGCCGGTTGGGCAACACTTCCGTCACGATGCAAATAACCGTACCATTCGCCATATTCAGAATCCGGGAAATGGGCATAAGTCCAGTCACTGATCATACGATGCATCTTCAGATAACGCTCATTACCGGTCAGCTTATAAGCATAAAGAGTGGCAATAATAGCCTCAGTCTGCGGCCACCAGAATTTCATGTCCTGAGCATAGTCCTGAGAAGGCAGATTCTTGCAGTCGCGGAAATTGATGATGCCTCCATACTGCTCATCCCAGCCCCAATCCCAAGACCAGTCGAGAATGGTCAGCGCCAGCTCCGTCAGTTCCTTGTCGCCTCCACGAGCCTCTGCCACATCAAAAAGGAACCAAGCCGTTTCGATGCAATGTCCCGGGTTAATGGTGCGGCCACTCAAAGTGTCTATAAACTCACCATTAGGCCCTACCGTTTCAAGCAAAGCCTTGAATTCCGGATGCATAAAGTAAGTACGAAGAGCATGAACAGATTCATCAATCTGAATATCCAGTTCCGGATCCTCAATCACCTTCTTGATGCAAGAGGCCACATTGATCATGATCATGGTAATGGAATGCCCCTGACATTGTACTGTAGGCAGATATTTAGGTTCCAGAATGCCCGGGGTGTTCAAGAAGCGACGCATATCCTTGAAGACAGCCAGTGCTTTACGGGCATATTCGGCATCACCGGTAGCCGCAGCATATTCAGCCATCGCAATAGCCGCAAAGCTCTCGCTGAACACATAACGGCGCAGACGTAAAGGAGTACCGTCGGCCGTCACCTCAAAATACATTCTGCGATTCTCGTCAAAACAATATTTTTCGATAAAGTCCAAAGTCGATTTTGCCGCATCCAACCATTCCTGATTTTGAGCCACCTGATTATAGGCAAAACTGCAAGTAAAGGCAAAACGGCCCTGAAACCACACCGACTTTGTGGTATCCATCAGACTGCCATCGCGGTTCAGACATGTATAGATACCTCCATGCTCCCGGTCGAGACCATTCTTGAGCCAAAAAGGCATAATGTTCTCAGTCAGGTCTTCCTTATATTTTTCAGCCCAATAGGCGAGATAAATTTTCTTATCCATACCAGTACTTAAAATTTATTACAACGCTCAAAGAAGTTAATCGCTTCAAGCTCCTGTTTCATCTTGGCTTCCTCCTCATCTGTCATGTTCTGGAATGGAGTTCTGTTCTTACCCAGATCCAGTCCGATCAATTTCATGATGCGCTTTCCGGCCACAATATTTCCACGATAATGACAAATCACATTGATAACCTCCTGTGAGAAGTTCTGGAGCTCGCGAGCCTTTTCAATATCACCGGCCTTCCAGGCGTCGATAATTCCTACCAGGTTGATGCCATTATAGTTGGTTGTGCCTCCGATACCTCCCTGTGCACCTCCCATAGCCAGCGAAGGAAGAATCGTTTCATCCTGTCCGTGGAGCATATCATATTTTCCGTTCTTATACAAGCGGCACTGGTTGTACTCATAAATGCTCTCATAAGTATACTTGATTCCGGCAAAATTCGGAATACGTCCGTCAACAGCTTCCAACAAAGCGGTCATCGGCAGGAAAGCACCATTAAAAGCAGGTATATGATAGTAATAGAAAGGCAGATCCGGAGCACCGGCCGCAATCTCCTCACAATATTTCACCAATTCCTCGATACGGTTGATTTTCGGGAACGGAGGTGCCATGGCACCGATTCCCCACGCCCCGCATTTCTGAGCATGCTCTGCCAGCATCTTGCTCGACTTTACACAACAGCTTCCTACATGAACAATTACCTTAAACCCTTCGGGGGCAGCCTTAATCCACGCTTCGGTCAGTTTCATTCTTTCTTCGTCCGTAAGCATATAGCCTTCGCCGGAAGAACCGTTAATGAAAACACCTTTGAGTCCGTTTTTGGCCAGCATCTGAGCATAAGCGCCAATAGGTTCATAATTCACTTCTCCATTTTCATAAAACGGAGTAAAAGGAGCATCGATAAGTCCGATTATTTTTTCCATAATAAATGATTGTTTAAAGGGTTATATATTTTTCTCATTGAACACAGAAATCACATTCACCTCTGCACTGCGCACTCCGGGTTTGATCTCCCCGCAAACCATATACAGAAGACCATCCTTCTGAAGGAGCACACCACCGGCACGGGCAGCAGCCTCAGTACCGTCCAGCACCTGCCAGGTGCCCTGCTCCGAAGAATAAACCAATATATCACGATTAAAGCGATACCACTCCGGAGATTTCTTCATATAGTCCTCAGGAGCCCGGCCTTCCAAAGCATCCTTAAAGATGCGGTAGTTGACTCCCCCTGTCAGAATCAGGTGCTTTGAAGTAGCCACCCCACTTCCGCCAACCAGACAACGCTGTTCGCCAGACGGAGTTTTCGGGAAAGCAGAACCGTGCTTCCACTCATTGCGAGCCACATCATAGCGCAACATATCAACAGACAAGACACAACTGTCCGACCGAAGGGCTTCAAAACCTCCACACAGATACAAGGCGCTATCCTGAGCCAACAAAACAGGCTGTACCCGCATATTTCCCGGATAATCGGCCAGCTGTTTCCAGCTTTCCCCTTCCTCCGAACCGACTGTCAAAGCATATAATCTACGCCCGTGATCGTTCTGGTTTCCTCCTGTCAGAAAGATTTTGCCCTGACTGTGCGCGGCTGCTCCATTGTCTATCGGTGCGGGCAACGAAGGCAAGCATCGGATGGCAAAAGAATCCTTTTCGGCAATCTTCTCGATCCGATATACGGCTGTCATGACAGAATCACTGTTCATTCCGCCCATACAGACCAGTCCCTGTTCTGTTTCCGCCATTGCCCCATAGGCCACCGGAAAAGGCAAGTCGGCCACATGCACCCAACGGGAAGCTGTGTCCGCTGTATTCAAAGCATAAACTTCGCGGTAATAAACTTTCTTTCCCCCTTCTGCTGCCGGAACATCCGGAAAACTACATCCTCCGGCCACCATCATCCAATCGCCAATAAAACCGGCAAAAGGAGCAGACACTCCCTTTGATATGGGATAATCGGGCAAACGGCTTGAAGAACCCTCTTTCTGCTGATGACAGGACAGCAGAAAGAACAAACATAAAAATCCCCAATAAATATTTTTGAGTGTCTTTTTCATGCCTCAATAATATTAAATCAACAATTACTACAAACGCAAAGATAGAAAAAATAGATAAACCACCCCATAGTTACGAAAAAAAATAATTAAGTGACTTTAATAAAGTTACTCAATAAAAATATTCTGGGCAAGTCATGGTATACATTCCTGAAAATCATATCAGAAAGTATTAAACGACAGAAATGAAGAAGTATCTGGACAGGATTACTCCTCCCAAGTTTGTCGGCATCAACCTATAAATAATTAGCTTCGCTGGAGAAGACAACGAAAAAACAATCAGGTATATTAGCAATAATTTTTACAGAACGAATATGGTATCTATTGCAGTGCTACTTGTGGTAACGATGCATTGCTTTCTTCATTTTAAAGTCATCCAGAGAAGAATTCGCATAAATATACCGCATTTCCCTCCTCAATTTCTGCATATATGCAGAAAATATACACTTTTTGAGAACGTTTTTTTCTGAAAACATGATCAAAAAATAAAAAAGTCTTCGGCATCAAAAAAATAATCTTCAGCATGACTTCAGAAAAAGATGCCGAAGACTTAAAAATTCGTACATTTTGAGGATTTTCTTAGACCAGATTAAGTTTTTTCATTTCTGCACAACATATTGTTTCTCATTGTAATAGCCTTATTTTATCTTCTGAGATTTCAATTTTTCGGATCAGAGGACGAGTCGAGCGAGAAATCGGAAGTCTCACCTGAAAAAAGAAACCAAAAGTATTCGGTAATACTATACCCGTTAAACAATAAGCAACTTCGCTATTTCATATTGTAGTCTCTGAATATCCGAAATACCTTTACACCTAAAAAATCAGATATATAATATGACTCGAACAGCATTTATGCGTTACAACACAAACATATCGCTACTTTTCCAAGAAGCAATATATCAATGTAATAAAAATGATTGATACATAATTTGCCACTAGAAATTTTATTTTATTGAAATTCAAAGTTTCCCAGTAAATAAATTACAAGAACGAGATATTTTTCCCTTTTTAGTAGTATAGCGTATTTATCAATGGAGTGCAATATTATACAAAATAGAGTACATATTTTGGAGTTGTCTTTAAATCTTTATGAAGTGAGATAATATGAAGATTGATGTTGATTTGTGTCGTTTTGTTATATGGTATAGTCCGTTTGTTGGCATTTGTGCCTGCATTTTATGATACTATGAAATTTGGAAGAACAGTAGTAGTTGTTGTTAGACTTGACTACGGTATACATCATCCTCATATAATTCGTTATTTTTTTACCCAATATATCAGTGAATAGCTGATTTTTACAACTTATCATATTTGTTATTGATTAGAGCTTCCTGCATACTGATGAAGCATACATGATATGAAGCATAAAAGAAATAATCTTTTTTCCTAAGTTTAGTTATAACTGAGTTTTTAGTAAAGATTTCCAATAAAATTCTTTAAATTTGTGCCATAAATAAAAATGATATTATGGAGTTTAATACAAGTTTTTTAAAGCATGCATCAAGTATAATTGCACCATCCGGTTATGAAAAAGAAGTTGTTGATGTATGGTGCAAAGAAATGTCACAATATGTTGATGAGATTAATCTTACGAATATAGGTAATGCTGTAGCTGTAAAGTATGGCTGTGGAAATATACGAAAAAAAATAATGATAACTGCTCATGCTGATGAAATTGGAATTATAGTTACTTATATTGACAATGATGGTTATTTGTATTTTGATGAAATAGGTGGAATAGATACCAATATTCTTCCGGGTAGAACTGTATTAATAAAAGGTGTTGATAATCGAATTATTAAAGGAGTCATAGGAGTTAAACCAATTCATCTCCAAAAGGATCCAGGTTCTAAGCAGTCATTAAATCCTGAAGATTTGTGGATTGATATTTGCGTAGGTAATAAAGACTCAGCTTTAGAGTTGGTAGAAGTTGGTAGTATAGGAACATTGGAGTCAGTAGCATATCAGCAAAGTACAAAGATGATAGGAAAGGCTATGGATAATAGATGCTCCCTTTCTGCAATGATTTCTATAGCTCAAATACTTGCAGAAAAAAAATGTATTGATGACATATATTATGTTGCCACGACTCAGGAAGAACTTAGAGGAAGAGGAGCCCAGACTGCTGCATTTGCTATAAATCCAGACCTATGTATAGTTTTGGATGTAACTCATGCAACAGATTACCCTGGAATGTCTCCAGTAAGAGATGGTAATATAAATTTAGGAAAAGGCGTTGTTGTTGCAATTGGTCCTAATATGGATAATGAAATTACGAAAAAAGTTGTATCTTTGGCAAAGAATTTGAATATTAACTATCAGATAGAGGTTTTTGCACGTCCGACTGGTACTGATGCTAATGTGATTCAGATTAGCCGTGATGGAATCCGTACTTTGTTATTGAGTATTCCTTGTAGATATATGCATAGTCCTGTTGAGACCATAGATATAGAGGATTTAAAAAGTTGCTGTACTTTAATAACTGAGTTAATAGAGAACAGACATTATTTATAATTATAAACTTAAAAATAAATTAAAAAAAATGAAAAAGAGAATTACATTCAATTGGTCAGAAAAAAAGATTTCTGATGCTGAGCGCGTAGGAGCTATGTATTGCTTCAAACGCTGTGATGTAAACCAAAACTAATTTTGGTTTACAGAAATTTTGATGCCCCAGAAAAAAGTGGGGCATTTTTTATTTATATAAGTTTTGATAGATTATGAATGGAGAATTGAATTACGATGATATACTTCATTTCCCTAATGAAATAGTTGTAGAAAAAATCAATAATTTCTATCTGGTTATTGCCGTACAAACAGCAAATTGGATTGTCCTTTATAATACCAGACAGATAGATTTTCTAAATATGCTACGTTCTGGAAAGTGCGTTGGCAATGTAATAGAAACAGTGGATAGCGAAGAAGCAATGGGTGACTTAAAGATTGTCTTGGCTGCAATTTTTGCAAGAAAATTTGCAGGAGTCAATGACGAGATAACTAAAGAATATCTTGAAGGTTACAAAATGCTTAATATATATATTACAAATGCATGTAATCTTAAATGTAAACATTGTTTTATGCTGTCCGGGAAAAAACTGGAAAATGAATTAACATTAGTAGACTGGATGGAAGTTCTGACCTCATTCAAAGAAAATGGAGGAGAATTTGTAACTTTCTCTGGTGGAGAGCCTCTTATGTTTAAAAATTTCCCGCAAATAATAAATCATGCTCATGATTTAGGTTTGAAAAGTACTGTTCTTTCCAATGGGTTGTTGTGGTCAGATAAATTGATACATGATTTGGCTCCATTTATTGATGAAATTCAGTTTAGCCTTGATGGTGTTGATGAAGAAACAAACTCCATGGTAAGAGGAAGTGGGCATTTTGAAAAAGTTGTAGATACTATTGTGAAATTTGCCAATGCTGGAGTAAAGACGTCTGTCGCTACTACATTTACTTATGACAATCTTAATGAGAATACACAGACCCGATACAAAAATCTGGTCGATTTGATAAAAGAAAAAACATCAGGTAAAGATGTATTCTTCAAACTTAGCAAGAAGCTTCTTCCCGGTAGAGATGTGCATTTTACAGCTGAAGAGAACGAAAAATATTCTGCAATAATAAAGGATATAGAAAAGCATGTTGATGAAAATGCAGATTATGAGAACTTCCTTGCCGGTCATACTGCAAATCTGGTAGCTATAAATTGTGGATTGGGAGGTATTTCTATCAGCTCGGATGGAAATGTCTACTTCTGTAACAGAATAAACGAAATGGAAACATTCGGAAATGTTACTGAGAAACCAATGTCTTTTTTCATGGAAAAAGGTAAAGAAATACATTCGGCTACTTCAGTTGATAATGTTATCCCTTGTAGAGACTGTGAATTGAGATATATTTGTGACGGTGGATGTAGAATAGATGATTTCGATTTTGCAGGTAAAATACAATCTTCGGTTTTGCCATATCATCAGATAAGTTGTAATGATGAAAAAAAGAATAAGCTGAAGAAAAGAATGATAGATAGCTTTAATTACTTTTATAAGTTTGACTGATGGAATACAGGTTTGTATGTATATTGAATAATACGACTTCAAACCGAAATATTGACATTGAAGTCTGTATGGAAACAGGTTCCAGATCTTTGTCTCCGTTTCAAAGAAAAGTAAACGGAGATGATATTCGTCGTTCCAAAATTTTTCAGACAGACCGTTTGGCTCAACTCCTGTTTATGGTTGGACAGGAAGAACAGCCGTTTATTTTCGCTCCAGTGCAAATGGTGAATGAAGAACTAATTCAAGCTTTGTCTAATCATGAATGGATATACCAGCGTTCTGGAGGGAAAAATTCATCTCTAAGAAAAATAAAAAATATAACATCTGTTCTGAAAAACTATGTTTCCTCGGATAAAATACCTATTTGCAAAGGAAAACTTATCGGGGGAGAAATTTATATATCAGATATTCGGGCGTGGTGGAAGAAAATGAATCTAAGATTTAGATATGAAGATTCTGCTACATTATATCCAATATGTTATACTTCCATTCCAATTAAAAATGATAATAACGATTTCTTTTACAGAGATAAAGAGGGTGAAGATATATTTATAGAATCTATTGATTTAAATCTTGACAGATTATACAGCACGTTATCGTTAGACAAGCCCGATGTAAAAGTACTTACAGAACTTATATCTAAGGGATGGAAACTCTATTTACCCTCTTCTAAAGGAGTATACTCTACAGCTTCATATCATAGAGATAAGAACGGGATAGAGTGGTTTTCGTCTGAAAATGAAGAAAGTCCTGACTCTTTAAATATTAAAGATATTCTTCATGCATACCTTAATAGCAGAAATTATATAGAGTCGGATGGTAACTTTAATTTGTTTGATTCTGATAAGATAAAGAATCTTACTCCTGAGAAGTTTATCGGTAGTTTGATTCCCAACAATATAAATATCGAGAATTTTTATAAACCTATACTACCTTTATCTGATAGCGAAAGAGAAAAAATAACTTCGATAGTTATTGAAAATGTGAATGTACATTTGAAACCATATCAGATGGATGGCGTTATGTGGTTATCTCAGCTCAGAAAGAATCATAGGGGAGGGCTGCTTGCTGACGATATGGGATTGGGCAAGACATTACAGACATTGGCTTATCTTACTACAATAGCTGAAGAAAGTAACAGATTTCTTGTAATATGTCCAGCTTCACTTACTGCAAATTGGAAAAATGAAATAATAAAGTTTACCCCCCAATTGTTAGAAAGAATCGAAATACAGTCATACGAAGCCATAAGGATTCATGCTTCGGAATACCGCAAAAGAGTATTTGATACAATAATAGTAGATGAAGGACAAATGGTAAAGAATGACAATACACACCGTCATAAAGCCATAGAGTCACTTAACAGACATTATTTGATTATACTTAGTGGTACTCCCATTGAAAATTCTATTGATGAAATATGGGCACAATTTAAACTTATACAGCCAGAAACTGAGCTGATATATAATAAAATCAAGAGTTTGACTGACACTAACGATAGAAAGAAGGTAGTGGAACTGTCTAAAATGTTTCTGTCACCGTTTATATTAAGAAGGACAAAAGATGATGTTTTGAATCTGCCTGATATGGTCGTAGAAAATGTATATATAAAGCTTTCGAAGGAAGAACGAGAAATATATTCCAAAGTAAGAAAAACATTTCTCCTTGCTATGAGTGATGGAACAAGTGGACGATTGACCAGTATAGCACTTGAGGGGTTATTAAGATTAAGACAATGCTGTGTAAACACCAGTCTTTTGCCACTTAATCTGAGTGGAAAAGCGATGATAGACAGTTCTAAATTCAAATTCGCAATAAAACTGATAAAGGATTTCGTTTCACAAAATCATAAAGTATTGTTGTTTTCACAATTTACTTCAGCTTTGGAATTACTTATAAAGCATTCGGAACTGAAAAAACTGAACCCGTTAATACTTACAGGTAATACGCGTAACAGACAAACACTTGTCAATACATTTCAGAATGATCCTTCTGCCACAGTTATGATGGTAAGTATAAAGGCTGGAGGAACAGGACTGAATCTTACAGCTGCCGATAGAGTAATTCTTCTGGATGACTGGTGGAATCCTGCTGTTGAAAGTCAGGCTTTTGCACGGACTCACCGGATAGGTCAAGAAAATGATGTTAAGGTATATCGTTTGGTTTGCAAAGATACCGTTGAAGAAAAAATTTTGGAACTACATAAAAACAAGGAGGAAATGTCCGAATTATTCAATACTATAAATGAAAAACTCACAATAGAAGAGATAAAACAACTTTTTGACTAATAAATCTATAATATAATGGAACATTTAAGTAATGCGCTGAAAGCTGTTTTTAAGGAACAGGATGGCGATGAAGTCCTTTTTTGTGCGAATATGATGCAAAAGGATAATCAATATAACCGTGGTGAAATGCCACGTCCTGATACGGAGATGAAAGAATCGCAGATTCAATACCTATTAAGAAAGGTTAATACATATAATACTTTAGATCAAGAATCAATAGTGGGGCAGGTTGTAGTTTCTGAGTGGATGAAACCTTTAAAGTCTCATAAAGAGTTAAAATCTTTCAACCTGTCTGTTTTCAATATGTTGTTGCATTTTGCGTGTAAGACTATATATTTTAAAAACAACGATCCGGTTTGTCATTATTCCAAATTATTAAGGTGGCATAATGTCTCAAATCTCTTTGGAGAAGATACATTTACTACTGTTTTTGCAGCATCTCTCGATATTGTTAACAGGTCCAAAAGGAAATATTTTGATTGGCCGGCATATATTGATCATAATAATAAGGAAATTAATGCTCTGTTTAAAAATAAAATGGCAGATCTCCACATGCACTTAAAAGGCTCTTCATATAATTTTGATATAAGCTGGCTTTCGATAATGAACAATATTACGAGCATGGAGAATATTTTTACCGAAGTTTATAACTTGCGGAAAACTTACGGATGGGATAAGGATCTTTATGCAAAAATGTATAGAGCATGTGCCATACGTTTATATTTAGCCTCACGAACCGGATTACTATCAGAAAATGCCCAAATTACATCTGCTCAATTGTCAATTATCATTGACGATAAAATGAATAATGCAAATGACGCTATCGTACACAGTGCAATCGATGAGTCTGCCAAACGTCAATTATTGGAATCACATTCATTGGAATTTCTACTGTCCAAAGCTAAGGAAACATCAAAACATTTTGAAGATAAATCTGACTACCAGGATTTGGATTATATACGAATTCCACGTTACAATAAGGATAATGTTAGATCTATACTTTCATCTGAAAGAGAGCTGATGTATAGTGTTTTTAGACTATTATTAGAGGGTTGTGATGACTATAAAGATATAAGTTCTCTTTTTTATAGTTATCTCTGTTATAAGATTAAATTTAGAAATGCAATAATTCAGTTAAATTCTACGGTTGGATTTCACAATTTTACATTGTATGAAGAAATAAAAGATAAGTTTATTGCAAAAAGACATAAGAAATTTCTTTATAAAGCAGCGATAGAGTCTTTTTTAATAAATGGTAAAGATAGGTATCTTGAAACTCGTATAGTTCCTGATACAACAGCAGAGGGTATAGCAGAAAAAATAAAAGAAATAGCAGAAAGTGTAGATGAAAAATATAAAGAAAGATTTTCAATTATATTACATTTCATAAAGTCTAGAGATGAAAGAAAGGATAAGGAATATAGGCATAAGGAATTAAGAGAAGATATCAAAAAAAGAGCTTTTGCTATACATAAATTCCGTAATAATGCTGAATATCTTGGAGTAGGTTCCGAAGATTATCCTCTTTCTGGATATGTTGTGGGAATTGATGCTGCAAATACAGAGCTCATGTGTCGTCCAGAGGTCTTTGCTCAAGCTTTTCGATTCCTTAGATACCATAATATAAAGAATAATGGAAGACAAAGACCTAATGATTTGAATATAACCTATCATGTTGGAGAAGATTTTTATGATATAGCAGATGGACTTCGTGCAGTCGAGGAAGCTATGATTTACTTTAACTTGAAAAATGGTGACAGATTAGGCCATTGTCTTGTACTAGGTACTGACGTAAGAAAATACTATTCCATGCGTTATAACACTATATGCTGTACCAAGCAGGTCCTGCTTGATAATATGGTTTGGTTACACCACAAGTGTAAAAGATTGTTTGGCTTTACTCCTCTCTGTTATTATTTAGAAGGAATATTTAATCAATATTTTTATGAAGTGTATCAAGGACAAATATATCAGGATGGTAAGATTAATTATGAATTATTGGATGATCCTGATGTTAAAAATAATATCAATGACTATTACCAGTCGTGGGTGTTAAGAGGGAATAATCCTAAATTTGCTAGTGATAGGGAAGAAGGTGATGATGAATTAGAACAAGAATGGGACAACTGTGCAGAAAATCATGAATATGGAATAGAAATCGCAAAATTCAATATCAATGCGCTTGAATTGTTCGATCAGTATCATAAAGATGAAATTGTAGAGAGAGGCTCGGAAGCTGTAGCCTTTACTATAAAGGAAAGCTATGTAGAAGATTTTTATAAGCTTCTTGAGGCAATACAAGAGCAATTACTTAAAGAGATTGAAAGCAAGAGGATATCTATAGAATGTAATCCTACTTCCAATTACAGAATTGGAGAAATGTCAAACTATGATGAACATCCTATACTGAAATTCTATAATAGTGGTTTGAACACTCCTTACAACAAACATGATATAGCCGTTTCAATCAATACAGACGATCAGGGTGTATTTTCTACATCATTGGAAAGAGAGTATTCTTTGATAGCTTTGGCTATTGAAAGGCATCAGACTGAAGGATTCAAAAATTCACCAAGGCAGATAATAGAATGGCTTGATAAAATTAGACAAATGTCTGTTGAACAACAATTTGATAATGATATTTTTAATTATAAAAAAGATTAGTTTATGGAAAAATTTTACAAAGAATTTGGCTTAAAAAAAGTTCTTGAGTGTGGGGGAACAAACTCTTGGGATAAAGTTAATGTAGGAAATAAAGTCTTTTTAGTGAACGATTTAAAAAAAAAGTACAAACTTACAGGATTTGAAAAACAGGTAGGAGTTGTTTGGAAAGGTAATATAGTTTCAACGAAAGAATATAAAAAAACTATATCGAAGACTATTAATAGAAGTAATGGTGAATCAGAAAAGATTGCAGAGGATATTTCAGAAAAAATTATAGAGAGCAATATCATAGAGAAAGAGGAAGGAAGTAACGATGGTATAGTCATTGGCGTAATTCCCGAAGAAGAAGGAAAATTTATTAAAGACTTCCTTGAAATGGGATGGGATGATGATATTTTATTTAGTGCAATAATAAGTCAAAACGATTCTGCAAAACCATTGGAAAACCGTTTTAAAGTGGCTGTTTATATTGAAGAATTTGATTTTAAGAAAGTTCAAAAATTTAATGAGAAAGAAAATAAAGCTAAGCAGAACGCAGATTAATCGTAAATTAGATAGTTATATTTGTAATTTATAATATAAAATCTCTTATCTCAACACTATCCAAAATTTTGTGTAAATGGAAACAGGATTCAGCTGTAAGTTTATTCTTACGATCTGGATTCTGTTTTCAAAAATAAGCATAAATTGGTTCATAATCAAGCCCCTGTTATGAATAGGCTGTGTCCATTTCTTCTCGATCTCCATAAGTGAAAGGTAAACGGTCTTTTTTACGGCATCGTCCGAAGGGAATGAAAGCTTTGATTTTATAGTGCCGTATTTTTATAATCTTCCGTTGTCATTCCATTCTCCGTAGAGAAGTCCTTTTCGGGTATTTTCTATAAATTTGTTCAGGCGACTTTCAAAAAGTTCGGGTTGATTCCTCTTGATTTGGATGGTATCAATTCTGATTCGCCTATATAAATCAGGAAATTGGCAGAAGTTCTTCCACACTACAGGGTCGGATTGTAGCCTCTGTAATATATCCTTGTCTATGATAAAACCATTAGGCGACATATCCGGCAAAACAGCTCTTCCGGCATCGGTCATCAGTCCTAACCGTTCCATTCTGCGGCATCTTTCTTTGTTGAGTTCGGACCAATTGCTTCTTGGCTTTCGTGGACAAAGTTTCTGGGCTGTTATATCATCGGCTATTTTCTTAGTAGTACTGTCTATCCAACCGAAACATAGTGCTTCTTCTACAGCATCGATATACCAGAAAGTATTGTTATCCGTAGGTCTACCACGTTTTACCACAACCCAGCATTCTTTCTCTGTTTTGTGGTTCTGAATAAGCCACTCACGTAGCTCTGCCCTTGATTTGACGTTCAGTAAATTATGTATTTCCATTGTTTGTTGTTTCAATTTACATTTTGCAATATTGGCTACCTCGTAAAATGGATTCGCAGATTGTTACCCGAAATGCCTTGTCTTTCCATAATGAATGTAAGACGTAAAGAATGCTTTGCTTGGAACACTCACAAAGTAAGGGTGTGGAAACATATCCTTGCCGGTGAAGCATGCACGTACATTCCATAAAGTGCAGATGATACGCAGAACCTTTTTCAATGATTTCGCTTTTAACTCCAGGCAGTTTGTTTGCTTCTGAAAAGAAGGTGTCCAAATCACCATTTGCTTTTTCATATAGTTGCTGATAGATTTGTAGTGTTCCACATTTCACACAATTTTTCCCGCATTCCGAAAAGAATGAGGCGCGCTGTTCCTCGTTCAGACAGCTTATCCCTTTTTCGAATCCTTAGAACCAATCTGATAAAGTCATGCTATTTCTTTTTTAGATTTCAAAAATATGGAAATATTCTCAATATTCATTGGAGATATTCAAAAGATATTCCGATATTTTCTCAATGCTGTTGAATACTTTTCCTGGATTGCATTTTTCCAGTTTTTCTTGAATAGAATTTGTTACACACCAGGCAGCGGACAAGCATACCACGTTCACCATCCTGCATTGTATTATATCAGAAACAGTATCTCCGACATACACGATTTCTGCAGGGGAAAGATGGTAAACATTCAACAATGCATTCAAAGCTTCATGTTTGGTATTTCGTTCTGCATTACCTGTTATGATTCTGTCGAAATCAGAATTCATCCCCAATTGCTGCAATGTAATCTCACAACTCTTTGCTCCTTTGCCTGTGACAAGTGCTACAGTTAGGTTATTTTGTCTTAATTGAATAATCAGTTCACGTATACCTTGAAATGGCTGTGGACACATAAAACGATGCAGTTTCATGTAAATAGGATAAAAATCTTGTAGTGCCTGTTTCCAATATTCATTTTTAATCACCTTTCTTATCATTCCTTCTTCGTTCAGACCGAAAGTCTTTATGATATCATCATCTGATAAAGTCTGTGATATATATGGTTGTACAGCCATTCTGAAAGCTTTTATGCATAGTGGAAGCGTATCCGCAATGGTTCCATCCAAATCGAAGGCTACCAACTTAATCTTGTTCATTAGGTACATTGATTTTACGGATGATTTTACAAGGATTACCTGCAGCCAAACAATCAGCTGGGATAGATTTTGTAACGACACTACCAGCACCAATGACACTTCCTTTGCCTATGGTGACACCTGGTAGAATGATGACTCCACCGCCAACCCAACATCCATCTTCGATGGTTACAGGAAGTGCATACGTATGGCGTATATATTTTATTCCGTCAGGCGTTTCCACAGGTGTTAATCGTTTTTCCAATTCAACCGGATGGGTTGCTGTATATATTTGTACATTCGGTCCTATCAGTACGTTGTTTCCTATAGTAATTCTATTACAATCGACCAGTGTACACCCTGTATTGATGCTGACATTGTTGCCAATCGTTATGTGGCATCCATAATCACATACAAATGGACTGCCTACAGAAACATTCTTTCCAATATTTTCGAACATATCTTTCAGTATAGCATACTTCTTCTCTTTTGCATCGTAGGGCAAGGCATTGTATTCTAATAACAGTTTATGTGTCTTCGTCTTAAATTCGATGAAGACAGGAGCATGACAATCATACCATTCTCCGGACAAGCATTTTTCCAGTTCTGTTTCCATAATCAGTTTTCTTTTAACTACAAAGGCAAAATTATACAACTTTTCCGATTTTGCTCTGTAATATCTTTCCTATAATCTGTATCTTTGTGAATATATACAAGCCCATGAAAAGAGAAAACTTACATCAGCCTTTTGAAATCACCCTCAGTGAGGTAGATGATACGAACTTGAAAGAACATGATCATACATTTTTTGAATTGGTATATATTCTGACCGGTACGGGAATTCAATGGATAAACAACCATAAGTTTCCGTATCATGACGGACATCTATTTCTGATTACTCCCGGTGATATTCACTCATTTGAGATTCATACCAGAACAACTTTTATCTATATCAAGTTCAATGATATTTATATCCATTCTGCTGTTTTAGGTGATGATAATATTCAGAGACTGGAGTTTATTCTCCAGCATGCTAACCATCAGCCCGGGTGTATCCTAAGAAACACCACGGATAAACTGCTTGTCAAACCCATGATAGAGGCTATCATACGTGAATACCAAAACAAGCATATCTATAGTACCGAGATAATTACGCAATTGATTAATACTATAATTATAGTGGTAGCCAGAAATGTGGCCATGTTTCTTCCTGAAAGGCTGAATGACAATTCGACAGATCTGGTACTTAATATCTTGCAATATATACAGTCCAATATCTGTTTCCCGGAAAAAATTAAAGCAAAAGAAATATGTCGACATTTTGGTATCTCTCCCAATTATCTTGGAAAATATTTTAAAAAGCAAACCAATGAAACCATGCAACAATATATATTGAATTATAAGATGAAGATGGTAGAAAGCCGACTTTTACATAGTGATATGAGGATAAATGAAATAGTAGAAGAACTGGGCTTCACTGATGAAAGCCACCTGAACAGATTATTCAAGAAATACAAGGATGTCAGTCCTACAGAATTCCGGAAAATAAATAAACTTTTATAGAATGATGGCTGGCGGATTCTGATTTTGGAAGATTGTTTTGCCGGGTATAGGTCCACACGGCGTTGACTTTGTACTTTTCCACAATCTGTTCAGCGGTATAATACTCGGTAACGTCAAATTCATCTTTTGGTCTGAGAAATTCATAAGGTTTTGTTTTCAGCATAAGTTCGATGTCGATTCTTCTGATGAGCGACATTCTTGAACTCAGCCTTGATGTACGAATATAGCTGGATTTTTGGCAAATAAAAAAGCCGCTGAAAATCAGCGACTTCATTATAGTTGGTTCTAATTCGTTGCAGTTGATTACAATATCCTACTTGCCAATTTGTGAAAATGGAATTTCATAAATCCGCATGTAAGTATAAATACTTTTTCGGCTTACCCCCAGATAAATGGCGAGTTGTTTCAGGCTGATAAATTCTCTCGCCTGTATAACTTCCAGTTCATCTACAGCCAGACGGATTCTTTTCTTCTTTTCCTCTTTCACTTCTTTTGTGACTGCATTATAGCGGTCACTTCTAATTAACTCCTTGTAATACTTGTCGTTACAAGCCTTACAACAGAAACGTGTCTTGCAGGTCTTTGCTATGAAAGTCTTCCCGCAAAATTCACAGATTCTTTCAATTCTTACCTTGTTACCCATATTTTACTCTCCAAAACTCGCTGCGAAATAGTGTGTAAAGGTGTGTAATGATGTGTAAATACCTTTTGTACTTCGCACACGTTGTTAGTGAAAAATTACTCTAATGAGTCAACAGGTACTTTCGGGGTACAAAAATATGCAAAACCGTGAAAATAAACAATGTTAGCGTAGATTGCTAACATTGTTTAATATATTGATTATTAGACTTTTATTTGTTATTGTTTGCTGGCGTTTTTCATCGTTTTTCAGTCCTTATTTCCCGATGCAGAAATTCTTAAAGATATTACCCAACACCTCATCCGTAGTAATCTCTCCACCAACGATTTCTGCAAGGTGGAACAGACATTCGCGCAAATCCTGAGAAATGAAATCACCGGACAAGCCCTGATCCATACCCTGCAACACGCGTTCAATAGATTCCAAAGCCTGCGTCAGAGCCTCGTAATGACGAAGATTGGTCACCACCACATCCCCCTCTCCCACTTCGGGCAACTGAGCTGTAGCGATCAACAGATTCTGAAGCTGCTCCAATCCCAGCTTCTCGCGGGCGGAAATGGAAATGACGTCCACTCCTTCTGGTAATTCCGGCAAATGTGCAGGTGAAGCCCCTGCCAAGAGATCAGCCTTATTCAGGACCACCACCAGTTTCTTATCGGCACACAAAGGCAGAATCTGAGGAGATAAAGTACGGATCTGTTCCGCAGCGCACTGACTGTCCACCAGCCAAAGCACGATTTGTGCCTGTTCCATTTTCTGAAAACTGCGTTCAATACCCAGACTCTCGATTGTGTCCGTAGTCTCACGGATACCGGCCGTATCAATAAAGCGGAAAGTAATGCCACCCAAATTGACCGTATCCTCAATCACATCACGTGTGGTACCGTGAATATCACTTACAATGGCCCGGTCTTCATGCAACAAGGCATTAAGCAAGGTGGATTTGCCGGCATTGGTCTCTCCCACAATAGCCACCGGGAAACCGTTCTTGATGGCATTGCCCAAACGGAAGGATTGGGCCAGATGACGGATTACCTGCTCAATTTTCTCGGCCAGAGTACGCAATTCCGAACGGTCGGCAAACTCCAGTTCTTCATGATCACTGAAATCCAACTCCAGCTCCATCAACGAAGTGAGGTGCAACAGCTGGTCACGAAGTTGGGAAAGTTCACGACTGAATCCGCCGCGCATCTGGCTCATCGCCAAACGATGAGTTGCCGCCGAACTGGAAGCAATCAGATCGGCCACTGCCTCAGCCTGGCTCAAATCCATCTTGCCATTCAGGAAGGCACGTTGTGTAAACTCACCGGGCTCGGCAGTGCGACATCCATGCTGCAACAACAGCTGCATTACCGTCTGAAGAATATAGGCAGAACCGTGACAGGAAATCTCCACACTGTTTTCACCGGTATAAGAATGCGGTGCATGAAACACACTGACCAGCACCTCGTCTACCACTTCTTCTTTCTCTCCGATAATCTGTCCGAAAGACAAGGTATAGGGTTTTGCAGCAGATAAACTCTTACCCCCTACTCCTTTATAAATAGAATCTGTTATCCTGATAGCATCCGGTCCGGATACTCGTATCATACCAATTGCTCCTCCCGGAGCTGTGGCAATAGCACAAATAGTTTCTGAGAAATTCATATTGATTTTACTTGTTTGTATAAAATAGATATGCCCGACTATCAACAGCCGGGCATACTTTTGTTTCATTTTTAAATCCGATCCAATACGGTCTGTATCAGCGAATCAATCGTCTGCTTATAAGCCGCATTGGCTTTGCCCGTACGTCGGTTGGCAATAACCATGCAACAGGTCGTTGCCTTATGGCCCAGCAAACGGGCCAGACCCGCCAGCGCCGAGCTTTCCATTTCAAAATTGTTCACACGTAGCCCTTTAAACTCAAAGTTCTCCACCTTTTCATTCTGGTGCGGATCCTGCAACGGAATGCGCAATTCACGGCCCTGTGGCCCGAAGAAGCCTCCGCAGGCGATGGTGATACCACGCACCATGTCGGTACCCGCAATACGGTCGGTCAGTTCGGGATCAGCATCTATCACATAAGGAGCTCCCTTTTGCGGACACCAGTCCATATATTCCATAAAGGCCTTTTCCAGTTCCAGATCGCACACCTCGTTTCTTCCGGCATAGTAATTCAACAGTCCGTCAAAACCGATACTCTTTACACTGGAGACAAAGGTACCTTCGGGAGTATTCAGTTGCAATCCGCCGCACGTTCCGATACGAACCAACTCCAGCGACCGGAGTTCGTCTTTTTCTTCACGGGTCTGAAAGTCTATGTTCACCAAAGCATCCAGCTCGTTCATCACAATATCGATATTGTCACAACCGATACCCGTAGAAAGCACCGTGATTCTTTTTCCTTTATAGGAACCGGTTATGGTTCGGAACTCACGGCTCTGAATATCACATTCCTGACTGTCGAAATGCGCAGCCACTGTTGGAACACGTCCGGGATCACCCACCAGAATGACCTTACCGGCCAACTGCTCCGGTTTCAGGTGCAAGTGGAAGATACTTCCATCCGGATTGATAATCAATTCAGATTCTGCAAAATACTTTTTCATAGGCCTTCAATTTTAAAATTCCGCTCCGTAATCCCAGCAGGGTTACTTGGAGCTTTTCAGATAATTTATCTCTGTATTTCTGATTTTGACTTCCTGCTCTTCCAAACCATAGTAAAGCTTTTCATAAGCCTGTTCCATGGTCAGAATCTGCTGCTTGAGCTGCTGTTTTCTGCTTTCATTGCCCTGTGCGTATGCATTACGCAACTGCAGCAGCGTTTCCTTGCTCTTCGTCAGCTGGGCCTGTCCTTCCTTCCACCACGAAGCCATTTTCTGTGCTTCAGGAGATCTGAATTCAGCCACCAGTGTATAGGTCAAATCATCATTAATGACAAAATCAAAGTCTTTTGGCTTGACAACATCCTGCTTCTCGTTCATCACCTGTTCCAGACGCTCACGAGCTTCTGCCATCAGAGCCGCATCTCCCCAGGTGGCCGCAATGCTGCTGATTCTGGCCAGTCCTTTCAGTTCCTCTTCGCTGTAAGCCTCAGAATCATAGGTCTTGCGCAATGCGTTCGGCACAAAGATATAGATGCAGACTTTTCCCGCAGGCTGGCAGCGGTCTGTCACCAACCAGCCCAGATTATTGATTTCATCAATGGCATACAAATAGTCATTGGCCGGAGAGTTAAAAGGCATACCGATATTTTCGGGCTTGAGGAAAGTCTTGTTGTCCGCATCATAACGGGTGACAAAGATATCATAGCCTCCCAGACTCTCTTCTCCGCGTGCTCCATAATAAAGAGTCACTCCATCAGAAAGCATAAAGGGATAATCCTGATCCTCATCTTCATTCAGCCCCTTTACCTGAGTAGCCTTGCTCCACTGACCTCCCAGCAGATCGCTGGTAAAGATACGTGTCTTACGGGAACCTTGCCCGTCAGCCTTTTGTGTAGGAACGGAATAATAGATCTTATTCCCCAGTTCCGACAGATAAACACTGCCCACCGAATCACCGGTACCGAAGAATTTGGCATACGAGGTCAAGGTACCGCTCTCCGGAGTAATTTTTATCGCATCCAGAAAAGTCGCCTTGTCGGTCACGATGCTGTCGATAAAAACCACACGCTCTGTGGCATGCAGCATGGCTCTCGCCATATCAATCTTGTCCAACTGCTTTTCGGCTTCTTCCGTAGACTGTTTCTTTCTTTGCAGCATCTTGATGTTGCGTTCCAACTGTGCTTCTGCATTGTCAAAATCATATTGTTCCAGATAAAAATCAACAGATGAAGAAGATACAGCCGGATTGGACTTGCTCTTCTGAGCCATTCCGTCCGTGCAGAAAGCCAAACAGGCAGCTAGCGATATGATTTTCAGTTTCATCATGTCTATTCGTTTTATACTGTTTCAAAGATAGACAAATCTTTCTAATAGAAGAATTATTTATCTGTTAAAAAACAATTCAGTGTTCTATTCTTCCACCAATTTACCCTCTCGGTCCAAAGCGTTCCACATGGAATGCCGGGCTTCGGGATTCATCTGTTCAATTTGGTCGAAGATGTTTCTCATGTCCGAACGGTGGGAATCGCGCTCGTACGGACAAAGTTTCTTTTGTTTCTGATATTCCTGCATCGCAGCCCAGGCCGCCAGATCGCGCTCCTGCACCATGCAGAACGGACGGATGATGGTCATCGGAAACTTGCGCATGCGCAACCGGGCCGGCATGGTGGAGAACTGTCCCTGAAAACTGAAGTTCAGCAAGGTGGTATGCAGAATGTCATCCTGATGATGCCCCAAAGCAATCTTGTTGCATCCCAACTCTTTGGCCGTCTCGAAAAGCATTTTCCGGCGATTCCAGGAGCACAGAAAGCAGGGGCTCTTCCGTGTGTCGGTCGAAGCATCGAAAGAGGTCTCCCGAATATGAAGTCTCACCCCGTGCTCAGCGGCAAACTGCTCCAGATAGTGATTGTCACTCTCATAGGCGATATTGGTCATGCGCACATGCAGAGCTTCCAACTGGATTTGCGGACGATAGATCCGCGCCCTCCGGGCCATGAATTCCAACAGGGCCAGAGAATCCTTGCCTCCGGAAATCCCCAACAGAATATGATCGCCTTCTTCCAGCAATCCATATTCCATGATTCCTTTGTTGAAATGACGCCAGATGCGGCGTTCCAATAAATCTTTCTCGGTCGGTTTCATCAACGGGTTATTTCATAAAGATAAAATACACGGCCAGAATCAGACAACAGAAAGCTGCCAGATGGTTCCAGTGCAGACTCTGTCCCTGAAACATCACATTGGCCATAACGGTGAAGACGATCAGAGAAATCACCTCCTGAATCACCTTCAGCTGCATCAGACTGAACGGACCGCCATTACCCACGAAACCAATACGGTTGGCCGGCACCTGACAACAATACTCCGCGAAAGCGATAATCCAGGAAAAGAGAATCACTCCGATCAGCGGCCAGTTGCTGCTGGTTCCGTTTTCCTGCAACTTCAAATGTCCATACCAGGCCAGAGTCATGAATATATTGCTGCAGATCAGCAGCAGAATACTATATAAGCCACTCATAAAAAAGACAAAACGAAATAAGAAATTAAAATCTTGCCCGCCGGAAGACTCCGGCAGACAAGATTCATCATATTGATCTATTAAAAAGAATTCAGTAAATTACTGCTGCTGCAGATATTCGTGCATGCTGGCAGCAGCCTTGCGACCGTCGCCCATAGCCAAAATTACGGTAGCACCTCCGCGCACAATGTCACCACCGGCAAAGATGGTAGGCAGATTGGTCTGCATGCCCTCGTTCACCACGATGGTGTTCTTGCGGCCCAGTTCCAGTCCTTCGATAGAAGTCGGAACGATTGGGTTTGGAGATACACCGACAGCCACGATAGACATATCAATATCGATGGTCTCGGTTGCTCCCGGAATCGGTTCCGGACTGCGGCGACCGCTGGCATCCGGCTCACCCAACTGCATCTTCTGCAATACGACAGCCTTCACGGCTCCGTTCTCATCAGCCAGATACTCAATCGGGTTATGCAGGGTCAGGAATTCGATACCCTCTTCCTTGGCATGTTTTACCTCCTCGATACGGGCCGGCATCTCTGCCTCAGAACGACGGTACACGATGAAGACGCGCTCGGCACCCAGACGCTTGGCTGTACGGCAAGAGTCCATAGCCGTGTTACCGCCACCGACTACCATCACGTTCTTGGCCTTGTTGATCGGGGTATCTGTTTCCGGATTGGAAGCGTCCATCAGATTCACACGGGTCAGATACTCGTTGCTGGACATGATGTTGATGCTGTTCTCTCCCGGAATACCCATGAAGTTCGGCAGACCGGCACCGGAACCTACAAAGATTCCCTTGAAGCCTTCGTTCTCCAGTTCCTTCACACTGATAGTCTTACCTACCAGACAGTCCTTCACGAAGTGTACACCGATTTTCTCCAGATTGCGGATTTCCACATCTACAATCTTGTTCGGCAAACGGAACTCCGGAATACCATATTTCAATACACCACCGATTTCGTGCAATGCCTCGAATACGGTAACGTCATAACCGTTCTTGGCCATGTCACCGGCAAAAGACAGACCCGCAGGACCTGAACCGATAACAGCCACCTTGATGCCATTGGCAGGAGCACACTCTGGAACAGACATCTTTCCGCTCTCGCGCTCAAAGTCGGCAGCAAAACGCTCCAGATAACCAATAGCCACAGCCGGCTCGTTCATCTTCAGGTGGATACACTGGCTCTCGCACTGCTTCTCCTGCGGACAAACACGACCGCATACAGCCGGCAGCGCAGAAGTGCTCTTCAATACACGGGCTGCATTGAGGAACTCGCCGCGTTCAATATTCTTGATGAATGACGGAATGTTGATGCTCACCGGACATCCCTGCATACAGGTTGGGTTGGCACAGTCCAGACAACGCTTAGCCTCAGTGATTGCCTGCTCGCGGGTCAGACCGGTGTTCACCTCCTCGGTACGGGTTGTAGCACGATAAACCGGATCCAACTCGTTCATTACGACACGTGGAATGGCAGTACGCTCCTTCGGTTTCATCGCCTTACGGATTTCCTGACGCCATGCCGCATTGCGGTCGGTCAGCTCGCTCAGCGGAGTAGTCGTATCCATCTCGGCAGCCAGTGCGGCCCACTCCGGATTCAGGTGCTGATCCACCTGATCCATGTGCGCCTGGAAATCCTGCTCCAGATGACACATCTCCTGAGCCTCTTCCTTCTTGAAGGCACCCATACGCTTCAACATTTCGTTGAAGTCAACCTGGTGTCCGTCAAATTCCGGACCATCCACGCATACGAAGCGGGTCTTTCCGCCTACAGTGATACGACAGGCACCGCACATACCGGTTCCGTCCACCATGATTGTATTCAAAGAGACATCAGTCGGGATATTGTATTTCTGAGTCAGCAGGCAGCAGAACTTCATCATGATTGCCGGACCGATGGCAAAACACTTGTCCACCTTCTCGCGCTGGATCACCTGCTCGATTCCTTCTGTTACCAGACCTTTCTGTCCGTAGCTTCCGTCATCGGTCATGATGATCACCTCGTCTGAGCTCTTGCGTACCTCGTCTTCCAGGATAATCAGATCCTTGCTGCGACCGGCCAACACAGAGATCACACGGTTACCGGCCTCTTTCAAAGCCTGAATGATCGGCAACATCGGAGCCACACCGACACCACCGCCGGCACAAACTACGGTTCCGAAATTCTCAATGTGTGTTGCCTTTCCCAGAGGGCCTACCACGTCGGTAATCTCATCGCCTACCTCCAACTGACACAGACGGGTTGAAGACAGTCCCACTTTCTGTACCACCAGGGTGATGGTACCCTTACGTGTATCAGCACCGGCAATGGTCAGCGGCATACGCTCACCCTTCTCACCGACACGCACGATTACGAAATGGCCTGCCTTACGAGCCTTGGCAATCAAAGGAGCTTCAATCTCAAATTTAAAGACCTTCTCCGAAAACTGCTCTTTGGAAACAATCTTATTCATTCTTTTCTGATTTAATATATGTTTTATTTGATGATTAATGCTTACTGTTTAGAAAGGTTTTTCATCCAGCATCTCGAAACCGCAGTAAGGAACCAGGCATTTTGGAATGCGGATTCCCTCCGGAGTCTGGAAGTTCTCCATGATGGCAGCAACAATACGTGGCAAAGCCAAAGCCGAGCCGTTCAGGGTGTGGCACAACTCTGTCTTCTTGTCCTCAGCCTTACGGTAACGGCATTTCAGACGGTTGGCCTGATAAGTATCGAAGTTAGAAACTGAACTTACCTCCAACCAACGCTTCTGAGCCTCTGAGTAAACCTCAAAGTCATAACAGATAGATGAAGTAAAGCTCATGTCGCCACCACACAGACGCAGAATGCGGTAAGGCAACTCCAGTTTCTGCAACAGTCCCTCTACGTGAGCCAGCATCTCCTGATGTGACTGCTCTGAGTGCTCCGGAGTGTCAATACGTACGATCTCCACCTTTGAGAACTCATGCAGACGGTTCAGTCCGCGCACATCCTTACCGTATGATCCGGCCTCACGACGGAAACACTGAGTGTAAGCACAGTTCTTGATCGGCAGATCCTTCTCGTCGATAATCACATCACGATAGATATTGGTTACCGGAACCTCGGCAGTAGGGATCAGATACAGGTCGTCCAGATTGCAGTGATACATCTGTCCTTCCTTATCCGGCAACTGACCGGTACCGTAACCGGAAGCCTGATTTACTACAGTAGGAGGCATAATCTCGGTATAACCGGATTTGCGGGCCTCATCCAGGAAGAAGTTGATCAACGCACGCTGCAAACGGGCACCCTTACCTTTATAAACAGGGAATCCGGCACCGGTGATCTTCACACCCAGATCGAAGTCAATCAGATCATACTTCTTGGCCAGTTCCCAGTGAGGCAGCGCATCCTTCGGCAACTCAGTTTCCATACCACCGGTCTTTACCACCACATTATCCTCAGCACCCACACCTTCCGGTACCAGGTCATAAGGAATATTAGGAATGGCGCAAAGCTGCTCGATCACGCTCTTCTGTGCGGCATCCATCTCGGCCTCCAGAGCCTTGTTCACCTCTTTCAGCTGAGCCACCTGTGCCTTTACAGCCTCGGCTTCTTCCTTGTTGCCGGCTTTCATCAAAGCACCGATCTGTGCGGCCATCTTCTTGCTTTCCGACAGATTCTGGTCCAGCTTGGTCTGGGCCTCACGGCGTATTTTATCTGTTGCAATGACTTTTTCAATCGCTTCCTTAGCACCGTTGAAGTGCTTTTTCTCCAAACCTTTGATCACTCTCTCGGTCTGTTCTGTAATCAGTTTTAATGTAAGCATAATCAGTACATTTAATATGAATTTATTTTCTAACCTGCAAAAATAGCGAAAAAAAGTGAATGTAAGGCTATGAATAATAGAAAAGTAGACATTTTCAAATAAATATCTTAATAAGGCATCATTTTCAGGCAGAATAAGTAGCAAACTTTTTGCAGACCAATGTTTTTATCTATTTTTGTGCGGAAAACTTTATTACTAACCTCATTTATTAATTGAAAAAACCAAAATGTTTGCAGAACTACTTAAATCCTCTTATTTCGCTCTGTTTGTCATAGTGGCTTTGGGATTCATGCTGGGCAGAATCCGTATCAAAGGTTTGTCGCTGGACATCTCTGCTGTGATTTTTGTCGCTCTTTTATTCGGACACTATGGCGTACTGATCCCCAAGGAACTGGGTGATCTGGGTCTGGTACTCTTTATCTTTACCATCGGAATCCAGGCCGGTCCCGGATTCTTTGATTCCTTCCGGAGCAAAGGCAAAACGCTGATTCTGATTACCGTGCTGATCATTCTTTCGGCATCCCTCACCGCCGTGGGACTGAAATATCTGTTCGGACTGGATACCCCGAGTACAGTAGGTCTCATCGCCGGTGCGCTGACCAGTACCCCAGGTCTGGCCGTAGCCATCGACAGCACCAACTCACCGCTGGCATCCATTGCCTACGGTATCGCTTATCCCTTCGGTGTCATCGGTGTGATCCTTTTTGTCAAATTGCTTCCCCGTCTGCTTAAAGTCAATCTGGAGGAAGAAGCACGGCAACTGGAGGCCGAACGCATTGGTCAGTTCCCGCAATTGAAAACCTGCGTGTTCCATGTTACCAACTCCGCAGCCTTTGGCAAATCCCTGGCCCAACTGAATATCCGTGCCGTAACAGGTGCCGTGGTATCACGAATCAAAAGCGGCACACAGATTCTCATGCCGTCGGCTTCATATTCCTTGCAGCAGAATGATTATATTCAGGCTGTGGGCAGTGAAGAATCTCTGGCCATGCTGGCCGATATGATGGGAGAACGTCAGGAAGGAGAGCTTCCGCTCACCAAACGTCAGATTGTGGAAACCATTCTGGTTACCAAAAAAGATATGGTCAACAAGAATATCGGCAGTCTGAACCTTCATGAAAACTATGGTTGCGTCATCACTCGTGTACGCCGTAGCGGTATCGACCTGACTCCTACTCCGGATCTGGTGCTGAAGTTTGGCGACAAACTGATGATTGTAGGAGAGATTGAAGGCGTGAAGGGAGCTTCCGAATTATTGGGAAACAATGTAAAATTACTGTCCGATACAGACTTCTTCCCGATTGCCGTGGGCATCGTACTCGGTGTATTGGTAGGCAAGCTGAATGTCACCTTCCCGGGCGGCGTATCTTTCTCACCGGGATTGACCGGTGGCGTGTTGCTCACCACCCTGATTTTAAGTGCCATCGGCAAGACCGGTCCGATTCTTTGGACCATGTCCGGTCCGGCCAATCAGCTGCTGCGTCAGTTGGGTCTGCTGCTTTTCCTCTCCGAAGTCGGAACTTCCGCCGGTCAGAAACTGGTAGCCACATTCCAGGAAAGCGGTTGGAGCATGTTCGTGGTGGGTATGTTCATCACCCTGGTACCGATGATCATTGCCACCCTTGTGGCCCGTCTGGTATTCAAGATTTCCATGCTCGACCTTTTGGGTACCCTCACCGGTGGTATGACCAGTACTCCGGGTCTGGCAGCGGCCGATTCTATGGTGGACAGCAATATCCCGGGAGTAGCCTATGCTACTGTTTACCCGATTGCCATGGTCTTCCTGATCCTGTTCATCCAATTGATTTCGGTATTTGTGGTATAATCTCATCTTGATTTAAAGACACATACAGTAATCCCCTTCTTTTAAAACTGGTTTAAAGCGGTTTTAAAAGGAGGGGATTGTCATATATTAATGACTCTATCATATTCCTATCAGGTCAGTTTTTTTCAGTCCAAGACAATACATATAAATACAGAAAGATCAAGATTAATGTCCGCTTTTGTGTCCGAAAATGGACACTGTGTCCATTTTCGGACACTACGCTTTTTGCTAAAGCATTGATATTTAAAGAAATAATAAATTGGCATACTTTTTGTTTATTGGAGGACAGATGTATTATGACTCGTTGCCGTTTTCTATGTTCCTTATTTCATAACCTTTAATATCATTGTCCATGAAAAAAATCATATTCTATATATTGACAATATTTCTGGCAAGTCCGGCATTTGCCCAATACCCTCAAATCAATTTGCAAGGTAAAATCCTTGATTCTTTTCTGCAAAATGGAATCACGGATTGTCAAGTAACCTTGATGCATGCAGACAGCACAATAGTAAACAGTGAGCCCAAAGTATATCATATCGGTAATGATAATGCGCATTTTACAACCATCTTTGACTTCTTTATAGCCAACCAGCCCGGCGATTACCTGATTCGTGTGACCAAGGAAGGCTATGAAGACAGTTGGGGAAAGGTGACCGTACCTGCAAATTGCAAGGAAAAAAGGCTTTTGATACCTACCATATATACCCGCAAGTCGGCTTCCGTGCGTAACATGGGTGAAGTTGTGGTACGCGCAACTCGCATCAAGGTAAAGATGAGAGGCGATACCTTGGTTTACGATGCGACAGCATTTAATATGCCCGAAGGTTCCATGCTTTCTCACTTGATAGAACAGCTTCCCGGGGCAAAGATAAATGAAAATGGAGAGATCTTTATCAATGGCCGCAAAATTGACGAACTGACTCTAAATACCAGGAAGGTCTTTGGAGGAAATCAGGCTGTACTCATGGAAAATCTGCCCTATTTTACGGTCAAGGAGCTAAAAGTCTTTGAACGCCGCTCCTTACAATCCGTTTTAACGGGCGACTTAAACGCCGAAAAGGAATACGTCATGGATGTGAATCTTAAGGACGAGTATGCACTCGGAGGTATCGCAAATTGCGATATAGCCGGAGGCACACACGACCGATATTTGGCAAAAGCCTTTGGATTTCTTCTAACGAAGACCCTTAGTATTGGTGCATTTGCCAACCTAAACAACATCAATGACGAAACGAGTGGACTGTCTGGAGTATGGGGACAAAACTATAGACGTATTTGGGGAGGAGCGAATCATCCCTCCAAGCGTAAAGGAGCTGGGCTATCATTGGATTATGAGTCCACCAAGAAGCAGTATGGCTTTCCATCGCTGGCTCTTTATAATACGATCAGCGTAGACCGTAAGGACAATCTGAATGAATCTAAATCATTCCAGGAATTCTTTCTACCGACAGGATCTACCTACCAGAACACAAGTCAACAAATGCGTCAGATACTTAATGAAGTTATGCTTCATCAAACAGTTGTATATTTACCTCTTAGTATTCGAGGTGAATGGCGTGTCTTTTATGAAGACGATGAAACAAACCATAACACCATGTTGTCACACAGAAGCAGCGAGTATGAGGCTATGAAACAGAAATTCAACAATTTGGAAAGGAAAAAAGAGTATGGCATTTCATCTGGAGATTTCAACATGTCTCTTCCCTGGCATAAGCAAATCACTGTTTCCTTAAACAACTTGAGAGCAATCCACACTGTATTGAGGAGTTATAACAAGAGGCAAACACAAGAAGAAAGTACTACCCAAGACTATCGTCATGAGTACCAGGATGCCGCTTTTACCAACTATTCTTTTGCGCCCAATATTTCCTATCGCCTACCTTATTGGAAACGATTGGAAAGCAATATAAGCATAGGATATCAACAAAGTCGTAAGAAATCGACCGATGATTTGTTTGTACTGAATAATCTGGATGGATGGGGATTGGAAGACAGCGTAAAACTTGACCTGATTCCTTCAAGCAAAGAAATGCTTTGGCATGCCTACGACCCTGTGAATAGTACTTTCAGCGATATGCGTACACAAGAAGGCAATTTCAACCTAACGCTTAAATTGCTTCCAGGGAAAAGACTGCCCGTGGAAGTGACCCTTCAGCTGCCGTTGAACTTCCAAAAAGAACGACTGGCTTATCGCCGGGACGTACTGGATACTCTTGCCACCCGCAACCTGCTTGCGCTAAACCCCTCTCTCCGGATTAAGTATAAAGAGCTCTCTCTCCGAATGAACTTCCAGACCTCTTCACCCGGATTGCAGAACATAATGCCCTATCGTGACGCCCGCAACCCGCTGAATATCGTCACCGGAAATCCGTACTTGAAGAATAACCAGAAGTTCAATGCCAGATTTGACTGGAATCATACCGTACGCGAAAAGAATGTCATGAAGAGGAATATGCGTGTAGGATCGGATTTTACTTACTATGCGCGTTCTGTAGCTCAAGGTATGACTTACAATCCGCAAACAACGGCATACACCTATCGTCCTGAGAATGTAAAAGGCAATTGGATGTGGCATTCTTCTCACCAAATGTCGTTTGCCCTGGGTAGCAAGCAGCTTTGGTGGCTTGACAATGAATTGAGTGCCGATGTATGGCATTCCGTTGACTTTGCGTCGGTCGAAGGGCTCAATGAGGCACAGCTCAACAAGGTAGAAACGGTCAAACCCAACGAAACCCTGAAGATTCGCTATACAGGCAAATCAACCAAAGCCACATTGCTGGGCAATGTAGCTTGGCGGCGTACTTGGGGTCATCGTCCCTCACAAGAGACCATTAGCACATTCGACTTCAGTTATGGCGTGAATGCACAGCATACGATAGAGTCTTGGCACACGACATTCAACGTAGATGCCTTAATGTATAGCCGCCTCGGCTATAGCAGCAGCGTCATGAATCGAAATGAATTTGTCGTCAATGCAAACATCAGTCAGGCTTTGCTACACGGTAAACTTATACTTAAACTGGAAGGACGTGATATCTTCAATCAGCAGTCGGCAACATCCTATGAAGTGAATGCACAGGGACGCACGGAGTCGTGGCATCGTATTCTCCCCAGCTATATCATGCTGCATGCCGTCTATCACTTCAATCGGAAACCGAAGCACTAAGAATACAAACTCCGACTCGCCCCACAACTTAATAAAAGTACAGGCATAAACATTTCCTTGTGGCAGAAAGACTTTTGTCTCTATAAACTGTTGTCCCTTAAAATATTTTATTCACTGATATTCAATAATTTAGTTTATATAAATCTGCAAGTTTTCTTATCTTATAGGTTAAGAAACTTGCAGATTTATTAATCAAAAAGACGAATAATAGCCCTTTTTATTCAGCTACCTACCAGACATACCGAAGCTATCGTATCTACTTTTCTATTAGCCGACAAAATAGATTGGGAAAAATTAAAAACTGCTTTTCAACCTTTACTTTTTAAGAGAAAGCTATTTAACAGGTATACTTAAGTATACTTTTAACAAAAAAACATCATTTATATTTGCCATTCCTTATTTTTTCTCCTAAGTTCGGCATATTTCTGTTAGAAAAGCCGATTAATGAAGTGCTATTGGCTGAATATATCGAAATATTGGATCTATTTACCTTTTAAAAAAACATTATGAGAAATGTATTAAAAACTGCTGGAAATAAGTCTGCATGCTTGTTTCTATAGCCTTGAATGCTCAGGAACGTTCGGGCGATATCTGCGTTGATGTGAAGTGTGTCAGGAATACCACGAAAAATGAGGGATTGTGGTATTGTATTGCTATTGAAAGAAACTATCGTTAAAGTAATTTTAAAAAAATAGAGTCATGAGAACAAATATGAAAACTTTAAATTGGTTGCCGGTCTTGTTCGTGCTGGCATTTACCTGTTCCCTTAATTTATCCGCCCAATTATGGAAGAAACATGTCTTCTCTTTCCAAAATTCCCCAGACTCCGTAACCTGCGTCTATAAAGCGAAGACGAACGAACTGATCCTGTCGGGTTTCGACACGGATGGCAAGGGCACATTCTATTTCTTGGGTGGCAGCCCGCTGACGGTTACCTGTTACGAACAGGGCAAGCTGGCCTATCGTCGTCCGTTAGGTATCCGCTTTTCGGGCATGGTGAGTTTCCGTCTGATCGGCGATTCGCTTTATCTGATCCATCGCGAGGACCATGCCCTGTATCGGATGCACCGTGACAATAAGGGAGCGGTTGATTGTATCCCATTGAAAACGCCTCCCTTTGAAAGATGCTTTATCGGTCCCATTGATGCCAAGCCGTCCTTTAAGTTGTCTAATGTAAAGAACAGCACAACCAGTATCAGCCGAATTTATGACTTTCACCAGAATCTTCTTCGGGAATATTCCTATCGTACCGGGGATGAACTGCTGTATGATTCCGTCTATCAGCATATCCCGGATAATTTGGAGTATTTCGGACGTTATAAGGGGTATCGTGTATGTATGAAGGATTATGCCACAATTGTTTTGGTGGATGATAGCGGTGAAATTGTCCGTCAGACCGGTCGCACCTATGAAGAGCTGGATTGTTGGTATGTACTTGATTCCAGAAGTGATACGATTGAGAACTGGGGGCCGTCCGCAGAAGTCCGTGTCTTCAGAAACAACCATTTCTATATGCCCACCTTCAACGCGAAGAAAGAACTGGTGGTATGGGATGTGAATGTGGATTCGCTTTGAAAAATAAAAATCCTGATTTATAATAAGTTACAAAGAAGAGTTTGAAAATACTGAATCGAAAAGAGTTCAAAGGCGGCCTATAGATACTTGAACCAGAAGAATATAAACAGTAATCCCCTCCTTCTAAAAACTGTTTTAAAGAGTTTTTAAAGGAGGGGATTGCTGTAATCATATACTCTATCATAACATTCCTATCGGATCAACTTTTTCAGTCCGAGACAATTACGAATTAGTTGTTTTTTACTTCCCAGTCACCGATCGTGCCTGTCTCCGAAGAGAAACTGGCACCGATGCAATACAGTTTCCGGCTGTCGGCAGCATATTCGCGGGCATAGCCTTTCTCCTCAATCTGCTGCAAGGCTTCTTCAGCCGTACCGTCCAGCTTGAACTCGAAGATATAGACATAGTCAGCCGTTTCCAGCACACAGTCCACACGGCCTTGACTCTGCACCTTTTCCACATAAACCGTATACACGCTCACCAGACGAAGAATCAGATAAAACGTATACTGGAAATAACGCTCCCGCTCCGCCTCATCTTCCTTGCGCCGCATCGTATAGGGAATGCTCGAAAGGAAAGAAGTAAACAGGGTATGCACCAGCTCCACATCGCCGGCCTCCAAAGCGTCCAATAAATCGAAGATCCACCCTTCCACCCGTTTCCCGGGCCGAAGGTAGGAAGTAGCCAGAGCCGTCAGAAAACCGCTCTTCACTTCGTTGTTCGGAAAGTCCAGCAAAAAACGGTTACGCCGCATGTCGTAAGCCTTGATCGTCAGGTAACCGCTCTGATAGATCATCGGCAGAGGGCGCTCCACATCGGCCTTGTAGTCAATGAATTCCTCCGGGGCATAATACTTGCCCGTAAGTTCGTTCATATTCTCCTTGAAGTGAGCAAGCAGACGAATCAGATAGGTCGGTGTGCCCGTGCTGAACCAGAAGTCACGAATGCGAAGACTGTCCAACGCATTAAGCAGACTGAACGGATTGTAAATATCCGTCAAACGGTCGCTGAAGTGATAGCCGTCGTAGTGTGCTTTCAATTTCCGGCGCATCTCTTCCGGCGTACACTGGTATTCGGCCGCCATAGCGGCTATCGGTTCTGCAAAATTACGGTCAATCTCTTCCTGCGTAATGCCACACAAAGCCTCATAACGGGCATCCATACTGATGTCCTTAGGCTGGTTGAAACCGCTGAACACACTGACCTGAGAAAACTTGGTCACTCCCGTCAGCAATACAAACTGCAAATGGCTATCCGCACCCTTGAAGACCGAATAGAATGCTTTCAGAATGTTTCGATGCTGATTCTCCAGATCGGTATCCACATCCAGCACATCCAGTATCGGCTTGTCGTACTCATCGATAAGCACCACGGCACGGCGACCGGTCTGTTGGTGGGCTGTTTCCAGAATATTGATAAATCGATCACCGTAGCCCAATTCATGAGTCCGAACCGGCAGATTATACTGCTGTTCCCATTGTGCCAGATAAAAATTTATTTTCTGTTCCAGTTCTCCTGACTTCGTAAAATTTCCTCCATTGAAATCCACATGGAATACCGGATATACCGCCCACTCCTTTTCCAGACGTTCCATAGCCAGGCCACGGAACAGTTCTTTCCGCCCCAGATAATAATTCTCTAAGGTGGAAACCAGCAGACTCTTGCCAAAACGACGCGGACGACTCAGAAAGTAAATACTTCCTTCATGTGTCAGACTGTAAATCAAATCGGTTTTGTCTACATACACATAACCGTCTTCCACAATACGGTCGAAGCTCTGAATGCCTATCGGATATTTCATCATGGTCTTCTCTTTTAAATCTTTACGCAAAGATAATAGGAAAATAGACTTATCCCCTGTTTATAAAGAAAAATATTCGGAGAAGTCATTTCCCCAGAAATGCAACCTATCACATCCGTCCCTCTCTCACAGCCTGAAGCTTTGCCTTCAGTTCCTGAGCTTTCTGCCCGTTCTCGTCTATAACATTTTTCTTTTCCTCACGATCTTTTGACAAATGATACAACTGAGGTTCCTTGCTGTTTCCCGATTCGATAACCGGAACCCAAGGAACACCGGCCGGACCGTCGCTCGGCTCGATATATTTCCACTCCTTATCGCGTATAGATAAGGTATGATTATAAGACTGCTCAATCACGTAATCACGTCCCTGCGCATCATCGCCCAACAGAGTTGTCAGATGGTTCTTGCTGTCCGGTGCCGATCCTTTTGGCAGACGGGCCTGAAGCAATTCTCCAAAAGAACGGAACAAGTCAATCTGTGAGAACAGCGCGTCCGATGTTTTGCCTTTACGGATATGCTGTGGCCAGGAAACGATAAACGGAATCCGCGTTCCTCCCTCAAAGGCGCTGTATTTATTACCACGCAATCCACGGGTTGGAGAATGTCCATCCAACAGCTCAGCAGCCTGATCCGCATATCCGTCGTCAAGTACCGGACCGTTATCGCTCGACAGGATGATCAGGGTATTCTCATACAGTCCGTTCTTCTTCAGGTAGTCAATTACCTGCCCCACCGTCCAGTCAAACTGGGCAATAGCATCGCCACGCAGTCCCATCGGATTCTTTCCGCGGAAACGTTCATGCGGGAAGCGGGGTACGTGCACATCATTGGTAGCCAAATACATAAAGAAAGGTTTGTCCTTATTTTTGTCAATAAATTCCAAGGCATGAGCTGCTATGGAATCCGCAATATTCTCATCCTTCCACAGAGCTTTTCCTCCCCCTTTCATATAACCGATGCGGCTGATGCCGTTCACAATGGCCTGATCATGTCCGTGCGAGGGTTTCAGATTATACAACAGTTCCGGATGGTCTTTTCCCAACGGTTCACCGGGGAAAGGTTTCGCATAGCTCACCTCTATCGGAGCACTCGGATCATAGTTGGCTACCATACCGTTCTCGATAAAGACACAAGGCACACGGTCGCCCGTAGCAGCCATAATATAGGAATAATCAAAACCCAAATCGCCGGGATGAGTCGGCAGAGGAGCATTCCAGTCCTGTTTTCCGCTCTCGGCTCCCAGCCCTAAGTGCCACTTGCCGATGGCCGCAGTAGCATAACCGGAATTCTTGAACACATCTGCCAGTGTATATTGTCCGGGCTTGATAATCATACCGGCATTTCCGGCTGCCACATCCGTTCCTTTCTTACGCCAGGCATACTCACCCGTAAGCAGAGAGTAACGCGAGGGAGTACTGGTAGCTGCCACAGCATGTGCATTGGTAAACAGGATACCGTCCTGAGCCAAGGCATTCACATTGGGAGTCTTTACATTCTTGGCATCATAGCATTCCAAATCACCGTTGCCCAAATCATCGGCATAAATCAAAAGTACATTCGGGCGTGCCGTATTCTGAGCCCATAAGGCGGCACCACATCCCAGCAAAGCTATAGAGCATAAAAGTTTTTGTCTATCCATCTTAAGTATCGTATTTTAGGATTAACGTAACAGATCGCAAAAATAAAAATTTAGCCTGAATGAACTCGACAAAAACAGAAAAGAAGAATTCGTTTTTCAAACTATTTCTCTTAATTGACAGAAACAATCCTATTCCCTAACATTTCCAAACGTGCCATCTCTTTGGGATCACATTTCATCTTACCCGCTTTTTCCAGCAAACGATAAGCAATAGACAGGTTTCGGGCACCCCTTGGTGTCAACATACCACATTGATCAGCAAGGTTATAATACTCTACAGCTTTCATCCAATGCTCTTCATCATTCTCCTGCATACTTATATTCCCCAACTCAACATACATAATCGGATATTTTTCAGCATACCTGCGAAGATTCTGTTCATATTTTTCCGGGCACTTCAAATGTTTGTACATTACTGTATGCAAAACAGGTGCCATGTCACTTCCCTGAACTCCTGCTTCAAGAAACAACTGTTCAGACTTAGCCGTATCATTCTCACATTCAAGAGCATAAACTGCATCAAAAATCAAAGCATCCGCAGGAGATACACATCTTAATTTTTCTACTGCTTCCCGAGGAACATCTTCAATTCTTCGATGATCCAGCACATCTATCAATAAAGGGAATATCCGGTCCTGCTTCATGGCTTCTATAATATCTTTAATATCATTTCCCTTTAGTTTTCCGGAAAGCATATACATAAACATCATATTAGCACTACTCTTTTTCACACCTGCTCCATCCCGATAACAAAGTGCCAAAGAATCATAAGCCTCTGTATGTCCCATTCGTGCTTGCTGGACAAATTGCGCAACCCTACAACCGGGATTTACCGCTCCTTGGGATATATCAGCATTCTGAACCTCTATACGACTCTTACAGGATGTGCCATTAAATAACGTAACAGCACAACATAACAATATCAATATATTTCTCATAATCTTATCATCTAGAATTTATCACATATCAACAAATAAGCTCCTTCATTCTTACTTTGTTGCTCGTTAACGATAGTAACTAGAAGTTTTTTTCATCAACTTTTTCTCCCTTGCCATTCAGCAAAATACCGTTACTGTTGTCATTTTGACAAAAATACAGGTCTGCACCTATAGCCTCTATGGAAGAATAAGCTGGAGGGGTCAGAATCTTTCCTTCCGGAGTCATCAGTCCATACCATCCATATTCAGCTTCATATCGTTTACATTTGGCTACAGCCTGTATTGGCGTACTCTCATATCCGCTATATTCATCCTCCAATGATTCAGCAGAATACAGTTTCTCTGTGTCGTAAGTCATCATTTCAATATTCTGGATACAGAAATCTTCTATCAAGTCACCCTGTAAATTAAATGTCTTGACTGTATGATCACTCATCGTAGCTATAATGGTCTGATCCCTTAAACTGATCCTCACGCTGCCCGCAGAAAACGGGATTACCGTTTGCATATTGTCTGTTATCATACTCTGTTCCTTACCATTATCAAGAATCCAGAAGGTATCACAAGGCTCAATTGAAAAATATTCAGCATTCAAAACCCACTGTCCCTGTTTGTTGATCAGGCCCCAGCGGTCCCGACGATCATTATGGACAGCACAGTGCTGATTATGGAACACATAACCTTCAATACCCGGAATATAAGGCATTTTCAAGTCGATGACAACCTTACCTGTACCATCGATGAATTTTATCCATCCATTATCATCAACCGAAGCCAATCCTTCCGAAAAGATCCAGGCATGTGCATATTGAGGCTTGATAACAGTCTTACCGGAATATATATTGAAATATCCGCGCTTCCTGCCATTACTGTAGCACACCAATGAATCGTCTCCTAAAGGCTTGGCAATCCAACTGATCCCCTTGATAGTCTTCTTTCCATTCTCATTCTCAATATAGCCATCTTTTCCATCAGCAACATAATAAGTGGTATTTCTCGATAAATATTGTGTATCATAAAGTTCTTCGGAATCATTACAAAATGTGCCGACAATCCCTTCAACAAAGGCCGCGACAGCAGCAGAAGTCACAAACAGAACCATCAAAGTGAAACACGTACCAACTGTCCGGCGAAGAATTTTTCCATACATGGAATCATCTTTCATACCCAAAATCACAGTAAACCACTCAGCTATAGCGGTAAGGAATCTGGTTAACCCCTTCCATAACAAAATAAAAGCTCTTTTCATAGCAACCCAATCTAATTATATTCTTAAACAAAAAATTACTTATATATTTTTTTATGCCCAAACTTATTTGATGTACAATGATAATATTCACAGTTCACGCATTTAGTCTGTCCTGGAGCATGAACATATTGTTCACATCCACATCCTGAATTGCATGGTCCATAAATATAAGACGCTCCTCTAAAACTAATATTACCATAAGAACGGGTTTCTACTTCTTCAAGTTGCACTTGTCCAGTTCCGTTACAAACAATGCAGGTATATCCTCCATACACACCATATCCACCACAATTAGGACAAACAGAAGTTTGCTGGTTCTCAACCTCGTATAAATTCTCAGCTGAATAATTAGAATTACTATCAGTACGATTACAGGATGAAAAAACGCAAAGCCCCCCCGCAATCAAACAAACTCCAATAAATACAATATTCTTTTTCATAATTTTATAACCCTTTATGTGTCGGGCACAACTTCTAAGTTATTTTATAAAAAAGAGAGTATTTTCACAGAAATCTATCAAATGCAAATATTTTTTCGTACAAATTCTCAGATCATAGTTACTTTTTCTACAAACACATCATAATATCCCTTCAATAAGAAGACCTTATAATCCATATCTATTTTATAAATTTTGTCAGATTCCACATTTAGCTCAAAAGGTGTTGAAATAAGCCCCGAAGGAGCATATACAGAAATACTATGTTTTCCAGGAGAAGTTTTACGTTTCAGAGTATACCCTTTTATAAAATTACCGGTACCAATATCTTTTCCATCCAATAACACTTTATACGTAGCATCAAACCAAGGTAATTTATGCTTTCTGCTGTCAAGACAAATCATTAAAGTAACAGAAGTCTTCATTTGTTTCTGTTTTGTGTAAATACCAAATCCTTTTTGTAACCACAAAGCAAACTGATTTGCGGAGCATAGTTTTACAGTTTTCCTGGAAGACTGCACTCTTTGCATCGCTTGTCTGCGAATATTACACGTTGATTGGATAGAAATATCCGGTACTAATCTCCCCAAACGTTCTACTCGCTTAATGATCTCTGAACTTAACAAGTTCCGTGTTGGACGCGAATAGTTTTCTACCAAATGTAAAGCCAAATAAACATTATCTACTTCAATACCCTGAGCACCTAACTGTTGTAATCCCCATTGAACCACTTTATAATTATATCTTATACAAACAGCATGAAGTAAAGCACGCTGTAATGTAGGCGCACCGACATATTTCACAGCTACGTCATCTGCATCATATTCCATTTGTTTTGCTAATTGTGCATAATCCTTATTAATACGATTACAAATCCAATTGGTAAAATAAGTAAACAATAACAGTTGTGACTTTAGCTGTTGTTGCCACGTACTTTCTTTTTTCAACTCCTTAATGGATAAAAAAGACCGTGCAAACTGTCCGATAGTATACACGGATAAAGAGCTCTTCATCTCGCTCTGTACATAATGTCCGAACTCGTGATAAAGTATAGCACGTATTTCATTATCATCAAGTTGAGTCAAAAAGCCCATCCCTATTACCAGATTGCGGTTCGGTGATAATAGAATATTACTTAACTGCGGTTGAATAAAAACAGCAGCTGTCACATCTGGGCACAAGTAAACTTTATCTACAGGAGGTAAGTTCAACGCACTGGTGATTTCCTCAATTATTGCAAATAACTCTGGATAATCTTTATTTGTAACAGGAAGAAAACTTTCAGGCAAGCCTGTCTTGAACCTAAAGGCTTTGATCATCTCCCAAAGCAACCAGCATCCTCCAAATGACAAAACAGTCATATGCATTGAGAAATCATGCTCCCCATAATTCCATATAATATAATATCCCCAATAAATAGAGATTAAAGCCACAATCACAAAACAAAAACAGCCGGCTATGTAAATCATAACCGACTTGTTTATTGCCTTTCTCAAGTCATCCATTTATGCAAATTATTTTTGAATACTGCAATCCTCCTCTTCTTCATCATCTGTATTTATATCCCCTAAAAAACCTGCCATAGCTAATGGTTTATGTAAAGGCTCAATGGCAGCTGAGGATGCATCAAAATTATCCCAAGAGGGCAAGTCTATAATCTTATCAGACGGAAAATTATCCATAGCCTGACGTGATACATTTAAAACTTCAAAAGTATCAAGATCCATTTCTTGGTTCATTTTTGTGATATCCTTCCCAGTCAACATATCTTCCAAATATGCTGCCAATTCTTCATCTGAAATTTTATTGCATTTTGTCATAATCATCAATGTTTTCATTAAATAATATTGTAGCCCGCAATGCTACCATAAAAAACTCATCAAATACAACGTCAGACATATTTTTCAAGACTGCTCTTCGTTCTTTACCAGTAGCCTGCCCATCAAGAACTTTTCCGAGTAATTCGACATTATTCATCAGAACTGCATTATTTTCCATATCCCATAGCAAGCATTTGTTTTTGTAATCCTTTTCTAATTCTATTATAGCGGGTATAAATATAACCGGAAACCTGAGCATCAGTTTTTGCTTTAGTATCAAGAGTCACATCATTTTCTATAAAAACTTTTGCTTCATCAAGAATATTTCCAGGCTTTTCTCCATCTATAAGAATACGTTCTACTAAAAACCTATCAAAAGGCTGCATTTTTTTTACAATACGATTAAGATCATCCATAAAAAAATGATCCGTATTTTTTTCTGCCTGCAATTTCTGTGCAAAAGAGACATCGTCACCTAACAGTAACAATTCTTTATTCCGTTTATGTTGAAAATAACGAGAAGCAATAATCGTTATATAGGAATTTAAAGAACACGTATATTTAAAAATCCGCAGTTTATGCCAATCATCTGATGAAAGAAACTCATAAAATTCTCCTATAAGCTCTTCCGGCATCTGTAGATTCGGACAATAATACTGCCCTATATACATTAAGGCTCCTCTACACCTTACAAAAAAGAAATCCCGAATCATACGAGCATCATTAACTATCAATTTTTCAACTATCTCCTGATCTGTCATGTGATTTTTCAATATTATTTTTTAATAAACAACCTGCATCACGAATTATCTTACCTGATTATTATGCTCCATTCTTATTCTATGTAACCAAGTCCGTTACAAGAACTACATGCTACCTTTCCCGTTCCTCCGCATGCAAAGCAAGACATAGAATAGAATCCAAAACCAGAACTTCCTGTTCCCCAACAAGAACTACAAGAAATTTCACCTTCTCCATGGCATACATTACATTCACCTCCTTGAGATAAGAAAATTGTTGCCACAATCTGATCTTCTTGAATGACAACAGATCCGGTTCTATATTCACCCTCATTCTCGGAACAAGAAATTCTCAAATCTCCTTGCTCTGTTTCTTCTACGTCAATCCATTGAGGAAATTGAGCTTTCCATTCACAACCATCAGTCTCTAAGGATACTGTTTCACTTCCACCATCTTTTCCAAAGTGCAATTTACTTTCTGATACATTCAGGACTGTTGCATAAGCAAACTGACGAACCACAACCTGAGTCAACAGTTTGCCACTCTGAATTGTTATAGTTCCCTCTCTATTCTGTCCTGTTTTATTAGGCTCAACAGCTATTTCAAAGTAATTCTCAGACTCATCAATACTAACCCAATCCGGTTGATGATTAATAGTCCATACATAACCATCATAATCAATATCAACTTTTCACCGCCTTTTGCTGCCGTTAAAACTTCTGGTTCTGTTCTCAAATAAGTGGCGGCATTCATTACATGCCGATATAGCAAGAATATTCCCAATATAAAAACGACCAACGTAATTATAAACGCTTTCAAACATCCTTTTCTTTTATTCGGTTTTGACGATGTCGTTGGAGTCTCACCGGACAGATTCTCTTGTAACTGACATCCATCCTTAACACAAAAGCTCATTGAATCATCATACTTAGTATGACATTTTGGACATATTTTCATAATACTAACTTATTACTTGTTGCTCTGCAACCTCAGATAATCCCATGTTTATTAAAATCAAAACTATAATCCACACAAATATTACCAATAATATGGGTACAAGGAAAATATCTGCCCCTATTGCAGATAAAGGAGAATCCCATAAAGCATGAAGGAGCACAGGGATTATGAACAACCTCAAGAATTTACTGTCAGTAAACAAATTTGTTGAAATCTCTCCTCGGGCTTTAGCAGCAATCACTAACGCAGCGCCGGATATTGCAGCCCAAGCGACATGTCCTCCTGGAGCTAAAAATCCACGCAAGAATATTGTCTGATTAATGGCATCAATCATCTGTCCACTGTCAATCTGTTGTCCATAAGCAGCTGCATACCCTGAGTATTGTAAGAACTCTACCAAAGGATGTAATGCATATCCTGCAGACTCAAAAGCAGCAAATCCAGCTCCCACAGCGGCACCAACCAACATACCTGTTAATATAGATAATTTCCCAAAATACCGCAAGAAGAGATAAACGATAACCATTTTACCGATTTCTTCTATCAATCCGACCATAATTGCTCCAAAGAAATCCAATTCATCTACAGAGTATATTGAGAACAGAAAAAGAGTAGTAACCAGTGATGCACATCCTCCTACTAGAAAGATTCTCACCACTTCATACATACTGACATTTCTCCAGGCATTCACCTCCATAAAAAGAATCATTGTAGCCAAAGGAACAGCAAATGAACCTACCACAATCAATCCTGGCAATGCGTTGGTATTTCCAAACACACTACAACAAATCCATAATAAAGCAAAAGCTATAACAAATATCAACAAGACCCGGCTATACAACCAAGGATGAGGCCAATCCTTAGACACTTGACTTCTATCCGGTGTTGTCATTGATGTTCCACAAATAAAAATCATCTCAGCTTCTTCTTTTGAATGCTTCTTAAAAACATCCGAGAAAAGTACCTTCCAGTTAAGATCTGCCGGTCTACTATTCCCTACATAATCATTCAATGAATCCACCCAAGATCCATTTTTCTGTGTATTTAAATTCAATTTTTTACCACATTTTCCACAAAACACAGCCTCATCCGGATTCGGATGACCGCAAAAACTACAATATTTCATAAACCTATTATATCCTACGATTCTAAAAAATTAACGAGTTATTTTTAGCCAGACACGTCACTTGACTATGCCTAAAATTACTTCACACATTTTTGTTTATACTTACTGATTCACTTTACATGTTAATAAAACTCTTCCTACTTTACTTTTCATATTAGTAAGCAACAGGTTTAAATGCGATGCATTAGTAATAAATCAGGACAGATAATATTTAATGAACTAATCTATGAAAAACACCGCGGAGG
>NZ_QUEM01000017.1 GCF_003477995.1 Bacteroides sp. OF04-15BH
TTCCATAAAGGGAAGAAAGGCGCATTGTGCTTAGCCATTGGCCTGGTATCCAATCAGGTTGTCTTCCATGACTACGGCAAAGAGATAAACGTTGGTTTCCTTTTCGTTCAAGGCGAACTTCACCTGACAAGGGATATCCAAACGCTGGGTCTTGGCATCATATTTTGCAGAAATAGTGATGTCTGCGTTGGTTTCGATATTGAATTCCTGAGCAACTACGTCAGACCACAGAGGATCTGAACCTTCCGGAGCGTTGTACACATAGTCGGTTCCAGAAGTAGTCGTTACTGAAGCCATCGGGTAGTAAACACCTTTTCGGTTGATGTTGGCGCTAGGAGCACCGGCACTACTTCCAAACAGGAATGTTTCATAGGCACCCAGTCCGTTTGCATACGGGTCGCCGGAATAAGTATGGATGGCAATCGGCAATACCAGATTTCCGTATTGTTTTTCCAGACGCTCCAGAGTCAGGTGGCCCAGCGGACAGTTACCGCAACCCATTCCGGTGAATTCTTCGATCACCACTCGTTTCTCCGGTTTGAAGGCCAGATTGCTGATTTCTGATTTGAATTCAGTCTTTTCTTCGCCGGCTGTTACGCTGATCAGATAGCTGTTCTTGTAACCTACCTTCAGAGGCAGCGGATTGGCAAATTCAAAGTTGTAGACATCACCTACCTCCAGGTTCAGATCTGTTTTCTCAATCGTTTCGACAACCTGGTTGTCTGCATCCTTCAAAGTGAGGGTGAGGTTTTGTACGGTCTCACCGGCTTTTACCAGAATGCGTCCTTTAATCTTGATGTTTTCTGCGTTGACAACCTGTTCTTCGTTGTCAATTGCAACCAGAAGATTCATGTTGTGAACCACTTTCATGTCATCAACCATCACGACGCTCTGTGCCTGGTTGTTGTTCCAGAAGGCGATATAAACATTCTTTCCGGCAAACTCATCCAGTTTTACGGTGCGGAGAGTCCAGTCGTTTTTCAGTTTGTCTTCGCTGGCTCCCGGAGTTTCGCGTTCGCAATATACCACCTTACCCTTAGTCTTGAATTCTTCAACGATTTCCGGAGTTAAGGCGTTGATCAGTTCATCTTTTTCCAGAACAACGACTCTCAGTGTATCTTTCTTGGCTGCTCTGTAGCTCTGTGCGTTGAAAGTGAGCACACAGTTGTCATCCGGAATAAACAACTGAGAAGTAGACATCCAGTCGTCAGCTCTTCCGTTTACATCACTGTAGCTGGAGTTTGAACCGGCGCAGAGGTTGTTTGAGTCATCGTCATCCCAGATCGGCATCCACGGAGTGTTCTCCTGTTCAAATCCCAGATCTTTCATTTCAGAAGAAGGAGTCAGTTTGTCATTATCCAACAAAAGCATGTCGCCGACACCATTGTCAAAGTTGTTTTGATAAATCAATGTGTCGTTCACTTCGATGGTACGCTCGTAAGAACCGATGTAAGCCACTGTATCGGCAAGATTTCCGTTGCCTCCGGTGATGTCGGTTACTGAACCTGCATTCAGAACTACCTTATAGTTACTTCCTTTATATAAGTATTGGCCCTGAGTTGGATATACGGCAACCTTATTCTCGGAAACTCCGATGGCCATGCTGCAAATAGGCTCTTCTCTTCCGTCAATATACAGAGCGGCAGAAGCCGTGTCGGTTGTTGCAACCGGGCAGTCAAAGGTGAAGACAACCGGGTTAGAACTGTAGTTGATTTGTGACACCTTGGAATTTCTGTTCGGAGAAACGGCGGTAACGCTTACCGGAGTGTTCTCTCTTCCCAGGTAGGAAACTTCAATTGCATCATTTGTCTTGCTCTGATCGTCTTTCAAAGAGATGCATCCGGCCGGAATCAGGAGTTTGTAGATTTCTCCGGCGTTCAGAAGGCTGGAGCGGAAAGTAATTTCTACATCTTTGGTAGAACCGGTAGCCATGGCAAATTTCAGAATCTTCGGAGTGCTGCCCTTGTCGCTCTTGAATGAGATGTCCGACAGACTGCCGATGATCTGCACATCCTTGTCAAAGCTGATGCGGATGCTTTTGATCAGAGAGAAGGTAGAACCGTTGGTCGGAGTTACTGTATAGTTTTTCAGCAGATTGATTTTTTCGGTGCTGTTTTCCAAAGCCTCCGGAACATCAACCACATAATTCTTATATAATAACGGGTCGGCCTGTACGGCAATGGTCAGTCCGTCGTCAGAAATGGCAATCGGAGTTCCGGTGGTATTATATCCGGTATTTTTGGTGTAGTCCATGCCATAGTGCTGTGACAGAATCTGTGAAAAGTCATACCAGTATCCGTTTTGGCGGATGCTCCACTCACGGATGGCGTTTCCTGCCGGAGAGGCAGCCAGTACGGTACCGTTATTACTGATGGTATATCCGGCATAGTCGCGGGTATAGGTCTCGTTGTAGAGTTCGAATTTCTTGGTTGCTATTTCGTATTTGAACGGAAGGCGGAATTCCGAACCGTCCTGAACCATGTAAGCGATACCGGTGACGTAATTTCCTTTATTGTCCATAAAGGCATCGTCAATAAAGAGCAGTCCCTCTTCTTCCGGAGTCCATTTCCAGTTGGCTTTATCCACGGTGAATCCGATCGGGTTCCAGTCCTGGGTTTCGCGGTCATATATATAATAGAAGATGTCTACCGGTTGCAGATAGCTGAAAGAGTTACAACCCAGAATGTATCTTCCGTCGGCAGAAATCTTTTTCAGACGGCTCTGATTGTTGTTGGTGCCGGTCATACCTTTTTCCGGCAGGTTGGGCAAGTCCACCAATACTCCGCCGCCGGCAATATCCCACATGGCCGGATGTTCGGCGTAAGAATCGTTCAGTGCCGTATTACCGGTGGCAGTACCTACCGCATACTTTCCGTCAGGAGTGATCGAATTGACACATCCGTTGCTCCAGTTGGCAGGGGTAGGGAGTCCGGCCCATGCTTTCTTGCTGGCCATGTAGATGGCAGGGCGTCCTCCCTGACTTCCGACAACAATGCTTCCGTCGTCAGTAACATCCATGGTCTGGAACCAGTTGATGACACTTGCATCTTCTTTGTTGAAAAGGTCCGTTGTTGTGTTTGTGCTTAAGTCGATCAATTTCGGATAGGCTCTTTTGGAGTCGTCTTCAGGGCTTTTCGCATCTGCTACAGCCCATTTACCATTGTCCGACATGTTTTGGATCATTGCTCCATCTTCATAAGAAAACAGATGGAACGTGGGTTTCTCAGTGTTTTGTGCTCCTCCATTTATTGTCCCTGTGAAAAGACAAAATAATAGAAGCGGTCTTAAAAATACCTTTTTCATAATCGCATTATTTTTAATGGTCGTTTCGTTTTTCGGCTACAAAAATACAACAAAATTTCATGTTTGATTAAACAAAATAAGAAAAAACTATTATTTTTGTGCGTGTTTTCAATAAAATAATGCTACTTTTGCGTCGTAAAAGAATAAAAATGTCAAATACAAAATGAAAATGCGTAGAATTTTAAGTTTTGCTTTCGCAGCAATTTTAGGCTTGTCTGCGTATGCGCAGTTGCCTTCTGTTAAGTTAAAAGATTTGAAAGGTAAGGTGGTCGACACATCTTTGTTAAAGAACGATGGAAAACCTTTTATCATTAGCTTTTTTGCCACCTGGTGCAAGCCTTGCAATCGTGAGTTGAGTGCTATCAATGAGCAGTATGTTGACTGGCAGGAGGAGACGGGAGTAAAATTGGTGGCCGTATCGATCGATCAGGCTCAGAATATTAATAAGGTGAAGCCTTTAGTCGATGGCGAGGGATGGCCTTATGAAGTGCTGTTGGACCCGAACAGTGAATTCCGCCGTGCCATGGGCGTGCAGATGATCCCGCATGTGTTTGTTATTGACGGAAACGGTAAGATTGCTTTTTCACACAGCGGTTACACGGATGGTGCTGAGGCTGAATTGATCGAGAAAGTTCGTGAACTTGTAAAGAAATAATTTCTAAAATTTTGGGAGAATGAGATTGTTGAATGCTACTGTGCTGCTCTTGCTTTTGGGAGGTGTACAAACGCTTTCTGCTCAGGAAGATTCCAAGGTCGTGCTTCATGGAAGTGTGCAGAGTGATGTGCTCTTTCCGGAGAATGATACCGAAATCGGTACACAAGCCCACAATGAGTGGGGACTTACCAATACGTATGCCGATTTGAACCTGATGAGCAAATACGTGGATGCCGGTGCCCGACTGGAGTTTATGCAATGGCCTTTGGATGGTTTTGAGCCGGACTTTAAGGGATGGGGCGTTCCATACTTCTATGTGAAAGGCAAGTTTAAAGGAGGCGATGTAACCTTAGGCGATTTCTATGATCAGTTTGGAAGTGGTTTTATCTTCCGTACTTATGAAGAACGGAGTCTGGGTATTGACAATTCTTTGCGAGGTATCCGTCTGAACTACGGGGGGATCAAGGGCTTGCAGTTCAAACTTCTGGGCGGATTGCAGCGTGGATACTGGTCCTGGAGCAAGGATTCCTACGTGGGAGGTACTGACTTGGAAATCAATATGGACCAATACTGCAAGGCTTTGCAGGAAAAGAATATCACCTGGATGCTCGGCGGATCGTATGTCTTGAAGTATGAACGTGATGAGGATATTGTTTTGCCGGGTACGGTTTACCGTCTGGCCCTTCCGCTCACGGTGCATGCGCTCGATGTCCGTTCACGTTTTCAGTTGGGCGATTACAGCCTGTTGGCGGAGTATGCCTGGAAGACACAGGATCCGAGTCAGGACAACGGATACATCTATCACCGCGGTAATGCCGTGATGCTTTCCGGTTCGTATTCCAAGAGAGGACTGAGCATTCTGGCTCAGGCCAAGCGCAGCGATAACATGGCATTCCGCAGTCAGCGAACCAAGCAGGGAACTTCTCTGTTCATCAACAATATGCCGGCTTTTGCCTATCAGCACACCTATGCGCTGCCGGCCCTTTATCCGTATGCCACCCAGGCAGCCGGAGGCGAATGGGCTTTTCAGGGCGAAGTCAGCTATTTGTTTAAGCGCAATACGGCTTTGGGAGGCAAATACGGAACCAAAGTCAAGGTGAACTTCAGCCATGTGCGCGGTCTGGACAAGCAACCCGTGGACCAGTACGAAGGTTCTTATTACGGAACAGACGGATATACGTCCAAGTTCTTCAAGATGGGTGACAAGTACTATCAGGACATCAATGTCCAGTTGGAGAAGAAATTTACGAAATCCTTCAAACTGAACCTGATGTATATGAACCAGTATTACAATCAGGCTGTTATCGAAAAACACGGTTCGTCCATCAAGTCCAACATTGCGGTAGTCGAAGGAAAGTATCAGTTTAATAATAAACTGACTCTCCGTGGTGAATACCAGTATCTGGCCACGAAAGATGACGAAGGCGACTGGATGTATGGATTGCTGGAGCTGTCCGTGCAGCCTCATTGGATGTTCACCGTCAGTGACATGTGGAATAATGGAGAAACCAACTTACATTATTATATGGGTTCGGTAACCTTTAATTACAATGCGCATCGTTTGATGTTGGGTTACGGACGTACGCGTGCCGGCTTTAACTGTTCCGGAGGAGTATGCCGTTATGTTCCGGCCAGCAGAGGAGTGCAGTTATCCTATAATTTCAACTTTTAAGATATGAGAACTCGGATATATTCTATAGCGGCCATTCTGTTGGCTGCATCTTCTTTCTTGTCATCCTGTGATGAAAAAGAGCAGGACCAGCGTTATGAGGAGATGACCGAGATTACTCCCCAGCGGAATGTGTTGCTCGAAGAATTTACCGGTCAGATGTGCCCGAACTGTCCGAAGGCGCATCAGGCAGTTGCCGGATTCAAGCAGCAGTATGGTGAACACTTGATTGCGGTCAGCATCCACGCCGGACGATTTGCTGTGGAAAATGAAGACTATCCACAATTGGCATTGTTGCGTCCTGAGGGAAATACCTATGCGGACAAGTGGGGCATATCAGCTTATCCTTCCGGAGTGATTAACCGTCGTCAGGGACCTCTGTCGGTAGATGACTGGGTGAATCCGTTGCGCGCCGAGCTTCTGCGCACCACTCCTTTGCAGATAACTGCCCAGGCCCAATATGATGAGGCTAGCGGAAAAGTGCAGATAACGGTAGACATGGAATCTTCTGTAGCCCTTTCCGGTAAATTGCAGATATGGGTTACCGAGAGCAATATCGTAGCTTCTCAGCAGGACGGCACGGTGCTGCTTCCTGAATATACGCACAACCATGTATTTCAGGCTTGCGTAAACGGAACATGGGGAGAAGATGTGGAAATGACTTCTTCCGTACCGCTTCAAAAAAAGTACGAGATAGCCAAGAAAGATTATTGGAAGCGTGAGAACCTGTCAGTTGTAGCCTTTGTGTATCATGAAACAGAGGGTGTGATTCATGTAACGGAATGCCCGGTTATTTGATTATAAAACGAATAAATACTTTTGTTATGAAAAAAATCTTTACTTCAATTTTATTTGCTTGTTGCAGCCTGATTTCTATGGCACAGCAGCTGAGTTTTGTGGCGGATGGAAAAACTTTGGAGAGCGGCTCCAAATACATTTCCGATAAAGTAGAAATAAGTCCTCTTCCTCCATTGGGCACCAAATACCTTTTTGATTCAGGAGTATCCTTGAAGGCCGAGAAAGAGGGTAATGTGATTGTTTCTTTGGAGTCAAAGGCTGGTGACATTGAGTTTTGCTCTTTGGATGGAAGCTGTATCAATGTAGCTCCAGGTGAAACCAAAGAAAAGAAAGGCGCAGTAAAGGCTGCATCAGAGCAGGATTTGCTCATTCATTACAATACAGGTTTTATTCCGGAAGAGAATCCGGTAAGAACAGCCGAGGTTGTCATTACCGCCTGGTATGAGGATGCTCCCGAAGAAAAGATTTCCTTGAATATCGTGATGAGCAACGATCCGCAGGTAACAGCCATTGAGGCCGTTGAGACTGCTTCTGCACATATTACCTTTGCCGACGGAAGTCTGGTCTATCAGTTTGCCAAAGCTGGCCAGCACACTCTTTCCGTGTACTCCCTGTCTGGTGAAAAGGTCATGCAGCAAGTCCTCGAAGGAGAGAGCGGAAAGATTTTCTTGCCTTTGCATCAGGGAGTTTATGTTTACACTGTAAACGACGGTACTGCCTGCCCGGCCAAGGGAAAGATTTTGGTAAAATAATACTCAGATAAACTTTAAAACAGAATCAATATGAAGAACATATTCAGAAAAGGAATGCTGTTTTCAGCCATGCTGCTTTCTTCTACATTAGCTTTTTCTCAGGTAAAGACAGCAGGACTGCAGTTGAAGGATGTAAAGGATGCCAGTCTGCGCAAGAATACTTCAATGCCTCTGAAGCAGATTCCTGTCGCCGCTTATAAGAATGCAGCTTCAGTTCAGGCACGTGTTTCTTCAGTAGCCAAGGCTTCTGCGAAACCCGGAACATATTACACCGTGAATAATGGTGTCTATCATCTGGTTCCTGATTTTTTGTTGGGACAGGACAATAACGGAGCCAATCTGTATGCCAATTGTGGCGTTTTGGGGTATATCGACCGCAATATGGTCTTTAAGAACAAGACTCCTTTGTGTGACGAATTTACCTGGACACTGTTCGGTCAGGAGGTGAAGGAAGACTCTATTGTTATTCATCCGTTCTTTGCATCCGATGGTCTGTCTATAGAAACACCGGTGCTTCAGTCTACTCTGTCCGGTGTGGATTCCGTATATCAGATGGGTACTTGCAAGGATGCCAACGGAGCTTTGCGTAAAGGTATGGTTGCTCTGAACGGTGGAGCATTCGTATATAATGTCGATGTAGACGCACAGCCGTTTATGAATACCTTCTATGGTACTACCAGCGCAGATGATCCCTGGAACAATATTCTTTTTGGAAATGACACCGAGTACAAGCCTCTGTACATGGAGTTCTTCGAAGAGCCAGCCGGTGGTCCGGTCTTTTTGAATGCCACTCATTTCTATGTAGCTTCTCCTCTGACAGAGGACCTGAAAGGAAAGACCTTCACGGTAGCCTGGTGGGAGATGAATCTGGAAAAGGGCGAATGGGAAGTGCGTAAGGAACTTTCTGTAAAGGCTGACAGCTATGTGGAGTATCAGAGCCTGAACATTCGTCTGTGGGACCTGATGGCTTTGGATGAGGATTTGGACGTCATGGTAAAAAACAGCTTTGCTGTAGTGGTCAATGGTCCTCAGGACGGTTCAAAATGGGCGATGATCCATCAGCTCGACCGTATGGATTTCCCCGATAAGGAGCGCAATACAGCCTTCTTTATCCCTACTGAAGGAACCAATAAGGGACAGCTTTGCCAGTATCAGATTGGTTATGTAGATAACGGACAGGTAGTTACCGAGTTTTACAATACTTCATTGGATATCCACCAGTATATCCTGACTCCGTTCATCCTTTTGTGTAAGGATGATGCCAACATGACCATTTACGATGTGAATGAACTGGATTTGGACATCAACGGTGAGGAGCGTAAGTTTGTTCTGTCAGACTGGTATGGTGGTCCGAGCGCCAATGTGAAGATCACAGCCACTGTAGAGCAGGGCGACGAGAACTGGCTGACCGTAACACAGCCTGAGGCTTCCTTGGATGGTTATACCTTTAACTTCACGGTTAAGGCCGAAAGCAAGGATTTCCTGGTTGAAGGACGCAAGGCAGTGGTTACATTGACAGACAGCAAAGGTTTCTCACGCGACATCATCTTCTATCAGGGCGATCGCAATGCTGCCGACAATCCAATGTCTGTAGAGGGTATCGAGTCTGACCAGACTTTGAGCGTGGTTTCAGAAGGCAATTCTTATCAGGTTACCTGTCCGGCTGGAAGCAAATCTCTGAAAGTCTTCACCGTAAGCGGATTGCAGGTTGCCGAATATCCGGTTTCTGCCGAGGGAACGGTTGAGGTTTCCAAAGCATCTTTGGCAAAGGGAATCTATCTGTTCCAGGTTTCCGGAAAATCTACACAGACCATCAAGGTGCTTCACTAATCATTGCATCAAGAGTTTATTCATAGAAAGAGAGACGGATGAATGTTCGTCTCTCTTTTTTTTGTTCCGTACGAGGTGTTCTCTGAAAATTATCTTGCCGATGGTAATAAATTACTGTCTCGTTGATAATTGATTATCATCGGCAAGATAATATCAGAAAGTGATATCGTTTTTATCGATGAATCATATCGAAAAAACGCTTTTTCCCGATAAGGAAACTTCGAGCAAGAGCTTTTACCTTTGCAAAAAACAAAGAAAGATGAAAAGAATAATTGCTTCAATGTTGGTAGCCCTGTCTTTGGGCTTGTCTGCACAGGCGCAGACTGTAGTGAGTGAGAATATTCGTTATTGCGAAAGTACATATCCTTATCAGGACGGCTTGCTGATAGCCAATTTCGGAACCGAAGAGCTGAATCCTCTGAATTCGGAAGGTAAAGGTTATGTGCTGTTCTGGAAAGAGGGAAAGTCGGAGGTGCTGATTCCGGCCGATGGCCATCTGTCGGCTCCCAAGGGAATGTTCCTTCGTGAAGACTATCTGTATATTTGCGATGTCAATAAAATCGTAATTTATCACCTGACAGACCGGAGCGAGCAGCCTCAGGAAATTACTCTGCCCGAAGGAAATCTGTTTGTCAACGATCTGGCAGCCGATGGCAATAACCTGTATGCTTCAGTGACCAATACCGGCAAGATCTTTCGCATGGACATTACGGACCCGGCCCGCCCCGGTACTCCTCAGGAATGGCTGAGCATTGCGGGACCAAACGGTCTGCTTGTCCGGGATGGAGTGATGTATGTGGCCTCTTATCCGGCCGATGGAGTGACCAAACCGGAGCATGTGATTTATGAAGTAAAGAATCTGGAGCAGCCCGTTGTGCGCAAGCTTACCGAGACAGCCGGACAATACGACGGCATTGCTTTCAGTAAGGACGGAAAGTCTCTGATTGTAACGAATTGGGCTCCGGCGCAAGTCAGTCGCCTGAATCTGTCCGACGGCAGTCTGTCTCCTCTCGCAATTGATTTGCCTCAGGGACTTGTCGGACCGGCCGACATAACCGTTCGTGACGGAGTGATTTATATTCCCGATTTGCCGAACAGCAGAGTCGTGATCGTAGAAGAGTCTGCCGGATGTGGCTCATGCTGCAGTTCCGGAAAATAAGAAATATCTGTGTTATAAGCAAATAGCCGCAGCTGCCTCTTCCTGATGAAGAAGACAGTCTGCGGCTATTTGTCTGTTTTTTATTCTTCCATGTATTTCCGGATTTCTGCGATGAAATCATTGCCATACAGCTGATATCTCTTTTCGCCCACACCCTTTACTTCCATAAATTCTTCCCGTGTGGTAGGCCTGTCGGTTGCCAGTTGGACCAGTACGTTATTCTGAAAGATCCAATATGCAGGAATGTTCTTTTCTTCTGCTATTCTCTGACGAAGGGCACGCAAACGGGCGAGCAGTTCCATGTCCGTGAGCGGAGTTCCTTCCTGATTGGTGGCAATCGGGTATTTTTCCGTATTGATTTCCTGCACGGAATAAGTCACCAGATTCATCCGGTTCTCCCGCTCCTGGGCCGGTTTCTCTTTTTTCTTGGCGGGGAGCATTTCCGGTGCTGCCGGCATTTCTTCTTTTTCTGCCGTTTCCGGTTTGAAGTACGACGGCTTGTCCACAGAATGGTCTTCCAGCCCGAATTCGTCTTTTCTCCACATCAGATAGTGGTCCCGGTTCAGCATGCGTCCGCAGCCGCTCCGGTCGCTTCTGTAATTGGTGCATCCCAAAAAATATTCCTGTTTGCCGGGTTTCACGATCAGATAACCGTCTTCGCACCAGTCACATTTCTGAATGGACAGATCCCCGCCTTTCCGGTCATTGGTCATATATCCGCAGATTTCCTGATCGTTGGTGCAGATCCACAGTTTCAGCCCATAGTTCTTGTTCCATTTGATCTGTAACGGATAGCCGCAAATAGGGCATCGGTTTTCCGCTGTGAGCGGGGCGGCAGGGTCTGCTTTCAGTATGCCTTTCAGCGTGACGTTCGGGTAGCTCTCCGTGTCGTTCAGCAGTTCCCGGATAAAGGCAGAGGGGCGCTTCTCCGGTGTGACGAGGAATACCCGGTTCTTGGTGCGTGTCAGGGCCACATAGAACAGGCGCCGTTCTTCGGCATAGTTGTACGACTGGTCATTTGAAACCACCAGATTCAATACCGGGTCATCATCCACCTTCGACGGGAAGCCGTAGACATCGTCTTTGGCATTGATGATAATCACATTGTCGGCGCTGAGTCCCTTGGAACTGTGCGCCGTGAGAAACTGGAGTTTGATTTTTGAACCGAACTGTGCCGAATAGATTCTTCCGGTTCTCTCGTCATAGATAAATTCTTTGGAGAGACACAGGTGTTTGGCATCGAACCCGTACCGTCCGATGAGCAGAATCGAGGCCGTATGGCTTTTCTTTTCAAGGGCATTGTATTTCAGAATCTCTTCGATGGTCTGGTTCACAGCCAGTCCCAGTTGCAGATAACGGTTACCCTTTTCTGCCGGACAGAAACTGTCGTCATAAGTGCGGATGATGACCGGGTTGGTGATTTTTTTCGGCGAAATCAGTTTCTTGCGGATTTGAGCGGTGTTCTTTTGGATGAACGTGCCCGCAATGTCGATCACCTCCTGCGCATTGCGATAAGTCTTGGTGATTTTCAGTTCCTGGCCATAGCCCAGCTCCTCGCAGAAACGTGTGAACAGAGGCAGTACCGAACCGCTGAAGGCATAAATGGATTGCCAGTCGTCTCCCACACCAATGATTTTTGCATCACACAGGTGGGAGAGTTCCCGGATGAGATTATACCGTTGGCGGGAAATGTCCTGGTATTCATCGACAATGATATACTTGAAGTCCAACTTCTCTTTCTGGATCTGTTTTTTATGAATCAGCTCGGCCGATTCATTGATCATATCCTGAAAGTCGATGTAATGTCTTTCGCGCAGAGCTTTCTGATATTCCAGATAACATACATGGCATATATCCAGAAACAGCTTGGTGCGCACATTGTGCACCGTCGTCTTGAACTCATCAAACTTCTCGGCCTTATAGCCCTGTGTCTTGAAGTTTCCGATAAAGTTGCAGAGCAGCACACACAGTTTGGTGATGTATTTGCTTTCCTCCGAATCCACCAGTTTGCGGTAAACCGCCTCTACCGGGCGCGGGCGTAATTCAAAGCCGTGTTGCAACAGCTGTTCCTCCAGATGCTCCAGAAAGTCACGCCGGTCGTTATAAGCGGAGAAGGTGTAGATCAAATCAGTACGGTGCTTGCGGTGCAGACGGATTTTGTCGTTGACGCGAGCCTTGTAACGCTCCAGTTCCTCTGGAGTGTAGCGGTTGTTCTGACCGTTTTCCGTAATGCCGAAATGCTCGATATAAGCCGTTTTATCTCCCTGTTTGATCCGGAAGTCAGGGGTATAAGGTTTGTTGGCATCCAATATACGGTATTGGTACATGGGTTCATACTCATATTCAATGCCGTTCAGATACAGATAATTGGCAATTCGTACTTCTTCGACCGAACGCAAAGTCTCGTTGTTCAGAGTTTGCACCTTCAGGCTTCTCCGGTCGATGATTTGCTGGGCATATTCATGCAGATTACTTCGCAAAGTCGAGAAGTCGGCTTTGGAAACGAACTGGAAATATTCATTGATGTTGTCTCCTTCGTAGGGAGCGGAAAAATAGGAACCGAAGAAAAGAATCAGTTTCTGAACCAGTGAGGTGTTTTGCAACACATGGCTTTTCAGGTACTCATTGATGATGTAATACATGAAAGAGCCTTCCACAACCTTCTGTCCTTCGTTGTCTCCTTTTCTCAGGATGGCATAGCCCACAGAATGAAAGGTGCTGATCGGGCAGTCTATTTTCAGGTTACCATTGATGCGCTCTTTCAGTTCGCCGACTGCTTTGTTGGTAAAGGAAATGACCAGAATCTGTTTGGGGGAAATTCCCCGTTTCTCTACCAGATACCTCACTTTGGCGGCCACAGTCGTTGTCTTTCCGGCCCCGGCTCCGGCGATGACTAAGGTATGGTCTTCTTCCGATAAGACAACCTCTCGCTGTTCGTCATCCAGCAGAATGTTCGGATCGCACTCTTTGAGAATCCCGTCCAGATAATCTTTTTCCGATTCCAGATGGCGTTTTACGTAGCTGTCATTATGTTTTCTGATGATGACGGCATCCCGTTTCAAATCCCTGATGTCCTCATAGGTATCCTGAAAGAAACGAATCTCCTGTTCCTGAAGCCGGTGTTGCTTGATAAAATCTTTCAGCATTCCGGAATCGGTCAGGACTCGGTAGAAATCAGCAAGTTCCTGATATTCCGTAATGAAAGCCCGGTAGTCACTTCGGGCTATAAAGCGGTCTTCCGACAGGATTTGTCGGAATTCCTGATTAAATTTTAGGGTCGATAAGTATTTCTCAGGCTGCTCTTGGGACGCTTGTCGGTTCGGTGCCCCATTTTTGCCTGTATGGATAATTCTTTTAAGGAAACTCAGTAAACCCATGTGTTTCGGGAATAGATATTAACAGTTGTCGCAAACCAGATGCCGGGCAGTCTGGGAATGCTCTTACAAAGCTAATATAAAAATGCTTTAAATAAGTGGATTCCTGAAAAAATATATCAAAATGTTTTGTGGTTTGAGTTTCCTCTTATTGTTGTTGTGCTGTAAGTAGCTATAAGCTCCAATTTACCTTCTGTTGTTCAGCTGAATCCTGTTTTCATTTGCACAAAATTTTGGATAGTATTCTAAAATTATTTTATTTCGTAATTTTTATCGTTATTTTTTTTGTATTTAACTATTTCTTTCTACCTTTATAACGTGAAACCTTTAAAATTAAAAACATGAAAAGACCTTACCTTAAACTTAAAAACATCGATAAGCCACATTTCGATGCTGTCACTAACTCTAGTTGTTCTACTATCTGGATGTTCCAGCGATGTGGACGACTTCAGCCTTGATATGAATGATCGAACTCAAATCCTAGACAAATATATTCATTTGTGACTAGGATGGGGTAGCAGCTGTAATTTTTTCACAATAAAAAGAGAATGGCAATGAAAATAAAAAGTTTTATTCTACTTATACTAGCTTTTATTCCACTTTCAATGAATAGTTAAAATCTGTTTACAGATGGAATGAAATGGCGTACTCAGATATATGGAACTCATGAACATGAAGTGGTTAAATCAATAGAAGTTGTAACCATTGAAAAGACTCTGGATGAGAATTGCTTTAATATGTATCGTTTTTATGAAGATAACACATCTGATAAGGAACTTATAGCCGTTATCAAAACAGAGGAATCCAAAGTTTATTTTAACCCTAACGGATTCAAATCTTCCGAATGGTATCTTTTATATGATTTCAGCCTTAAGCCTGGCGAAGGATGCTTCATATATAATCCATTAACATTTACCGAAGATTCAGAACCATATAAAACCTATGTCAAGTGCATCGGTATAGATGAAAAATTTACTGAGGACTGGAGTCTGTTGCGACTCGAAGAATACACAGACAATTCCTGTTTAAATCTTATAGGCTATGGATCTTGGATAAGGGGTTTATCATCTCTAAACGGAATCTTATATAACAACCGATTTGAAGTTGATGGATTCAGTTCATCTCTATTAGAAGTTTCTGACAATGAGAGGATTCTTTATTCTGATATACCATCAGGAGTTTTAGAAATAACCGACACCTCTATTCCTAATATCAAGGTTGATGGTTTAGATATATATATTTCAGTCAATGATGATATTTGTGGTTCTATATATTCTCAAGCTGGAGTGCATATAGGAGATTACAAATTCAGCAAAACACCAACGCATATAAAATTATCTAACAGGGGTGTCTATATTTTAAAACTTGAAAATACTTCAAAAAAAAATATTAGTTCCTTAACGGCCTTTTATGAAACAATATCCGGGAAGCCATCTGTAGAAGACTTCCCGGTATTATTTTAATTCCATATTCCATTCCTTTGCATTGTTTGTATTATTTTGTTGGACCATTATGCTAAAGTCTGTATTAGTTACCAGTAGAGAACCACTTTTTATTCATTTCTTCCAGAAAGTTTAGGGTGAGATCATAAGGAGAATTTTCCGGGAGTAGGGCATCGGTGCCACAAAATGGACATACGGCTGTTTCTCCTTTGCTATCCTTAATGAAGTCTTCTATTTCATAAGAAGGAAAAATCCTATTGCAGGAAAAGCATCCGCAATATTCTGATTTTTCTATAAGTTCTTTGTTGCAGATTGAATATTTATGAGCATCTTGAAGCACCGCTTCTGCCATTTTTTGTTTGGCTTTCTTGTCTTTGATGCGGTTTATCTGTTTTTGTGCAATCAGACAGCATAATGTTTGGGCTGCCGATTCAGATAAATGATGACTGGAACTGAGTGTTCGGGGCAGATGTCCTAAATCATCTTGAATGTCGTAATAATATTTTTCTCCGAACAGTTCATCTGCATCGCCGATAAAGCAATGAATCCGTTCTTTATCATCCTTCGGAAAATATCTCCACTTATATTCAAATGGTTCATAGGTATCAATCATTTCTTTTGAAGCTGCCGGCAGTCCGTTTTGTGCTTTGAGTTTAGGTAGTTCAATGCTGGGCAGATAGCAGGGATTGACGACAAAACGCTCCACCCCTTCGGTGAGGAGAGTCAGGAAGCCCCCTAAAGAACAACCGATCACCAGATCAATATTTTCTTTCAGGATGGTTTCGTGTATTTGTTTGAGGGCCACGCAACAGTCATTCTGTTCGTAATCCATGCCGATAATTTCGCAACCTTCCGGTAAGTGCTTCTTTAATAGATGATAACTGTGCCCTTCCGGCGATCCGTTGAAACCGTGTATATATAAGATTTTCATGTTTTGTGTATTTAAAGTTTATGAATTCTGTTAGAAACAGAGGTAATATAGACTCTTTAAATAAGAAATTCAAAAAAAACATGGATTTCTTTTCACGGATAGAAGATGTTGCGTGGATAAAGTTCTGTGAGATTTGTTTGTCTGTGTATTGATTTTTTACTAAAATTGTATTGTTTAAAATATTTACCAAATGATTATGAGAATGTCAAAAGTAAGATTTCAGACCATAATTATGGCTGTTCTTTGTTTATTTGTAAAAATTCAGGTGGCTCATGCATCGGCTAAAGTTGGGGAGGCTACCGTTTATGAAGATCGTACGGTTACGGTTAATTTGCCGGATCCATACAAGAGAACTCTGATGCAGTCAACGGGAGTAACCTATCAATGGTATTCAGAGAGTAACTCCTATGCTACGGTGACCAGTTCTACACGTTACAGTGCAACCATCAAGGGAGTCAGAGCAACGTCTTCATGTAAAGTATATTTTAAATGCAGCTATTTTATTGATGGTTTTTACCGTACGATGGATTTTTATTATGACATTACGGTGAAGGCAACCACCATAAGTGTCACCAATGTGTCGCTTTCCCGCTCGTCTGCTACCATGAAGGAGGGAAATACCTTGCAGTTGACGGCTACGGTATATCCTTCGAATGCTACCAATAAACAGGTCTACTGGTCTAGCAGCAATACTTCTGTAGCAACAGTCAGCTCTTCCGGTCTGGTTTCAGCCAAATCTGAAGGATCAGCTACCGTAACCTGTCGTGCAGCTGATGGCAGTGGAAAATATGCGACTTGCCGCATTACGGTTGAGTCTTCTATGGTTTACATATCAAGTATAGCATTGAATGAAACCGAAAAGACTTTATATGCAGGAGAAACTTTGCAGCTTCGCGCTGATATTACTCCTTCTACCGCTACCCACAAATCATTGGACTGGTTTTCTGACAATGCGGCAGTAGCTACAGTTTCCAGCAACGGTCTGGTTACTGCAAAGTCTTCGGGAAACGCAACGATAATCTGTAAGGCGAAAGATGGCAGTGGAAAATCAGCAGCATGTTCCATTGTCGTTAAGGAAATCGTAAAACCGGTATCTGTTTCGTTGAATCGAACAAAAGCTGTTTTAAAGGAAGGAGAGACCTTGCAGCTGATAGCAACGGTGACTCCGGAAGATGCTACAGATAAATCATTGACTTGGATCAGTGATAATAGGGAAGTCGCTACAGTTGATAATCATGGATTTGTCACGGCACAAAGAAAGGGTACTGCCAATATCATTGTGATGACTGCAAACGATTTGGCTGCGGTCTGTGCCATAACCGTGGAGTCTGAAGCAACCGGAGAAACATTGGAGTGGCAGGGCAGCTATCATGTTTCAGCAAGTCACGTAGAGAACAACCCGACACAGACTTATCCGGATGAATTTGATTTGGTTATCCAGAAGAATGAGGGCGCTTTTTATATCACTTCTATGTTTGGTTGTGATTTGACCCAATATAATAATGGGGGATTAAGGTTGAAAGATCAGGGAGATGGCACTGCTACAGTTGATATTTCTGAGTATAACATTCTGAATTATACCGATAACAGTAATCCGTTGTATACGCTTTATGTTTTCGATGAGGCTACAGATGACTGGAGTGATACATGGACTTTGAAAATGAATGATGATGGGTCTTTGCTGTTGGGAGATTTCTATGTTGCAGCCTTTTTATGGTCTGAGGAGAACCAAAAATGGCAGGATGGAGAACTGGAAGCCTTATATTATAAGGTGACAGGAGAGAAAAAGAATCTTACCGGAATGGCTGGCCAGCCGGCAGAGATGCCTGCTTTATATTCGACTCCTGGAGCCCTTATTCTAGATCGGATTACCGATATTGCTGTGTATCGGGATAATGGTGTTCTGGTTTATAAGGGAAAGACAAATCAGGTGAATAATCTTTCCAAAGGGTTATATATTGTCTGTATCGGTAGTCAGAGCCGAAAAGTTCTGGTAAAATAGGTGAAGAAAAAACAAGTCGTCCCGGCTCAGAGATATTTTGAGTCGGGACAACTTGTTTTTTTTCAGGAAAATAGCTTCTTACAGATTGCCGGCACTGAGCACACTGCAATCCATCTGTTTCAGCACTTCCAGACTGCGGTTCAAGTCACTTGGTCGGATCACCACATTGGCTTTGTCGCCTTGAGCAAAGGCATACATGTACTCAATGAAGATGTTCTGCTCGGCCAGACGTTCCAGAATGACAGACAGAGAACCGGCGGTGTTGGCGCAGCTGATACAGATCACTTCGGTTTGAATGACCGAGAAGTTGGCAGCCCGCAATACTTCGATAGCACGGTCTACATCTGATACGATGAGGCGCAGAATACCGAAGTCGGTGGTTTCAGACATGCTGAAAGCGTGCATGTTGATGCCGGCCTTACCTAAAGCTTTGGTCACATCATTGATGCGGCCGCTTTTGTTTTCCAGAAAAACGGATATTTGTCGTATAGTCATAAGGCGTAGTTTTTTATTTGATGATTCGTTTATCAATGACACGTTTGCTCTTGCCCTCGCTGCGTGGGATAGAATTCGGCTCCATCAGTTTCACCTGAGCGCTGATAGAGAGCACACTCTTCAATCGGTCGGCCAGTTTCTTCTTCAGGTTAAGCAGCGAACCCATCTCGTCGGTATAGAGTTCTTTGCGCAGCTCCACCTGTACTTCCAAGGTGTCCAGATTGCCCTGACGGTCCACGACCAGCATATACTGTGGCTCGAATTCCTTCATTTCCAGAATGACACTTTCCACCTGTGAAGGGAATACATTGATGCCTCGGATGATGAGCATATCGTCTGAACGGCCGATGATGCGGGTGATGCGTACGTTGGTACGTCCGCATTCGCAAGGTTCGGTAATCAGTGAGGTCAGGTCCTTGGTACGGTAACGCAGCAATGGCATACCGGTTTTGGTCAGTGTGGTCAGCACCAGCTCGCCAGTCTCTCCGGCAGGCAGTACCTGTCCGGTTTCCGGATCAATGATTTCCGGATAGAAATGATCTTCGCTGATGTGAGAACCGTTTTTGCAAGAACATTCATAGGCTACTCCCGGACCGATAATCTCGCTCAGACCGTAGATGTTATAACCTTGCAGCCCCAGTTTCTGTTCGATTTCCTGACGCATGTTTTCGGTCCAGGGCTCGGCGCCGAAGACTCCGACACGCAGATGCAGGTCTTCTTTGGTCATGCCTTTCTTCTGCATGGTTTCGGCCAGATACAGGGCATAGGACGGAGTACAGGCCAGACCGGTCACTTGCAGGTCCTTCAGCAGGTGCAGATGCTTTTCGGTATTTCCGGTAGAGGTCGGGATTACAGTAGCTCCTAAATGTTCCACACCGTAATGCAGTCCCAAGCCTCCGGTAAACAGACCGTAGCCGTAGCCTACGGAGAATACATCCTCACGGGAGATGCCGAAGGCACCCAAAGCCCGGGCGGTGACTTCTTTCCATACTTCCAGATCATGACGGGTGTAGCCTACGACTGTAGGATTGCCGGTGGTTCCGGATGAGGCATGCACGCGCACGATTTCCTGCATGGAGGCGGCTTGCAGTCCGTAAGGGTAGTTGTCGCGCAAATCCTGTTTGGTTGTAAACGGCAGTTTGACAATATCGTCTATTGTCTGGATATCCTCAGGGGTGAGGTCCATCTCCTGCATCTTCTTGCGATAGAAGGGAGTATTGTGATAAACCAGATCGACCAGTTTGTGTAATCTCTTGCCTTGGAGCATACGCATGTCTTCGCGGCTCATGCACTCCTTGCTTTCATTCCAAATCATTGTTGTGTTTTTTCGGTAATATTAAAAATAATAATGTGTGTTATAGGGGATGGTCGGCATGGAATGCTTTCATGCGTTCTTCCAGTACCGGATAAAGTTCTTCACGCATGCGCGAGGTACAGGCGCGCACTCCGTTCTGTTCGCAACCGGTAGTGCTCAAGGAAATACTGCTCACACCGTAGTAAAGCAGTTCCTTTAACAGTTGACCGCTGGGCATGTTGCCATAGCCTAAGGTAAAGAAGAAACCGTCGCCAACGGGTTGGGTCACATCATGGTCGTACACGATATGGAAACCGTTGTCGGTGAAAATCTTTTTCATGCGTTCGGCACGTCGTCCGTATTCCCGGGTGTCTTCCACAAAATCAATGCGTCCTTCTACAGATGCATCCAGCATGGCTGCATAGGCATATTGAGTGGAGGCCGTGCATCCCGAAGTGATCATGTAAAGAATGGATGCGATTAGGGTTTGTCCGAATATACCGGAGTCACCGTAGCGCTCAGCCAGTGCCGGATAGTGGGTGTGAAACAGTTTTTCGGGCACACAGAGCACAGCCATACGCTGACCGGCATAGCTGAATATCTTGGAAGAAGAAAGCATCAGCACATAGTTGTCGGTGTAACGGGCCACAGTAGGAGGGTAGGGCGGCTGCCAGGGTTTGCCCAGATCACTGCGGAAGTCCATGCAGAAATAGGCCATGTCTTCCATGACGATGGCATCGTAGCGGGTAGCCAGTTCGCCGATAATCTTCAGCTCGGAGTCTTCCAGACAGATCCATGCCGGATTGTTGGGGTTGGAATAGACGATGGCGGCAATATCCCCTTTGCTCAGATAAGATTCCAGCTTCTCGCGCAAAGCCTCTCCGCGATAATGATAGATGTCGAACCATTCCCACTGCGCTCCGATGATGCGTAACTGGGATTTCTGGATGGGGAAGCCCGGATCGATGAACAAAACCTTGTTCTTTCCCGGGATACGCTGGGTACATGCGATGAAAGAGCCGTATGAGGCGGCTACGGAACCGGTGGTAGGGATACATCCTTCGGCCGGAATATCTATGTCAATAAAAGCCTTTACAAAACGGGATGCAGCAGCTTTCAGTTCGGCCACACCAGCTGCAGCCGGATATTGTGAACCGACACCACGGTCCAGAGCCGCTTTTTCGGCTTCGATGCCGATCTGATTGGCCGGCAGACCGGGAGAGCCCTGATCCATACGGATAAAGGGAATGCCGGTCTTTTCTTCCAGACGTGAGGCTACCAGAAGCACTTCGCCGATGGTGGCCTGTTCCAGGTTGGCTATCTGCAGTTCGCTGACTACCGAGGCCACCAATTCTTCGCTGAATACTTGATGTTTCATGGCTGTTCTGTTTTTAGGGGTTCTCGGCGGCTGCATAGCCCAAATCGAAAGCTTTCTGATTCATTTCTACCACGGCTGCTCCTTTGGAACCGAACACACGGGCAATGCTGTCGCGCAGTTCTTCAACGGAAACGATGCCCAGATAGCGGGAAGCGGCTCCGAGAAGGATGACATTGGCGCATTTCGGCATGTTATGTTCGTGGGCAATCTGCTCTACATCTACCAGAATGATGTGAGGCAACTGGGTCAGTTCCTCTTTTAAGGCTTGCTCGTCAGGATAGTTCGGGATATTCTTGAAGGGAGCGGAGGAAGTGATGATCCAGCCTTCACGGTCCAGATAGGGCAGATAGCGCAGGGCTTCCATAGGCTCGAGTGAGAGAATCATGTCGGCGGTACCCTGAGCGATCAGGTCTGAGGCAATAGGACTGTCGGAAAGACGCAGATTGGACTGCACGTCACCGCCGCGCTGACTCATTCCGTGTACTTCGGCCTGTTTCAGATACAGACCGCTGTGTGTGGCTGCTTCGCCGATGATAGTGGCGATGGACAGGATGCCCTGTCCGCCCACACCGGATAATATGATATCTGTTTTCATGCTTTTTGTTCCTTTCTTTTTTGTTTCAGTTTGCGGTTTAAGGTCTGGATACATTCACGGCGCGGAATGATGACAGATACTCCGTTGTATTCGATTTCTTCGCGGATGACGCGGGTAATTTCTTCCATGTTCTTAGGCAGAGGGACAACCACACGCACGTGTTCCGGCTCTACACCGAGTCCCAGACAGATGGCCTCAAATTTATTGGTTCCCGCAGAATCCTGTCCTCCGGTCATGGCCGTGGTCAGGTTGTCCGAGATCACTATGGTAATATTGGCTTTGTCGTTGACGGCATCCAGCAATCCGGTCATTCCGGAATGAGTGAAAGTGGAATCGCCGATGACAGCAATAGCCGGGAACAAGCCTGCATCGGCGGCACCTTTGGCCATCGTAATGGAAGCACCCATATCGACACAACTGTCAATGGCACGGAAAGGAGGAAGGGCACCTAAGGTATAGCAGCCGATATCGGCAAAGACGCGGGCATCGGGATATTCGCGAACCACTTCATTCAAGGCATTATAGACATCGCGGTGACCACAACCCTGACACAGGGCTGGCGGGCGCGGAACCAGATTTTTCGGTGCTTCGAAGAAGCGCTTGCTGGCGATTCCCATGGCAGCTGCTACATTGTCAGGTGTCAGTTCTCCGGTGCGAGGCAGATCGCCAGTCAGGCGGCCTTTAACCGGATAGTCGGCACCCAGCATTGCGTGTACCTGTTCTTCAACGAAAGGTTGTCCGTCTTCCACAACCAGAATTCCCTGGCATTGGGCTGCCAGCTCATGAACAAGGGCTGCGGGCAACGGATATTGTGCAATCTTTAATACCGGGAAATCATCGTGTCCTCCTTCAGCTTCCTTGACATAGTTGTAACCGATGCCGCAGGCAATGATACCGATTCCTTTACTGTTGCTGCCTGCTTCCAGACGGGTGTGATGTCCTTGAGCTGCCAGAGATTCCAGTTCGGCCTGTTTTTCAATAAGGGAGGCATACTGACGGCGTGCATTGGCCGGCAGTAGCACCCAGGATGCCGGGTCCTTGGCATAGGGCAGTTTTTGAAGCGGCTGTGCTTCTGTCTTTACGGTGACGGCCGCGCGTGAATGGGCCATACGGGTAGTGATGCGCATCAACACCGGCAGTTTCTGCTTCTCGGACAATTCAAAGCCGTAAGGCATCAAATCGTATGCTTCCTGCTGTGACGACGGTTCCAGGATGGGCATCAAGGAGAATTTACCGTAGAAACGGGAATCCTGCTCGTTTTGAGAAGAGTGCATCGAAGGATCATCGGCCACAATCACGATGAGTCCGCCGTTTACTCCGGTCATGGCTGAATTGACAAAGGCATCGGCAGCCACATTCAGTCCGACATGCTTCATGCAGACAATGGCACGGCATCCGGCGTATGACATACCCAAGGCTGCTTCCATAGCAGTCTTTTCATTGGTACACCAGGTATTATGTATGCCTCGTTCTTGAGTCAGCGGGTGTTTTTGAATATATTCCGTGATTTCGGTGCTGGGGGTTCCGGGATAGGCATATACGCCTTTGATGCCGGCATGCAAAGCACCCAGTGCGATGGCTTCATCGCCTAAAAGGAGTTTCTTGTCAGTCATATCTTATTTTTTTAGGTATTCGGTTTTAAGGAGCAATCTGGAACGGGTCTGCATCATTCAGTACCGGGAATTTTTCCCGGAAGCGGTTCAGCTCTTCCAGATCAATAAGGGCCGAGACAACATCTTCCTGATTGTTCCGGCATGCTGCCAGGTCTTTTCCATAAGGATCAATGAGGACACTGCCTCCGCAGTATTGGCAGGACGGATCGGTTCCTACGCGATTGACTCCGGCCACATAGCATTGGTTTTCGATGGCACGGGCATGCAGAAGGGTGGTCCAGGCTTCGATACGCGATTCCGGCCAGCTGGCTACGTATAGAATCAGGTCATAGTCTTTGCGATTGCGTGCCCACACCGGAAAACGAAGATCGTAGCAGACCTGTAAGAGAATACGTACTCCTTGGTATTCCACAATAACCCGCTCTGTTCCGGGAGTGAAGGTGTGGTGTTCACCGCCATAAGTGAACAGGTGCTTCTTGTCGTAGAAACAATAATGACCGTCGGGATATACAAAATAGAAACGGTTGTAATATTTTCCGTCGGCATGTGTGGCTACACTGCCGGCCAGTGCACATTGCCTTTTCCGGGCTGTTTCCTGCATCCATTCCAGGCTTCCTGCTTCTGTCGCTTCTTCTGCTATTTTGTGTGGTTCGGTACAAAAACCGGTAGAGAACATCTCCGGGAAAACATAAAGATCCGCCAACGGTGAGGAAGAGAGTTTTTCTTCCAGATGTTGGCGATTTTCTTCTGGGCTGGCCCAAATAATATCACTTTGAATAATACTTATTTTCATGGTCTTTTCAGCTTTTAGCATATAAAAGTATCTATTTATTTATATTCTGCCAAATATTTCTATAGATTATTACTTTTATTGCCGTAAATAGTATTCGTTTCTTGTTCTTATTCCTGTTTAACGAATATCAGTTTTCCGGTATCATAGCCACGTTTTTCCAGCCGTTGCAGGATTTCAGCATTCAGAGAATCCGGCAGGGTTTTGGTCCGGCTCAGAATCCACAGGTATTTTTCAGAGCTGCTTCCGATAACGGCGTAGCGGTAATCGGGGTCTAATTCCAGAATATAATAATCGGAGTAGAACCAGAGAAAAAAGGACACTTTGAGTTTTCCGGGATCATTTGCCTGAGGTAAATAGGCTTTACCAATCACCTGTTTGTGTTTTCCGTTTTTATAGCCTTCATTCAGAACCATGATTTTTCCATTGGGCTTGAAAGCATAAGTGGCCGTAACCAGAGTCATTCCTCTTTCAAAGTAGTGATCGTATCGGGCAATTTCATACCAGGTGCCCATGTATCGGGCCAGATCGACCTGAGTGACGGTATGATTGTCTATATTCTGATTGTTCGTTTTCATAGGCATGATTTTATAGATTATTCAAAATTACCAAACTTTGCTGGGGAAAACAAGATAATGATGCGGATATTGTCAAATAAAGTCATAAAATTCTTTCATTTTGAACATTTGTTCATTATCTTTGCAATGTTATCATAAAATAATCCTATGTCACCCCGTCCGAAGAATTTTAGAAAAGTAAGTGGAGTTCCGGTTTCCTGTGGCTTTGTGCCTTTGTCTGAGGGAAATCGCGAAACAGTCGTTTTGCATCTGGAAGAATACGAAACGGTTCTTTTGTGCGATTATGAAGGACTGACCCATGCACAGGCTGCACAACAGATGGGTGTTTCCCGTCCGACGATTACCCGAATTTACGCTTCGGCACGACAGAAGATAGCGAGGGCCCTGGTAGATTCCTGTGCATTGGTTGTCGAGGGAGGAAACGTGTATGTTGATGGAGGGTGGTTCCGATGCCGGCATTGTGGCTTTGTTTTTAATCAGGCTGAGCCGTTGCCGGGTGGTGAATGTAAAGACTGTTTACTTTGTGGAGGACGGTGTGATGAGATTGATTTTTTAAAATACAGGAAAATGAAAAAAATTGCTTTACCGACAAGAAATGGTCAGATTGATGATCATTTCGGACATTGTGAGTTTTACACGATTGTATCAGTGAATGAAGAAAACCAGATTGTATTGGCAGAGACGATGCCATCTCCTCAGGGATGTGGCTGTAAATCAAATATCGCCTTTAAGTTACAGGAAGACGGGGTGACGGTAATGCTGGCCGGTAATATGGGAGCCGGAGCACTGAATAAATTGTCGGCCTGTGGTATTCAGGTCTTTAGAGGTTGCAGTGGTCCTGTCCTGGATGTGGTGCAGGCTTACTTGCGTGGTGAAATTCAGGACTCCGGCATGGGATGCCAGCATCATTCTGAAGACGGTCATCAATGCGCCCATCACGAATAAGAGTTCCAGAATATTAAAATCTTGTTTTGTCGAAATTTTTCCTTGTCTCTACTGTTGCGATATATTCAACAGCTGTTTGAAACGGTTGTTGGCAAATATAACTATATTTGTACTTTAGTTGTAGAATAGTAGGGAAATATGATTCATATTGGTAAAGTTATAGAGAAAGTGCTCCGTGACCAGGGAAAAACTGTTACCTGGTTCGCCAGAAGTTTGTACTGTGGCCGCACCAATGTGTATAAGATTTTTCAGCGGGAAAGCGTAGATTCGGAAATGCTTTACCGCATATCCAAGATATTGTCTCATGACTTCTTTAAATACTATTCTAAAGAGCTGGAGGAAGATACGGAAGAGATTTAGTCGGAAGATTTAAGATAATAAGGATACAAAAAAAGCAGTCTGAAAAGACTGCTTTTTTTGTGTTATAGTTATAACGCTTATGCTTCTGCCTTAGGTTCAACAGAAACAACGCTTCTGTCCTGACGTCCTTTGTAGCTACCTTTCTTGAAAGTTACTACACCGTCTACCAATGCGTAAAGAGTGTGATCGCTACCCATACCTACGTTCTTACCTGGGTAGTGAACTGTACCACGCTGACGAACGATAACGTTACCAGCGATGCAAGCCTGACCACCAAAAATCTTAACGCCTAATCTTTGTGATGCTGATTCACGGCCGTTCTTAGAACTACCTACACCTTTCTTATGTGCCATTTTCTTTTACGTTTTTAATGATTAAGCAATAACTTGTTTGATAGTTAACTCAGTGAACTGCTGGCGATGACCATTCAGTTTACGATAACCTTTTCTTCTCTTCTTGTGGAATACCAATACCTTGTCGCCCTTTACCAGCGGAGATACAACTTCGCATACAACCTTAGCGCCTTCTACAGTAGGAGCACCTACAGTGATGTTACCGGCATTGTCAACCAATAATACTTTCTCAAACTCTACAGTCTGATTTGCTTCAGCATTCTGAATGTGGTAAACGAACAATTTCTTACCTTCTTCAGCTTTGAACTGCTGACCGTTAATTTCTACAATTGCGTACATTTATTTTATTATAATTAAACGGGTTTCTCCGCAAGGCGAATACCATAGGTATTACTTTACCGAGCCTCCACGGACTAAAATCGGCTGCAAAGATACAACATAATCCGAAATCGGACAAATATTTATACTTACAGTTTTGGGATTTAATATTTTTTATAAATTGTTTTCTGTGAGATAGCGTTCAGCTTCAATGGCTGCCTTACAGCCGCTTCCTGCAGCAGTAATGGCCTGACGATAATGAGGATCGGCTACATCGCCTGCTGCGAATACGCCCGGAACTCCTGTGCGTGGAGTTGCTCCTTCTGTCTGGATATATCCCACTTCGTCTGTTTGAATCCAAGGTTTGAAGATGTCTGAGTTTGGCTTGTGACCAATGGCCAGGAAGAATCCGTCTATAGCAATGTCATAACGGGTTTCGTCAGCTTCGCCCAAACGTTTTACCAGATGTGCTCCTTCTACACCGTTTTCTCCGAAAAGACCCACGGTGTTGTGCTCAAAAAGAACTTCAATCTTAGGATTGTTCAGGACACGCTCCTGCATAATCTTTGAAGCACGAAGATAAGGCTTGCGCACAATCAGATAGACCTTGCTGGCCAGTCCTGCAAGATATGTGGCTTCTTCGCAGGCTGTATCACCGCCTCCGACAACGGCTACCACCTTCTTGCGATAGAAGAAACCGTCGCAAGTGGCGCAGGCGCTGACTCCCATACCGGCGTATTTCTTTTCATCTTCCAGACCCAGATATTTGGCAGTGGCTCCGGTTGCGATAATCAGAGTGTCGGCCGTAACCTCGTCTCCGTTGTCGAATGTTACCGTGTAAGGGCGTTTGCTCAAATCGGTCTTGATGGCGATGGCGCTACGGATGTCTGCACCGAAGCGTTCAGCCTGCTTGCGCAGATCGTCCATCAGCTCCGGACCGGTGATTCCTTCCGGATAACCCGGGAAATTCTCTACTTCTGTGGTTGTGGTCAACTGTCCTCCAGGCTGTATTCCTTCATAGACAACCGGATTCAGATTGGCGCGACCGGCATAGATTGCCGCAGTGTATCCGGCCGGGCCGGAACCTATAATCAGGCAACGAATATGTTCCATAATAATTCTTGTTTTTATTTGATGTAAATGAATTATCTCAAATCAATCACTTCTGCGTTAGGATACGCTTCTTTGGGGAAGGTGAAGTCCTGATCGTTGAATTTTTGCTGGTTTTTGAAATCACGGACAACGATTTTGGTCCAGCTTCCGTTTTTCTGACGGAAACGGATGCAGAAAGGAGTATAGTTGCTTTGGCTCACGTCCAGAAGAATTTCCTGGATGTCATTTGATTTGCTTTCAGCTGTGAGTCTTACGGTATATACTCCCTGACCCCGAAGAGTTCCTTTCTGGACAGAGTAGTTGAATCCTTTTTTATAAATGTTTAAAATGGCGTAGGGATTCATTCCCTGCAATTCAGAGGCCGAAGGGGTGCTGACATTGACTTCATCGTTCTGTTTGAGGTAGCTCCATTGGGTCTTTCCGTCAAACCAGGTGATCAGATCGTTGGTGGTCAGCTGGAATTTTTGTCCTTTGATTTTCATTGTGCCCGCGCTGCTGCCCTGAGACTGTCCGTTGACAAAATTCTCGGCAGTGAATCTGGCGCTGATTCCTTTGCCTTTTTCAAAAGCTTTTTCTGTAGCTTCCAGTACTTTTCTTGCTTGCGGATCTTTTTGTGCAGCAACATTTTGAAGGGTGCATACGAACAAAAGTAATAAAAAGATTTTCTTCATAGGTCTTTGTTATCTTAAATTATTTAAACGCATTTCCAGATCAGTTTCATCCACGCAGAGTACTTCGCGCGGCTTGCTTCCCTGAGCAGAACCGACAATGCCGGCTTTCTCCAACTGGTCCATAAGACGACCGGCACGGTTGTAGCCGATGGAGAATTTTCTTTGAATCATGGAGGTTGATCCCTGTTGAGTATTTACAATCATGTGTGCGGCTTCCTCAAATAAAGGATCGAGATTGCCCATGTCCACATTACCGGTGCTTTCCTCGCCTTCAATCTCAACACGCGGCAATTCAAACGGACCGGCATAGCTTTGCTGTTTGGCGATGTAGTTGGCTATATGTTCCACTTCCGGAGTGTCTACAAAAGCACACTGCACACGTACCGGCTCACTGCCACTGAGGAAAAGCATGTCTCCGCGGCCAATCAGCTGGTTGGCACCCGGACGGTCCAGAATGGTGCGCGAGTCAATCATGGAACTTACCTTGAAAGCCATGCGGGCCGGGAAGTTGGCCTTGATGGTACCGGTAATGATATTGGTGGTCGGACGCTGGGTGGCGATAATCATGTGGATACCTACTGCACGTGCCAGCTGGGCAATACGGGCTATCGGTAATTCGATTTCCTTGCCCGCCGTCATAATCAGGTCGCCGAACTCATCAATGACAACGACAATGTAAGGCATAAAGCGGTGTCCGTTTTCCGGATTCAACTGACGGTTCTTGAATTTGGTATTATATTCCTTCAGATTACGGGCACGGGCTTTTTTCAGCAAGTCATAGCGGCTGTCCATTTCCTGACACAGACTCTTCAGGGTCTGTACCACTTTATTGACATCGGTAATGATCGCTTCTCCCGGTTCGTCTGCTACTTTAGCCAGGAAATGATTTTCAATTGGCGAGTAGATACTGAATTCCACTTTCTTGGGATCGACCATAACGAACTTCAGTTCCGCCGGATGCTTCTTATAAAGCAAGGACGTGATGATGGCATTCAAGCCGACTGACTTACCCTGTCCGGTGGCACCGGCAACCAGCAGGTGAGGCATTTTGGCCAGATCGACCATAAATACTTCGTTGGTAATGGTTTTTCCCAATGCGATAGGCAGCTCCATGTCGGCCTCCTGAAATTTTTTGCTGTTCAGAATACTTTCCATGGAAACCATCTGAGGACGGGCGTTCGGTACTTCAATACCGATGGTTCCCTTTCCGGGTATCGGGGCTATAATACGGATACCCAGGGCACTTAGACTCAGGGCAATATCATCTTCCAGATTCTTGATCTTGGAGATGCGTACTCCTTTGGCCGGAGTGATTTCATAAAGCGTGATGGTTGGGCCGACAGTGGCTTTGATCGAAGAAATGCCGACACCGAAGTTTTGCAGAACTTCGATGATCTGGTCCTTATTCTTGTTCTGTTCCTCCATGTCAATGCCCGAGCCGGTTTCTTCGTAGCGGTTGAGCAGTTCCAGAACCGGATATTTATAGTTTTCCAGATCCAGTTTGGGATCGAAAGGTTCCAATGCTCCTTTACCGTTGCTGTTGGCTGTTTCTTCTTGGGTGGTTTCTGCAATATCCAAAGGAATATCAGTGTCTTTCAGCACGGGAACAGCTGAAGGAGGGGCCTTGGGAACAACAGGCTCGGTCTGCACCGGTTTGGACGATGTAGTAGGAGTCAGGTCAAAATCAATGGTAGCCTGTGTGGATGTTTCATTTTCCGGAACCGTGTCTTCTGTTTCTTCCTCTTTTTCTGGGGACGGAGAAACCGGTTCCGGCGTTTCCGTTGTCGGATTTACGGCGCTGTCTTCGGAGTTGCTGTTTCCTCTCTTAAAGGGTGTTTGCGGAATCTTTGATTTGATATAATCCACCGGATTCAGCAATTTACGTACGAAAATAATCGTTGTTTTGCTCAGATAGATGAAATACACCAGAGCGCTGAGCAGAATAATGAGGAATACTCCGAATGAGCCCGCTGATTGAGTCAGGCGCTCCACGATGTATTGGCCGTGATGACCTCCTGGATTTAAAAAACTCCAGGAAGGGATTCTGGAGATCAGATTATCCAGAAAATAGGAAGAAGATATGGAAACCCAAAATGTCAGGAAGGCACAGTGGAGAAACCATTTCCATAAGCGTATGTGATAAGCTTTGGTCAGTTTCATGGATGCGGCCAACAGGAAAATCGGGATGAAAAATGCGGCAAAGCCGAAGCATTGGTTCATCCAGAAATCGGCACAATATGCGCCGATGCTGCCTGCGTAATTGGCAAAACCTTCATGGGCATGAGCTTCGATAAGTCCTTGATCTTCAGCTCCGGTGAAAATATGTGATGAAAAAGACAACAGCATCAGCAAACTGATGACGAGCAGAATACTTCCTGCCAGAAAATGAAAGGTTTCCTGACGGTTGGGCTGTTCGTTTGCTGAAGTCTGATTCTTGTTTTTTTTCTTTCCTGATGCCGAGTTGTTTTTTGAGGTTTTGTTTCCTAATTTGGTTATTTGTATTGTAGTGTTGTTTTTAGACATGTAAAATGGCTTTTAAGAGAATCTTTCGCAAAATTAATCTAAAATCGCATATCTCTGTATATTTTCATGTGAAATTTGTTACCTTTGTAACGTGAATTTATTTAAAAGAACCACAGTTTTATGGAAAAGATAAAGGCAGTGATTTATGCTAAAGATGTTTTGGAGTTTGTGACTGTAGGCGTGCAGTTTTGTGCTTTTCTGGAGCAGGATTCGCCGACAAAAACCAACGACTTCATGGCAACCTTATTGAAACTTCTTCCTTTGCTGTATTTAAAGGCTGAAATGTTGCCTCGCGTAGACGACATGCAAGACTGCTTCCCTGAAGAATTTGTTACAGAACAGGACTATGATGCTGTTCGTGCCCGGGTGGCCGCCCTTTTGGGAGATAAGGACGCTTATCTGGATCTGGATATTGCCAATCTGTATTATGTGCAGGAACCTCAGGTAAAGAGTATTTCGGAAGATCTGGCTGATGTTTATCAGGCTGTCCGGAATTTTGTGACTACGTATAAACTGGAAATAGAGCAGAGCATGTATGATGCTTTGGGACAGGTAAAGGAACAGTTTGATTTATATTGGGGACAGACCTTGCTGAATGCGCTTCGTGCCTTGCATGGCGTGCGTTCTGCAGAACGAAACGATCCGGACGAGGAGCACGATGCCGAGGACGATTTTTTAGATTAAGGGAGCGTAGAAGGAGATTATGAAAACACTATATAACAAATTTGACAAGCGGGAACTGGCCTCACTGCCCAGAGTGCTTTTCGAAGGAAGAATTTTTACCATACAAACGGAGGCGGAAGCCAATAAGGCTGTTGATTATCTGTTGTCCTTCGGGCTATTGGGCGTAGATACGGAAACCCGTCCTTCTTTTAAAAAGGGAAAGGTAAATTCGGTTGCCTTGTTGCAGGTCTCCACGGAAGATACCTGTTTCCTGTTTCGTTTGAACCGCATCGGTTTGTCTCAGGCTTTGATTCGTCTGCTGGAAGATAAAAAAGTCCTGAAAGTAGGTCTTTCCCTGAAGGATGATTTGGCCATGTTGCGGAAAAGGGCTGACTTTGCTCCCGGAAAATTTCTGGAACTGCAGGACTTTGTCAAGAATATTGGTATTGAAGACATGAGCCTGCAGAAAATATATGCCAATCTGTTTCGGGAAAAGATTTCCAAGGGGCAGAGACTGACCAACTGGGAAGCGGATATCCTGACCGACGGTCAGAAATTATATGCTGCAACAGATGCCTGGGCTTGTGTCCGCATATACAACGAACTGAATGTTCTGGCACAGAATCGTGACTATGAATTGATTGTGAGAACAGAAGAGACTATAAATAATAATCCTAATAATAATTATGTATAAGAATGTTTTTCTGAAAAAAGGGAAAGAGGAAAGCCTCAAGCGTTTTCATCCCTGGATATTTTCTGGAGCAATCCATCATATAGATGGGGAACCCGAAGAGGGGGATGTGGTTCGTGTCGTATCGGCTGAAGGCAAATTCTTGGCGGTGGGACACTGGCAAATCGGATCTATTGCTGTTCGTGTACTGTCTTTCTCTGATATAGAAATCAATGCGGCATTCTGGGAAGAAAGAGTACGGGTGGCCTATAATATGCGTTGTGCCATTGGAGTGGCCGGTACTGAGCAAAACAATACCTACCGTCTGATTCATGGAGAAGGTGACTGTCTGCCCGGACTTGTGGTTGATGTTTACGGAAAAACAGCCGTGATGCAGGCACATAGTGTCGGCATGCATGTGGACCGTATGGCTATTGCCGATGCTTTGCTGAGTCAGACACAAGGTGCGGTGGAACATGTCTATTATAAGAGTGAGACCACCCTTCCGTTTAAGGCTAATCTGGGACAGGAAAACGGATTCATCCGGGGTGGTAGTGCCGATAATATTGCTGTTGAGAACGGACTGAAATTCCATATTGACTGGCTGAAGGGACAAAAGACCGGTTTCTTTGTAGACCAAAGAGACAACCGCTCTTTGCTGGAACATTATGCTCAGGGACGTGCTTTGCTGAACATGTTCTGTTATACGGGAGGATTCAGTGTGTATGCCATGCGGGGAGGAGCCCGTCTGGTGCATTCTGTAGACAGTTCTGCCAAGGCGGTTGACCTGGTCAATAAAAATATTGAATTGAATTTCCCGGGAGACCCGCGTCATCAGGCATTTGCCGAAGATGCATTCAAGTATTTGGATGCAATGGGAGACCAGTATGATTTGATCATTCTCGATCCTCCTGCATTTGCAAAACATAAGGATTCCTTGAAACAGGCTTTAAAAGGATATACCCGTTTGAATGCAAAAGCTTTTGAGAAAATCCAACCGGGCGGTATCTTGTTTACCTTCAGTTGCTCTCAGGTTGTCAGCAAGGATAATTTCCGTACAGCTGTGTTTAGTGCTGCTGCTCAGAGCGGAAGACGTGTACGAATATTGCATCAGTTGCATCAGCCGGCAGATCACCCGATAAATATCTATCATCCTGAAGGTGAGTATCTTAAGGGATTGGTGCTCTATGTTGAATAAAATGACTAATGTTAAAGTATATAAAATTGGAGAAAAATAATGCCGTCAGCTATTGCTGATTCATGGAAAAACACTACTTTTGCACTGTGTTTTTCATGGTATTAGATTTAAGGTTAACGAAAAGATTGGTTGTCGAGATGACAACCTTCTTTTTTTTATATAGGTTTCTGTCCTGATTTTGAACCGAAAAAATGAAAAACCGGATGCCTTTTATGATTTTTGGAGTCAAAAGTCGTATAATCAAAAATCTTTTTTAAATTTGCACTTTATAACTATTGTTTTATTGCAAAATTAAAAAGGTATGAGTTTAAAGGTTAGACTAACGATCATGAACTTTTTGGAGTTCGCAGTATGGGGAGCATACTTGACTTCTATGGGAAGTTACTTGGCTCAGGTCGGTCAGGCTGAAAATATAGGCTGGTTCTATTCCATTCAAGGTGTTGTTTCGTTGTTTATGCCCGCTTTGGTCGGAATTATTGCGGACCGCTGGGTACAGGGACAAAAGATGTTGGGTATCTGTCATTTTCTGGCAGGTGCATTCATGCTGGCTGCTTCTTATTATGGAGTGAGTGCCGGAGAGCAGGTTTCTTTCTCAACCCTATTCAGTCTTTATACGGTCAGTGTAGCCTTTTTCATGCCTACAATTGCTTTGTCCAATTCTGTGGCATACTCCGTTTTGGATCGTGCCGGTATGGATACCGTGAAGCATTTCCCTCCAATCCGTGTGTTCGGAACCGTTGGTTTTATCTGTTCCATGTGGGTGGTTGACCTGGGCGGTATGCAGCAGAATGCCTTGCAGTTTGCCTTTTCCGGAATCCTGAGTTTTATTCTGGCCCTTTATGTCTTTACCTTACCTGCATGTCCGGTAAATCGGGAGGGCAATGCAAAGAGTCTTTCGGAAGCCTTGGGACTCCAGGCATTCCGTTTGTTTAAAATCAAAAAGATGGCCGTGTTCTTCATCTTTTCTATGTTGTTAGGTATCTGCTTGCAGATTACCAATGGTTTTGCCGGACCATTTATCTTCTCTTTTGCCGGAATTCCGGAGTATGCAGACACTTTTGGAGTGCAGCATGCCAATATTCTTATCTCTTTGTCGCAGATGAGCGAAACCCTGTGTATTTTGTTAATTCCTTTCTTCTTGCATCGTTTTGGAATTAAAATCGTGATGTTGATGGCGATGGTGGCCTGGGTACTTCGTTTCGCATTCTTTGCAATGGGAGATCCCGGTGACGGCGTCTGGTTGTTTATTTTGTCCATGATTGTTTATGGAGTAGCCTTTGACTTCTTTAATGTTTCCGGTTCTCTGTTTGTGGATAAGGAAACGGATATTCATATCCGCAGTAGTGCACAGGGTCTGTTTATGGTAATGACCAACGGCCTGGGAGCTACAATCGGTACGTTGTGTGCTCAGGAAGTCATCAATAAATATGTCTATAGTTTGCAAGATGCTACCGGGCATCAGATTGTAGAAGGATGGAGCACTTGCTGGTATCTGTTTGCGGCTTATGCTCTGGTTGTGGCTGTGCTTTTTGCTATTGTTTTCCGCTATAAGCATGAGCCCGATAAAATATAAAAATATGGAAGAAAATACAGAACAATCTTATAAGTATTTGCAGGTTTCCAATGTGTCACAATGTTCCAAGGAAGGAAATGCCTATTTGGCCATACTGAAGGAAACGGATGGAGAGCGCATGCTTCCGGTGCTGATGGAGCGGCAAGATGCATTGCTTTTATTGTTGAAAATGAAGAAAGTCTTCATCGCGGCCACTCCGATTGATTTTTCGGATATCATGCTGGGCGTCTTCAATAATTTCTCTATCCGTTTGCGCGAGGTGAGAATCTGTGCGGTGAGAGGAGGAGTAACCTATTGTCATTTGTATTGTGAACAGTATGGAGAACGGAAAGTCATTTCTTATTGCAGGGCATCCAATGGTCTGGTGTTGGCGGCAACCTTTAAGTGTCCGATAACGATACATGAGGAACTCTTGAATTTGCAGTATATGCGTGAAGTGTCCGACGGAACCTATTCCATGCCGATAAATGCCGTCAGTAAGGAAGCTCTGGAGGAAGCCCTTAAGCGGGCGATAGAAACCGAAAACTATGAATTGGCGTCTTTGTTAAGAGACGAAATACAACGAAGAAAATGAAAGAGATACGTTTTTTTTATGTGCCCGATGCCGCAGAAGCAAATCAGTTGCCCGAAGAGGAAGCGCAGCATTGCATTCGTGTGTTGCGGTTGCAGATAGGGGATGAAATCATGTTGATGGATGGAGCCGGGACTTTTTATAAGGCTGAGATTGTGAATGTACAGTCTAAAAAGTGCTTTTATCAGATTGTGGAAACAGAGCCCCAGGCCAAAGAGTGGGGAGGATGGCTTCATCTGGCTTTGGCACCGACCAAAAACATGGATCGGGTGGAATGGTTGGCTGAGAAAGCCACAGAAATCGGATTTGATGAATTGACTTTCCTGAACTGTAAAAATTCAGAACGGAAAGTGGTGAAAAACGAGCGGGTGGATAAAATTCTGATATCAGCCGTGAAGCAAAGCCGAAAAAGCTGTAAGCCGATATTGAACGAGATGCTGGATTTTAAGGCTTTTATTCAGCAGGTAGAAGACTATGAACAGAAATTCATCGCTCATTGCTATGATGAACGCGATGTTTTGGGAGAGAGCGTATCTGTCGGGGAAATGAAGGATATGGGTAGAGGGAAACCCTTTCTGTACGACATTCTTCAGTCCGGAAAGAAAACGGTGGTACTGATCGGTCCGGAAGGAGATTTCTCCTTGGAAGAGGTCCGTTATGCCTTGCAGCACGGTTTTGAGCCGGTTTCTTTGGGCAAAAGCCGTTTGAGAACGGAAACTGCGGCTTTGGTTGCCGTGCAGATGATGCAGATGAAAAACTTTTATTAATTCGTTAAAATAATGCCGTATGAAAAAACAATGGATTATTGGAGGAGTTGTATTACTGGTTGTAATATTAGCTGCGTGGTTCTTTTGGCCTAAAGACCAGTCTTCACATGCACGTGTCATACCAGCAGATGCTACGGCTCTGATGGCATTTGACACAGAAGAGTTTATTAAGGAGAGTGATTTGACGGAAGAGAAACTGAAAAAGTTTTTCCCGGGACATGAGGATCTGTACCAGTTGGGACTGGATTTTGAAAAGAATGCTTATGGCTTTGTCGGAGCTGACGGAATGAATGGTTTTTTGTTCCCGGTAAATGATGTGGAGCTTCTGAAAGAATATTTGAATAAGAACGGAGAATCCATGGGTGCAACTCCCGTTGAGGAGCAGCAGGGATTCTTCTGGAGTTCTTTGGGTGGTTCTTTCGTGATAGGATTTGATGATGAAGTCCTCTTGATTATGGGACCGACAATCGCTTCTGCACAAGCGGAACTGCGCCAGCAGATGATTGCTTATCTGAAGCAGGACAAGAAAGAAAGTGTGCTGGAAGCCCCGATTTACAAGAAGTTGCAGGAACAGAAAGGTATTTTAAAGGCGGTTGCCTCTTTGGAGATGTTCCCTGAATATTATAAAATGTTTGAGAATCTGGGATTGCCCGAGCATGTAGATTTCAGTAAAATGCTGATGACCGTTTCCATGGACTCGGAAAATGGAAAGATTCTTTTCCGTGCAGGAGTCATTGCTGAGGACAAGGCATTGGCACAGAAAATGAAGGCTCTTGATGATTTGAGCCGACAGATTGACGGGGAGTTCCTTTCTTCTGTGTCTCCGAATACCATGGTCTGGATGGGAGCCAATGTGAAAGGTGAAAAATTGATGAAGCTGATGAGCGAAATTCCTTCATTACGTCTTTATCTTATGGCGATGAATAATGTGATGGATGTGGAAAAAATGATTCAGAACATTGATGGAGACATAGCTTTGTCTGCTACAATGGACAAGGAACCGCAGATTCAGATGCAGGCACAGATGGCTAATCTTTCTTTTATGGATGATGTGGATTATTGGATTTCGTCTGCGCGGAACTCAGGAGGATATCTTTTTGAGAAGGTGGACGAAGACTTGTACCGCATCGGTAATGTGGCAAGATCAGATATTTATTTGGGACTGAAGGATAAGAATGTGTTGCTGACAAACTCCAAGGGTCTGATGGTGGATTTGCAGAAAGGTATGAAGCATGATTTGTTGGAGCCTTACAAGGATGATATCAAAGACAGCAAGTTCTATGTGTGGACCAATATGGGGGCTATGAACTCTCTCTTGGGTTCCATGAGCGGCAATAATGATGATTTGGCTAAGGTGGAGGCATTCCTGGGTAAGATAGAGGCGGTAGCCTTGAGATCTTCAAATGCAACATCCATGGAGCTGATTTTGTATCTGAAAGATAAAAAAAGTGGATTGAAACAATTTTTTGAATAATGGAAAAAATAGCGCTGAAGAATGTCTTGCCCGAGGTCTTTGCGACTCGGGATGACATTCAGAGTGAGATTTGGCACAAGGAAGTTTTATTGGAGAAGGGGAAAGTTTATTTGATTGAGGCAAACTCCGGAACCGGTAAATCTTCCCTGTGCAGTTATATCACAGGGTATAGAAGAGATTATCAGGGTATTATTGATTTTGACGGGAGCAACATCCGTAACCTTAAGATTAAGGACTGGGCCCGTCTGCGCCGTGAGTCGTTGAGTATTCTTTTTCAGGAACTTCGTTTGTTTCCGGAGTTGACGGCTTATGAGAATGTCAGCATTAAAAACGGGTTGACCAGATTCAAGCCTCAGAAAGAAATTCATGCCTGGTTCGAAGCTTTGGGTATTGAAGATAAAATAAATACCAAGGTGGGGCTGATGAGTTTCGGACAGCAGCAAAGAGTGGCGATGATCCGTTCTCTGGTTCAGCCTTTTGATTTCCTTTTGGCGGATGAGCCCATCAGTCATTTGGATGAGAATAACAGTCGGATTATGGCCGAATTGATGATGACAGAGGCCCGCAGACAAGGTGCGAGTGTCATTGTGACCAGCATCGGCAAACACATGGATTTAAATTACGATAAAGTATTCAAATTATGAATTTGGTTTGGAAATTGTTGCGCCAGCATATCAGTAAGCCTCAATTGGCAGGATTCTTTTTTGCCAACTTGCTGGGAATGTTGATTGTTTTGTTGAGTTTGCAGTTCTATAATGACGTAGTTCCTGTGTTTACTCAAGGAGACAGTTTTATCAAAAAAGAATTTTTGATCGTCTCAAAACGTATTTCTGTGGCTCACTCGTTTTCTTCTTCAGCCAGCGCCTTTAAAGATGCGGAAGTGAAGGAGATGGAAGCACAGCGTTTTACGAAATCGGTAGGAACATTCAATTCCAGTCAGTATCATGTAGATGCCAGCATGGGATTGGCCGGAATGCCGGCATTGCGGACAGAATTGTTCTTCGAGTCTGTTCCGGATGCTTTTGTAGATACGGACCTTTCGCAGTGGAAGTTCGACCAGCAGCACGGGGTAATTCCCATTATTCTGCCCAAGAACTATCTTACTATCTATAATTTCGGTTTTGCACAAAGTCGTTCGTTGCCGAAAATGTCTGAAGGACTGATTGGTGCCATTGACCTGATGATTCATATCCGTGGTAACGGTAAGGAGGCATATTACAAAGGAAAAGTGATTGGGTTCAGTACACGCTTAAACACAATCCTGGTTCCGGAATCATTTTTGAAATGGAGCAATCAGGAATATGCGCCAGAAGCGGATACGGCTCCATCCCGTCTGATTGTGGAAGTGAAAAATCCGACAGATGATGCCATAGCCACTTATTTCAAGAAGAAGAATTATGAAACGGATGATGACAAGCTGGATGCCGGAAAAACAACCTTTTTCCTGAAGATGGTTTCCGGAATCATCATGGGTGTCGGTTTGTTGATCAGCGCCCTGTCTTTTTATATCCTGATGCTGAGCATTTATCTTCTGGTGGAAAAGAATACACAGAAACTGGAAAATCTTCTGTTGATAGGTTATACTCCTCAAAGAGTATCTTTCCCTTATCAGGCTTTAACTGTAGGTATGAATGCTCTGGTGCTGTGCTTGTCACTGGTCTTTCTGTTTTGGATAAGATCTTATTACATGGATATGCTCTATCAGATTTTTCCACAGATGAAAGAAGGAAGCATGTTGCCGGCCTATCTGTTGGGTGGGGGACTGTTTTTGATTGTCAGCATCATTAATGTTTGGGCAGTTCATCGTAAGGTGATTGCAATCTGGTATAGAAAGGGTGTAAGATTATGATGAATTTACTGAATTTATACAAGACCTGGAAACAGGAGGAGCCGGCGCGTGTCGAAGCATTGGCAGGGGCTGGCAGCAACCGGAAATATTATCGTTTGTTTGACGCGGGCGGCAACACGGTGATTGGAGTTATCGGGACTTCACCCGAAGAAAACCGGGCATTTGTCTATCTGAGCGGTTTCTTTGCTTCGCAAGGAGTTTCCGTTCCCGAGATTCTGGCCGTAGATGATTCGTGCGACTGTTATCTGCAGACGGACTTAGGTAGTTTAAGTCTGTATGATGCTCTGGCGAACGGACGTAAAAACGGCGGAAAGTATGACGACCGTGAACGAGAATTATTGAAACGCACAATAAAGGAACTTCCGAAACTGCAATATTGCGCCCGTAACGGATTGGATTTTTCACTCTGTTATCCTTTGCCTGAGATGAATCGGGAGGCTGTCATGTTTGATTTGAATTATTTCAAATATTGTTTTTTGAAGCCTAGTGGAGTGGAGTTTCATGAGATGAGGCTGGAAGAGGATTTTTACCGTTTGTCCGATGATTTGCTGGACGAATCCTCCCAAACTTTTCTCTATCGTGATTTTCAGGCCCGCAATGTGATGCTTCATCCAGACGGCTCTCCTTGTTTTATCGATTATCAGGGAGGTAGAAAAGGCCCGCGGGAATACGATGTGGCCAGTTTTCTATGGCAGGCTTCCGCGCATTATACGCCCGAATTGCGCGAAGAATTAATCCAGACCTATTTGGAGGCCTTGCAGCCGTATGAGACGGTTGATTCGGAACATTTTCACAAACGTCTGAATCTTTTTGTCCTGTTCCGGACTTTACAGGTATTGGGAGCTTATGGCCTGCGTGGCTATTGTGAACATAAACAGTATTTCATAGACAGTATTCCTTATGCGTTGGACAATCTGCGCGGGTTATTGGAGCAGGAAATCTGTACCTATCCTTATTTGAGACAGATACTCTGGAATCTGGTAAATGCACCCCGTTTTTGTGAAAAGAAATCTGATAGCGGCAAGTCTCTTTCGGAAGAAAAGAAGACAGTCTTTCCAAAGGAGAATCTTTCCGCATTGAAAATTGATGTGCTGAGCTTTTCATATCGCAAGGGAATACCCGAAGATCCTACCGGAAATGGGGGAGGCTATGTCTTTGACTGTCGTGCGGTGCATAATCCCGGAAAATATGAACCTTACAAGAAGTTGACCGGACTGGATGAGCCGGTAATTCGTTTTTTGGAGGATGACGGAGAAATCTTGAAATTCCTGGATTCAGTTTATACATTGGCTGATGCGCATGTAGAACGCTATTTACAGCGCAGATTTACCCATCTGATGTTCTGTTTCGGATGTACCGGCGGGCAGCATCGCAGTGTTTACTCGGCGCAGCATCTGGCAGTGCATCTTCATGAGAAATATGGCATAGAGGTCCATGTCTGTCATCGTGAGCAGGGAGTCAATACGGTATTTATGGCAAACAAATAAAGGAGAAAATATGAAAGCGATGATTTTTGCAGCGGGGCTGGGTACCCGTCTGCGTCCTTTGACCGATCGGATTCCCAAGGCTTTGATACCTGTGGGAGGAACCCCTTTATTGGATCTCTTGGTGCGCAAAATGACATCTGCCGGAGTGACGGATATCGTGGTTAATGTGCACCATCATGCCGATATGATGAAACAGCATATTAAGACCTTGCAAGGGGAAGGACCGCATTTGTGGGTCAGTGATGAAACACAGGAGTTGCTGGATACCGGAGGAGGGATAAAGAAGGCGTCCGCCTATTTCGCTCAGGATGATGCTCCTTTTCTGGTACATAATGTCGATATCCTGTCGAATGTGGATTTAAAGGCATTTTATGAAGAAGGAAAGGCCTTTGATGCTGCACTGCTGGTTAGTGAGCGTTCCACCTTCCGTTATCTGCTGTTTGATGAAACCGGCCGTTTGAAAGGATGGATTAATGAGAAAACCGGTCAGATCAAGTCACCTTATCCGGATTTGGACCCGAAGGCATGTAAAAAATATGCTTTTTCCGGAATTCATCTTTTTTCTCCCGGATTGTTTCCTCTTCTGGCAGAGTGGCCTGATAAATTTTCCATCATAGACTTCTATCTGTCTGTCTGTGACCGGGTACATATTCAGGGCATTTTCCATTCGGATTTGAAACTGATGGATATCGGAAAGCCGGAAACTCTTCCTTTGGCAGGAGATTTCTTGAAGGGCATCATGTGAGAACAATCTTTTTTTTGTATATTTGCAGACAAATCAGATAAATATCCTTTTTATGCAACAAAAAATCATTATTTTGGATTTTGGTTCACAGACGACTCAGCTGATTGGCCGTCGTGTACGTGAATTGGATACATTCTGTGAGATTCTTCCTTATAACAAGTTTCCTAAGAATGATCCTTCTGTAATCGGTGTAATCCTGAGCGGTTCGCCTTTTAGCGTATATGACGAGAAGGCGTTTAAGATTGAACTGGATGAAATCCGCGGTAAATATCCGATTCTTGGTATTTGTTATGGTGCTCAGTTTATGAGTTACGCCTTGGGCGGCAAGGTGGAGCCGGCTGAAAGTCGTGAATACGGTCGTGCCAACCTGCAGAGCTTTGATCATGAGAATCCTTTGTTCAAAGGATTTGATGAGCATTCTCAGGTTTGGATGAGTCATGGTGATACCATTACTGCACTGCCGGAGGGCTTTAAGGTTATTGCTTCGACAGACAAAGTGGTTAATGCAGCATATCAGGCTGAGGGAGAACCGTTGTGGGGCGTACAGTTCCATCCGGAAGTATTCCACTCTGTTCAGGGTTCTTTGTTGCTGAAAAACTTTGTGGTAGATATCTGTGGCGGTAAGCAGGACTGGAGTGCTGCATCATTTGTGGAGACTACTGTTGCCGAGTTGAAGGAACAGTTGGGAAATGACCGTGTTATTCTGGGATTAAGCGGTGGCGTTGATTCTTCTGTTGCTGCTGTATTGCTGAATAAGGCCATTGGAAAGAATCTGACTTGTATCTTTGTGGATCATGGTATGCTCCGCAAAAACGAGTTCAAGAATGTGATGCACGATTATGAGTGCCTGGGACTGAACGTAATTGGTGTGGATGCCAGCGAAAAGTTCTTCAAGGATTTGGAAGGAGTTACCGATCCGGAGCAGAAGCGAAAGATTATCGGTCGCGATTTCATCGAAGTATTTGATGCTGAGGCACACAAGATTACCGATGCAAAATGGTTGGCTCAGGGTACTATCTATCCAGACCGTATCGAGAGTCTGAATATTACCGGAAAGACGATCAAGAGTCATCACAATGTAGGTGGTCTGCCAGAAGAGATGAACCTGAAACTTTGCGAGCCTTTGCAGTGGCTGTTTAAGGATGAAGTGCGCAAGGTAGGTCGCGAATTGGGTATGCCGGAGCATCTGATTACCCGTCATCCATTCCCGGGACCGGGTCTGGCAGTGCGTATCCTGGGTGATATCACTCCGGAAAAGGTACGTATCCTGCAGGATGCGGATGATATCTTTATTCAGGGACTGCGCGATTGGAACCTGTATGATCAGGTATGGCAGGCAGGAGTGATTCTGCTTCCGATCAAGAGCGTGGGCGTAATGGGTGACGAGCGTACTTACGAGCGTGCAGTTGCCTTGCGTGCGGTAACCAGTACCGATGCCATGACCGCAGACTGGGCTCATTTGCCTTATGAATTTATGGCTAAGGTAAGCAATGATATTATTAATAAGGTGAAGGGTGTTAATAGAGTATGCTATGACATTTCTTCAAAACCACCTGCCACAATTGAGTGGGAGTAAAGAAATAGGATACAGACCGGGACAGATTTTCGGTCTGTATCCTATTCTTATAGAATCATAAAGGTTCCATTTGTCGTTCGTTTGACAAAATATTAGTCTGGTTGAATTTTGAGATTGATTTTTTTAATGATATTTTTCCCAGATTTTGGAACGTATATGAAAAGATTTTATTAAATTTGCAGTGAATAAAATTAGGGTAAATGGGACGTGCATATTACATCTGTATTATAGTTCTGTCGGCTGTTTTACTTATGTCATGTGGAGCGGCTCACTACTGTAATTGCGGCTGATATTTCGGCCTTTCAAAGTAATTCGAGATTAATAATTTATATTCTAACCTTTAATTTTTAAAGACAAAGAAAGATGATTAAAGTAGGTATTAACGGTTTCGGTCGTATCGGCCGTTTCGTATTCCGTGCAGCTCAGACTCGTGACGACATCCAGATCGTAGGTATTAACGACTTGTGTCCAGTTGATTACTTGGCATACATGTTGAAGTATGATACTATGCACGGTGCATTCCAGGGTACTATCGAAGCTGACGTTGAGAACAGCAAATTGATCGTTAACGGTAAGGAAATCCGTGTAACTGCAGAGCGTAATCCTGCTGACCTGAAGTGGAACGAGGTTGAGGCTGAATACGTAGTTGAGTCTACAGGTTTGTTCCTGACTCAGGAGAAGGCTCAGGCTCACATCGAGGCTGGTGCTAAGTACGTAGTTATGTCAGCTCCTTCTAAGGACGCTACTCCTATGTTCGTTTGCGGTGTTAACGAAAATACTTATGTTAAGGGTACTCAGTTCGTTTCTAACGCTTCTTGTACTACTAACTGCTTGGCTCCTATCGCTAAGGTATTGAACGACAACTGGGGAATCACTGACGGTTTGATGACTACAGTTCACTCAACTACTGCTACTCAGAAGACTGTTGACGGTCCTTCTATGAAGGATTGGAGAGGTGGTCGTGCTGCTTCTGGCAACATCATCCCTTCATCAACTGGTGCTGCTAAGGCTGTAGGTAAGGTTATCCCTGCATTGAACGGTAAGTTGACTGGTATGTCTATGCGTGTTCCGACTTTGGACGTTTCAGTTGTTGACTTGACAGTTAACTTGGCTAAGCCAGCTAAGTATGAGGAAATCTGCGCTGCTATGAAGGCTGCTTCAGAAGGCGAATTGAAGGGTGTACTGGGTTACACTGAGGATGCAGTTGTTTCTTCTGACTTCTTGGGTGACACTCGTACTTCTATCTTCGATGCTAAGGCTGGTATCGCTTTGACTGATACTTTCGTTAAGGTTGTATCTTGGTATGACAACGAGATCGGTTACTCTAACAAGGTATTGGATCTGATCGCTCACATGAAGAAGGTTAACGGTTAATAAATCGTATCCAATAAATGAAGCCACTCAGTTTGCCTGAGTGGCTTTTTTTTGTATTTTTGCAGCGCAAAATTTGAAGAAATGAATAGAAAAAGACTGAAAGAGGCATTGTTACAGCGTAAAACAGCAGAAGGCTTTGTTTTTATAATAGTTTTCCTGGCTGTATTTACATACATCGGGAATATTATGGGGCTTTCCAATATGCTCAATACCATCATGAATACGGCGCATGACCTTCTGTTGCAAACTGTATTCTATTTGATGGGAGTTGTTGTTCTTTCTGGTGCTTTAAGCCGACTGTTTATCGAGTTTGGAGTTGTACGTATTATGGAATTCCTGTTTGGACGCCTGATGAAGCCCCTGTTCGGACTTCCGGGTGTTGCTGTTCTGGGAGCCATAATGCCTTTCCTTTCGGATAATCCGGCAGTGCTTACCCTGGCTAAGGATCAAAATTTCAGTCGCTATTTCAAGAAATATCAGTTCGTTTCTTTTATCAATTTCGGAACTGCCTTTGGTATGGGATTGATTGTATTGGTCTTCATGCTGGGAAAAGGTTATGCTGTAGAGCCCTTGATTGGTATTCTGGGAGCAATCGGAGGATGTATTCTTTCTACCCGTTTCTTTCAGAAAATGCTGATAGCCAAGGATCCTTCTTATCTGGAAGCAATGCCGGTAGTCAGTGAAGAAAAAAAAGAAACGCGTACTCACGAAGAACAGCGTGCGGAAGTGTTGCAGGCTAAGGAAAGTACCTTTATCCGTTTTTTGAATGCTTTGCTGGACGGAGGAAAAAATGGTGTGGAGCTGGGACTGGCAATTATTCCCGGAGTCATTATTATCTCTACTGCTGTTTTTATCCTGACTTTCGGTCCTGGTCCTTCCGGTGTCTATGATGGTTCTCCTTATCAGGGTATTGCCTTGTTGCCGGATCTGGCCGGAAGAATTAATTTTATTTTCGACTGGCTTTTTGGTTTCAAGCATCCGGAGCTGGTGGCTTTTCCGATAACTTCACTGGGAACGGTAGGAGCAGCTTTGGGACAGGTGCCCTTATTTATTTCTCAAGGATTTCTTGACGGAAATGCGGTTGCTGTTTTTACTGCCATGGGAATCAGTTGGAGTGGCTTCTTGTCAACCTATTCGGCCATATTTGATGCCATCGGTTATCGGAATCTGACTTCAAAAGCTATGGGAATCCATTTGGCCAGTGGCTTGATAGCCGGTGTTTTTGCTCATTTACTCTATTTGTTGTACGCACTTTTTTAAAACATCTATGAAATACGATATGATAACCATTCTGGGACCTACAGCTTCGGGAAAAACTCCTTTGGCTGCTCATCTGGCTGTCCGTCTGGATGCTGAGATTATCAGTGCAGACAGTCGTCAGGTGTACCGTAGAATGGATTTGGGAACAGGAAAGGATTTGGACGACTATTGTGTTTCCGGAAAGCAGATTCCCTATCATTTAATAGATATCTGCGAACCCGGTACGCAATATAATGTCTATGAATATCAGAATGATTTCAAGAATGTTTATCAGGATTTAAAGGACAGAAACGAGTTGCCGGTTCTTTGCGGAGGAACAGGACTTTACCTGGAATCCGTCTTACGAGGTTACCGAATGGATTCTGTTCCAGAGAATCCACAGTTGCGTCAGGCCTTATCCGATAAAACTCTGGAGGAGCTGACATGTATATTGAGTACTTATAAGAGTCTTCATAATAAAACAGATGTTGATTCTGTAAAGCGCGCCATCCGTGCTATAGAGATTGCGGATTATTATCAGAAAAATCCGGTCGTTCAGACAGAGATTCCTTCAATTAACTCTTTGGTTATAGGTATAGATATTCCCAGAGAATTGCGTCGCCAAAGAATTTCCGATCGTCTGAAACAGCGTTTGGATGAAGGAATGGTAGATGAAGTACGTTCTCTTTTGTCAGAAGGAATTCCTGCCGAGAATCTGATTTATTATGGTCTGGAATATAAATTCCTGACAAATTATGTTTTGGGAAACCTTACCTATGAAGAGATGTATCACCAGTTGGAGATTGCCATTCATCAGTTTGCCAAGCGACAGATGACCTGGTTCCGGGGAATGGAGCGAAGAGGAATTGAAATTCATTGGGTTGATGGTACTCTTCCTATGGATCAGAAGTTGCAAAAAATAGAGGAACTTTATCTTCGGGAATAAAAAAGAGGTTTTTCTTGCACATTTTTCTTTCTTTTGTGTAACTTTGTGGCACTAAAACAGCTTTATATGTCTATAGAAAACAGCAGATGGGGAATTATTTGTTGCCCCAAGGAAGGCAAAACCGGATCTCAGAAACATTGGGACGCTATACGTAAGTATCTGAAGGAAAAAGAAGTGCACTATGATTTCGTTCAGAGTGAAGATAAAGAGTCTGTAGAGCGCCTGGCTGCCATGTTGGCAACCAATGGATATACTACCATTGTGGTGGTAGGAGGAGATGCGGCCCTTTACCGTGCGTTGAACGGTCTGCTTACGGTTGATTTGTTGCAGCTGTCACAAATTTCATTAGGAGTCATTCCTTATGGATGGGCCAATGATTTTGCCCGTTTCTGGGGATTGACTGAAGACGATTATAAAAAGGCTATCGATGCCATTTTGCTGCATCGTATCCGGAAGGTGGATATCGGATATTGTCAGACAGATAAGGCCGTGCGCCGATATTTTCTCAATTGTGTCAATATCGGGTTGGTTGCCAATATTATGAAGATAAAACATAAAACCCAGAGATTCTGGGGTATGCGTAGTCTGTCATTTTTTTCTTCCATGTTTTTATTGTTGTTTCACCGTATGGAGCATTTTATGCACGTGAAGGTGAATCAGGACGACATTCAGAAAAAAGTGATGACCATGTGTGTGGGCAATTCATGGGGCTACGGACAGACTCCGAGCAGTGTGCCTTATAACGGATGGCTGGATGTATCCATCGTATCTCATCCGGAACTGACCAAAATGCTGGAAGGACTTTGGATGTTGATTTGGGGGCGTTTCCTGAACCATAAAAATGTGAAGGCCTACCGCACCAAAAAAATCCATGTGCTGGAACGCAACAAATCCTGTGTCAGTCTCGACGGTGCCGTGTGGGAATGTGACAGTGACGCTTTGGAAATCGGAATTCTGCCAGAATATCTGAATTTTATTATTCCTTCCTGAAAACCTGTAATCGGATCAGATACAGGTTAACCGAACTTGGAGATTCTTTCCAAAGTAGCTTCGTCGATAATCTTTATTTTTCGGCCATCTATTGCGATAATCTTTTCTGAAGAGAAATTTGATAAGGTACGGATGGCATTGGCTGTAGTCATATTGGACAGGTTGGCCATGTCTTCCCGGGATAAATAGATGCTTAGTGTGCAGCCATCCTCTTCAACTCCATAGTTGTCCTTTAAGAAAAGGATTGCTTCAGCCAGTCGGCCACGGATGTGTTTTTGGGTTAAGTTGACCGTACGTTCATCGGCAATTCCCAAATCAATGGACAGCTGCCGGATGAAAAACCATGCCAGTTGATGATTTTCACAAACTAACTTGGTAATGATGCTCATGGGAATCATTCCAACGATAGAATATTCAAATGCCGCGGCGGCTGTGAGGAAACTCTGACCGGCGAATGCTGCCCGATAGCCAAAATATTCCACTGGTTTGATCACTCGGATTATCTGGTTTCTGCCTCCGGCTCCATTTTTAAATATCTTAACCTTTCCTTGCAGCAAGCATAGTAATTGATTCGGAAGTTCTCCTTCCGAATAGATGGATTCGTTTTTTTTGAAGCTTTGAATAGTCAGGTGTTCCTTTAAAAAGTTTTGTTGTTCCTCATTTAAAGGAGCCCATATATCTGATAGTTTTGCGATTGCTTCATCCAAACTGATGCTTTGTTTTACCATGACATTGCGTTAAAAATATGTTCTACGGCACAAAAATAATGATTTTGCAATTCGGTAACAAAAAAGTTATAGTAAAATATCTATCATTTTTTATAAAAATAAGTTTTTTGCAATAATTTTCTCGATTTATTTTTAAATAACGGATATTTGTTTTATATTTGAAGACACGAAAGTGCAGTGAACAATAAACAATAATATAAATCTAACACCTTAAGGAATCGACTATGAGTTATTTACAGTTTGATAAAACTCTGATGACGAATCTGCAAGAGTCCTTACCCAAAGAAATCTTGCGTTCCAATCGGTCGGGCGCATATTCTTGTTCTACAATCGTTGATTGCAATACAAGAAAATACCATGGATTATTGGTTGTCCCGATTCCGGATATGGATGATGAAAATCATGTCTTGCTTTCATCTCTGGATGAAACCGTAATTCAGCATGGTGCTGAATTTAACTTGGGATTGCATAAATATCAAGGAGACAACTTCAGTCCCAGAGGGCATAAGTATATCCGAGAATTTAATTGCCAACAAGTGCCGACAACCATTTATCGTGTTGGTGGCGTTCTGCTGAAGAAGGAGAAGGTTTTTCAGCATTATGAAAATCGCATTCTTGTGCGCTATACCTTATTAGATGCACATTCTGCAACGAAACTTCGTCTGCGTCCTTTCTTGGCCTTTAGAAGTGTACGTGAATACACCCATGAAAACCAGTATGCATCCCGTGAATACACAGAAATCAATCATGGAATTAAAACGACCATGTATCCAGGTTATCCGGAACTTTATATGCAATTAGACAAGAAAAACGAGTTTGTTTTTTGTCCAGACTGGTATCGGGGCGTTGAGTATCCTAAGGAACAGGAGCGTGGATACTCTTTTAACGAGGATCTTTATGTACCCGGATATTTTGAATGTGATATTAAAAAGGGCGAGAGCGTAACTTTCTCGGCCGGTTTGTCGGAAATCAAGGTCAGTCAGCTGCGTAATATCGTTGACTTTGAGGTCAAGTCACGTACCCCGCGTGATAACTTCTATCATTGTATGGTGAATTCAGCCCATCAGTTCTATAACCATCGTGATGGAGAAAACTATATCTTGGCGGGTTATCCTTGGTTTAAATGCCGTGCCCGTGACATGTTCATTTCCTTGCCGGGCTTGACTCTGGTTAACGACGAGATTGAGAAATTTGAATTGTTTATGGAGACAGCACGTAAGGGTATTGAGGATTTTATTCACAATCGTCCGTTGTCTGTCCGTATTTATGAGATGGAGCATCCAGACGTATTGCTTTGGGCTGTCTGGTGCATTCAGCAGTACGCCAATATTGTTTCCGAAGTAAAATGTATGGAAAAATATGGCGACTTGTTGCGTGCCATTATGGATTTTATGCTCGAAGGAAAACATCCGGGCATGGAAATCCGTGAAAACGGTCTGGTTTGGGTTGAAGGAAAGGAGACTCCTGTAACATGGATGAATTCCACTTCAAACGGCAAACCGATTGTTCCGAGATCCGGTTATGTGGTCGAAATCAATGCCTTGTGGTATAATGCCTTGAAGTATTGTGCCCAGATGTGTACGGCCATGAACAACAACGAAAGAGGACAAATGTACGAAGAGCGCGCACAGATCGCCAAGGAATCTTTTGTCAAGGTCTTTTGGAATGAGTACGACTATTTGATGGATTATGTGGATGATGGTCAGCCGGATTGGAGTGTCCGTCCGAATATGATTTTTGCAGTAGCCTTAGACTTTTCTCCATTAGAAAAGAAGCAGCAGAAAGCTATTTTGGACATCTGTACCAAAGAGTTGCTTACTCCAAAGGGACTGCGTTCTTTAAGTCCGAAGAGTTCCGGTTATAATCCTATGTATGTCGGTCCTCAGATTCAACGCGATTATGCTTATCATCAGGGTACTGCATGGCCTTGGTTGGCCGGCTTCTATATGGAGGCTTGTCTGAAGGTATATAAATACAGTCGTTTGAGTTTCATTGAGCGTCAGTTGGTAGGCTATGAAGAGGAAATGTTTTATCACTGTTTGGGAACTCTTCCTGAGCTGTTTGATGGTAATCCACCTTTCCATGGTCGAGGTGCAATATCTTTTGCCATGAATGTGGGCGGAATATTACGTGTGTTGAAATTAATGGAGAAATACAACTTAGAATAAAAAAATAAGGAGGAACAAAGATGAAAGTTTTAATGTTCGGATGGGAATTTCCTCCTCATATTCTAGGAGGATTAGGTACAGCAAGTTATGGTCTGACCAAGGGATTGTCTATGCAGCCGGATATGCAAATTACGTTTTGTATACCTAAGCCCTGGGGAGATGAGGACCGGAGTTTTATGAATATCATCGGTATGAACTGTGTGCCTATTGCATGGCGTGACCCTTCTTGGGAATATGTACAGGAGCGTGTCGGAAAATATATGGACCCTCAGCTGTATTACGATTTGCGCAGTCATATCTATGCCGATTTTAATTATATGCATGTCAATGATTTGGGATGTATGGAATTCTCGGGCAGATATCCGGATAATTTGCATGAAGAGATCAATAACTATTCCATTGTAGCAGGAGTTGTCGCTCGTCAGCAGGACTATGATATTATTCATGCTCATGACTGGTTGACCTACCCGGCCGGTATCCATGCCAAGCAGGTTAGCGGCAAGCCTTTGGTGATTCATGTGCATGCCACAGACTTTGACCGAAGCAGAGGTAATGTGAATCCAACCGTATATGGTATTGAGAAAGACGGAATGGACCATGCAGACTGCATTATGTGTGTGAGTGAACTGACGCGCCAGACCGTTATTAATCACTATCATCAGGATCCAAACAAATGCTTTGCTATGCATAATGCGGTTTATCCGTTGGCAGAGAATCTGCAGGCTATCGTAGATCAGCGCAAGCCATCGTCAGAGCGTAAGGAAAAGGTGGTGACTTTCCTGGGACGTATTACCATGCAGAAAGGACCTGAGTATTTTATCGAAGCTGCCCGTAAGGTATTGGAGCGTACCCATAATGTACGTTTCTGTTTTGCCGGAAGTGGAGATATGATGAATGCTATGATTGAGTTGGCTGCTTCTTATGGTATTGCCGACCGTTGTCATTTCCCCGGTTTCATGAAGGGACCGCAGGTTTTTGAATGTTTCCGCGATAGTGATGTATATGTGATGCCTTCTGTTTCGGAGCCTTTTGGAATTTCTCCGTTGGAGGCAATGCAGAGTGGAGTTCCTACGATTATCAGTAAGCAATCCGGTTGTGCAGAGATTCTGGACAAATGCATTAAGATTGATTATTGGGATATTGATGCCATGGCAGATGCTATGTATTCTTTGTGTACCAATAATTCTTTGCATCAGTATCTGCAAGAAGAAGGAAAGAAAGAAGTGGATGGCATTACTTGGGAGAAAGTAGGAGTCAAGATTCGTGCTTTATATGAGAAAACCATAGAAAAATGTAAATAATTAAAAAGGTCTATATATGAAAACCATTTGTTTGTACTTTGAGATACATCAGAATATTCATCTGAAACGTTATCGTTTCTTTGACATAGGTACCGATCATTATTATTATGATGATTACGAGAATGAGCATGCTATTACGGAAACTGCTCAGAACTCTTATATTCCGGCATTGCAGGCATTGTTGGAGATGGCTCGCATGCATCCGGGCTATTTCAAATGTGCCATTTCCCTGTCCGGTGTGGCTGTGGAACAGCAGGAAAACCATGCTCCGGACGTGATTGAACTGTTGCAGGAACTGAATGAAACCGGATGTGTAGAATTCCTGGCAGAGCCTTATTCTCACGGATTGTCTTCATTGACCAATGAAGAGGCCTTTAAAGAGGATGTGCAGAAACAGGCCCGATTGATGAAGGAGATGTTCGGCAAGGAGCCTAAGGTGATTCGAAATTCTTCTTTGATTTATTCCGATGATATCGGTGAGGTTGTTGCCTCTATGGGCTTTAAGGGAATGATTACAGAAGGAGCCCGTCATATTTTGGGTTGGAAGAGTCCACACTACCTTTACCACTGTGCTTTGAATCCGGATTTGAAGCTTTTGTTGCGTGATTATAAACTTTCTGACGATATCGCTTTGCGCTTTGCCAATCCGCAATGGTCTGAATATCCATTGTTTGCAGACACTTATGTAGATTGGATTGCTTCTCTGCCAGAAAATGAGCAGGTGATCAATATCTTCATGGAGTTGTGTGCTTTGGGTATGTTCCAGCCACTGTCTTCTCATATTCTGGATTTCCTGAAGGCGATCCCTGGTTATGCCAAAGAAAGAGGAATTGCTTTTGCAACTCCGTCTGAAATCATAGCTTCAAACAAATCTGTTGATGCTTTGGAAGTACCTTATCCAATGTCTTGGACAGATGAAGAGCGCGATACTTCCTTCTGTTTGGGAAATGTTATGCAGCGTGAGGCTTTTGAGAAACTGTATAGTATGGCCGACCGTGTACGTATGTGCCGAGATCGTCGTATCAAACAGGATTGGGATTATCTGCAGGCAAGCAACAACTTCCGTTTCATGTCTACCAAGTCTGCAAGCTATGGTATGTATCGTGGAATTTATGATTCTCCATACGATGCATTTACCAATTATATGAACATTCTGGCCGACTTTATGAACCGTGTAAGCAATCTGTTCCCACGAGAAATCGAAAACGAGGAATTGAATGCGTTGTTGACCACGATCAAGAATCAGGGCGAAGAGTTGCAGGTTAAGGATAAGGAAATCGCCCGTTTGAATGCTCGTTTGAAGAAACAGGAGGATGCCTTGTTGAATGCAGACATTCCAACGGAAACAAAGGGAAGAAAGCGTACAGCAAAGAAAACAAATTAAGTCTATAATAAAGTCATTTTGTTATTATTGTTTGTAATTATTTGTTCACTAAGTTTTTGGGGGACTTTATGAAAGACTAGTTTGGAAGGATGTGCCTTTGGGGCACATCCTTTATTTTTTGTTTAGAATGACATGCGGAACAGGAAACGCACCCCCCATTTCTGGGTGTCAGCTTCCAGATAATTTAAACGTCGTACATATTCCACATGGAGGATTTTGAAGATATTATGTACGCCGACAACCAGTTCCACATACGGTACTTTGGGGGACATTACCCGGGAATTGTACTCGAAATTTCCGTTTTGATCAAAATGTCCCGGAAAATAGAACAAATCAGAATCATAACTGTTTTGTTCCAGGAACGGGTTGTTCTTCTGGCTCAAAGTTCCCCACAGAACATTGCATCCGATGAACTCCCTCCATTTTAATTTGTTGATCAGTGGAATTCGGTTCAGAATCTTTCCGTTTAAGTCCCAGGAGAACATTAGGGAAGCATACCGGTCATTTAAGAATTCCATGTTGTCAATCAGGTGGAAAGTATTGTCCTCTATGATATAAGACAAGTTGGCCGCTGGCATAATCAGCAATGGGAACGGCACCTTGTTCCACTGGGCCCCACCTTTGACATAAAAGTCCATGCGTCCCCATGAGCGGAGCCAGAAGCGTTTGTATAACGTTGCTTCAGTGAAATTGTAGGTATATTCTCCTCCCAGCACTCCTTTAAGACCGACAGTGTGTTCCAGTCCAAAGATAGGAGCGTCCTGATTGGTTTGCAGTCGTCGCTGTTTGGAATTGATCCAGGTGGCTCCCGGCTGATAAGTGATGCCGATAGTGGCGTCACTTGTTGTCAGTTGCTTCTGGTTATCCTGGGGATTGATGCTGGGCATGCTGCTTCCGTTCATTCTCTGAAAGAAGAGTGCACCCGTCGGTTCATAAGTCTCCCGTTTCATGCGAACATTAAAACGCAGTCCGTTTTCCCACTCCTTATCGTAGTTCAGGGCATAGCGTTCATAATACTGCATGTGGTCTACAGTGGTCCATTTGAAAGAGATAAACACGTTATCCTTATCTGTAGGCAGGAATTTGTCACTGGGAGACATTACGTCTCTGGCATACGAGAAACTGAGATTGTGTACCGGAAACTCCCGGGGGAGATAGTCCTTTTTATTGAAAGAGTAGGTGAGTTCGCCCATACCTTTCCACCGGTGATCACCGAATCCGTAGGCCACGTATCCTTTTCCGAATATGTTGGGATGCAGATTCGCTGTGGTCTGTGCACTGGCTCTCAGACGCAATCCTTCCACAAAGTTATGAGTGATTATCGTATTGATCGGACCGATATCCACAGGGCTCGGTTTCTCGGGATCCTTGCTGACTTCCACATGATTTTCGATGAAGGCTTTCGCTACAAACAAGACGAAATTAAATCCTTTGATGCTTTCCAGTCTTTTAATGAAATCATTCATCTTACCTTCAGAGGCGGTGAGTTCTTCTGGTCGGTTTTCCTTCCAGAAATCTTCATTCCTCATCATGGCGCTGGGGTCAGTCCTCTGCTTTCCTTTAAATTTGAAGGTTTTCTCCGGAATCTCTTCAAACGAGTAGTCGTTATAGGTTGTGGTGCGTTCTACCTGGAATTTTTGCAGCGACTTCAGGACATAGAGCTGTACGATCATCTTGTCATTGGTCAGAACATACTCTCCGGAGGATAATTTGTTATACTCCTGAATAATGTTCATCTGTTCCACAAAGTTGACGTCTGATCTTTGCGGTATGCCCATTTCAACCTTTTTTACCTGCCAGGTAGAGTCGGCCAGAATATACAGACTTCCGGCAAATCCAAAATCCTGCGGATTATTGGGAGTAAAGTCCACTTTGATGCATTTCTGTTGGTTTACCTCTACCGTGTCGGCTATGAAATACCGGTAGAAACGGATGGCGGAAGTACTGGAAATGGGACTGATAAAGATATATTGCAACAGTCTGATTTCATTTTCATAGATATCTACATCCGTAAAGCAGTCCTTGATCAGAGTATTGACCACTTCTCCCGTGTTGAACAGTTCGTTGATACCATTGGACCGGATACCGGTAATGATGTCCTTTTCCTTTTGGGGATTTTTACTGTAGATGTGCTGTGATACCGTTTCGTTGACCGTCAAAGGCAGGATTAGTTTGCCGGTTTCCGGACACACCTCCACATGGTCTTTCAGGAAAGGCATTCTTTTGAATTCCCCTTCTTCAAAGACCTTGTCGGTAACCTCATTCAATCCGAAGGTCAGTTTCTGATATTTATTATAGCTGAAATAATCCTTTTCGTGCAGATCGGTCTTTTGTTTGGCTGCAATGACCTTTTTCATTAACTCCACAGCCGGATTATCTTTTCGGCTATACCGTTTTCTTTTCTGCGTAATCTTAACCTCCTGGATGTCCTGTGTCTTGCTGCTTAAACTTACGTTGATCGGACGCAGTTTGTCTATATGGAACGTTTTGGTTTCATATCCCATCATGGAAAAACACAATATCTTCCCTTTCCGATAGGGAATGCTGTATTTTCCGTCCATTTGGGTAGGAGTACCGGAACTTCTCTGATCCTGATAGTATACCTGTACCCATCCCAATGGCTCTCCTGTTTCCTTGTCCGTAACCGTTCCGGTAATCTTTTGTGCCTGAATAGACAGGGACAGAAGCATCAGAAGAAATAGAAGTAAATATGTTTTTTGCATTTTTGTACTATTTTTATACATACACAAAAATACTATCAAATATTTATATGCAGGGAAGAAAATTGGTTATATTATAGATTAATATCTTTGTTTAGCAGAATATGAAGATATTATTTCGTACCTTTATCCGCAATTTAGGAAAATGGGAGAGTCATGAATACAATATTGGTAGTGGAGGATGATTTGCGTGTTGCTAATCTGTTGAAGGGAGGATTGGAAGAAAAGGGCTATCAGTTATTGGTGGCCTATGACGGCGTCAGTGCCTGGCGTCTGTTTCAGTCACAAGCCGCAGATCTGGTGATTTCCGATGTGATTCTCCCCAAAATGGATGGTTTTGAGTTGTGTCGCCTGATCAAGCAAAGCAGTCCCCAGACACCGGTACTGATGCTCACGGCTTTAGGAACAACTGATGACAAGTTGCAGGGGTTTGATTCCGGAGCAGATGATTATCTGGTGAAACCTTTTGATTTTCGGGAACTGGATGCTCGGATACGGGTTCTTCTGAAACGTCATAAGGGAGCTCCGGTTGAGCAACCCGTACGTATCACTTATGCCGATCTGGAGATAGACCTCTTGCGGAAGGAAGTACGGCGGAACGGCATTTTCATCAAGCTTTCCCCAAAAGAGTATCATCTTTTGCTGTATATGGCCGAGCATGCCGAGCGGGTAGTCTCCCGTGTAGAAATTGCCGAGCATGTCTGGAATACCCATTTTGATACCGGAACCAATTTTATTGACGTATATATCAATTACCTGCGGAAGAAAATCGACCGGGATTTTTCTACGAACTTAATTCACACCAAACCCGGAATCGGTTTTATTTTGATGCAGAATTATGAAAATTAGAACATCTCTGGCTTTAAAGTACACAGTTGTTACAGCCACTGTTTTTTTTCTGTGTATGATGACCGTCTATTATTTGAGTGAACGTATTCGGAGCAATACTTTTTATCATACTCTGAAAAGCGAGGCGGTGACCAAGGCGCATTTGTTTCTGTCGCACAAGGCAGATGCGCAGACCATGCACTCTATCTATAAAAACAACAAATCGTTTATCCATGAGGTTGAGGTAGCTGTTTATACTCCTGATTTTAAAATGGTATATCACGATGCAGCGGAACATGACGTGATTAAGGAGACGCCGGAACTGATACACGATATCGTGTCGAACGGTACCAAGGAATGGTATCAGGGAGCAGAGCAGGCGGTAGGTTTGCTCTATCATTATCAGGGAGTTCCTTATGTCATTACGGCAGTTGCCTATGACGGATATGGTTATCAGAATCTTCGTGAATTGCGCGATATTCTCTGGCTTCTTTTGTTGCTGGATGTGTCCGTTCTGTTTCTGGCCGGATTTTTCCTGGCTTATATCGCCCTGAAGCCCATCCGTTTTCTGGTTCGTGAAACCGAGCAGATTACCGCATCTCAGATTAACCGGCGTTTGCCGGTGCGCAATCAGGATGAGATCGGGGAATTGGCGACAACTTTTAATGCCCTGTTAGAGCGGTTGGAAGTTTCCTTTAATGCCCAGAAACAGTTTGTGAGCCATGCGTCGCATGAATTGCGTACCCCTTTGGCTTCGCTCACGGCCGAATTGGATCTGGCGTTACAGAAAGACCGTACAGTGTCACAGTATCGTGAAGCTTTGGAGAATGCCTTGTCTGATGCCCGTAAGATGGGGCGTTTGATTAGCGGATTGCTTGATCTGGCTAAGGTTGATTATGGAGCGGAGCGCATACGTATGGAGGAAATCCGTATTGATGAATTACTCTTGGATGTGCGTACGATGATTTTACGGGCCCATCCTTCTTATCAAATAGAGTTGGTTTTTGCACAGGAAAGTGAGGATGCCGACGATCTGACCTTATACGGCAACAGTTATCTGATGCGTATCGCATTAAGTAATCTGATTGAAAACAACTGTAAATATTCCGAGGATCATACTTCGTTTGTGCAGATCTCGTTTTGGAAAGATAGCCTGGTGTTGCGTTTTTCCGATAACGGTATCGGTATGACTCCTGATGAGGTGCAGCAGGTGTTCACTTTGTTTTATCGGGGAGCGGAAGGGCAGCATTATGATGGTCATGGCATCGGTATGACTCTGGTGCAAAAGATTGTCACCTTACATCGGGGGCGGATTTCCATATCTTCGGAGGAGAAAAAAGGGACAACCTTTATTGTGGAATTACCCCATCTGTAAAAAAGTATGCTTTTTTCTCGTGGAAATCTCAGATTATCCTTATTTTTGTTTTCAGAATAATTTTAATTGATAATAAACACATAAACACATGGGATTAGGAAAATGGATCGGAGGAGCTATGGGCTTTGTTGCTTTAGGTCCTTTAGGAGCTTTGGCCGGTTATTTTATCGGCCGTCTTTTTGACCGTGCTTCCGAAGAGGAGGCTGCTTTGGGAAATGCTTCTGCCGGTGGAGGATCGGCTGAAGGTCAGCGTAACAGTTTTCTTTTTTCTTTATTGGTCATGGCTTCGTATGTTATTCGGGCCGACCGTAAGATTATGCATAGCGAAATGGAGTTTGTCCGTCAGTTTCTGCGTACTCGTTTTGGCGAAGGGGCTGTTATAGAAGGAGAACAGATTTTGCTGCATTTGTTCGAAGAAGCCAAGAAAATGGATGCTGCCGTTCCGGGAGGCTATAAAAAGACCATTACCGATTGTGGTGCTCAGATTGCAGCCAATATGAGTTATGAGCAGCGCATTCAGCTTTTGAGTTTCCTGGTGCAGATTGCACAAAGCGACGGACATATCTGTTCGGACGAGGTTACCGCCTTGCGGGATGTTGCTTTGGCTATGGGACTCTCTACTCAGGAGTTGGACTCCTTGTTGCACCTTCGTGGAGATTCTCTGGAAGAGGCTTATCAGGTGCTGGAAATTACTCCATCAGCAACAGACGAAGAAGTGAAAGCTGCTTATCGCCGTTTGGCTTTGAAGCATCATCCGGATCGTGTGGCTGCTTTGGGTGAGGATGTACGACGTGCAGCCGAGGAGAAGTTTCAGCAGATTAATAATGCCAAGGAGGAAATCTATAAGGCCAGAGGCTTAAAGTAATCAGAAAGGTATTCTAACAATAAATCCCATAATCGTGAATGGTTCCATTCAGAGATTATGGGATTTATTATATTGTTCTTATTGTGAGAATTTACTATATATCACATTGATGGATATCGGTTGATTTTCTCCAACCAGACGGATGCTGTTCAGTTTCATGTCCAAAAGCAGTCTGCTTGAAGAAGATGATGAAGAGCTTGAACCTTGACTGTTTGAGGTTGTTACCGGAATCAGTACCACCTTGTTCCAGTCCGGATTTTGCTTTTCCCATTCAGCTTCGGACAGTCCTGTTTTTTTCATACCCTGCTTCTTTTCTTCTTTGCAATAAGATACCAGACGGGCAATATTAGAGAATGCATACTGGTTTACATTGAAACTGGTACTGTATGAAGTAATGTTGTCCACCTTCTTCTTTTCTTCAAAGAATGAATTCATGTCCTGTTTTCGAACGAGCAATAATGTCTGTGGAATTCCCAGGGCATAATTGCTGGTGTTGAAATCATTGTATCGGTTCAGGGTCACCTTCACGTTGCTGACGCTGTCATTTTCATGATTCCGGTAGATGTCGTCAACAGGCAGTTCCATTTGGGTATAAAGTCCGGCCGGTGTCTTGATGTAAGTGTGTGAAGAGGCCAGTGAAGACTGTAGCAGCTCGTCAACACCATGAACATCTATCCGGTTGCTCTGGATGACTTCTCCGGTAGCAGAGAAGCGGGTAATACCGGTCATGACAGAATCCTTTTCCGTGTATGTGAAATACACATCCAGGGCACTGACATCCAGATAGAGCATGGTACCGTCTCCCTGAGTCAGATTGAAGTAAAATCCCGGACATACATGATGTATGAAATCAAAGGAACTTTTGAAGAAATCCGGATTCTCATAATATTTGTTCAGAATGAAAGATCCATATTCTACTGGCAGTTTCACCCGTATGTTCGGATAATAGTTGCTTCCATTTAAAGTACCTTCATCTTCCGTGTAATCTCTTGCGGTGAAGACTTTCTGGGCAATAGGAACTTTCCGGTTCGGGTTGATGAACTGGCTTAAATCCAGATTGGTGTAATAAGACTTTCCTTCTTCAATGACATTCAGGGTGTCCAGTTCATAAACATTCATCTTCATGACATTGGTGGAATCCCCGTAGAAATCATTGAAATAAAGTCTCACTTCTATAGAATCAGCAACGACCTGTCCGTTGGCATTCTTCCGCATCTGGCTTTTTTCCGGGAGCTTGTAATTCTCCATCGTATGAAACTGCGTCAGGAAGTCAGCTTTCACACTGGTATTGGTTTCTGGATCCGTAACCTGACCCAGATAGCAGGTACCATTGACGGCAGGGAGTGAATCTACCCGAATCGTAGTTGTCTTCATTTGGAATTGGGTATAAGAAGACGTGATCTGGTCACTATCCTCATAAATACCCAGATTGGCTGTATTGTCATCACAGGCTCCCAAAGCTGCGGCAGCAAGGACGATCCATAAGAATTTGGCTTTCATTTTCAAAAAAATTGGGATTAGCTAATTAGCCGTTCTTTCCTTCACTCCAGACCTTGTCATAAAAGTCTGCATAAGCGTCTGCATAGTTTTCGCCGGGGTATTCCAACACCGGAATATTATTTGCATGCGCATATTCGGCGATGTTTGGATTGGCTTTATCTCCGGCCATAATCAAACCGTCGGAATATTTTACGGCCAGTTTGTTCAGTTCTTCAAAAGTGAAATCCTGGCTGAACTCACTTAAAACAGATGCATCTACATCCTTGTAGGCAATGCAGTTGCCGAAGTTGGCACCCAGATTCTGTTTTAATTCGTCGTTATGCAGGGCATATACCACTTTGGAATCGCAGAATGAAGGCTCATCCTTATAAGCTGTTTTGATATAAAGAGGTACCAAGGCCGACATCCATCCCTGGCAATGGATCACATCGGGGGTCCATCTGAGTTTCTTTACGGTCTCCAGCACACCGCGGGCATAGAAAATAGCTCTTTCGCCATTGTCTTCATATTCGTTACCCTCCTCATCGGTGGCCATTTGTCTTTTCATAAAATAGTCGTCGTTATCGATGAAGTACACCTGCATGCGGGCTGCCTGAATTGAGGCAACCTTGATAATCAGCGGATGGTCTGTATCATCGATAATCAGATTCATGCCCGACAGACGAATCACTTCGTGAAGTTGGTTTCTGCGTTCGTTGATGTTTCCCCACTTAGGCATGAAGGTTCTGATTTCGCGTCCTTTTTCTTGTATGCTTTGCGGTAAATAGCGTCCCATGACAGATAATTCTGTTTCTGGAACATAAGGTACGATTTCTTGTGTTATAAATAAGATTTTTTTAGCCTCCATTGTATAATTCAAAATAATTAATCTTCTTGCAAAGATACGAAAAATATCCTGAAAGTCCTAAAAAACCGCCCTTCCTTCCAGGGGTTTCACATTTATTTTGTATTTAGTTTCCGAAAAACTTCCTTATATGGTAATTTATGTGTTATTTTGCGTGTTTTTCAGGAAACGTTAGTATCATTAAATATAAAAATGAAGTTAATAAGTACAATTCAGGAGTTGAAGGAAGTTTTGGCTTCGGCTCGTAAGGAAGGGAAAAAAATCGGACTGGTTCCCACAATGGGAGCATTGCATCGTGGACACGCCTCTCTGGTAGAGCGTTGTGTTGCTGAAAATGATCTGACAGTGGTCAGCGTCTTTTTGAATCCTACACAGTTTAATGACAAGGTCGATTTGGAGAAGTACCCCAGAACATTGGAGGCTGACTGTGCTTTGATGGAAGAGGTAGGAGCTTCAATCGTGTTTGCTCCTTCTGTAGAAGAGATGTATCCCGAAGAAGATTTGCGTCGTTTCAGCTATCCTGAAGTAGATTCTGTGATGGAAGGTGCTTTCCGTCCGGGACATTTCAATGGGGTTTGTCAGATTGTAAGCAAACTTTTCTATATCGTGGAGCCGGATCGTGCTTACTTCGGCGAAAAGGATTTTCAGCAGATTGCTGTCATCAAGGCGATGGTGGCCGACTTGAAGATTCCGGTAGAGATCATTCCGTGTCCTGTCGTACGTGAAGAAAGCGGACTGGCCATGAGCAGCCGTAACACTTTGTTATCGGATGAGGAGCGTCAGATTGCCGCCAATATTTATCAGATTCTGAAGAAAAGCAAACTGTTTGCAACCAACCATAGTCTCCTCGACACCAAGAATTATGTGATCGATACCATCAATTCAGTAGTTGGTCTGGAAGTGCAGTATTTCTCTATTGTCAATGGAGAAACCTTGCAGGATGTGACCCGTTGGGATGAGGCTGAACATATCGTGGGATGCATCACCGTATTCTGTGGCGCTGCTCCGATCCGTTTGATTGATCATATCAGATATAAAGGATAAGAAATTATGATGATAGAAGTCTTGAAGTCCAAACTGCATTGTGTGCGTGTTACAGAGGCAAATCTGAATTATATGGGCAGCATTACCATTGACGAGGATTTGTTGGATGCCGCCAATATGATTGCAGGAGAGAAAGTGCAGATTGTGAACAACAACAACGGAGAGCGTTTTGAAACCTATATTATTAAGGGAGAGCGCGGCTCGGGTTGTATTTGCCTGAATGGTGCGGCTGCCCGTAAGGTACAGGTGGGCGATATCTGTATTATTATCTCTTATGCTTTGATGGATTTTGAAGAGGCCAAGCATTTTACTCCGACAGTGGTCTTCCCGGATTCTACCACCAATAAGGTGATTCGATAAGAGCATGACCTCATGCAGCTTGAAAACAGACAGCCCGGAATTCTGAATAAGAATTCCGGGCTGTCTGTTTTTTACATTTCTACCAGAATACGGAAATTGATCTGGCGTCCGGTCAGGTAATTGGGGACCGCATATTGCTGGTTGGTCACGTCGGTAACCCAATAATAGGAACTTACGTTGTTGATGCCCAATATGTTGAATCCGTCCAGTCCCAACCAGATGTTACGGAAGGGGCGTGCCCACTTATGTGGATTGCGTCCGTCTTCATTATCCAGCAGACGATAGTTCATTCCGATATCCACACGCTTGTAGGCTGGTGCCCGGAATACCTGTTTCTCCAGTCCGGTATGTGGGGGACCGAAAGGCAAACCTCCGGCAACAGTCGCTTTCAGGTTCATCTGCCAGCGTGTTGTGCCGGGGAAGAAGTCCGTGAAGAAAAAGTTCACATTATAGCGCTGGTCTGTCGGTTGGGGCATGCTTTTCCCGTTGATGGTTTGCTGCGCTTTCATCAGGCTCAGACTGATCCAGGAGTCTGTACCTTCGATAAATTCTCCAAACAGTTTCAGGTCCACACCGGTGGTATATCCTTTTCCGATATTCTCTCCGTAATAAACAATACGCACATTGTCCACATTATAAGGATTGATGCGGCTCAGAGCCTTGTAATACACTTCGGCGGTGAGCTTGAACAGTCGTTCACGCATGCTGAACTTATAGTCTCCTCCCAAAACTACCTGTATGGAGCGTGGTGAGCGGATACCTTTGTTCAGGGTGATATAGGTGGTTCCGTCTATGGTGGTCGTGTCGCGCAGCTCTTTATAGAACGGGGCCTGATAATAGATACCGGAAGCCAGTCTGAAGGTGAAACGGTCATTCCACGAAGGTACATATCCCAAGGATACGCGGGGACTGAACAGCCATTCTTTATTCCAGTTCCAATAACTTAACCGGGCACCATAGTTCAGAGAGAACACTCCGGCATTGTTTTCAAAGCGCCAGGTATCCTGGGCAAAAAGCTCCATGCGGTTGCTGGTCATTTTCAGTTCGGGCGACCGCAGGCTGTAAATCAGCTCCAGTCGGGTAGGATCGTGTGGGATGGAATATCCCGAAGAGTCTCTCATTTCCCATTCGTTGGCCTTTTCCTTGATGGCCTCGTTCTTCCAGGTAATTCCGCTCAGGATCTGATGATTTCCGGCTTTCAGGTCATAGAGAAGCTTCAGGCTTTTCATGTTTGCATTCAGATAGTTGCGGGCATGTTCCAGATAAGTGCCCACACCCAGCTGTTCGCTGGTATTGGTTTCGCTGAGCCAGTATTGTCCCTGAATGTCGTATGTTTCGCGTTCCTGAGTCATAAAGGCCGATCCCAGCAGGCTCAGTTTGCTTTTCGGACCGAAATGCCGGCTCAGGCTGAAAGTTCCGAAGAATGTGCGGAACAGGTCTTTTTCCTGTCCGTCGAAATATACCTTGAAGGACTTGACATCCTGCATGGTTCCGAAATTGGTATTTCGGTTTTCCGGTACAAAATCATATTTGTTTTGTGAAATGTTTCCAATGACGTCGAACGACCATTTCTTGTTGGGCTGCCAACTGATATAAGTCTGATAATCCAGGAAACTGGGATTATATTCTCCTTTGGTTTCCAGCGATCCCAGCAGATACTGGTTGGTCTTGTAGCGTATGCCGTGTGTCATGGTAAAGTTTCCTTTTTTCATACCGGCATACACGCTTCCTCCCAGCAGGCTCAGAGCCACTTTGGCTTCGTTATGCTGTGGCCTTTTGTAGGTGATGTCCAGAACAGACGACATTTTGTCTCCATATTGGGCATCGAATCCTCCTGCCGAGAAATTGATTTTCTCCACCATGTCGCTGTTGATGACGCTTAATCCCTCCTGTTGTCCGGAGCTGATCAGCAACGGGCGGTACACCTCAACCCCGTTGATATAGACACTGTTTTCGTCGAAACTTCCTCCGCGTACATTATATTGGGAACTCAGTTCGTTGTGTGTGCTCACACCGGCCTGCGTTGCCACCAGTTCTTCCACTGCATTTCCGGTAGTCGAGGGCAGATGTTTCAGCTTTTCCGCATCCAGTTGCTGGGTACCGCTCAGCTGGCGCCGCACTTCCTTTACCGTCACACCGGCCAGGTCCAGGCTCATGGGTTTCATCATGATGTTCAGGGTCAGCTTGCCTTGCGGGTTTATCAGTTTCTTGGTGCGTTTCTGGAAGCCCATCATCTGATAGGTGATGACCACCGTATCGGCAGTTTGAAAGGTAAATTGATATTTTCCGTCCAGGTCAGTCGTGCTTCCCGCCAGTTGGTTTTCTACTTTTATGGTGACAAAAGCCAAGGGCGTCTGACTCTCGTCCAGAACCCGTCCCGACAGGGTTACCTGGTTTTGTGCTTGTATTGTTCCGGAGATGATGAGCAGTAATCCCCATAAAAAGTACGATAGTTTATTCTTCAGTTTCACGTTTTTAATCTGTTGTTTTCTTAGAGAACGTAAAATAAGGCTTTTTTTGTATATGATGTATGCTTTTTGCATTGTATTTTTCAGTATTTTCGAAAAAAACTGTGTTCTCTGAAGAATCTTTTTTATCTTTGATACGGCCTTTTTGTAAAAAAATAAAGAATACGGATCATGACTCATTTTTATGATTTGGCAGCGCGTCGGCGCAGTATGCGCCAGTTTACGGAAGAAAGTCTTAGTCAGGATGAACTGGCGGCCCTGATGGGTACGGTTCTTATGGCTCCTTCTTCAAAAGGAACGTGCTGCTGGCAATTTATTGTAATCGATGATAAAGCTTTGCTCCAGCAGTTGGCACAATGCAAGGAGCACGGTGCCGCCATGTTGGCCGATGCCCGTGCTGCCGTAGCCGTTCTGGCCGATCCTTCGGTCAGTGATGTCTGGGTAGAGGATGCTTCAGTGGCCACAACCTATTTGTTGTTGCAGGCTGAAGACTCCGGACTGGGTGCCTGCTGGGTACAGATACGCAACCGTCAGGCGGCCGACGGTACGTCTGCCGAAGACGTCGTACGTCGCATCTTGAATGTTCCGGAGCATTTGCGCGTGCTCTCTCTGGTAGCTTTGGGGCACAAGGGCATGGAGCGCAAACCGTTCAATCCCGAACGCTTGAAATGGGACAAGGTACATCTCAATGTTTATCCGTCAGCAACAGAAGAATAAGCTATGGAACGGAAAAAAATGGTATTGATCGGTGCCGGTCGGGTGGCCACGCACCTTTCTCAGGCTTTTCAGCAGGCGGGCATGGAGATGGTTCAGGTATACAGCCGCACGGAAGCATCGGCTTCTGCCCTGGCAGAGGTGCTGCACACGGCTTTTACTACTGATTTGTCGCAAGTGACGCCGGAAGCCGACTATTATTTGTTTTCGGTAAAGGATGCCGTGCTTCCGGAGCTTATTGCTGCTCTGGCACCCCGTTGCGGTCAGGGTTGTTTCCTGCATACCGCGGGCAGTATTCCGTTGTCTGTGTTCGAGGGGCATGGACTGTCCCGTTATGGAGTGTTTTATCCCTTGCAGACCTTTTCCCTGAACCGCTCTCTGGATATGCATGCGGTGCCGTTATTTGTTGAGGCTTCCTCAATGGCGGTGTATGATGACCTTGCTGTTTGGGCTTCGGCTATCTCGCGTCAGGTATATCCGCTTTCATCTGCCGCACGCCGCAAGTTGCATCTGTCAGCCGTCTTTGCCTGCAATTTCGCCAATCATTGCTATGGCATGGCGGCCACCTTGTTGGCCGAAGAGCAGATTCCTTTCGAAACCTTGTTGCCGTTGATTGATGAGACTGCAGCCAAGGTGCACCAATTGTCTCCGTCTGAGGCGCAGACCGGACCGGCTGTCCGCTATGACCGGAATGTGCTGGAAGCACAGATGGGACAGCTTCAGGAGCATCCGTTGTATCGGGATATCTACGAACTCATGAGCCGGAGCATCCACGAGGAGGCTCAGAAACGAAACCAATAAACCAAGTCGATATGATCAATTATGATTTGAAGAAAATCAAGGCGCTTGCCTTTGATGTTGATGGCGTGCTGAGCCGTCAGACCATTGTTCTTCATCCCTCCGGTGAGCCGATGCGTACCGTAAATATCAAGGATGGCTATGCCATTCAGCTGGCCGTAAAGATGGGACTGCACGTGGCGATTATCACGGGCGGTCGCTCCGAAGCCGTACGCAAGCGTTACGAAGGATTGGGCGTTCCCGATGTTTATCTGGGCTGCGCCGTGAAGATTACCACCTATGATGCTTTTCTGGAGAAATACGGACTGCGCGATGAGGAAGTGCTGTATATGGGCGATGACATTCCCGATTATGAAGTGCTGGCACGTTGCGGCTGTCCTTGCTGCCCGTCGGATGCGGCACCTGAGATCCGTTCCGTTTCTCTTTACATTTCCCACTATGCCGGAGGCGAAGGCTGTGGACGGGATGTCATTGAGCAGGTGTTGCGGGCGCAGCACAAATGGATGAGCGACCGTAAAGCCTTTGGCTGGTAACCGTTATTATTGTTGCATTTAATATAATAAGGATATATGTTGGATCATTTATCATCCTATCAGATTATTCTGGCCAGTAATTCACCGCGCCGTCGTGAGCTTCTGGCAGGGTTGGGACTAACTTTTGAAACCCGTGTCATTCCAGGTATTGATGAGTCTTATCCCGAAGGACTTGACGGTGCGGATATTGCGGTATATATTGCTTCGGCCAAGGCAGCGGCCTATCGTGCCACACTGGCCGGACACGAACTGCTGATAACTGCCGATACCATTGTCTATACCGAAGGCAAGGTGTTTGGCAAGCCGCACGACCGCGATGAGGCTTGTGCCATGTTGCGTGCTCTGTCGGGCCGTACCCATCAGGTGATTACCGGGGTAACCATTCAGACTTTGGAGCGTACCCGTTCGTTTGCCGTGACTACGGATGTTACTTTTGCCGAACTGTCCGACGAAGAGATAGCATATTATGTAGACCATTACCGTCCTTTTGACAAGGCCGGTTCTTATGGCATTCAGGAATGGATCGGTTTTGTCGGGGTGACAGGCATTCGGGGCTCTTATTTCAATGTGATGGGATTGCCGGTGCAGCGTCTTTATCAGGAACTTAAAACATTTAACGAATAGATATAGAAAAGAATATGAGTAAGATTTTAAAGCGTTATTTGCTTTCGGGGGTTGCCTTGTGCTCCTTGTTGGCTGTCTTTTCTTCCTGCGAAGAAAAGGATTATACTTCCCGGATGCCGGTTTTTGCCGGTTTTGTATTGAATATGGATGCTCCCACACCGGGCGATTCTATTGTGATTACAGCCAAGCAGGCTACTCGGGGCACTTTGCTCAATGGAACCACCTATCAGTGGACCATTACAGATAGCCGCGACTCTACCGTATATACAGAGACACAAGAAGTGATATATGATCATCAGCCGTCCGATCCGGTTATCGGTTATCGCATTCCGAGCAATGCCCGCACCGGACGTTATACCGTCAGCTTCTATGCCAGATACAAATATTCCGGTAAGGGAGAAGTGTTGAGCGGAGGTTCTTATGATCAGGGTAGTGACGGTACCAGCGGCAGTATTAATCCCAGTGCTTCCGGAGCCACTTATGGAGAGAGCAAGGGTAAGGTTTATTTTAATGTAGTGAACTGAAATGACAAGAATCTTGTTTGTTTGTCTGGGCAACATTTGCCGTTCGTCGGCAGCAGAAGAGGTGATGCGTCATGTTGTCCGTAAGGCCGGGCTTGAGTCCGAATTCGTTCTGGATTCTGCCGGCATCAGCAATTACCATCAGGGAGAGCTTCCTGATTCGCGTATGCGTTTTCATGCTGCCCGCCGCGGTTATGAGCTGACTCATCTGTCCCGTCCGGTTACTTATCAGGACTTTTTTAATTTTGACATGATCATCGGTATGGATGAGAGTAATATGGATGCGCTTCATGATCGGGCACCGGGCATTGAAGAGGAACGTAAGTTGTTCCGCATGACTGATTTCTGCCAGCATCATCCCGATGTAGACCATATCCCGGATCCGTATTATGGCGGAGCACAGGGCTTTGAACTGGTACTTGATATTCTGGAAGATGCCTGTGCCGGTTTATTGGAATATCTTCAGCGTTGAGTATTAAAAGCGTAAGTATATGGAAAAAGCCTCGTCTGCTTTCCTGAACAGGAATGAAGACGAGGCTTTTCAGTATGTTTAGGGTTAGGTTCGTCCCTTTCGATTAAATCTTGTGGTTTCTCAGATCCCACATCTGTTTGAAGCTCTGTGCCAGACCGCCTTCACTTGTTTCCTTGTATAGAGAAGGCAGATCGTGTCCGGTCTGTTTCATCACCTCAACCACCTTGTCGAAGGAAACGCGGTGCGTTCCGTCGGTGAACATGGCGTATGAGTTGGCATCCATGGCACGGGCGGCTGCATAGGCGTTGCGCTCGATACAAGGAATCTGTACCAGTCCGCACACCGGATCACAAGTCAGACCCAGATGGTGTTCCAGTCCCATTTCTGCTGCATATTCAATCTGTGCCGGACTTCCTCCGAACAACTGGTTGGCGGCAGCTGCTGCCATGGCACAGGCCACACCCACTTCGCCCTGACAGCCCACTTCTGCTCCGGAGATCGAAGCGTTTGTCTTGACGATATTTCCAAACAGTCCGGCGGTGGCCAATGCCCGGATGATACGTTTCTCGCTCATATTGCGTGACTTGTACAGATGATAGAGCACTCCAGGCAGAACACCGCATGAGCCGCAGGTCGGTGCGGTTACGATGATACCGCCACCGGCATTCTCCTCACTCACTGCCAGAGCGTATGCAAAAATCAGACCGCGGGTTTTCATGGACGATTGATATCCGTCAGCCCGTACAAAATACGAAGCGGCTTTTCTTCTCAGGTTCAGAGGTCCCGGGAGCACCTCTTCCTTGTCCAGACCGCGTTCCACGGCTTCTTTCATCACCTTCCATACTTCGTTCAGGTAATCCCACACATCGCTGTCTTCGCATTCCTGCACATATTCCCAGTAGCTCTTTCCGGTGCTGATACACCAGTTCATGATTTCAGTGGCAGAATTCATTTCATAGATTTCCGGGAAGTTTACCTGCTGCTGTCCTTCTTCGGCCAGAGCACCTCCACCCACACTGAAAACAGTCCAGGGCTCACTGCTGTTTCCCTCTGCATCCAGAGCACGGAATTTCATGCCATTCGGATGAAACGGTAAAAATATTTTCGGCTCCCAGATAATGTCGGTGCGCTCTTCGCCCAGCACATCCAGAATAGCCACATCGGTCATGTGTCCTTTGCCGGTTGCAGCCAGACTGCCGTAAAGAGTTACTTCAAAACGGCATGCATCAGGATGTTGCGCCAGAAACTGTTCTGCCGCCTTTCTTGGTCCCATGGTATGGCTGCTCGAGGGGCCCTGACCTATTCTATACAGTTCTTTGAGTGTAATCATAAATGCTCTTATTGTTGGTGTTCTATTTTTCAGCAAATATACATAATTAAATTATCATTCTTTACTGAAAAGAAAATTCATTTTAGGATTTTTCCATATAAATGGTTACATTTGCATCCCGATAGGTAAAAAGAACCGTTATTTATAATCTAAAAATCAGAAAAGACAATGATGACAGCTACACGAAGAGAATGGAGTGAACTGTATACGTTTTTCACCATCCTGGCTCAGGGTGGACTGGCTGCCGGTACAGCCGAAGGAACAGAAGGGGCGTGGCTGCCCGTTGCCTTGGTACAGCGCCAGGAGCATGACGGTCCGCGCCGCTATCTCATCGGTCCCGAAGAAATCCGTATTCAGGGCAGTGAGATGGATGAGCGGATTCCGCGTGAAGATTTTGCTACCGTGGCCCAGATGATTCTGGACACTCTGGCTGCCGTTCACGATGATGAGGTAGAGGCTCCCGAAGGCGTAGAAGGCTTTTTGGATGCAGTACGCATTTATGATCTGGAAGCCGTTACCGACGACCGCACGGACTTGTATGTGGCCTTCTACCATCCCGAAACTCCTTTGGTAGGTTTGCGTATCTATTCCCGTCTTTGTGCCACGGATCCGCTGCTCGATGGCGGACGTACGGCCAATCTGAAGATGGAGCAGACAGGCATCCGTTTCTCTCAGCCGGCCGTCTATAAGATTAACTATACCGAAAATCCGGACAGTCCGGCCGAGGTGGCCCGTCGTATGCTGTATATCGAGAGCATGGGCGGTATCTTTAAGTACAGTGATGTGTGCGACCGTGTGTTCCGCAGCAATCTGCATATGATCGACCTGCATTTCCCCCGTGTACTGTGTGAAATGCTGCGCATCTTTCATCTGGATCAGATCAGCCGCATTGATGAACTTACCGCTCTCATCGAGGAGCGTAATCCTTTGAAGATAAAGGATGAACTGATTCACAAGCACGGCTTCTACCGTCATAAGATGAAACAGTTCCTGGTGGCATTGGCTTTGGGGCTCCGTCCGGCCAAGATTTATACCGGTCGTGATTCGGCGGTATCCGGTATTCTGATGGTGGGTGCCGATGGCCGTATCACCGTTTATCATAAGGCCGACAAGGATGTGTTCGGCGACTATCTGTTTACACACACCCGTTTGGAGAAAGGCTTGCCTGATAAGGACAAGTATGGTTATCTGGAGCGCGAAAACAAACTGTACTATTTCAAGCTGAATCTGAAGATCGGTTTTGTGCGCCGTTAAGGGATACCCGATAAAATAAAAGCGAGAGATTTCCGTATTTTTTGAGGAAATCTCTCGCTTTGTTTTTAAGACGGCATCTGGGGATTCCGTTTTCGGATATAGTCCAGCAGCTGGCTGTATGAGGGCGACCGCTCCAGCAGATGCGGATTGCCGGTCATGAAGAACTGTTTGCGGGCCCGGGTGATGGCCACATTCAGCTTGCGGTCTATCCATTGTCCTTCGGTCAGTACCGGTGTCGACAGCACATCCAGCTGATAGGGCTGGCGTATGGTGGTGCTGAACAGGATCACGTCGCGCTGACTGCCCTGATAGCGTTCCACCGTGTCGATGGTGATGTTCTCATAGCCCTCCAGGCGTCGTGCGGCCAGTTCTTTCCGGATCATGGCAATCTGTCCGCGGAAAGGCACGATGATACCGATTTGCCGGGCCGGATTCCAGTCTTTCTCTTTTTCGTGCAGACGGTACAGAGCTTCCACAATGTTTCCGGTAACCGCAGCTTCTTCGCGGTTCACCTTATTGTTTTCGCTGGGTTCGGTCGGGACAACCGGAATGAACTCCATACGTTTTCGGGCTGCCATTTTCATCCAGGGGTTTGTCCCCTCATAGGGGATGTCCAGCGTTCCGGTCTGATGGGGGAGAGGAACCAGCCCCAGCTGCCGGTTGTAGAAACTGTGGTTTACAAACTCACTCAGTTCCTCATGCATGCGTCCCTGGCGGTGCAGCCACGCCACGGTATCTTTTTCCGTGTGCAGCAACTGTTGCAGGCTGTGCAGGCGTTCAAACAGCGAGTTGCGGCAGTTGGTCAGTCCGATGGCCCGCAGCTGTTCGCTTCTCACTTCCGAGCGTTCGGGCTTTTGCAGCACCACGGCCGGCAACTGTTTGTGGTCGCCGATCAGGATGAATTTCCGTATGGCGCACGGATTGTTTCTGTAGTTCGGGTCCGGCAGTGAGGTGGTGGCACAGAGCAGAGGCAGCAGTTGCGGTTCCAGCACTTGCGAGGCTTCGTCCACAATGGCCGTGTCAAAGCGTTTCAGCTCAAACAGTTCGCTCTTTCCAGCCATACTGCTGATGGTGCCCACAAAGATCTGCACCGGCTCCAGCAGGTCGAAAATCTGTTTTCGGTTCTGTGCCTCCCTGATTTTGTATTTGATGAGGCGGTTCCGGTATACCTTTTCGCAATTCAGTTCCTGACCGATACGTACATATTCCGGTCTCTCGTCCAGTCCTTCCAGCATCTGGCAGATTTCATCCACGGCCCGGTTGGTATAAGCCATCAGCAGCAGGTTCTGTTTCGGTGTTTCCCGGATAAACTCTTCCACCATCGCTTTCAGGGCCACGGAGGTCTTGCCCGTTCCCGGCGGTCCTACCAGCAGGAAATAGTCTTTGGCCTGTTTGGCCTGGCGCACAATCTGTTCTGTTTCCGGATTGGGAAACGTGCTGTTCAGCTTGATGTGGGGATCTGTTTCCGGTTTCCGTTGTCCCAGAATCAGGGCACGCCGTTCGGCGGGAGCCAGCAGTAGACTGTACAGTCCGCGGTAAGCCTGGGCATAGCTGCTGTCGGCATAGCCCGGTTCCAGGGCATAATGCGACTGCAACTGAAACACCTGGGCATTCTTTTGCTTGAAGGCCAGCCGCACCTTGATGATGCGGGTACCCATTTCTTCAATCTGGCATCGGAATATCTGTTTGTTGATGGCGGAATCCTGTTCCGAATTGCGTTCATAGAGCAATACGGAATCTCCGGCCCGGAAATTAGGCAGGAAATCTTCCTCATAGTCCGGCATTTCCAGATTCATTCCTGTTACGGCTCCCTGCTCGTCGAAGAGCGGTTCCGGTTTCAGGTCAATCAGGATGTTGCCGTTGCTTTGTTTGGTTGCCGTGTCCTGGTTCCATATTTCCGCGAATCCGCGTCCCGAGTCGGGCTGGTCGTCACCGATTTTGGACAGAAACTGTTCCCGTTCCATGAAGGCCAGAAACGTATGGAAATATTCCGCTTCCACCTCCTGCATGCCTTTCAGCCGTCCGACAACTCCCATCAGGTCTTTTCTCAGATACTGCTGATAGAATTTGCTGTTTCTCATGACGGGGTCAACCAGCATGTTCTCGTCCAGCCGGTTGATGATCTCCTGAGAATGTCCGTTGCGTAACAGACGCTCCAGAGCCACAATCTGGTTACGCAGGGCCAGTGCCTGTCTCAGCTCGGTGTTCGAATGCCGGATGTGATACAGCAGCGGGTAGCGTGAGTAGAGCAGATAAGTCTGCACCGCATCGTGCGGCACATCCATGTTATAATAAAGAATCTCCTTGTATAAGGCCATCTGCAGGGCATGTTCCGCTTTGGGGCGTATCTGCGGATATTCTTCGGTGCGTCCGCTCTTCAGCTCCACGATTTTGCTGCTGTCGTTCACCAGCAGGTCCAGTCGTCCCTGCAGTCCCAGCGCTTCACACAGGAAAGAAGGTTCCAGCTGCACGTCCTGCTTTTCGATGTCAATGTCTTCGGCGGTAAATTTATGGCGTACTACCTCCCGGATGTGGTGAAACTGTTTTTTGGCCTGCTCAAAGAAAGCCTGGTTGATGTCCGGCAGCGTGGTATATTCTATGGGCGAAGTCTCGAAACTTTGCAGCAGTGCTTCCCGGTAGCATTCCTCCTCGCTTTTCTCTTCCTGACCGTTGTCGTGCACGCAGGCATCCAGAAACTGGTTGGCCAGATTTCCCAGCTGCAGGGCGGCCGACCGGGGCGCCGGCATGAATTTGTTGATGAGATGGTTCAGGGCATGGGTACCGTAGGGCTTGAAACACTGGCAGATGGCGGTGATGTCAATCAGAAAGTCCGGGTCCAGCACCAGCAGCTTGGGACAGGCGGTCCGTTTGCCCTCTTCTTCCGTAAAATATACCGAAAGCAGGTTCAGCTGAGCCCCTTCGTAGAGCCCTTCCGCCAGTCCGTCAAAGGCTCCGTCCTCTTGCCGGTAGCGTGCCCGTATGTCTTCCCCGTCGGGATGTTCCTGGTCTGTGCCATATACGAAATCCTCGTCCCAGGCCGTTACCGTGATGCGTATTCTTTTGACAAACTCCTGATATTCGGTCTTGTCGGGCCAGGGTCTCCAATGGTCCGGCAGCAAGGCATTCAGTCTTTCGGGGATCGGCTCCCGTGTCAGGAAAGCCACGGCTTCGCACACGGCTTTCAGGTCATAGCGGTAGTCCTCCTCGCTCGGGTGATAGGTACCCTGAGCCACACGCAAGGCATTTTTCCGGAACAGGGCCAGGGTGCGGTGTTCGTATCCTGTAGCTTTGCACAGGGCGTAGATTCTTCCGGTCATGGAAGTAAATTCAGCGGCAAAGTCACGCGTCAGCTCCAGGGCCAGGCGTTCGGTCAGTGCCGTCAGTTTCCGGTATTTATGCTCGGTGGGGCGGTTTCCCTGTTCGTTGTCGATAATCTCCTCAAAAAACGTGTTCATCTGAATTTCTTTTTTCTTTCTCCTTTGGCTTTTGTCGGCATACGTTCGGGTTTGGCCACTCTTCGGTATTCCGTCCAGCGGCTGCGTATGCTCTCCACATACTGATAGGTTTCGCTTCCGCGCATATATCCGTATTTCACCTCGCGGCTGTTGTAGAATCTGGGGTCACTCAGGTTCAGCACAAAATGTTTCACCTCGTCCCACCGGTTGGCGTTTCTTCCGGCGTTGCGTGCCAGCGTGCGGGCATCCTGAATATGTCCGGCTCCTCCGTTATAGGAGGCCAGCACAAACCACAGGCGTTCCTCGCGCGGGTTGATGTCCGAGAACTTGTATTCCAGTTCTCTCAGATATTTGGCGGCAGCCTGGATATTCCTTTCGGGCTGATAAATCTGTTCCATCGGCAGATTCAGGTGCTGTGCGGTCGAAGGCATGATCTGCATCAGTCCCCGGGCACCGGCCCAGGATACGGCGTTCGGGTCAAAGGCCGATTCCTGATAACATTGGGCAGCCATCAGGCGCCAGTCCCAGTTGATGGCGCTGGCATGACGCTTGAAGTGAGCGTCGTAAGGGGAGATGATTCCCTGACTGCGCGACAGGAAAGGAGCCCGCGGTCTTCGTCTCACGAGGAACTGGGGCAGGAACTTGCGGCTTTCTTCCGTCTGTACGGCCTTTTTCAGTTCCGGACGGTACCATTTGTCCAGAGCCTCGGCCAGTTCCGTTGCTCCTTTGCTCACGGCCCAGGATTTCTTTTTTTCTTTTCCGTTCTGCGAATAGCTTCCGCAGGCCTGGAGCACCTTTCCGAAAGGCGTTACATCCAGCTCCACGGCAATCAGGTCCGCATCATTGTCAACAATGCGCTTCACCAGTTCGGCGGTGTCTTTCACCACCTCTATTCTCAGGCTGGCTCCGATTTGTGTGGCAAACCGTTCGGCCAGTTCATACTGCAGTCCGGTGGGTTTTTCCCTGTATTCGTAATAAGTGTCCGGTCCGCTCAGGGTCACGGCAATCAGCTCGCCGCTTTCCAGAATTTGGGGCAAGTCATAGCTGCCGGTAATCTCCTGATTGCCGGCAATACTTTCATACGACACCTTCAGTTCCTCCTTTTGCTCCTTTTCTCCGCAGGCGGTCATGCCTGTGGCAAGCAGTCCGAGTATCAGGGCCTGTCCCCAGGCCCGGTGCCGGTTATTTTGGTTCATTACTACTCTTGTGTGCAATAAAGGTTTTCAGCAGTTCGATGGCCTGTATGTTGTTTCCTCCTTGGGGAACAATCAGGTCGGCATATCTTTTGGTAGGTTCGATAAATTCCAGATGCATGGGTTTGAGCACCTTCTGATAGCGGTCAATCACCATTTCGGCAGTCCGGCCCCGCTCGATGATGTCGCGCTGGATGACGCGGATCAGCCGGTCGTCGGCGTCGGCATCCACAAATATTTTCACATCCATCAGGTTGCGCAGTTCCTCGTTGGCCAGGGCCATGATTCCTTCCACGATAATCACCGGTTCCGGCTCCACATGAACCGTTTCCGGCAGTCTGTTGCTGATGATGTAGGAATAAGTGGGCTGTTCAATGGGCAGACCTTTCTTCAGCATGCCGATTTGTTGGATCAGCAGTTCCCAGTCGAAAGCGTCCGGATGGTCGAAGTTTATTTTTCTTCTTTCTTCCATGGTCAGGTCGCTCGTGTCGTTATAATACGAGTCCTGTGGGATGACAGCCACATGTTTGCCGTTCAGGCTTTCCACTATTTTTTTTACTACAGTTGTTTTTCCGGAGCCCGTACCTCCGGCAATACCAATAATCAGCATAAATTTATCGTTTTTTATCGTTCGGAATCGGTTCTTTTCTATTATCTTTGTTAGCAGAATGCCTCTGCCCTCAGATAACGCAAAGGTAAACAATAAATAAAAAAAACAGAAAACAAACAATAAAAAACAAACAGTCATGGTAAAACATATCGTACTTTTCCAGCTGGCTCCGGACATGGACCCGGCATTGAAGCAACAGGTGATGCAGGATTTCAAGAACGCCATTGAGGCACTTCCGGCCACGATTCCTTTCCTCCGTTCGGTAGAGGTGGGCATCAACATCAATCCTTCGGAGACTTTCGACCTGGCGCTTTACAGCACTTTCGATACGCTGGACGATGTCCGTGCCTATGCGGTTCATCCCGATCATGTGGCAGCAGCTTCCCTCATCGGCCCGTATAAGGTAGCCCGTTCGTGTGTGGATTACGAAGTGTAATGGATCAGTCTGCTAGAAATCGTTGGGTTTTCAGAATGATTCATTATCAAAATTTAGAATTTATTCTGAAGCACGGTATTGTCAGTAAATATAAGGAAAACAATCCGGAGTATATTCGTATCGGTGCTCCGGACCTTATATCTTTACGTGATGAGTATAGAGTTGGTATTGATCCTCCAGGAGGAACTTTGGGGGAATTTATACCTTTTTATTTTGCGGGGCATTCTCCAATGTTATATAAACCTGTTGGCGGAATTAAAAAACCGCCTGAAAATTA
>NZ_QUEM01000018.1 GCF_003477995.1 Bacteroides sp. OF04-15BH
TTTGAGGAGGCCAGACAGGAAATCCGGGACCGCTATCCGGAGCCGTTTTATTGGGCCGGTTTCGTGATGATAGACTGATGTCCGGAACAGGCTTGAAAAATCATCAGGATGAATTTTGAAATTGATGGTAATCTTTTTTCAAGATCATCCTGATGATTTTTTGTGTGTAGCCTGAAGTAGGAATATGCTGTTCCCACAGGCCTGCTTTTTATCCCGGAATCTTTGGAATATTCGTTGAATAACGGCCATTGGCCGAGTGTAGAATATAATTAGACGTTAGTGTTTTTTTTAATAAATTCTTTCCTTGATTTTGTAAAAATATTTATATTTGTCCAACACTTATGTATATAAAAACATCATCAAAAAATGCAAGAAGTCGTAACCAGATAATAACCATATATGGAAATTTGTTTCCAGACGAATGTTCAGTAAGTCTGCAAGTTTTCAAGTATTTGTGTTGAAAGCTTGCAGACTTTTGTTTCAATAATAAAGATTTTTGTAGTATGAAAAAATTAATGTTTTGTGTGGTTATATGCGCCACTGTATTCACTGCCTGCAGTAAACCGGCAGACAAAGGCTATCAGGAATATTTTGAGGAGGAAGAACCTGTCGATTTTTCAGACCTGCTGACTCTGCATCGCGAAGCGGAGGAAGCCGGGAAGGCAGGACAGGATTTTGATTTGACGGAAAAGCTGCTCGGTAATCAGAGAGAAGAGAATGATAGGATATTGCTGGTCAACGACACTTCCTTTGCCGTTTATTTGCCACAGTATAAAAATAGCGCGCATCCGTTTCTGGCTCAGGCCGAAGAGTTCTACAACGCCTGCCAGTTTGCGGTCAATGTCTGGAGTAATTTCGAAATCTGTTTCAGATTATCCAGCGGAATCACTGACTTGAACGAAGAAGATATCTGCGACTCGATAAAAAGCATCAGTACTGCCTGTATCCGGAATCCGGAGATGCGTCAGGCGGCCCAGGTCTTTCAGGACAGCATCCTGCTGGCGATACAATCCTCTGAAGAAGATGGTATGTCGTATGATATCTTTCAGGTTTTTAGCCGTAAGATAGAATCCCACGTCTATCGGTTTTATACCAACCACGAAGCGTTTGTCGATTCATTGCGCACCATGACGCAGGAGCTGACTTCGGTGACGAAAGACGATTTTCTGGAATATCAGAAAACGGATGAAGAGAAAAGAACCGAGTTTATGTTGGAGCGGCTCAACGGTTGTTCTTCTTTCGACGAGCAATGCTCTTTGCTGCTGAACTGGGCAAATTGTCCGGAGTCCATGAGCGAAGACGAGTGGATTGTGGCTGTGGCCGGACGCCTTCTGAGTGCCGGAAAATACAATCCCTGTCTGGACCGTATCTGGATGATCTGGCGATGCCTCTTCCAATGCCAGTATTTCGGTCTGTCGCGCGACTCTTCCATTCCGAACAATCTCTATAATGAAAAACGTAAGGACTGCTATCTGGTATGTCTGAAAAGACTGGAGACACATCCAGAAGATGTGTTTGCCATGAACAGTGCTGCCTTTCTGGGCGGAACGGTCAACCTGAACCGTTTTGGCATGAGCGAGTTCGGCAATGAAGCCATTGCGGAGCAGAGTTATTTCCTGCCGGAAAGATTCAGCACGGATGAGGCCGACGGTGATGAAGATGCAGCGGTTTATTAGACCCGAGAAATATTTTGAAGAAAATAAAACGGAGAATGATAGAAAAGTCCGTTCCGGAAGCTCACTTATTATCAGAAAGACAAAGTAAAAGATTATGTTCCGTAACTTAATCATAAAATATCAGGAATGGCGGGGACGAGCACTGGACATCTGGTCGGCCAAATCCTATCCGGCCAATGTCTTGAGCAACCTTTGCAGCAACGGTTTCCGGTTTGAAGGAGTGGTCTGTGGCAGTATGGAAGGCTTTTTGCAGGCTCTCAAACAGAAAGACCCCGACAAGCAGCGCCGGATTTGCAGTATGAAGGGGCATAAGGCCCGGAAAATGTCTGTCTCAGGATGGCAGACCGACCAGATTGTCTGGTGGAAGGGGCAGCCGTTTGACCGCCAGAGCCGCGCCTATCAGCACCTGTTGCAAAGAGCCTATCAGGCCATGTTCGAACAGAATGAGCGTTTCCGTCAGGCTCTGATGGCTACACGCGGAAAGACACTCTGCCACTCGCGGGGATGTCGGGATCCGTATCGCACGATTCTTACAGAACAGGAATTCTGCGGCATTTTGATGCAGATGCGGCAGCAATATGACCAGAGGGAAAGGGTCGGCACGTTTGGTCGCAAACGGATTCTGGTGGATATGGATTGCCTGTGGGCTGATGCTTCGGAGGTGGGACACACACCGCCTTTGGCCGATGCCGTCCGGGCGCTGCGTTTGCTGGAGCAGAGTTTTGAGGTTTTTCTGGTTGCCAGAGTACCCTGTGCGGAGTCTCCGCCCTGGGCCGAAAGGGCAGAATGGGTGTGCGCATACGATGGGGGAGTGTTCCGGGAGCGTCTGCTGCTTACCACCATGCCTTCTCTTTGTCGGGGAGATTATTTCATAGGCAATCGGGAATCGGCATTTTGTGCGGATACAACCGGAGAGTGGATCGGAATCGGCGATGCTTTGTTCCCGGATTGGGAGCATGTTCTCCGTTACTTGTGGGAGCAGAACGGATGTGCTGCTGATGAAAAAAATAAATAAAACCGGTGTAGGGTGGGTTACTTTTTCCGGTTTGCTGTATTAAGAGATAAATGAGATAGAATTAAAGAAAATGTTGTTTGTAGTGAATTAACTGAGTGGGTCATGAAAAATATTTTTGCATATTTCAAGCGCGGTTCCCGGAAAGGCAAGGGGGCGCTGAGCCCTTCGTTCGAGGTAAAAGGATGCGTTCCGATGTCATTTGGGGTGCTGTTTCGCTGCGTGACGCTGCAGGATGCGTCGTTGCATGCGGGTATGCAGCTGGAACTGAGAAGCGGGACGCGCACGGCATTGGTGCAGTGCCTGAACATCGAAAAGAAGTTTACGGTGACGGTTCAGGAAACTGAATGTAAAATGGGAGACGAGATTTGTATTACGGTTGCCTATACCGAGGCCATCATGCATTTTCCTTTGGAAGGAATGACAATTAGTATTGTGGAATAGCTGGAGTGAGGGACTTTTAATAGTGAGTAGAAGTAAATACGATGAAAAAGATTATTGAGATTTTGAAGCAACAGGGGATAGAGCCGGTTGACGAAGGGGATTTCCTGACTTTCTGCTACCGGAATATCAATTTCCTGTATATGGAAGATGAACGCGACAAGGAGTTCTTCAGCATTTATATTCCGGGAATCATGCAAGTGGAGCGGATGGAAAAGTGTGAGGTGCTTGAGGTGATTAATGAAATAAACAATCAGTTGAAGTCGGTGAAACTGGTGCTCAACGGGGAATATGTCTGGGCCGGACTGGAACAGAAACTGCTTATGGATGCGGAGATGGAGAAAATGGTCCTGTTCTCGATAGATGTGCTGATTCTGGCCTACCACCTGTTTCGCGACAAATGGTGCAGCCTGAAGGAACTGAACTGATAAAGGAAACTCCGGCCTATCCGATGATTTTTCAGAGGATAGGCCGGAGTTCGTTTTGGGATTATTCCGTAAGGGAATTATGGTTTTGCAACCGCTTTCTCTTGAATGAGCTTGATTTCTGTAGTAGCATTGTTGCTGCTGGTCAGCAACAGGGTAGCGCTGCGTGAAGCGTTGCCGGTGTTCTTTTCCAGATACAGGCGCACGGTGTTGCTTCCTTTCTTACCCGAAGGAGTGGCTACACTGATCCAGCGGTTCTGTTCCTCGTCTTTCACTTTCAGTGTCCAGTCGGTGTGTGCCTTGAAGGCGATACTGTCTACCTCGGCTTCGGCAGTATCGGTGAGCAGGAACTCGTAGTTTCTTCTTGCCGGACGGTCGATGTCGTGGAAGTGTACCTGTTCGTAAACTGCACCGAAGTCGGTGTTGTATGCACTCAGTTTAAAAGCAACCGCTCTGATGGTGTCTGTTGTGTTTGGTGTGAACTGAAAACTGATGCTCTTTCTGACATAGTGGTTTGCTTCTACCGTACCGGACAGGTCTGCCGGGTTCAGGGTCAGCATCAGCTTTTGGTTGTTGGGCATGTTGGAATAGAGGGTGTCCAGTTTCCAGTCATCAAAGGTCACAAAGTTCAGAGAATCCTCGGTCTGGTCTGCATACAGCGTTTTGCGACCGGTAGAAGGATACAGGATTTCGGTGTAGTGGTCACCGGTGTTTTCGAAGCATGAGGTCAGGGTCATGCACAATCCCAATGTACAGAGGGCTATCAGATTACCTTTTTTCTTCATATTTGTTGTTTTGAGTGATTCGCGGGTAAAGATACGTAAAATAGCTGGAATAACCTCGTTAAAAAGGCTAAATGACGCTAAATGCTTCAAATTAATATCATTATGAAAGTAAACCCAAAGACTTTATAAGGCTTTGGATGGTTGCTGTGCTAATGAAAACAGTAAGGGAATAATATCCCGATAAAAAGAAAAGAGTCCGGTGCAATACCGAACTCTTTCTATAACTGGACTCTGTTTGCCCATTCGATCTTTGGGGCACTTCCTGTAAGTGCAAGAGTCTCTTCGTCGTTTATTCCGTTTCTCCAAGTTTTTCCAGAGCTGCCCAATCAATCTGAGGAGGCTGTGTGTTGTCATAGGCAGGTAACGGGATTTGCGTGCCTGATTGGATATTCTCGTTGAAAAAACCACCCATTTTCAGGAACAGAGCCTTTCCGTCGTCTGTTTGTCCACCGATATAATCCAGACGTACACCGGCGTGTGCTGTGCCGTCGTTGGTAAAGATAGCGTTTGAAGGACGTACCCAGCGGCCGTCTGTAGTGCGTGCCCATTGGTTCTTGAACTGCACCTTACGTGTCAGATAGCCTTGCTCCGGATTGAAGTTTTCCAGGAAAGAATGGGCATTGGTGTACCACGTGTTGGTCTGTGGACGCAGGAACTCCGCAACCAGACGCCATTTTCCTTCTTCGGTGGCATAGAAGTAGGCCGTATATATCGTGTTGCCCTTTCCGTCGGGGCGTATATGCATCAGGAATGGATAGGTCGTGCCCGCTTTCCAGGAGTAATTCATAAAACTCTGGCCACCTGAACCCTCATTACCGAATTCTCCAATACGCACTCCCTCGCCGTGACGCAGCATACGTACACGTTGGTCTTCGGGAATATTACGCGGGTCTTGTGTGTCGAATGGACTCCATACGGAGAAGAGAACGCGTCGTTCTTTCTCTGAGTTATATTGCATGCCAAAGTATCCTTCGCCAAAGCCAGCCACCATGTAATAACTATGCATCACTTCGCCCTCTTTTGGAACTGTCACCTCGTTATAGAACCATTCATAATCATTTCCCTCTGGCAGAGTATATCCCATGTGCACTGATGGACCGCGTCGTCCCCAATAATTAGAAAAACCATGTACGCAGGTTACCTTGCCTTCTTCGTATGCAACAATGAGGTTGGAAATATTGGCAAACTTCTCACCATCACGCTTCACACCTTTGAGATCCACCCGAACATAACCGGGCTTACTGATTTTGACTTTCAGATTTCCCGCATTGGCCGGTTCATCACTATCGAACTTGACATCCTGTTTTTTGCCGTTACATGTCATACGCATCGTGGCGTGACCTTTGCCTTGAAGGGATAATGTGATGGTCTGCGGCTTGTCGACATGGAAGTAGGCACTGACCGTGGTCTGCGGACTGGTCCAGTTGTTTACACCCTCATCCGAAATATGTGCTCTGTCAGCACGTTGGGTGATATATCCGTTTCCGGCCAGGGATACGGATTGTACTGCTGATTGCGCCAGAGTTGTGATACTGGACAGCGAAAATAATACGGCCATGATAGGACCGAAAGTTAATTTGTGTAGCTTCATGTTACAGTGTATTTAATTATAGGAATTGTTGTCTGGATGAATCTTTTAAATGCTTGTAGATAAAAAGGTTATAAGTGTCTATCTGTATGCTGATGTGCAAATTTATGGCAAAATTCGTAATAATCTCTGGAATCTGCAAGGATTTTTTCTGGAAATCATGGTATGCATTTGGAAGGTTGTTCTCGGAATGCCGCCGGGGCAGTCTGTTTGCCTCGCGAAAATGATCCTTTCCATCGTCTGCATGAAGCATGCAGGAGCAAAACGAGGTTCTTTTAAATGTTAATAGAAAGTAAAATTACGATTTTACTTTAAACCTTATAATATTTGAACTGTCCGCCTAAAAAAACCAAAATAAAAGTAGAATGAATAAGAGAATCAAATGGATCTTGGTTTCTGTGATTGCTGTGGGAGCTATCGGATGGGGGATTTACACCCAGATGCCCAAAAAGAACTCCGAGCTGGCAGATGCCGATCAAGTCATGAAAGACCAAAAGAAAACAAAAAGTAAGTTGAATGTAAATGCCGTTGTTCTGAAGACCGGAACGCTGACTGATGAAATACAGGTTACCGGATTGCTTTTGCCGGACGAGGAAGTAGACCTTTCTTTTGAGACCTCAGGAAAGGTGGTTGCCATTAATTTCAAGGAAGGAGCCCATGTGGCAAAAGGACAGTTGCTGGCAAAGGTGAACGACCGCCAGCTGCAGGCCGAGCTGAAGCGTCTTAAGGCTCAGGAGAAGTTGGCTATGGACCGTGTGTACCGCCAGCGCGCCTTGCTGCAAAAAGATGCGGTGAGCCAGGAGGCTTACGAACAGGTGAAAACAGAATATGCCACCCTGCAGGCTGAGATTGATGCCGTAAAGGCTCAGATCGAGCAGACCGAACTGGTGGCTCCTTTTGACGGAATCATCGGTTTGCGTCAGATCAGTGTGGGTGCCTATGCCTCTCCTTCGACAGTAGTCAGCAAACTGACCCGTATTTCTCCTTTGAAGGTAGAGTTCTCCGTTCCCGAGCGTTACGCACGCGACATCAAGCCGGGATTGCCTTTGGATTTCAATGTCGACGGTCATCTGACTCCTTTTCAAGCTAAAGTCTATGCCAAGGAGTCTTCGATTGATCCCGAAACACATACTTTGGCCGTGCGTGCCCTGTTCCCGAACTCAAAGGGGCAGCTTACTCCCGGCCGCTATGCCAGCATCCGTCTGACCAAGGAGGAAATCAAGAATACCATAGCCATTCCGGCAGAAGCCATTGTGCCGGAGATGGGTAAGGACAAGGTCTTTTTGTATAAGTCCGGACTGGCACAGCCTGTTGAGATCAAGACCGGCATCCGGAACGAATCGCATGTGCAGGTGCTGAAAGGACTGCATGTGGGAGATACTTTGATTGTTTCCGGTACCTTGCAGTTGCGTATGGACTTGCCGGTTATTCTGGATCATGTTAACTAAAGGTTCTAGCGTATGAATATTTCAGAATTAAGTATCAGGCGACCGGTGCTGGCCACAGTGCTCACGATCATCATTCTGCTGTTCGGATGCATCGGTTATATGTATCTGGGTGTACGCGAATACCCTTCGGTGGACAATCCGATCATTTCCGTAACCTGTTCCTATCCCGGAGCCAATGCGGACGTAATCGAGAACCAGATTACCGAGCCGTTGGAGCAGAATATCAACGGTATTCCGGGTATCCGTTCTCTGTCCAGTGTGAGCCAGCAAGGCCAGAGCCGTATCACTGTAGAGTTTGAATTGTCGGTCGATCTGGAGACGGCAGCCAACGATGTGCGCGACAAGGTGTCGCGTGCGCAGCGTTATCTTCCCGATGATTGCGACCCGCCGACAGTGTCCAAGGCTGATGCCGACGCATCGCCTATCCTGATGGTGGCCTTGCAGAGCGAGAAGCGTTCTCTGCTTGAGTTGAGTGAAATTGCCGATCTTACGGTGAAGGAGCAGTTGCAGACAATTCCCGATGTGAGCAGTGTGTCCATTTGGGGAGAGAAAAAGTATTCCATGCGTCTGTGGCTCGATCCTCTGAAAATGGCCGGTCTGGGAGTTACTCCTATGGATATAAAGAGCGCCATTGACAAGGAAAATGTGGAATTGCCTTCCGGTAGTATCGAAGGAAATACCGTGGAACTTTCTATCCGTACGATGGGTCTGATGGATAATGCCCAGATGTTCAACGATCTTATTGTCAAGAAGAATGGCAACCGCATTATCCGTTTCAGCGATGTGGGACGTGCCGAGGTGGGCGCTGCCGACCTGAAGAGTTACATGAAGATGAACGGAGTGCCGATGGTGGGTATCGTCGTGGTGCCGCAGCCGGGGGCCAACCATATCAATATTGCCGACGAGGTATACAAGCGTATGCAGCAGATGAAGAAGGATCTGCCCGAGGATGTGACCTATTCTTACGGATTTGATACCACCAAGTTTATCCGCGCTTCTATCAATGAGGTGAAGCAGACGGTATATGAAGCCTTTGTGCTGGTGATTATCATCATCTTCCTCTTCCTGCGCGACTGGCGTGTGACCCTGGTGCCTTGTATCGTGATTCCCGTGTCGCTCATCGGTTCCTTCTTCGTGATGTATGTGGCGGGATTCTCCATCAATGTGCTCACGATGCTGGCCGTGGTGCTGGCCGTAGGTCTGGTGGTGGACGATGCCATCGTAATGACGGAAAATATTTATATCCGTATTGAGCGGGGAATGAAACCTAAGGAGGCCGGTATCGAAGGTGCCAAGGAAATCTTCTTTGCCGTAATCTCCACAACCGTAACTCTGGTGGCGGTGTTCTTCCCGATTGTGTTTATGGAAGGAACCACCGGACGACTGTTCCGTGAGTTCAGTATGGTGATTTCCGGTTCTATCATTATTTCGTCCATTGCCGCGCTGACCTTTACGCCGATGCTGGCCACAAAGCTGTTGGTGCACAAGGAACAGAAGGGATGGTTCTATCGCAAGACCGAACCTTTCTTTGAGGGAATGAACAATGTGTATGGCCGTTCTTTGGCCTGGGTGCTCCAGCACAGAGTGTGGACCATTCCTTTTATGGTGCTGATGTTCTTCCTCATCTTCTGGTTGTGGAACAAGATTCCGGCAGAGATGGCACCGCTTGAAGACCGTTCGCAGATTACCATCCGAACGATGGGGCCCGAAGGAGCCACCTATGAGTATCTGCGTGATTATACGGAAGACATCAATCAGCTGGTCGATTCCATCATTCCCGATGCAGAGGCTGTTACAGCCCGTGTGTCCAGCGGTAGCGGTAACATTCAGATTACACTGAAGGATATGGCTGACCGTAATTATTCTCAGATGGATGTGGCTGAGAAACTGTCCAAGGCAGTGAAGAAGAAAACAGCAGCCCGTTCGTTTGTGCAGCAGCAGAGTTCTTTCGGAGGACGCCGTTCCGGTATGCCGGTGCAGTATGTGCTTCAGGCTACCAACATCGAGAAACTGGAAGAGGTGCTTCCGAAATTCATGGCTAAGGTCAATGAGAATCCGACCTTCCAGATGGCGGATGTGGACTTGAAGTTCAGTAAACCCGAAGCGCGCGTGGTGATGAACCGCGACAAGGCGAATGTGATGGGTGTTAGTACCAAGGAACTTTCGCAGACACTGCAATACGGATTGAGCGGACAGCGTATGGGCTATTTTTATATGAATGGAAAGCAGTATGAGATTCTGGGTGAGATTAACCGCCAGCAGCGAAACAAGCCTTCTGATCTGCGTTCTATTTATCTGCGCAGTTCCGACGGTAATATGGTGCAGATGGACAACCTGATTGAAATGGAGAACAGCATTTCGCCTCCGAAACTCTATCGCTACAACCGTTTTGTTTCGGCAACGGTTTCGGCCGGTCTGGCAGAGGGCAAGACTTTGGGACAGGGATTGGACGAAATGGACAAGATTGCCAAAGAGGTTCTTGACGATACCTTCCGTACTTCACTTTCCGGAGATTCCAAGGAATATCGCGAGAGTTCTTCCAGTTTGATGTTTGCCTTTATTCTGGCTTTGGCATTGATCTACCTGATTCTGGCGGCTCAGTTCGAGAGTTTCAAGGATCCGTTCATCATTATGCTCACCGTGCCGTTGGCTATCGCCGGAGCTCTGGTCTTTATGTTCTTCAATGATATCACCATGAATATCTTCAGTCAGATTGGTATCATTATGTTGATCGGACTGGTTGCCAAGAACGGTATTCTGATTGTGGAGTTTGCCAATCAGAAACAGGAGGGCGGCGAAGACAAGATGAAGGCCATTCAGGATGCGGCCTTGCAGCGCTTGCGCCCGATTCTGATGACCAGTGCATCAACCATTCTGGGACTGATTCCGCTGGCTTTTGCCAAGGGCGAAGGTTGTAACCAGCGAATCGCTATGGGAGTTGCGGTAGTTGGAGGTATGTTGGTTTCCACCTTCCTTACGATGTATGTGGTACCAGCTATCTACAGCTATATTTCTACTAACCGATTGAAAAAACAGGAGAAAGCATGAAAAAGATAATCATATATCTGGCTGCCTTTTGGGCCGCTTCTACAGCATGGGCTCAGGAAAAACTTCCGGTTTATTCCCTGCGTCAGTGTCTGGAAGTGGGATTGGAACACAACTATTCGGTGCGGTTGGTCAAGGTTGACGAGAAAATCAGTGCCGAGAATGCGACCAAAGGAAATGCCGGACTGCTGCCGACGGTAGACCTGACCGGAAATTATGGAGGGGACTTCGGCAGCTCACGCACCGAAAGCCGGAGTACCGGTGCGATTACCCGTGAATCGAATGCCTATGACCAAAGCGTCAATCTGGGTGTTGATGCCAGTTGGACGGTGTTCGACGGCTTTAATCTGATTACGAACTACAAGCAGTTGCAGTTGCTCAAACGTCAGGGAGAGCTGAATACGCGCATTGCCATGGAAGACTTCATTGCTTCACTGGTGGCCGAGTATTATAACTTTATCCAACAGAAAATCCGTTTGAAGAATTTCCACTACACGATGCAGCTGTCCAAGGAACGTGTCCGACTGGTTGAGGCCCGCTTCAATATCGGTTCCTTTTCCGGATTGGACTATCAGCAGGCCAAGGTGGATTTCAATGCCGACAGTGCGCAGTATATGAAGCAGCAGGAAGCGTTGATCACTTCGAAAATCCGTTTGAATGAGCTGATGGCCAATCAAAATGTAGACCAGTGGTTTGAACTGGAAGATTCGCTGATCAATCTGGATGCACATTTGAGCTACGAAGATTTGTGGCAGGCTACTCTGGCCTCCAACACATCCTTGCTCAAGGCCGCACAGAACACACAGCTTTCCGAAATGGATCTGAAAAAGGCCATGTCGCGTAATTATCCGTATGTCAAACTGAATGCCGGTTACGGCTATACATTTAATAAATATGGATTGTCATCGACCCGCATGCGTGATAATTGGGGTCTGAATGCCGGAATCACGGTCGGTTTCAACCTGTTTGATGGCAGCAAACGCACGCAGCAGCGCAATGCACGGCTCGAACTGGAAGGTCGTAAACTGGAGAAAGAGCAGCTGGAGCTGGCTTTGAAGTCAGATATGAACACGCTCTGGCAAGCTTATCAGAACAATTTGCAGATGTTGCAGTTGGAACGTGAGAATGTGATTGTGGCAAAAGACAACTATGAGATTGCCCATTATCGTTATATGAAAGGAGAGCTTTCCGGTTTTGAGGTGCGTGAGGCACAGAAGAGCTTGCGCGATGCCGAAGAGCGCCTGCTCACGGTAGAGTATGATACGAAAACCTGTGAAATCTCTCTGTTGCAGTTGAGTGGCAATATCTTGTCTTACTTGGATTAATCTTTAGAGATTTCAGAATTTTACAGTCCCGGTTGGTGTATTTCGAATCGCCAGACCGGGACTTTTTTTGTTTTCCGGCTATCGTTTCCGTTTTTTAAACTTTTTGCGGGATTAATAAAAATAAGCACGACACATTGAAAGGCTTTGTTTTTAAAAAATAACAAGATTTTATGCTGTACAGCTTGTTTTAGGGCAAAATGTAGGAGCAAAAATCAAAAAATACAGCGGTTTGTTATTATTTTTAAAATATAAGTTATACTTTTGCAACTGTTTCTTGCAATCGGAGACAAGGATTTAGTATGTTATCGAATAGAAGATTGCTTAATTTTTTTAATTTAATAGATTTATTTTATGAGGGAGGACAAAAAAATGAGTGACACAGTAAGGCGTCCGTTTTTGTTCGCAAGTTGCTTGCTTGCTTGCAGCTCAATTAGCAGTGGCTTCTCCAATGTGGAATGGAGTTGAAATTTCAACTCCTACAGCGCAGATGGCTGCTGCCGATCAACAAGAGCGAAAGCTTACCGGTGTGGTTTACGGATCGGATGGCGAAACATTGCCAGGAGCCCATGTTTATGTTAAAGGTGATTTGAGCCATGCGGTTGTAACAGACTTGGATGGTAAATTTACTCTGAACGTGCCGACCAGCGCTAAAACTTTGGTGGTATCGTTTGTGGGTTTTGAGCCAAAAGAAGTCACTATTACCAAGAAAGCACATTATACAGTAACCTTGCAAAGCAGTTCTGCCATTGACGAAGTGGAGGTAATTGCTACCGGTTACCAGTTGTTCAAGAAAAATTCATTTACAGGTAATGCGACTGTTGTAACAAAAGACCAGCTTTTAAAGACCAACAACAAGAATGCCATTGCCGCCCTTCAGGCCTTTGATCCTTCTTTCCGTTTAAAGGAAGCCAATCTTTGGGGATCAGACCCGAACAGTTTGCCTGAGTTTACTATCCGTGGTGAGAGTAGTATCGGTATGAACCGTGGTTTGGATGTGGAGGCAGCACGCCGTTCACAGCGTACCAACCTGGCCGATAATCCGAACTTGCCAATCTTTATTCTGGATGGTTTTGAGGTCAGCGTACAGAAAATCTACGATATGGATATCAACCGTATCGAGAGCATGACCATTTTGAAGGATGCTGCCGCTACGGCACTTTATGGTTCTCGTGCGGCTAACGGTGTGATCGTGGTTACTACCGTGCCTCCAAAACCAGGTGAATTGCGTATCAATTATAACTTCACAGCCGGTGCTGAATTCCCGGATTTGTCAGACTATAACCTGTGTAATGCCTGGGAAATGCTTCAGGTAGAAAAGATGGCTGGTCTTTATGATGCACCCGCCGACAACCCGGCAGGACAGATTGACAAGGACATTACTTATAACAATCTGTTGAACGAGGTGCGCCGTGGTGTGAAGACAGACTGGTTGGCACAGCCGGTGCAGAATGTGTTCAATCATACTCACAGTATGAACCTCTCCGGTGGTGTGGAGTCTATCCGCTATAGCGTAGACTTGAACTACAGCACACACAACGGTGCCATGAAGGGTTCTTACCGTGATGTTTACGGAACCGGATTGACTTTGGACTACCGTTACAAGAAATGGTTGCAGGTAATGAACCAGACAACTTATACGGTAACCAAGTCCGAGAACTCTCCTTATGGTGATTTCTCAACCTATGCCAAGCTGAAACCATATTATGCGCCTTATGACGACAACGGTGAATTGCTGGAAACCTTGAAGTCATCCAACAATGTAGCCAACCCGCTTTATCAGGAGCGTTATTTGGGAAGCTATTCCGGTCGTTCTACTCTGTATGACCTGACCAATAACTTGAGCATCAACATTGACTTCAATGCAGACTTCCGTTTCAAGGGACAGTTCTCTGTAACCCGTACCGATGTCAGCACCGAGTCATTCGTTGACCCGAAAGATCCTTCTTTCCGCAATGTGCCAAGCAAGGAGAAAGGAACCTTGCAGACCAACAGCGGAAACAGTATCAACTGGAACATGAACGCCTTGTTCTATTATAACAAGACCTTGGGCAAGCACTTTATCAATGCTACTGCCGGTGCCAACGCACAGCAGAATCAGAACAACTCTACCGATATCCTGTATCGTGGATTCCAGCTGAGCAACCTGCACTCTCCGAGCTATGCTGCCGGACAGCCAGACAAGGCTAATGTATCCTTGACCATGGACCGTTTGATCGGTTTCCTGGGAGCGTTGAACTACTCTTATGATGATATCTATCTGGCCGACTTCTCTTTCCGTACCGACGGTTCATCAAAGTTTGGTAAGGAAGACCGTTTCGCACCATTCTGGTCAACCGGTTTGGGCTTGAATATCCATAACTACAAGGCATTGCGCAATAACGAGATGATCAACACGTTGCGTGTGAGAGCTTCTTACGGTGTTACCGGTAATGTGAGCTTCCCTTCTTATGCTGCTGTTTCTACCTATCAGACTTCAGATGACTGGTACTATTCAACCCCGGCCTATATCCTGATGGCTTTGGGTAATCCGGCTCTGACCTGGGAGAAGACAGGAACCTGGGATGTGGGTGTTGCTTTGGAACTCTTCAAGCGTCGTTTCTCTATCGAGGCCAATTTCTACCGTAAGGAAACAGACGGACAGTTGTCTCAGATGAATATCCGTACTTCTTCCGGTTTTACTTCTTACTACACCAATGCCGGAACAATCCTGAACAAGGGTTATGAGTTGAAGGTAAATGTAGTGCCGTTCCAGAACCGTGACTGGATGGTTGCCGTAAATGCCATGGTCAATGGCAACACCAACCGCATCACCAAGTTGGGACAGGATGCTGAGGCCTACAACAAGAACATTCAGGACTTCCACAACGGAAAGGGTGAAAACTCTTCAGAATATGCCGATTTGATGTATGTGCCATTGACACAGTACTATGTCGGTGCTTCAACCACAGCCATTTACGCTGTCCGTTCTTTGGGTATTGACCCGTCAACCGGTAAGGAAATGTTCCTCAAGAGAGACGGAAGTGTGACCTATACTTGGGATGCTGCCGACCAGGTGGTTTGCGGTGATGCCAGTCCAGACGCACAGGGATCTTTCGGTATCAATATCGGTTGGAAGGGATTCTACATCAATGCCAACTTCCTGTATCAGTGGGGAGCACAGCAGTATAACACTACTTTGCTGAACAAGGTAGAACAGGCGGATATTGCCAACAGCAATGTGGACCGTCGTGTGCTGACCGACCGTTGGTATAAGCCGGGTGATGTAGCTGCATTCTACGACCTGAAATCAACTGCCGAAACCCATCCGACATCACGATTGGTTCAGGATGACAATTATTTGTCATTCAGTAGCTTGTCATTCGGATATGATTTCAATCCGAAACTGATCCAGAGATGGCACCTGACTTCTTTGGGCTTGCGCTTCAATGCCAACGAATTGGCCCGCTGGTCAACCATTAAGGACGAACGCGGTACAAGCTATCCGTATGCAAAGAATTATAGCTTCACATTAACCCTTGGCTTATAATAATTCAGAGATTTATGAAAAAAATATCTTTTAAAATACTTTTGTCGGCCGTAGTTCTTTCTTTTACGTCTTGCGCAGACTGGTTGGATATCGAACCGGATGGACAAGCAACAAACGACAAACTTACGGAAACCGGCGATGGCTACCGTTCTATGTTGAGCGGTGTGTATAAGGCTATGACTTCGGCCAGCCTGTATGGTACAGAGCTTCAGTTCGGTATCATTGACTGTATGTCCCGTCAGTACACCTGGGAGTGGTACACAGGAACTGACGGTACCAAGACCATTTATAACGAAGCCCGCAACTTCAACTATACCGATGTGAACCTCCGCAAGAAGATTGACGAGGTATGGTTGAAAGGCTACAATGTAATTGCCAACACCAACAATCTGATCCAGAGTATCGAGGATGAGAATCCGGACAAGTTTGCCGGTGGTGAGGAAGAGAAGAAGATGATTTTGGGTGAGGCTTACGGTTGCCGTGCCTTGATGCATTTCGACTTGTGTCGTCTCTTCGCTCCGGCTCCTATTGAAAAGGAAAAGGGAGAGTATCTGCCTTATGTATCCGAGTATCCGAACATCCAGCCTCAGGCAATTACTGTAGATGATTTCCTGAAGAAGGTTGTAGCAGACTTGCAGAAAGGCCGTCAGCTGACTGCCGCTTTTGATACTACGGCTTTGGGTATGACCGTGAACGCTACTCCGAATGCCCGTTTCTACGATTCTTATGAGGCCAATATGGAAGGAAGCGCCAGTCCGGAGCTGATTGACGATTTCTACAAAGGCCGTGGCTACCGTCTGAACTATTATGCCATGACCGCTCTGTTGGCCCGTGTGTACCAGTATATGGGTGAGGACGAACTGGCATATCAGTATGCCGATTCTGTCATGAACTTCAAGGCATACGGTCTGACTGGAAATGAGTATTCAATGTTTACCAACGAAGACTGGTGGCCGGTTCAGAGCGCCAACGACGACAATGAGCGTCGTGAGGACATCAAGGTAGTTTCTACTCTGGTATTCGCGCTCTATGCAACCGATGCCTATGAAGACTACGGACTGGAGAACTATTTCCAGAAGAAGTCTGAGAATACATTCGGAAACGCACAGTGGATGACTCTGGACCTGGAAGGACAGGAAATCTTCAAGAATCCGATTACTCAGGAAGACGAGTATGAGAACGACTACCGTTCCCGCTATCTGTTGTTTGCTCCGGACTATTATGCATTCCAGGACAACAAGTACCGTCTGTCCGGAAAATGGTATTGCAGTGACGACAAGACTTTGAGAACCAAGAATCTGCAGACTCTGCCGATGATCCGCAGCACCGAGATGCGTTACATCATCGCCGAGCACAAGGCCAAGACCGGTGACTTTGAGGGTGCTTACCAGATTCTGAATGAAATCAGAAGCAACCGCGGTTTGTGGGATCCGATGCCAACTCAAAACACTATGGCCGACTTCCAGAGAGATCTTATCCGTGACGCACAGCGTGAGTGGATATCAGAAGGACAGCTCTTCTATATGTATAAGCGTTTGGGAGCCAAGATTAAGATTGGCAATGAGGTAAGAAAGCTGAACAAGTCTGAGTATATGTTGCCAATTCCGGATGATCAGAATATGTAAAAAGGTAAAACGAACAGATTATGAACAAAATATTTCTTTTATTAGCTGTAATGGGGGGACTCCTCTTTACATCATGTCAGGAAGACAGCATTATGGTCTTTGGTTCTGATCATTATATCTACTTCGACAAGTTCTGGAAGGATGCTTCTTATCCGGGAACAGAAAAGGCAGACTCTACCGAGGTGACCTTCTTCTTTGTGGGAGAAGATGAGAACAGCACGAATGCAGAACTGATCGTTGTTCTTGCCGGCCGTCAGCTGGAGCATGATCTGGACTTCAAGTTGCGTGTAGTGCCTGAACTGACTACCGCACTACCTGAAGAGTACACTTTGAAGGACAAATACACTTTCCATGCCCGTCCGGTTCAGGAAGGTGACACCCGTTTCCAGGACACCATTCAGATTCAGCTGAATAAGAGTGCGCGTCTGGACACCATGAGTGCCGGTTACCGTCTGGTGCTCGAGGTTGTTCCTGACGAGAACGTCAAGCCCGGACAGTATGAGCGTGCCCGCAGCGTGATTCGCATTGTCAAGGATCCGGTTCGTCCGGAGTGGTGGAACAGTGAGGTGGATATCTATCTGTTGGGAGCTTACTCTGCAACCAAGTACAAACTCTTCCTGGAGAATGTGCCGGGAGCAAGCGAACTCGATAAGGAAATGATCGAGCAGCGTCCGGACGAAGCCCGTAAGCTGGTGCTGGAATTCAAGAAGTGGCTGCAGCAGAATCCGTCAGAAGATGAGTTTGGTCCAATTGAAGTTCCGGTTTAATTAACGCTAAATTACTTATTATAGAGCATTATGAAAAAATTGATATATATGATGCTGGCAAGCATGTTGTTGCTGACATCTTGCTTTAAGGATGAGGGTAATTACGATTATGCGGAGATGAATCCCCCTCATTGGCTGATTAATGCAAACAATCCGGTTTCCATTGTGGCCCGTCAGGGACAGGATGCTGTGTTTGATGCAAGCAAGTTCTTTGTATGGGACAAGGATTCTGCCATCCGCTCACAGGAGGTCCGTTATGAATGGATCGTGAACGACAAGGTCATCGGCGAAGGTCTGGTGCTGAGAATCCCGACCGAAGAGCTGATGGAGATTGCCGGTGTGAAGGATTTTAGTAACGAAGCCAGTACATACGGTACTTTCAATGTCGTAGAGAAATCAACCGGTGTGAAGTACATGGGTAAGATTCAGGTTTGGTTCTACTCAAAATTCTCTTCAGACAACTGGATTATCATGACCGATCAGGGTGGACAGGTTGGTCTGTCAGCCATTCGTCAGAAATATTCTTATGTAGACGGTGTGGAGCAGGTAGACTATGAATTGATTAAGGATGCCTACGGCGAAGCCAATCAGGATGCCAAGTTGCAGGGTACTCCGATTAACATGAACTGGGCTTTCGACAAGCACATCAGTTCTCAGGGTTCTATCACGGTTGTGACTGATCGCGGCGGATACGAGCTCCGTGCCAGCGACCTGAGCTTCTACAGCAAGATCGAAGGAGAGCAGTTCCTGGATGGTACTCCGGCCAACTTCAATCTGGTGGCCCGCGCAGACTGCGACGGTTCCAGCTCTGCACAGCCGGCTACTTTCCTGGCTTCAAAGGACGGACAGGTTTACTCTCGTGTCATGTCTCTGAACTATCTGGGTGGTAAATACCTGAGCGAGCCTTATTATGTAGATGAGAAAGGATACCGCATCACCAAATTCGGAAACACACTGTACGGTAACCCGATGATTCCTTGCTACGACGAAAAGAACCGCAGAATCATGATGGCTTCAGTACTGACCGAGCAGAAGACAGATGAAAACGGAGACAAGTTCTTCGTCTCTGTAACCCGTCTGAATCCTCTGACCGATACCGCTACTTATGTTCCGGTAAACAATATGCCGGAGGGAACCAAGGTGCTGTATCTGGGATTGACCAACCACGTTCCGAACAACACACGTGGATGTCTGCACTTCACCATGGCCTATAACCGTCCGAACGAAACACAGACCCGAATCACAGACTTTGCGGTGTATGTAAATACCTCAAACACCAACAAGGGTGACTACTTCTCAAACTCATTCAAGCTTGAGAATGTACCGCAGCTGGATTCCACTTCATGTTTCCTGTCCAGCGGTGCCACTTACCGCTTCGGCTATCCAAGTACCGATGTGGCAGCCCGCACCACTTACTACACTGTAGGCAACAAGATCTACTACGTGCAGCGTATTGCCTACGATATGTGGGGTAAGGAATTCAAGGAGTTTGAATTGCCGAAGGGCGTGACCATCAATTCACGCATCACCTATCTGGCGCTTTCGTTCCTGACTTGCAACGAGTTCATTGTAGGTTGTGAGAATGGTGACCTCTTCATCTTCGACATCACAGCCCTGAATGCTCCTAAGCTTCTGTTCCAGGATAATCTGGGCGGCAAGGTCATGTCAGCCCGTCAGCTGGGACTGAGACGAGCCACAAGCGATAAATTCAACAATTAATATCCTTTTCAATAAGGCGTGCCGGACAAGCACGCCTTATTGAGTTCCAAGAAAATGATGAAAATGAAAAAATTTGTTTTAGGATTATTCCTGTTATTGGGCGCTCACGCAGCTGTAGCGCAGAACACCTACAAGGTGACTTTTGAGAACAAGAGCGGAAACAAGAATCTCGATGTCAAGACCGTTTATCTGTTCTCTATCGAGGACAAGATGGCGATTGACAGCGCACAGTGTGTCAATGGAGTCTACACGATGGAGGGAAATACTACGCTGCCGAAATTGGCTTCCGTTTGTGCCACTGCCAACGGTTATAATGTGATTGCAGCCTTTGTGCTCGACAACGAGCCGATTCAGGTTACTGTGGACAAAGGCATTCAGGTGACTGGTTCAGAAGTGAATGCCCGCATGCAGGCCATCACCAAAGCCATTGAGGAGGGCGGAAGAGCCCAGCGTGAGTTGCAGATGGAGGCAGCCAAGTACAACGGAAACCTTCCGGAAAGTGTGGCCAAGAAACTCGATGCCGAGTGGATGGCTATTGCCGACCGCCAGATGAAAGCCCTGAAGGACGGTATCACCAACAATAAGGACAATCTGATTCCGGCTTACTTCATCTTCAACTATATGGAAGTGCTGGGCGTTGATTTCATCGACAACTTCCTGAAGGACTACAAGTACAAGGACGATGCTTTGCTGACCAATGTCTACAAGATGCTCGAAGGCGAGAAGCGCAAGGCTCAGGGTGCTACCTTTGTTGATTTCGAACTCCCGGACATGGAGGGCAAGATGCACAAGCTGTCAGACTATGCCGGTAAGGGCAACTATGTGCTGGTTGATTTCTGGGCCAGCTGGTGCGGTCCCTGCCGTCAGGAGATGCCGAACGTGAAAGCCGTTTACGACCGTTTCCACAGCAAGGGTTTCGAGATCGTGGGTGTGTCTTTGGACAACAACAAGAAGGCGTGGACAGATGCCGTGGCCAAGATGCAGATGACCTGGCCCCAGCTGTCTGACCTGAAAGCATGGAAGAGCAGTGCCGCACAGCTCTATTACGTAAAGAGCATCCCGGCCACTCTGCTCATCGGTCCCGACGGTAAGATCGTAGCTTCTAACTTGCGCGGTGAGGAGCTGATCAAGAAGATTGAGGAACTGTATCAGTAATCAGAGAAACTAAAGAAAATTCTCGGGCTTCAGGCCTGAAAGCTACCCCAAAAGTCAGATACAAAACTTTTGGGGTATTTTTTATATGTAAAATGCAACGACAAAACCCAGGATTGAGGAGATTTTGCTCCGTGCCTGCGGCGAATGAAAAATTACAGGCTGCTTTTCATTTTTTATCATCCTGATGATAATTGATTATCTACACGGAGATAATTAATTTTCATCCTGATGATTATTTGGAGCCATACGGATACCTTTTTTTGCTTTGGGCATTTCCTCGGTTTTATCGGACGATATTCTGCTTCTCGGTTTGAGACAGATATGGAGCAGTATTAGATTGCGATTTTGGGTTTTCGGGGAAGATTCTCTTTTTAAATAAGAATAACTATAGATTTGTACTAAATATAAATTTAAAATGTTATCTTTGCGTCGTAAATAAGAATAGCTATGGTAGCTCCTGCAATAGAACAATCTACACGGGAAGAGAGACTGGATTTTGTGCTCAGTTCCTGGAAATGCCTGCATAACTGTGAATTGTGCGGCAAATGTTATGTGTTGAAAGGGAAAGATCCTGAGACCCTGTATGCAGACTATATCGAAGGCAGGCGGAGTTACATAGATATTACGTTGGAAATAAGAAATAGAAACTATTAAAATTAAAGGTTATGGAAGCAAAAGAGAAAGTATTGGCAACAATGAAAGAAGCGGGAACTCCCCTGAATGCCGGTAAGATTGCAGAATTGAGCGGTTTGGACCGTAAGGAAGTAGATAAGGCCATGAAGCAGCTGAAAGAAGAAGGAGCAATTGTTTCTCCGGTTCGTTGTAAGTGGGCTCCGGCAGAATAATCATTTTAAGAGACAATAGGCAAAATAGAAAACGGGGTCGGCATCGCGCCGAACCCGTTTTTTTGTTTTATGAAATCTGATCTTGCTTTTTATTGTTCCGGAATCTCATCAATACGAAATCTTGCATCCGATGAAATAGCGGCGCGGCAATCCCGGGCCATAGATATATCCGGCATCACGTGAGACTCCCTTGTCAAAGTCCTTCTGATAAGCATTGAAGATATTCTGCACACCGGCATTCAGTTGCAGGGAAGTGCTCTTGTAAAGCGGGATGTCATAAGCAACCTTCATGTTAATGTCCCAGAAGTCCGGAGTCGTTTCTTCGCGGTCTTCAGGAATGTATCCGGCCAGATGCTGCACCAGCATGCTTCCGGTATAGGTTCCGGTGAGGGCTACCGACAGGCGTTCGATAGGGTTGAGTGTTGCGGTGAAATAGCCATACACATCCGGAGAGCGGAACATCTTCTTCTGAGGGGCGATATTCGGATTGTCGCTCCAGGTTTCCGCTTCCTTGTAACGGCTCTGCTGGTAAGTAGCACCGGCCTGAAGCTGTGCCCATTTATAAGCCACCTTAGCCTCCAGATTGATACCCATCACGCGGGCACCTTTCTTGTTGGTGCGTACAAAGACCAGATTGCCCTGAGCATCCTCACCACGTTCGTCCAGGAAGAACACATCCTTCAGGTCGTTGTAGAAACCTTCAATCAGGAAGTTGGTCTGCACGTCGCCGAAGCGCTTGTAGTAGTCGGCCGAAAGGCTGAGGCTTTGCGAAGTTTCCTTTTTCAGGTTCGGATCTATTTCGATGAGCATGGCACGTGCTCCCACGGCTGCAATATGCAGATCCTCGTCGAAGGCCTGAGGCGCACGGAAGCCGCTGGCATAGGACAGGCGGAAGTTCAGGTTCTCTGTCGGGTTATAACGGATATTGGCGCGCGGGTTGAACACCACATTCTTCAGCAGATTGTGTTTGTCCATACGTCCGCCAATGAGGAAACCCCAATATTTGTTCTTCCATTCGTTTTGCAGAAAGACACTTCCGTTGTGGATGGTTTGCAGAATGGTGCGGCCATATCCCGGCATTTCGTCCTTCAGATCATTGTACTGATATTCCGAGCCGGCTGTCAGTTCGGCCGGCAGCCACAGCTTGTCTGCCCATTTCAAGGTATATTGCGCACCGCCCACTACCGTGATGTCTCTGGTCTGTCCGTAGGCATCCGCATTCTTTTCGGCTCCGTAGTAACTCTTTCGGCTGGTGTGTTGTGAAGAGGCATAAGTCAGAAAACGATGTTTCAGGTTGCGTGAGGAGAGCTCGTAGCGCAGTCCTCCGCCGTTGATGACATGATTCGTCTGTTCGGCGATGTTGGCCAGATGAGGTTGCAGATCCAGGCTGTCACCACCGCGGCGGTATTCGTTGATGTTATGATACTCAAAGGTCAGTTTGGAAAGGTCGGTAGTTTTGATATATGACCGGAAACCCACGGTGCGCGCGTCCAGAATACCCACCTCGGTGAATCCGTCCCCATTGGCGTCGTAGGGGGCACGGTGACGGTACTGTCCGAACACATAGATACCCGCTTTCTGGTCGTCCGTAACCATAGACGCATTGATATCGGTCACATTCTCCGGTTTTTTACCGGTCAGAGTCAGTTTGTGTGACACATGGGCCGAATTGCGCTGCGGTTCTTTGGTGATGATGTTGAGGGTTCCCGCAATGGCCGACGAACCGAACAGGGCAGAACCTCCGCCTCGGATTACCTCCACGCGCTCTATCATGTTGGCCGGAATCTGTTCCAGACCATATACTCCGGTGAGCGAACTGAAGATGGGGCGGCTGTCTACCATGATCTGTGTGTAGGGACCGTCGAGACCGTTGATACGTATCTGCTGGAAACCGCAGTTCTGGCAGTTGGTTTCCAGGCGCGCTCCCGACTGGAAGCTCAGTCCTTCGGCCAGACACGAGGCATTGGTGGTTTCAAACAGTTTGCTGTCCAGAATGTTTACCAGCGAAGGAGCCATACGTTTGGATGTTTCATTACGATTGGCCGAGACCACCACATTGTCAAAGGCAATAAGATCCTCTTCGGCTGTGAAGTTCACTTCGATGGTTTTTCCTTTTTTCACCTCGATGTTTTTGTGTACGGTCTTGAATCCGGCGCTTTCCATCACCAGCACATACTTTCCCTCAGGAAGATTTTTCAGGAAGTAATGTCCGGTGGCATCACTCAGAGTGCCCTGAGTGGTTCCCTCAATATACACTTTGATATAAGGCAGATGCTCTTTGGTCTTGGCGTCGATGATATGCCCCATCACATTGGCATCTGTTTCCTTGCGGTCGTTCAGGGGCAGGGTGGGGTCGTCCTGCCCTTTTTCGGCCAAAATTTTTGAGTAGAGACTGGTTTCTGCCTGTATGCTTCCGCAGAAGCCGGAAAGCAGAAACATAAGCGAAAGAACTTTTTTCATTATAATTGGTAATTTTGTATATCTGCCCTGCCCTTACGGTGCGGAGGCAAAAGGCAGATGGGTTTGGAATTTGGAATCTGTGCGTTGCACCGTATTTGGTTCTTACGCCCGCAAAGTTCTTTCTTTCAGCTTGTTTCTGCAATACCCAAATGTGATGATTTTTTGAAGTGCCTTGATTGCTCAAAGCAGTGATTGCTCCGGTTTCATCATGAAATGTGCCCGATGTCTCACTATTCCATGTTACTGAGTCGTCTGGTTTCCTGACGGGCCTCTTTCCAGCGCGGGAAAAACTGGTCCATGACGGCATAGAACCGGTCGCTGTGATTGGGCACCAGCAGATGTGTCAGCTCGTGTACGACCACATGCTCGATGCACCAGTCGGGCAACAGCAGCAGATAAACGCTGAATGCCAGTTGGTGTGTGCGCGGATGGCAACATCCCCAACGGGATATGGTGGCCTGATAAGTGATGCGTCCCGGCTTTACTTTCATGAGCGGTGCATATTTCTCGATGAGTGGAGGAATGGTGGCTTTCATGCGGAGCAGGGCTTCTTCACGTTGCTCGGGAGTGTCGAGAGGCAGCTGGTTAAAGAACGAGGCTCTTTTCTCCAGTTGTGCCAGAGTGCGGGTTCGTGCTTTCTGTATCCAGTCTTTGTTCTTTTCGATAAAGTCTGTGACGGTTTCCTGAGAGACGCCAATGGGTGCTGATACATGAACATCGCCGTTTTTGGCAATACGCATACTCAGGCGTGACGTGCGGCGATAGGTAATTTTGATGGCCATATTAAAGTAGAAGTTAAGACATGAATTTTTGATGGAACCGATGGAGCACGGCAAGCAGGTCGTAAGGCATTCGCCGGGTACATTCCTGACGGATGGATTCGGGCACCCCTCCGTAAAAAGCTTCGGCGATACTTCCGGCAATGGCTCCCATCGTGTCGGCGTCTCCACCTAGAGATACGGCCAGTCGGACAGCACTTTCAAAGTCCGTACTCTCCAGAAAGGCGATGATGGATTCGGGCACACTGCCTTGACAGGTTACATCAAAATGGTAAGTGGGACGGATTTCTGCGCAGGTGCGGTGCAGATCATAATAAAAAGTTTGTTCTATGTATGTGCGGATATTTGCTTTGCTTTCTCCTTTCCGAGCCAGAAAAATGCAAGCCGCTACAGCCTGTGCTCCTTTGATTCCCTGAGGATGATTGTGGGTGACGGCTGCGCTCGCTTGGGCATAATCCAACGTTTCCTGCAATGTGTCGAATGCCCAGCCTACAGGACTGACGCGCATGGCCGATCCATTACCGAAACTGTGGTAGGGAACAGGGTTGGACGACATGCCCCATTGGAGGAACATGCCTCCGTATCCCGCTCTGGGATAATGACGGACATAATGTTGCAGGGTGGGCGTCAGGGCTTCGGTCCCCAGCAGCCAGTCTGCTACGGCCACGGTCATCACCGTGTCGTCTGTATATCGTGACAGTCCGCTGAACAGCGGAAAATCCGTTCTTTTTACAGAGTAGCGTTCATATACCGATCCGATGATGTCGCCGGCAACGGCTCCCAACAGGAACCCTTCTTTGGGGATATTCAGTGCTTTCAGGGTCAGCTGGTCTTCCCGATTCTGAAAGTAGCGCTCCAATACCTGACGGAATATTACTCCAGGTGCCACTTTGTTAAAGAGCGTCATGCAGGAGCATACCTTCAGGGCATCAATGCCTCCGAGAATACTTTCGGCCGACAGTCCTTCGGGCAGAAGGAGCAGGGCGCGTGTGATTTCACGCAGACGGGCTCCCAGAATGGGGTGGTTCAGATAACGGCGGGCTTCTTCCAGATCGGCAATGCCATAAAAGTTGGCATTGTAGCTATGTCCCAGACCTCTCAGCTGCGGAAAGATGTACCAGATCCAGTGCGTCTGTTTCCTTCCGTTGCGTATTTCTTCCAAAGCTTGCGGGTAACTGCTTTCCTGAGCTTTAAGAAAGCGCTCCAGAGAATTCTGAGGAGCGCTTTCGGGATTTTGTGTATTTGAAAATGTATCCATAAATCGCTGATTTTGTCTTTATATAGATAGAGAGGGTCCATCTCCCGGAAATCTATATCCAAAAATAGCGATTATTTGATGTTTTATCAAAAATGCTTGTGTTTATTTCCTTACTTTTTTATTTCAGGTTGTTGGTTTTCAGAACTATTTCACGGCAATATCCATCTCACCATCCTTTAATCCTTCGCCTGTAACCTTGATATGGATATTTCCTTTTTTCTTTGAGTCTGCCTGAACGATGGCCAGTGCCAGTCCGTTAAAGCTTTCCCTGCAATTGCTCTGGAAAGGAGTAAAAGAGGTCGGGTCGCCATTATCCGTGGCAACCAGTCGGCCGTTTCCGCTTACCTCAATCTTTAACGGGATGCAGGCGGTGGGCACTACATAGCCCGATTCGTCCGTAAGGGATATTTTGATGAAAGCCAACTCTTTCTTTGCGGCATGAATATTCGTTTTGTCCGAAGAAAGAACTATCTTCTGGGCTTTGCCTGTAGTTTTGATTTCGTCTTCGGCCCACTTTTTGCCGTTCTTGTATGCTATCACTTTTACAACGCCCGGAGTATAGACAACATCGTCCCATACCAGCCGGTAGTCCTTACCGGGAGTTTTGGTCTTTTTTCCGTAGCTCTTCCCGTTTACGAACAATTCAGCCTCTGTTCCCGAGGTATAAACATGCACCGGAATCTTTTTCCCGATTCTGTCCGGCCAGTTCCAGTGCGGCAGGATATGCGTCATCGGGTAGTCCGGTCGCCAGACAGACTGATACAGATAATATCTGTCTTTCGGGAATCCGGCCATATCGACAATTCCAAAATAACTGCTTCGGGAAGGGGGCTGACTTTCTTCCAGTTTCTTGAGTTGTTCCATTAATTCTTTTTTCTTGCCCGGGTCTGTTCTGAAGTTCAGCAGATTGGTCTTGTCCGAATTGAAGGGAGTGGGCTCTCCCAGATAGTCAAAACCGGTCCACACGTATTCGCCCAACAGATGCGGATACTGGTGGTTGGTGGCAAACTGAACATCGGGCTTGCATCCCCAAGGCGGTGAGTCCAGGTCGTAAGAGGTTATCTGAAAATCCTTGCGCAGCGTGTCTCCTCCAAAGTAGACACCTCGTGAACTGATGCAGGATGAGGTTTCCGTTCCGATGGTAGGTTTGTCCTTATAACGCTCGTCCTTGTCCCATTTGGCCTGTTCGCCAAAGAAGTAATTCACTCCCATGATGTCCAGTGCCTGACAGGCGCCGGAAGCACGTCCGCCGTTGGGATCATTATAGCCGTTGGTTACCGGACGCGTACTGTCGAGCTGTTTCACGATGTCCACCAGATGTTGGGTCATCGCGACATTCTGCTGTTCCATTACCTCATTGCCGATAGACCAGAATATCACCGAAGGGTGATTCCAGTCGCGGCGCACCATCGCCTCCAGATCTTTCTGATGCCATTCGGGATAGAGCTTGTTATAGTCCCATTCCCGCTTTCCTCTTTCCCATGCGTCAAAAGCTTCATCCATGATCAGAATGCCTTTTTTGTCAGCCAGATACAGTAATTCCGGTGTAGGAGGGTTGTGGGAGGTACGTATGGAGTTGCATCCCATTTCTAGCAGGATGTCCAGTTGTCTTTCCAGAGCACTGGTGTTGACCGCAGCGCCCAAGGCACCTAAATCGTGGTGATTGCACACTCCTTTGATTTCTACTCTTCTTCCGTTCAAGAAGAAACCGTTGCGGGAAACCTTGATGTCGCGTATGCCAAAAGAGGAGTAGTGCCGGTCGGTAACCTTGCCGTCAACGATTATTCGGGTGCAGGCTACATATCTGTTGGGTGATGAGATATCCCAATATTTGAAGTTGGGGAAGTTTTTCTTCAGTTTGATCTTTTGAATACCTCTGGGTTCGATCTGTATCTGATGCTGGTCAAAAGACAATACTTTTTTCCCGATACGGTCATTGTGGTCCAGTTCATAGATTTGGGTCTTGACGATGGCCTGTTTGCTGTCCGGTAATTTGTTTTCTATCTCCAAGGATATATCCAGGTCTACAGACTTTTCTTTAAAGTTGGAAGTTCCTATTTTGCTTCCCCAATGCTTTACGTGGACCTTTCCGGTCTTTATTAACCATACATTTCGGTAAATGCCGGCTCCGGGATACCAGCGGGAATCCCATTTCTCGGTATCTGTCCGCACAGCAATCGTATTTTTACCGTTAAAATTAATATAAGGAGTCAGATCCAGACGGAAAGAGTTGTATCCGTAGGGCCAGGTGCCGACATATTTTCCATTCAGCCATATTTTGGCGTAGGCCATTACTCCGTCGAAATCTATGTAGAAACTTTGGTCGGCATCGGATGGATTGACATAAAAGTCCTTTCGGTACCAGCCTATACCCTGATAGGGCAGTCTGCCGGTGTTGCCTGCCAGGTCCATTCGGAAGGGGCCCGTGATGCCGAAATCGTGTGGAACGTCCAGCTCTTCCCATTGAGTGTCATCAACGGTCAACTGATACAGACTGTCGGGTTCAGGTCTGTAAGTACCGTCGGGTTGATAACCATAACGGATAAACCTCCAGTCTTCATCGAGTGAAATCGGGTTGCCTTGTTCATTTCTCACAAACGTATGGTTCGTGACCTGTGATTTACAGGAATAGATGAAAGGCAGCAACAAGATTAATTTTAGTGCTTTTTTCATCATAATCAGTAGTGTAGTGGGTTATACTTTCTAAACTGCTGCACAAAAGCAGTCCTGTTTTTAATATTTGTATTAGATTTGTTGTTTTTGTTTTTCTAGTCCGGTAAAGGTAAGAATCTTTCCGGATAAAACCAAAGGGTCATGTGGCAAATGTAGTATTTCGGAGGGAGGAGCTTTTATTCCTGCTATTGTCTTCGCTCTTGTTGCACATAGAGAATTTGTAATTATATTTTAGACTTGAACGAGAATACCTCATTGTGCACTACTTGATTCTTTCTTTCGTAATTTTCTTCATTTTGCAAATCTGCAGAAATAAAAAATACGAGAATCTAAATGACATGCACCCCGAAAGTTAGACAAAAAACTTTCGGGGTGCATGTCATTTAGATTCCGTATTTCCATTTACACAAAATATTTTATAGTGCTCTGAGAAACAAAACATTATTTATAAATCTTAGGCATCTTCCGGGTCTTCACTTTATAAGATTTCACATGAATCCCATAATACGATTTGAGTATTCCGTCGTCATTGGAGGGAATCAGGTCAGTAGACATGGGTTGTTCGATGATATTGATTACCTCCACTCTTCTTTTCAGTTTCGGAAAACGGAGCGTGATAAAAATGTATTCTCCCCGATGACCTTTTACAATCAACAGGCGGTCATTGGGCAATCCGCCATCATAACCTCTACTCAAATACTGGTCTCCCGTCTTCACATCCACGAGTTTAAACCCTTTTCCATAATGCAACCACTGACTGTCAAAATAAATGGGTTGCAGGAATGTGACTTTTGTCTCATCCTTATCGCTCTCAATGGAATATAGGCGTGGCTTTGTGTCTGTGCCTCTCTCGTAGGCCAAATGAGCAGGACGAATATCTTTTTCCGTCATTACATAGCCCTCGTCAAACATTTTCAGGTCTTTATCAGTGAAACTTTGTGAAAACGCCAAAGTCGACATGCAGAGAAATGCTGCAATAAAGATACTAAAGGATTTTAAATGTAGCATAGGTTTTGTTTTTATAGGTGATTAAAAAAATCTTCGTGAAAACTGAATTCTTTTCCATGGTCATGTATATGGTTCTTAGATGGTTTGTGGGTATCGAATATTGCAAAAATATGTTTTTTTTCAATATTATGCTCTTTTTAGGAGTATTATTTCTTTCAAAGGTAAGAATTAAAAGGTTTCATAGACGGAATATGTTGAAGAAAGTTTTATTCAGGAATTCATTATCTCCATATTCCATAGTCGTTAAGATCAAGTTTCAGTGTTGTCTAGAGTAGCAGGTCAATGATCAATGTGGTTTACAGCTCATTGAACTTGTAAGACAATATGTTATTATCTGTGTCATCTTTTCCTCTCGTTTTTAATCGGAGTAGGGCAGTATTCAATGCTTCAGCGTGATACATACAAACAAAAAAACTCCCCGCAACTCTACGAGTTACAGGGAGTTATATTCTGATTCAGTATTTTGATTACTTATTCAGAGCAGTAGCAGCGTCAACGGCGCAAGCTACAGTACAACCTACCATTGGGTTGTTACCGATTCCCAGGAATCCCATCATCTCAACGTGAGCAGGAACTGAAGAAGAACCAGCGAACTGAGCGTCTGAGTGCATACGACCCATAGTATCGGTCATACCATAAGAAGCAGGACCAGCAGCCATGTTATCTGGGTGCAGAGTACGACCTGTACCACCACCTGAAGCTACTGAGAAGTATGGCTTACCAGCCAATACACGCTCCTTCTTGTAAGTACCAGCTACTGGGTGCTGGAAACGGGTTGGGTTAGTAGAGTTACCAGTGATTGATACATCTACGCCTTCCTTCCACATGATAGCAACACCTTCGCGAACATCGTCAGCACCGTAGCACTTAACCTTTGCACGAGGACCGTCAGAGTAAGCGATTTCCTGAACGACCTTCAATTCGCCAGTGTAGTAGTCGAACTGAGTCTGAACGTAAGTGAAACCGTTGATACGAGAGATGATCTGAGCAGCATCCTTACCCAAACCGTTCAGGATACAACGCAGAGGCTCTTTACGTACCTTGTCAGCCTTAGCAGCGATCTTGATAGCACCCTCAGCAGCAGCGAATGACTCGTGACCAGCCAAGAAAGCGAAGCACTTAGTCTCCTCGCGCAGCAACATAGCTGCCAAGTTACCGTGACCGATACCTACCTTACGGTCGTCAGCTACTGATCCAGGGATACAGAATGCCTGCAAACCGATACCGATAGCCTCAGCAGCTTCAGCAGCAGTCTTGCAACCCTTCTTCAATGCGATAGCAGTACCTACTACGTAAGCCCACTTAGCGTTCTCGAAGCAGATTGGCTGAGTTTCCTCGCAAGTCTTATAAGGATCAAGTCCGTATGATTCACAAATCTCGTTAGCCTCTTCGATAGAAGAAATACCGTACTCGTTCAATGCAGCAAGAATCTGCTTGATACGACGGTCCTGGCTTTCAAACTTTACTTCTCTAATCATAATTTACTTCCTCCTTATATTATTCGTGACGTGGATCAATATGTTTAACAGCTCCCTGCTCAGCTGTGAAGCGACCGTAAGTACCGGTTACCTTCTTCAAAGCCTCGTTTGCATCAGTTCCCTTCTTGATTTCGTCCATGAACTTACCCATGTGTACGAACTCGTAACCGATGATCTGGTTGTCTTTGTCCAATGCGATAGTCTTGATGTAACCCTCAGCCATTTCCAGGTAACGAGGACCCTTAGCCAAAGTTCCATACAAAGTACCTACCTGTGAACGCAGACCCTTACCCAGGTCTTCCAGACCAGCACCGATCATCAAACCGCCCTCAGAGAAAGCAGACTGAGTACGACCGTAAACGATCTGAAGGAACAATTCACGCATAGCAGTGTTGATGGCGTCACAAACCAAGTCAGTGTTCAAAGCCTCCAGGATAGTCTTTCCCGGCAGGATCTCTGAGGCCATAGCAGCTGAGTGAGTCATACCAGAGCAACCGATAGTCTCAACCAAGCACTCCTGGATAACACCTTCCTTAACGTTCAGAGTCAGCTTACATGCACCCTGCTGAGGAGCACACCAACCGATACCGTGAGTCAAACCTGAGATGTCTTTAATCTCTTTTGCCTTTACCCACTTTCCTTCTTCTGGAATTGGGGCTGGTCCGTGGTTAGGACCTTTGGCAACACAACACATGTTTTCTACTTCGTGTGAATAAACCATAATTACATTAATTTATTATAGGTAATCTAATTGAGATCGTTTTATTGTATCTCGTTTTTATTGATGCAAAAATAACTATTTTTCGGTATATGACCTAATAAAAATACCAACTTTTTTCTTTCGGGTACTTAGAATTGTTGTTTGTCAGGACTTCTGTATTTCCTGATTTACGGTTGACTGTTGCTTTGATGCGGGTCATAAAGGGATTTTACGGCAGACCGAGTTTTTGAAAGGGGAAATCTTTCTCAAAAGGAGTTGAGGCTGGAAACTCTTTCAATGTTAAATAATGTGTTTTCTGAAAAATATTCTTTTCAAAACTTTGCCGGTTAAAAAGAATAACCTACTTTTGCGGTGTACTAGTAAACTAATACACTAGCAATAATCAATAAATCTATAAATAATATGATTCGTATAGAGGATATTTCATTTGCTTACCGCAAGGGGCGGAAGCAGGTATTCCGGCATTTCAATGCCGAGTTGGAACTGGGAGGCATCTACGGTTTGTTGGGAAAGAACGGTGCCGGTAAATCCACTTTGCTGCATCTGATGGCCGGTCTGGTGGCTCCTTCAGAAGGTAAGGTGCTGCTTCATGGAGAGGAGATGAGCAAGCGCTCGGTCACTTCGTTGCAGAGTCTGTTCCTGGTGCCCGAGGAGTTTTCCTTGCCCGCCGTGTCTTTGGACCGCTATGTGCGCTATATGGCACCTTTTTATCCGCGTTTCAGTGCCGAGATTCTGAAGCGTGCGCTGGATTGTTTCGAACTGTCGGGCGATTTGCATCTGGACCGCTTGTCTATGGGGCAGCGCAAAAAGGTGTTTGTCAGCTTTGCGCTGGCAGCCAATACCGAGTGGCTTTTGCTGGACGAGCCGACCAACGGGCTGGACATTCCGGGCAAGCGCCAGTTCCGCAAGATTCTGGTGCAGGAGATGGACGAGGAGCGGGGAGTGGTTATTTCCACCCATCAGGTGCAGGATGTGGAGCATCTGCTGGACCGTCTGCTCATTGTGGATCAGGGACAGGCGTTGTTGCAGAAGACGGTGGCCGAGGTGTGTGAAACCCTCCGCTTTACGCAGACGTCCGATCCGAATCTGCTGCGCCGGGCCATTTATCAGTTGCCGTCTCTTCAGGGGGCATCGGTGTTGCTGCCCAATGAGGATGGGGTGGAGAGCAATCTCGATTTGGAGCTGCTGTTCAATGCCCTGATGGAAAAGCGGGAAGAGGTGACCGCACTTTTTGCCGGTCTGAAGAAGGATCATGTTGCAAGATAAAAACGTAAGCTGTATGATATTTAAAGAAGGAAAACCGATTTACTGGCAGATTGCCGATCGGATTGGAGACGATATCCTGAGTGGAAAGTATCAGGAAGAAGAGCGCATCCCCTCTGTGCGGGAGTTTGCTGCCCAGATGGAAGTGAATGCCAACACCACGATGCGCGCGTATGAGTTCCTGCAAGGCCGGAACATTATTTATATGAAGCGCGGTATCGGATATTTTGTTTCGTCCGGTGCCCGGGAACTGGTGCTGGAGTATCGGAAAAATGCTTTTATCGGCGAAGAGCTGAATGGCTTTTTCCATGAAATCTATACACTGGGCATCCCGATAGAGGAAATCACCTCTTTATATAAGGATTATGTGCAGACCGTGGAGGCTACCAAAAAGTTTTTTGAAGAAAACGGAATGTCTTTTTAAGCGGTCTTGTCTTTTTGATTGTATTATAAGAAAAAACATGGAATTATGAATTTGAATCTATTTCGTATAAAGTCCCTCATGGCAAAGGTATGGGACGAACAGAAAAAGCATTATTTGCTGGTCTGGTTGGTATATTTTGGTGTGATGGCCGTAATCTTTACCTGGTGCTCGCTGATGTATGTGCAGGATGAGATAAGCGACGGATATTATGCGGTGAGTTCTACTCAGGACGAGTTCTGGAGTGGCTCGTCTTTTATCTATCCTTTTTATATAATGCTTCTGTTACTGGCCGTGTCCAGCCGCGGTTCGGACTTTATGTTCGGCGCTACAGACCGGCAGGGATTACAGGCTGATCTGTCGCTTCCGGCTTCTACCGGAGAAAAGTTTCTGGTGCGCTGGTTCTTTATTGTGCCGTTCACATATCTGCTGTTTTATATGGCTTTCCTTGCGGCCGATCTGGTCCGGCTTTTGGTTTGTTCTGCGGTTTTTCCCGATCTTAAGATTTTCCATCTTTTGACTGGAGAAGCGTTGGACGGGGACTTGTTGGTACTGTCGCTGGCCGGTCAGTCCTTGTTTATTCTGGGCAGCACGTTCTGGAAGAAGAACGGATTTGTCAAGACTGCGGCGTGCCTTATTGCCTATGCCATCCTATGGGTTGCCGTTGCCCTTGCGCTGATCAGTCAGTATGAGAATCCCGAAACAGAAGTTCTTTATCCGTTATGGATACGGAATCTGTTGAATTGGGGAATGCCTTTGTTGGTTTGGATTGTGTGTACCGCATTGGCCTATTGGCGCTTTCGGAATGTGCAGCTGGCGTATGCCCGGGTGCGTTGCAGTACCAAGGTAGTCATCGGTTTGGTGGCCGTAGTCTGGCTTTCAAGTATCCTCTGTGTGTTCTTCTTGCAGAAAAATAACCGCGTTCCCGATGCAGAGCCATGCTATGTTCAGGATGAAGTATGGTATCCTTTGCCGGATTTCAAACATCTCGTTCTGGAGGACAGTCTGGAGGTATATTGCGCCGAGTGGGTTTCGGAAGTGAATTCCAAGGATTCTACCGGCACAGGAAGAATACATCGGCAGTCACTTAGCGGAGTACGACTGGATCTGAATCTGTCGGTTTGCCCTGTGTCCGGAGATTCGTCTATGGATGGAAAGAAGCAGGGTATCCTGATCACTCCGGAGTTATATCCCTATCTGAAAACAGAATTGCGTCACGACACGCTGCACTTGTTCTTTGATTATCCGGCGCGTGAGAAGATGCGTCACAAAGGAAAGGAATATCTGAAGGCGATGCGCCTCTACACAAACAGTATTCAGATTTGTACCGGTACGCTGCTTTCTGTGCAGAACCGCATGCACACCGTGGTGGAATTGTCCGGTTGGAAAACGGATTCTTTGGCTTTGGAGGGTACTTCCTTCAGATTGTACGACTGCCGGATGGATGCGCTGAGCATTCAGGCGGATTCTTCCTGGGTTACGGCCCGATACCTCAATGGTGAAGAGGAAAACCGGGAATTGAACTCTCTGATTCTGAGCAATACGGTGATCGGCCGTCTGCATGAATATCAAAATGAGCCGGCTTTCTGGTATCGCGAGGACAATACTTCGCACGTAGGACAAGCTCTGCTGCATGGAACGGCGCAAGGTGCTCCCGTAGTTGCCACCAGACAGTCGGGTGCCAACTCCGATATTACAGATGCTTTCTGGAAGACTGAGTTCGGTTTCTCCGTGACTCCATTCTGGAAAAAGAAATAAAAATCATTTTCGCTGCTTTGTCGGCACATGGATCCGGTGCTTCAGGAAAACCGGCTCTGTGTGCCGTTTTTTTATGGAAAATGGCGAAAAATATACTACTATGTATTGCATAGTACTAAAGTATTGCCTATATTTGCGGCATGAAGGAAAATGTTTGGCCAAAACAATGCTCCCTAAAATGAAAAGCCTATGAATATAGAAAATGCTAAATCGCAGATGCGCAAGGGCATGCTGGAGTACTGTGTGCTGCTCCTGCTCCGTGAGAAAGCGTTCTATGCCTCGGACATCATCAGCCGCCTGAAAGAGGCGGAACTGATCGTGGTGGAAGGCACGCTCTATCCCTTGCTGACCCGTCTCAAGAAGGACGGACTGCTTACGTATGAATGGAAGGAGTCCACACAGGGACCACCCCGAAAGTATTATGAACTGACCGACGAGGGCAGAATCTTCCTCAGCGGTCTGGATGCGGCCTGGAGCGAACTGGTGCACACGGTGACGCATCTGAAAAACAATCAGGAAACCCATAAAACTGAACCGCAATGAAGAAAAACATTACCATAAATCTGTTTGGGGCATTGTATAACATTGATGAAGATGCCTATGACTTGCTCTTCCGTTATCAGGAGGACATGAAGCGTTATTTTGCCGGACGCGAAGGCGGCGAAGAGATTGCCGACGACATCGAGCACCGTGTGGCGGAACTCATGGCGGAGCTGAAAGCTTCGGGTGTGGAGGCCATCACGATAGAGCATATCGAGGCCATTATCCGCCGCATCGGAAGTCCCGAGCAGCTGGACGGTGACGCGGAGGAAGATGATGCCCAGCCGCGGATGGAGAAACCCCGCAAAAAACTGTTCCGCAATCCCGACGACCGGAAACTGGCCGGTGTGCTGTCCGGTATGGCCGCCTATTTCGGGGTAGACCCGATGGCCTTGCGCCTCATTGCCCTGGTGCTGATATTCGTTACCAAGGGAGTCGGTTTGCTGGTGTATCTGATCTGTTGGCTGATTATCCCCGAGGCCAAGACTCCCGAAGACAAGTTGCGCATGCGCGGTGAACCGGTCAATATGGAGAGCCTGCGCGAAGAGATTCTGAACGGGGCCGGCAAGGTAGAGGATTTTGTGCGTTCACCGCAGACCGAGAGCAAGGCACGCGGCTGCCTGTCCACGGTGGTGGATCTGTTTGCCGGTCTTTTCAAACTGCTCCTGTTTGTGTTCTTGGGCGGTCTGGCCGTGCTGTTTGTGTTCGGTCTGCTCCTGGTGATCTGCTGCATCGGCATGGCCCTGTATGCTTCGATAGCCGGATTCGGTTCGCTGTTCTTCCACAATACCGATGCCGTGCTGCTGCAAACTTTGGAACAGTTGCCTCTGACGGCCAATCTGGGTTTCTGGGTATCAGCACTTAGTCTGCTGGTATTGCTGGCCATTCCGGTTTATGTTTTCGTGCATTGGCTGGGCCGTTTCTGGGGCCGTGGAGGTGGGATTGCCCCGAAGGCACGTACCACGCTGATCGTTTCCTGGCTGGCAGCATTGGTGTTGTTTGGTATTTTTACGACGACCACTTCTATTACCGTAGCCCGCAGCTATCAGGAGAATCAGAGAAAGCTCTATTCCATTAACGGTTTCTATGTGCCCGAATGGGAATACAACTACTTGAAACAGAATGACTGGAATGTGTTGGTGCATAAAAACTGTTCGGACGATTATATTGGCTGGGGACATTATTACAGCAAAGACGGGCAGCGCTATTTGCATGGCCGTAATGTGGACGGACAGATGGAATACCAGTTGGAGCGGAAAGAAAAGGTGACTCCGGGGCTGTATCGTCTGGAAGCCGTGGGCCGTACTGACGGTGCGGGAGTTTATATTTACGCCCAGCAGGGAACTTCGGTCTACAAGCAGGAGATTCCGGTTTGCGGAGAAGAGCAGGGAAGCATCTGGCTGGATGCCCAGAAACGCATTGCTGCCGGAGGACTTTCCGTGTCGGACAGCATCCGTTATCATGAAATCTGCGCGCGCCATGACGGTAAGGGACACGGTTGGAGTCGAGTGGTTGTGGACAGCATTGTCGTCACCAAGCCCGGCGAGTTGCGTTATGGTGTTTCCAACGTGCCGGCCTTTACCGGTAAGCCGTGGCGCGGCACCTGGCTGTCGGCAGCCGACTTTACGCTGACCCGCCTGTAAACCGGAAAACAGAGGATAAAACCCTACCGAAAAATTCATCCTGATCAAATGCTGAAACGGTCGAAATGAAAGAATAAAAACATCAGGATGATTTTTTGAGGTGGTCAGGAGGACCTGCTCATTTCGCTCTGCAACAAGCGAAATGAGCAGGTTTTGCTTTAGGATGTATACACTATTAGTTCTGCTGGAGTTTTAGGGTAGTTTACGGAATCACTTAATTCTTTAAAGATTAAATGAAAAGTGAAATTTAATTGCTACCTTTGTATAGATTGGATGCTTTGTTTTAAAAATATGAATGGTCATGAGCAATGAAATACAATTTTTGTTATATAGCCTTCCTGATGAAGAAGGTAGAGGACCGATATTTCTACCATACAAGACGAATTAAGAAGAAATGGTTCTGGTCCTGCTGTAATTGAGACTAATGAAGAAAGAAGCTATTTTTTGATTGAAATTCCTTGTAGAGAAGGTTTTGGGGATAAGGTTTTGATTGGGAATGATTTTATATCCGCAGATGATGATAAGATAAATGATAAGATAAATGATAAGATAAAAAGTGTCCTGTTGAAGATTTCCGAATTTGGAATCGCTAAAAGAAAAGACTTGCATGAGGCTATAAAAATATCAATGCCAACCATTGATAGAATCCTTAAGCAGCTTATTTCGGAAGATCTTAATTTGATAGAATATCAAGGCTCTCGTAAGACAGGCGGTTATGTCTTGACAGAAAAAGGTAAAGCCTTTGTAGAATCATTAAAAAAATAATTATGGCAAAGAAAACTAATAGTAAAAAAGAAGAAGTTATCAACTTGGATGCAATTCTATTCAAGTGTCGCGATATATTAAGACAGGCAAAAAATTCAGGCTCTTTCTTTGAGAAGCGAGATATGATGCTTACTTTGGTTTTTCTTCGTTTTATCGGAGAAAAATATGAAGATGGAGTAGTTCATCTTCGTGCCCAGTTGATAGCAGATGGCTTAGATCCTGATGATGAGAATATTATTTTAGCCTTTTTTGATGATGCGACATTTACAGACGGTACATACAATCTTCCACCTGAAGCTAGATGGAGTACAATTATTAATACGCCCAGGACTTAATGTTGCACTTGATACGGCTTTGCGTAGTATTGCTACTACTACTCCTGACCTTAAAGGATGCTTTGTTGAGGGTACGTTTACTCAGCGTAACTTGGCTGGTAATGATATGAAAAAACTTATTGATGAGGTCAATAAGATTTCTCATAAAGTTTTTGGTGAAGAAAAGGATCTGATAGGCCGTGTTTATGAATATTTTCTGAAGGAATTTGCCGTGAATGCGACAAAAGAGGAAGGTGAATATTACACACCTCATGACATTGTGCAATTGATTGCCAGTATGATAGAACCTTTTGACGGAACCATTTACGACCCTTGTTGTGGTTCTGGAGGTATGTTCATTCAAAGTGCAGAGCTGGTAAAAGCAAAACAGGGTGATATTAGTAGAATTAATGTGTACGGACAAGAAAAGGAAGCGGCCACATATCGTCTGGCAAAGATGAACTTGGCCTTGCGTGGTATAAGTCATAATTTAGGAGCAGAAAGCGACAGCACATTTACTAATGATTTGCATAAAGGACTGTACTTTGATTATATTATGGCAAACCCACCCTTTAATCTTAAAGGATGGTATAATGATAATTTAAAAAATGATTCTCGTTGGAGTGATTATGACACACCACCAGAAAGCAATGCCAATTATGCATGGATTCTACACATACTTAGTCACATGAACCAGCAAAAAGGGGTTGCCGGATTCCTTCTTGCAAACGGAGCATTGGGAGATACTGATGCATTAAATATTCGTCGTAAACTGATTGAGAATGATAAGGTAGAAGCAATCATAGTATTGCCCCGTGAACTTTTTATTACCACAGACATTAGTGTTACCCTTTGGATTTTGAATCAAAATAAAAAGGGGGGAATGTGGCACGGACGCAAACTACGTAACAGAGAAGGGGAAATTCTCTTTATGGATTTGCGTCAGTGGACAGAAAACTCAGTTAAAGGAGAGCAGAAAAAAAAGGTTATACTCAAGGAAGATCAAATCAAGCGGGCATCGGAGATTTATTTTAAATGGCAGGCAGAAGGGACTGATGGTGATAATTATGCCGAACCGGAACTTTACCGCTCTGTTAGATTAGATGAAGCAGATGGAATTGAGGCCAATAATTTCTCTCTAGTACCAAGTAGATACATTGAGTTTGTGGATAGAGATACCAATATAGACTATGATAAGGTTTTAACCGAAACCGCTTCTGTTGTTTCAGATTTACTGAAACAACAGAGAGAGAATGATGAAACTTTGCGTAATGCACTAAAACAGCTAGGATATGAGTGCTAATGATAATGTAAAATGGGTTCGTTTGGGGGATTATATTGAACTTTGCGATGAACGAAATAGTGATGGAAAATATGCTGTTGATGACGTTCGTGGAATAAGTACTGATAAAAAATTTATACCAACGAAGGCAAATATGGATGGGGTATCATTATCTTCATATAAAATCGTAAATAATCGTGAATTTGCTTATGTTGCAGATACTTCACGGAGAGGAGATAAGATTGCATTGGCATTAAATACGACAAGTTCAATACTCATATCATCTATTTACACAACATTTAAGAGTAAAGATAACAAAGAACTCTTACCCGAATATTTATTCTTGCTATTAAGTCGTAGCGAATTTGATAGATATGCTCGATTTAACTCTTGGGGCAGTGCAAGAGAAACTTTCGATTGGAGTGAATTGTGTAGAGTAGAAATACCTTTGCCTGATATAAACATACAAAAAGAATTGGTCGATATTTATAATGGATTAAAAGCACTTGCAGAGCAAAATGAAGCTCTTATAGAGCCATTAAGTAAGGCTTGCGAAGCTTTTATTGTTGATTGCAAGGCTAAATATCCAGAAGTAATTCTGGGCGAGTATATTGAGGAACTTACAGAAAAGAATAAAGACAATTTATATAGTAAGGTATTAGGTTTGAGTACACAAAAAGAATTTCGTGAGCCAAATTCGAGAGTAAATAAAGAGGAACTGACAAATTATAAACTTGTTCCTAATAATTGTTTTGCATATGTACCTACAACCGATACTTGGAAAGTATTTGCCTGTGCATTGAATAAGGAGGAAACAATAGTTGTATCACCAATATATTGTGTTTTTAAAATAAATAATTCTAATTTGCTTTCTGAATATCTCAATGTGCTTTTCAAACCTGCTGAATTTGATAGATATGTTCGCTTTAATTCGTGGGGAAGTGCAAGAGAGAATTTTAATTTTGGTGAGTTGTGCAATGTGAGAATTGCTCTTCCTCCAATTAAAAATCAACAATCGGTTATAAATCTTTATAATTGTCTTGAGGAGGCAAAAAAAATAGCCTCAGAAGCAAGAGACAAACTTAAAGAGCTTTGTCCGGCATTGATACAAAGAGCTGCTAATTCATAAAATAATAACAATGGTAAAGCTAAAGCAATATAGTGATCGCTTCTGCGAATCTGATTTTGAAAATGCATTTATTGCTTTTTTAGAAAAAGAGGGCTGGACGTATTTGTCTGGTGACAAGATTGTGCGTGATAATCAAAGGGAGGTACTTATAGAGAAGGACTTAACAGACTTTTTGACAAGTAACAACACGGATCTTGAAGCAGATGAGATTCAACAGATTGTTGATACAGTCCGTCTTGTAGGAGCAGAAACAGATTTTGCCACTCTCCATAAAGTTTATGGATGGATGGTTTATGGGGTGAACCTTACAGTCAAAGATGGTTCTACAAGAAACATTGCTCTTATTGATTTTAGTAAACCGCAGGAAGGTAAACCATCTAAAAATATATTTCGGGTAGTCAATCAGTTCTCTGTAGAATATGTAAACAATGGTCGTATAAAAAACAGGCGCCCTGATATCATTCTCTATGTGAATGGTATGCCACTCTGCATCATAGAACTGAAAAATCCGGCAGATGAAAATGCTACTATTGAAGATGCGTGGGAACAAATAAATTTACGCTATTGGCGTGACATCCCCCATTTGCTGCATTATTGTCCGTTGGCTTGTATAAGTGATGGGGTGAAAACACGCCTTGGTACGGTACGTACACCTTACGAACATTTTTATGCTTGGCGAAGGGTTAATGATGGTGATAAAGTTTCTACATCACCATTTGATGAGATGCGAACAATGGTTAAGGGAGTATATGAACCGGAACGTTTCCTAGAAATTTTTCGTGATTATATCTATTTTCAGGATAAGGAGTTTGATGATAATGAAAAAGAGATTGTGTGTCGCTATCCTCAGTTTTTTGCTACACGACTCCTTCGTGAAAGTATTGTGAAATCCGTTAAGGAGAAAAGCGGAAAGGGTGGTACCTACTTTGGGGCAACTGGATGTGGGAAGACCTATACAATGGCCTTTCTTGCACGTCAACTTTCTATGCGCTGTACTTCAGAAATTGGTTCTCCAACTATTTTAATGATAGTGGATCGGGATGATTTGCAAAAACAAGGCAGTAAGTTATTTACTAAGAGTAAAGAGTTTTTGGGTTTAGGCGAAGTGTCTGTAGTACCTACACGCAAAAAGCTAAGAGAAGAACTTGCAGCCCGTGAAAGTGGAGGATTTTATATTTGTACCATTCAGAAGTTTTGCGACCGTGAGGATGACCCTATCGGATTAATTAACGAGCGTTCCAACATCATCTGTTTTAGCGATGAGGCTCACCGTACTCAATTGGAAAGTGCCAAACGAATAAAATTCAGCAAACCCAATGATGATGGAAACGAGTTGTTGGATAAAGCCAATGAACAAATGAAGGCGGTGCTGTCAAAACCTTATGCCAAAGTTCTCCGTGAAGCCTTGCCTCATGCTACTTTTGTGGGTTTCACCGGTACGCCTATTGCGGAAACTTATCAGACTTTTGGAGCGGAAATTGACCGTTATACAATGGATCAGGCTGTAGCTGATGGTATTACTGTGCCAATTAAATATCATCCTAGAATAACTAAAGTGCTTTTTGATAAGGAAAAGATCAGAATGGTAGAAGAATATTATAAGGGATGTGCAGAAGAAGGCTCTACATTGGAAGATATTGAGGCAAGTAAGAAAGCAATGAGTTCGCTTCAAGTAATTCTAGGTGAACCGCAAAGATTGGAGCGTCTTGCTGTGGATATACATGACCATTATATAAAGGCATGTAGTGGTGATCCTGACCGTGTACAAAAAGCTATGATCGTTTGTTCTAAACGTGAAATAGCCTATAATTTACTTACCATTTTTCAAGAAAAATATCCGGAATGGTTTGAATTAAGAAAAACGCCGGAAGGTGTTTCTTGTACAGACGAAGAATTGAAAGAACTGTCAGAAATGCCTACTATGGCAATGGTTGCAAGTGTTGGCAAGAATGATCCCAAAGAGATGTATGATTATCTTGGGGGCGTAACAAATGACAAACGTTCTGAGAAACTGGATGCTGCATTTAAACAGGAGAAAAGCAATTTCCGCGTTGTAATCGTGGTGGATATGTGGATTACAGGTTTCGATGTGGAGAGTCTTACGTATCTATATAACGATAAGCCTTTACAAAAACATACTCTTATTCAGACAATTAGTCGTGTAAACAGAAAATATCCACGAAAAGATTTTGGTTTTGTAATTGACTATATCGGCATACGGGATAATATGCGGGAAGCTATGAAAATGTATGGCGGTGGCGGTAATACCTTTGCACCTACTGACGATGATGTGGAACAGGCAACTACTATTTTCAGAGAATATTTGTCTATACTTAAGGATTTGTTTAAGCAAATGGATTTAACTCCTTTCCTTAATCCGGAAACAGATCCTGTCATACGTTATGCATTATTGGCTAAAGTGGCAGAGTATATTTTCAAGTCGAATGAACTGCTTAATTTGGCTTCAGAAGATGGCAAAAAGGTAAAGAGAGTATCATTCAAAACCTATTTTTTGAAAGTTGTAAAACGAATGCGCATAGCATACGATATTTGTCAGCCTTCAGGTAATTTATCTGATGAAGAATCTGCCTTAGCTCAATGTTTTATGGCTATTGCCGGTTTTGTCCGGAAAATGAGTGGAACCGATGCACCTGATACGGAAACTATGAATCGCAAAGTAGCGAAAATGGTAGAGGAGGCTTTGAGATACACCAAAGTAGAAAGTGTGTTGGATATCGGAGAAGAGGAGGACATATTTAGTCCAGAGTATTTTGAGAAATTGTCTGATGTAAAAATGCCTGCCTCAAAATTGGAGTTATTGGTAAAAATGCTGAGGAAACAGATTACAGAATATGGTAGAACTAATCAGGCTGCGGCAAAAAGATTTATGGAAATGTTGGAAGAAACCATCAAACAATATCATGAACGCCGTAAATATTTAAGTGCAGAAAAAGCAGGTGAAACTCAAGAAGCTACATCAGAAGAAATAATAAAAAAGGCCACAGAACAAGCTTTGAGAATCTTGCAAGAAATGCAGCAGGACAGAGAAAGTTTCAGAAAATTGAACCTTACTTTTGAAGAGAAAGCTTTTTACGACATTTTAATTATGTTGCGTGATAAATTTAATTTTGAGTATGGTGAAGATAAGGAAATAGACGGAACAATTATTAACGAAAAATGCAGAGTATTAGCTCGTAAAATAAAGGAGATAATAGACTTGAAATCAAGTGTGGCAGATTGGCTTAATAATCCACAGATGCGTAGCCAATTAAAATATGCTGTAAAGGTATGCTTAGTAAATAATGGTTATCCACCAGAATATTCTCCAGAAGCTTTTCGTCAAGTAATGGAGCAGGTTGAGAATTTCAAGGAAAATGCTATAAAATCAGCAAAAGAGGTATTGGCTAATAGTAAAAACATGGATAAAAAATCAAATACTTTAGCTCGTATCATAGATGCTGCTTCAGTGAATCAACGTTTTGTAACTCATTTGCCTTATTATTCCAGTATAAAGGCTGCTTGTCATGACTTGTCTGAAATTGGAGTACCGTACGAGGATGTGAAGTGGATAGATGTGTCTGATGAATTGTCACACTTGGATAAATCAATGTTTGTGGTTCGTGCTATGGGTAATAGTATGCAGCCTAAAATAAATGATGGTGATTATTGCGTCTTTTCACGTTATACTGGTGGAAGTCGTGAAGGTGAAATTGTTTTGGTAGAAGGGTATAATATCAAAGACTATGATAGTGATAATATAGCTTGCACGATCAAAAAATATCATAGTGAAAAAAGAGTTACCGAAAATGCTTGGGAGCATACTTGCATTGAATTGATACCACTAAACAATGAATATAAGCCATTCAAATTGAGTTCAGAAGATGCATTTCAAGTATTAGGAGTATTGAAGAACGTGATACATAATTAATGGATAATATGTTCACTGGTCAATAAAAATAGTACTGCTCGTTTACAGATTGATTCTGGGAAAGATATATTGTTTTATTCCTAAGGTATAGTAAAATATGCTATAAACAAGTTGCGCTCCAAAGGTCTTATAACAGACTTTTGGAGCGCAATTCATAAAAATGAGACGATTTGTTATTTCTGGGGGAACTTTTTACAAGCTCTGAGTGCCAAGCGTATTGCCGTTCTCGGTGTCGTTCAGGATGCTGCTCTGCGCCAGATAGTTTTCTTCGGGCGCATAGATGAACATCACGCTACCGCCCTTGATGGTGTTGATGATGGGGCGGGTGAGTGACGGCGGGATGGCCGGACAGCCGAAACTGCGGCCCAGACGACCGCTGCGGGCGGTAGACGGGTGGGCATAGGCGGCACCGTGCATCACGATGGCGCGCTGGCGGGCATTGTCGTTCACTCCCTTTTCCAGTCCGTCCAGACGGAGGGAGTAGCCGTTGCTGCCCTGATAAGTTTCGTTGGTGAGATAAAAGCCCAGTGAACTTTTGTTGGAGCCGTTCTGGTTGGAAAAAGAAGTGGCATAGTTGCCGCCGCTGTTCCGTCCATGGGCCACGACAGATGAGTAAAGCAGTTTTCTTGCTTGCATGTCGATAACAGCCAGTCGCTTTTCGGTAGAAGCCTTGGAAAAATCAATTACTGTAAGGATTTCTTTCTTTCGGTCGCTAATCTTGTAGTATCCCACGAAAGCCTGATGAAAGGCGTCCTGACTGATGAGAGAGTCCAGATGCATGGTTTCGTACATGCTTTGCCAAGCCGGTACGACATGCAGGTTGGTAGCATTCAATGTGTAATCACTGTTTTGTCCGGATTCCATTTGAGTAAGCAGAGATGCGCCGGGCAAAAGCAAAAAAAGTACTGAACAAAAAAGACGTATCATTGCACAAAGAATTATATCGGCGGCAAAGATACGTCTTTTCTTTATATCGCTAAATATCAGTAGGTTTAAAAAAGATAAAGAATTGTTATTCAAGTACGATGACCAGCGTGCTCCACGTGGGCGCCCAGTCGTAGATGAACTGTGCGTGCGAGGTGGCGTTGCGCACACACATGTGCGAGCGGGGCGTGGTGCCCAGCGACCAGCTGTATTCAATCTGCTTGGTGGCCGGCTTGTTTACGGGCACTCCGTGAATGTGCGCTCCGTTGGTGAAGCGGCTGGCATAGGGAGCATAGCCTCCGATTTCCCGGGTTCCGTCCTTCCAGAAATACATGTTGCGTTTTTTCTGTTGCAGCACAAAGATGCCCAACGGGGTTTCCTGACCGTAGGGCGGGTTATGCTTGCCCGTGGTGGCGGGATTCATGCTCCGGATTTTCCACTTGCCCCGCTCCACGAATTCCAGCGTGGCGATGTTCTGGTCCTTGCGGTCCACCACAATCACATGGGAGAAGAACACCGAGTCAGCCAGTTCATACAGATAGCGTTTCGGCACCATCCATTCCTTTTCGATGAGCAGCGGCTTTACCCGCACGAAACTGCCCTCTTCGCCCAGATAGGCGGCGATGCTGCCGTCCGGTCCGTACAGCTCCGGCGTGATGGTGTCCTCCGGCGCATAGAGCGGCACGGATTGATAGCGGGATACGCCCAGTGTGTCGGACACCAGACGCGCCTTGTTGTACTTGTATTTCTTGACGAGCGGCGGGTATTGGTTCTGGTTCTTGTAGTTCTGCATCACCACCCAGCGTGTGGGGTTCTGCTGCACATTCTCCACAAAGGCCAGACTGCTGCGGATGGCTTCCCACTTGAAACTGCGGGTGGTATCCTGATAGGGATATACATCCTCCAGCGTGTATTTGTCATAAAGAAACTCTTTGGTGAGCAGAATGTCTTCGGGCAGCAGGGGCGGGATGATCTCTACGACAGATTCTTCTGCTGCTTCGGGAGGGGGCAGGACGATGCTGTCCTGTTCCGGTTTTAGGGAATCTGTTTCTTGCGGGGTGTTCAAGCATCCGGTCACGGAACTGAGCAGGACGCCGGCACCGATGACCGTCTTCAAAGCGTAGCGCATGGTATTCAAGTTTAAGATTTTTATAAAACAATCATTCGTGCCTTCAAATATATCGTTTTTTTCAGAAAAGCCCAACGATACCTTAATAAAAAAGAGAATTCTGCTTTTTTATGCGCCTTCTTTGCATTATCTTTGTATTCTGTTTTAAAGAAAGAGTATGGAGAAAAACGAAATAACGGTGCGCGACGCCGATTTGTGCGCTGCGGCACAGGAAGGAATGGATGAGTTTATCGCCGTCTTCACCAACCGATATCTGGAGGTGCTGGGTGGTGCGCTCACAGGCGAGAACATGCACATGCTGAACGGCGAGCAGATTTCTCTGCTGGCCTACATCATGTTTCGTGACGAGGTGATGGACGGCGGCTTCGTGCAGCTGATCCACAACGGCTACGGCCCTTTCATCTTTGAAAATCCTTTTGCCAAGGCCATGCGCCTGATGGGAGCGCACGATTTTTCCAAATTAGTGTATAAGGGACGCAAACTGTATGAGAAATACCGCGACGAGCTGACCCGCGAATGCTCCGACGAGGAGTTCATGGCGCTGTTTGAGCAATTCAGCGAGTTCGATGAGCTGGACGACGCTTTCGTGGAGATGGAAGAAGAGGTGACTGCGGCATTGGCTCATTATGTGGATGAGCATATCGATCAGTTTGCAACCATTGTGAAAGAATAATTATGGCAGAAAAGAAAGTAAAAGTAAAGACGGTCAATATCAAGAACAAGCGGGCTTCGTTCGACTACCTTCTGCTGGACAAATATACGGCGGGCATTGTGCTCACCGGTACCGAGATCAAGTCGATCCGTGCCGGCAAGGCCAGTCTGGTGGATACCTTTTGCTACATCCACAACGGCGAGGTGTGGGTGAAGAATATGTATGTGGCCGAATATTCCTACGGTTCATACAACAACCACGCGGCCCGTCGCGACCGTAAGCTGCTGCTCAACCGTAAGGAGATCCGCAAATTGCAGCAGGACATGAAGAGTCCGGGCTTTACGCTCGTGCCCACCTTGCTGTTCCTCAACGAGAAGGGCATGGCCAAGCTGGACATCTATCTGTGTCGCGGTAAGAAGGAATACGACAAGCGACAGACGCTGAAGGAGAAGGAAGACCGCCGCGAGATGGACCGCAAGATCAAGAATTATTAAGAATAGTGGTTATAGACAAAAACATGACAATACAGGAAACTATCAGAGAGCGCATCCTGATTCTGGACGGAGCTCTGGGTACGGTGATTCAGGGCTATCATCTGACGGAGGATGATTTCCGTGGAGAGCGGTTCCGCGATCTGCCCGGACAGATGAAAGGCAACAACGACATGCTCTGCATTACCCGTCCGGATCTGATTCAGGAGATTCACGAGGCCTATCTTCAGGCCGGAGCGGACATTATCGAAACGAACACATTCAGTGCCCAGCGCATTTCCATGGCCGACTATCATCTGGAGGACTGTTGCCGCGAAATCAATCTGGAGGCCGCACGCATCGCACGCCGTGCCGCCGACCGCTTTACGGCACTCACCCCCGAAAAGCCCCGTTGGGTGGCCGGTTCGGTGGGACCTACGAACAAGACCTGTTCGATGAGTCCCGACGTGAACAATCCCGGCTATCGGGCGCTGACTTTTGACGAGCTGGCTGCGGCCTATCAGGAACAGATGGAGGCGCTGATTGAGGGAGGCGTGGACTTGCTGCTTATCGAAACGATTTTCGACACGCTGAATGCCAAGGCTGCCATTTATGCGGCCGAGGAAGCGATGGCGGCAGTGGGCCGTCAGGTTCCTCTGATGCTTTCCGTAACGATTACCGACCGCACGGGACGTACCCTGTCCGGTCAGACGCTGGAAGCCTTTTTGGCTTCGGTGCAGCATGCGCCGCTTTTCTCGATTGGTCTGAACTGCTCGTTCGGAGCGCGGGATATGAAGCCGGCCTTGCGCAGTCTGGCTGCCCGTGCACCTTATTATATATCTGTCTATCCGAATGCCGGTCTGCCCAACAGTATGGGAGGATATGACCAGACACCGGAGATGATGGAGGAGGAGATGAAGGAGTTTGTGGATGAGGGACTGGTGAACATCATCGGCGGTTGCTGCGGTACCTCGCCGGAGTTTATCGCTCGCTTTACAAATATTGTTCAGGGAGCCCGTCCGCACCAGCCGGTGCCTGCGCCCGACTGTATGTGGGTGAGCGGTTTGGAACTGCTGGAAGTGAAGCCGGAAATCAATTTCGTGAATGTGGGCGAACGCTGTAATGTGGCCGGATCGCGCAAGTTCTTGCGTCTCATCAACGAAAAGAAATACGAAGAGGCCTTGGGCATCGCCCGCAAACAGGTGGAAGACGGTGCTCTGGTGCTCGACATCAATATGGACGACGGACTGCTCGATGCGCGTGAGGAGATGGTCACTTTCCTGAATCTGCTGGCTTCGGAGCCGGAAATCTCCCGCATCCCCATTATGATCGACTCTTCGAAATGGGATGTGATCGAGGCCGGACTGAAGTGTCTGCAAGGCAAGTGTATCGTCAATTCCATTTCTCTGAAAGAAGGCGAGGAGGTGTTTCTGCACCATGCCTGCCGCATCCGCCGCTTCGGTGCCGCGGTGGTGGTGATGGCATTCGACGAGAAGGGACAGGCTGATACTTATGCCCGCAAGATAGAAGTGTGCGAGCGTGCCTATCGTCTGCTTACAGAAAAGGTGGGCTTCAATCCGCATGACATCATTTTCGACCCGAATGTGCTGGCCATTGCTACGGGAATGGAGGAGCACAACCATTATGCGGTGGACTTTATCGAAGCTACCGGATGGATCCGGCGCAATCTGCCTGGAGCACATGTGAGCGGAGGTGTGAGCAATCTGTCTTTCTCTTTCCGCGGAAACAATTATATCCGTGAGGCCATTCATGCCGTATTCCTTTATTATGCTACCCAGCAGGGCATGGATATGGGTATCGTCAATCCGGCCACTTCGGTGATGTATAGCGATATTCCGGTGGATGTGCTTGAGGCAATCGAAGATCTGGTGCTCGACCGCCGTCCTGACGCATCGGAACGCATGGTGGAGATTGCCGAACGAATGAAGGCCGAGCAGACTGCGGTGACCGGACAAGAGCATCAGAAGAAGGACCTGTGGCGGGAAACAACCGTAGAGGAGCGCTTGCAATATGCTTTGATTAAAGGTATCGGTGACTATCTGCAGGAAGATCTGGATGAGGCTTGCACCCGTTACGAGCATGCGGTGGATATTATCGAAGGACCGCTGATGGCCGGTATGAACACTGTGGGCGACCTGTTCGGTGCCGGAAAGATGTTCCTGCCGCAGGTGGTCAAGACCGCCCGAACGATGAAGAAGGCCGTGAGCATTCTGCAACCGCTCATTGAGGCGGAGAAGGTGGAAGGTTCTTCGGCCGGAAAAGTGCTGATGGCTACTGTGAAAGGTGATGTGCACGACATCGGAAAGAATATTGTGGGCGTGGTGATGGCCTGCAACGGTTTTGAGATTGAAGACTTGGGTGTGATGACACCGGCCGAACTGATTGTGGAGCGTGCCTTGCAGGGACATCCCGATCTGATCGGTCTGAGCGGACTGATTACTCCGAGCCTGGACGAGATGGTTCATGTGGTGAGCGAACTGAAAAAGGCGGGCATCACAACACCGGTGCTGATCGGTGGCGCCACAACCAGTCGCCTGCATACGGCACTGCGCATCGCTCCGGCTTACGACGGACCGGTGATTTGGGTGAAGGATGCCTCACAGAACACCATGATTGCCCACAAATTCCTGAGTGCGGCCACACGCGATCAGGCCTTTGGGGAATTGAAGCAGGAGCAGGAAAAACTGCGTCAGGGTGCTGCGGAAAACAAACCTCAACTCACTTCGCTGGAGGATGCCAAGGCCAACCGGTTGAATCTTTTTGATTAGAATCAGAATAGAATATAGAGACTCCCTTTTCCGGAGAAGTATGGAAGATACCATCCGGGAAAGGGAGTTCCTTTGTTTGTATGGAAGATTTTTCTGCTTTTTTCTTCCTGAAAAATCCTTTCAAAAGTAAAAATCCGAAATTTTGTAAAAACTTATATTTCCTGACTTATAAAGACAAAAATTCCGTTATCGGTAAATTAAAAACGGAATAACGGGCAGGAATACTTTCTTTTTGTTTCTTTATAGGGGCGCAAACCCCGATAAGCCCTACAGAAAAAGTAGCAAAAAAACACCTTTTTCTTTTTGATTATTGCAATTTTTCTTTAAGTTTGCGTTAAAGAAATTTTAGTTAACTAATAAAACCATCATGAAAAATGAGTGAGAAAAGAGTTTATACATTCGGAAATGGAAAAGCAGAAGGTAGAGCTGATATGAGAAACCTTCTCGGTGGTAAAGGTGCCAATCTGGCAGAAATGAATCTGATCGGTGTTCCGGTCCCTCCGGGTTTCACCATTACGACCGATGTGTGCAACGAATATTATGCAGTAGGTAAGGAAAAGGTGGTCGAACTGTTGAAGTCCGACGTGATTGCCTCTGTAAAGCATATAGAAAATCTGATGAACTGTACTTTCGGTGATCCGAAGAATCCGCTTCTGGTTTCGGTTCGTTCCGGTGCCCGTGCCTCTATGCCGGGTATGATGGACACCATCCTGAATCTGGGTCTGAACGATGAGGTGGTGGAAGGTCTGGCTGCCAAGAGCGGCAATCCGAAGTTCGCATACGATTCTTACCGTCGCTTCGTGCAGATGTACGGTGATGTGGTACTGGGTATGAAGCCTGCCAACAAGGATGACATCGATCCGTTTGAGGCTATCATCGAAGAGGTGAAGAAGAAACGCGGAGTGTTGCTGGACAAGGATCTGAATCTGGAAGAACTGAAAGAACTGGTTGTCCGCTTCAAGGCTGCTATCAAGGCTCAGACCGGTGAGGATTTCCCGACCGATCCGATGGAGCAGTTGTGGGGCGCTATCTGTGCCGTATTCGATTCTTGGATGAACGAGCGTGCCATCCTGTATCGTAAGATGGAAGGAATCCCGGCAGAGTGGGGTACAGCCGTGAACGTACAGGCTATGGTCTTCGGTAACCTGGGTGATACTTCAGCTACCGGCGTTTGCTTCAGCCGTGATGCCGCAACCGGTGAGAACCTGTTTAATGGCGAATGGTTAGTCAATGCTCAGGGCGAAGATGTGGTGGCCGGTATCCGTACACCGCAGCAGATCACCAAGATCGGTTCTCAGCGTTGGGCAGCTCTTCAGGGTATTTCTGAAGAAGAGCGCGTGGCCAAGTATCCTTCTATGGAAGAGTCTATGCCGGCCATTTATAAGGAACTGGATGAGTTGCAGAACAAGCTGGAGCAGCATTATCGTGATATGCAGGATATGGAGTTCACCGTGCAGGACGGTAAGTTGTGGTTCCTCCAGACTCGTAACGGAAAGCGTACCGGTACGGCGATGGTGAAGATTGCCATGGATTTGGTGCGTGAGGGTATGATTGATGAAAAGACCGCTCTGTTGCGTTGCGAACCGAATAAACTCGATGAATTGTTGCATCCTATTTTCGATAAGGAAGCTCTGAAGAAAGCCAAGGTGCTGACCCGCGGTTTGCCGGCTTCACCGGGTGCTGCCAGCGGTCAGATTGTATTCTTTGCCGACGATGCCGCTCAGTGGCACGATGACGGTCACCGCGTAATCATGGTCCGCATTGAGACTTCACCAGAGGATTTGGCCGGTATGTCTGCTGCCGAAGGTATCCTGACAGCCCGTGGCGGTATGACATCTCATGCAGCAGTGGTTGCCCGTGGTATGGGTAAGTGCTGTGTTTCCGGTGCCGGAGCTATCTGTATCGACTATAAGGCCAAGACTTTGGAGATTGAAGGACGTGTATTCAAGGAAGGCGATTATATTTCTTTGAACGGTTCAACCGGAGAGGTTTATGCCGGTGAGGTACCGACCAAGGCTGCCGAGTTGAGCGGTGATTTCAAGGCTTTGATGGATCTGTGCGACAAATATACCCGTCTGCAGGTACGTACCAATGCTGATACACCACACGATGCCCAGATGGCACGTAGCTTCGGTGCCAAAGGTATCGGTCTGACCCGTACGGAGCACATGTTCTTCGATGGACAGAAGATTGTGGCTATGCGTGAGATGATTCTGAGCGACACCGTAGAAGGTCGTGAAAAGGCTTTGGCCAAGTTGCTTCCTTATCAGAAGTCTGACTTCAAAGGTATTCTCGAGGCTATGGACGGTTGCCCGGTAAATATCCGTTTGCTCGATCCTCCTTTGCATGAGTTCGTACCACATGATCTGAAAGGTCAGGAGATTATGGCTAAGGAAATGGGTATCAGTGTGGCTGAAATCCAGCGCCGTGTGGAAAGCCTTTGCGAGCACAACCCGATGCTGGGTCACCGTGGTTGCCGTTTGGGAATTACTTTCCCGGAAATCACAGCGATGCAGACTCGCGCTATCCTGAGTGCCGCTTGCGAACTGAAGAAAGAAGGCAAGAATCCGATGCCGGAAATCATGGTGCCGCTTATCGGTATCCTTTATGAGTTCCAGCAGCAGAAGGCCGTGATTATGAAGACTGCCGAGGAAGTGTTTGCCGAAGAAGGTGTCCGCATTGACTTCGAGGTTGGTACGATGATTGAGATTCCGCGTGCTGCTCTTACTGCCGACAAGATCGCTTCTGAGGCCGAGTACTTCTCATTCGGTACCAATGATCTGACTCAGATGACCTTCGGTTACTCTCGTGACGATATCGCCAGCTTCCTGCCGACTTATCTGGACAAGAAGATTCTGAGCGTCGATCCGTTCCAGGTATTGGACGAGAACGGAGTGGGTCAGCTCATCAAGATGGCTGTAGAGAAAGGCCGTGCCGTTCGTCCGGGCATGCGTACCGGTATCTGCGGTGAGCACGGTGGTGAGCCTCAGTCAGTGAAGTTCTGCCACAAGGTGGGTATGGATTACGCTTCATGCTCTCCATTCAGAGTGCCGATCGCCAGACTCGCGGCCGCGCAAGCTGCAGTTGAAGAATAATATGAATTTCATTTTTATATAGGAATAGTTATAAAATAGGAAAAGGGAAGACTGCCGATGATGGTGGTCTTCCCTTTTTCCTGTTTCCGTTTACACAAAATTTTGGACAGTGTCAAAAACTCTTATAATGAGATCTGCACATACTTGTATCATATCGCGATTGATTGATATTGGAACAAGACAATCCTGATCGTTTATCTGTTGAATCTTAAAATCATTTTTTATGTCTTCTGTTATGTAACATTGTCCTAAAATAATATGCCAACCATCTTTTCTACTTATAACACTAAATAAAGGTTCCCAATGAATTTTATCTTTTACTATAGATAATGGACATTTCCCTGAATATTGTTTATATAATGCCATTTTTATCTTAGGATTTATTCGATTAACAATATTCTCTACTGCAACAGCCAAAGGATCTGTGTGATAAGCTGTTCCAGGGTTGGAACTATATGAACCTAAAGCAATCCAGTCTATCTCGTTCAATTTATTCTTTATTGCAAAATGATGCTGAGAACCATTAGCATCTATAAACTCATCATAATTAAGAATATAATATGCAAATCCTTGTGTATAAACTTTCTTTGCTTCGTTTATAATTAAATTGGGTTCGCCTGCAGCAATTATTTTCCGAGTCAAATCAGCAAAACATTCTGACAGCTGTCCGGAATCAGATATAAACAGTACGTCCCATCTGTCTTTACTACCCCAGAAATACCGATTTCTGCCTATGCAATCACTAAGATATGTACCACTATATCCACATGATACCAACAGACGTATTCTTAGGATTTGTGATTCATTGCAGAATATTCTCAACGTATTGAAAACGTTATGAATTCCATATGCATTAATTGCTTTATCAAATACAGCATTATTTCCACGTGTAATAGAACAATCATCTATGATACAATTTTCAATAGAAAGAATAGAATTACCTGCTTTGCTTGTAAGTGTCTTTATGGTTGAATTATATTTGTCAAATTCCGATACGCGTAAGTTCAACTGTATTGTTGTTCTTGTTCTTATGTTTTGAATATCACTTTCAAAGTTGTTTCTTACAGATCTCATGTAAAACTTGAGTGAGTCATCAACTGTTTTTACAGTTTTCTCATTGCAATAATATATTAAGGCATAAAATAATAGTAAATCAGTTAATTCCATTGAGGATCCATTTTCAACACAAAGCTTAAAAAGATTAGTTTGTTTCGTTCTGAAAAGGCGGACTTTTTTATTTTCATTGTTAAAAGGTAATTCTTCAGGACATATATAAAATAGATCATCAAAAAAATTAGAGTGATCTATTCTGCACAGTGCATCCAATGTTCCAAAAAGAGCATCTATAAACTCCTTATTCTGCCAGACTTCACGTTTTGTTACCGCTCCTATTTTGCTATATTCAGACTTTGTAGCTGGATTCTTAACATAATAAAAATACATGCATAAAAAATCAAACAGATTCATAAACATCTTATCTATGCATGGATATTGTTTCGACTGCTGTTCCTCATCTAGTTTCAAATATTCGTCCTTTAAATAAGTCCAGAACAAATCAGTCCATTGATGCTCAATAGAATAACAAAAATAATCTTTGTAAGTGTTGGATTGAGAATTCCTTCCGACTTCAGCTTTCGTATACTCTTCATCTCCGAACGCTTTCTCGAGGTATTTTATAAAATCAGATTTCCAATTCTCAAATGGGGTCAATTGCTTACCACGTGCATTCATTTTGATATACAATGAATCCGTCAAATCGTAATCAGTCATATTAAGTTCATCGAACGAAATTAGGTTCTGGTCACTACATAATTTTTTAAGCATGGAAGATATCTGAGCCTCGTTATAACCATTCAGTTTTTCTTCCATGAAATCTACCATTGATATTATTGCAATGATAGTAGGATCATAGTTCCAGTCTTCGGAGAACCAAGGCTGATTTTTTAGTCTTTGTCCTAAACTCTTTGTTTTATTCTCATCTTGTAATTGTCTTTCAATGATGTTTCTACAAAAAGTTGATGAACTAAGTCTGGTTTCATAGTTAAAACCTTCTATTAAATTCAATGGGTATTCTTGTTGTGCATCATTAGAACTTTTTTGCCATATTACCCAATGAAGAATAAAAAGCGTTGTAAGCCGCTGTTGACCATCCAATGGGATAAATCTGTTTGAAACATTATTTTTTGCTCCGTAAATAAACTCCAGATGGCATGGTTTGGCATTGTCATCTGCAATTGTATTTATAAGTCTGGAAACAAAAGCTTCACGTTTATCCTGTTCTTCTATTGTAAATCCACGACCTTGTACATAGTCTCTTTGTATAGCGGGTATTTCTATCTTTTGCGCTTTTATGAATGATTCGAATGTAATTGAAGCCATAATTATTTTTTAGTATAATGTGAATTAAAATCATTATATACAGATTCTATTGCAGTAAAATAAGCTTCACGATCAGGTCTTGTCCACAGCTTTGGAAGGATATTAGATTCCGTTGCAGCAGAATAATATTTACCGAACGCTTTATATGTAGTTGGTAGTACGTAAATATTTTTACTCTTTTGACGTTCGTTAAGAATTTCCCTTTTGACATCAAGCAGATTGTTGCTTAGAGCAGAGTTAGTATCCTTGTCAACTAAAGACAAATTATATAGAGTGTGCATTTGCCCTTCACTCATATTTGCCAAGTCGTCAAAATCCTTGTCAATTTTATTTATGATACTATGTGCTGCATCTATATTTTCTTTGTACGATTCTTCATTTTTTATATACAGTTTTAATACTGTTATATCGTTTTCGTATTGCTCATACTTTTTAAGCTGCCTTAAACTATTTTCCTTGACTGTAAGCCATGCTTGTATAGTATCAAGTTTTATATTATCCAAAATAAGATTCTGAGGATGAATATGTTCAAGACTGGTTATATTATCATCTCTAAGAAGATGGAATGGGAATCTGGCCGATTCTTTTTGTTGGTTTCGTATATCTTCAACATTGAAAGTCACCAATATCTTGATAATCTGTTCTACATTGTCGTTATAGTTAATATACTTCAGTCCCCATGGTACTATCCCTTTTTTTGTCTTAAGATGTTCTTCAACATGTATCTGTTCAGCAATCCGCTTTTTCAGATAATTCATAAATTCTTCTTTTGTTTTGACTTCATATTGTTCAAATAGACTTTTTAGCAAAGCAAAACGCTTTTCATTGCTGAAGTCTGTGTTTTTATACTCCATAAGCCAAACAAGAAGTCCAATCAGATGATATGTATTGGGATTTTTATACCAGTTATAAAGTGCAGTGTAAGTAGTTTGTATTTTTTTCCATATATACTCTACATTTTCTGCGTAATTTCCATCTTGGTTTGTTCCAAGATAATGATTACAGACCTCATAAATAAAATCTTTCGATTCTTTCTGTATGTTTATTTTGGGATCTTTATTCAGCATTTCCTGATAGAGGTCGTTGCAAACTAAAGAAAGAACAACCATAATATGTGATGTAAAGCTATTATCTGATTTCATAAACATAGACCACATAAATGGATCTTGCAATTGTTTTTCCATTACATCCCATTCATATGAACGTCTAAAAGCAAGTTCACTCATGAAAGCCCTGTTTTCTGTGTATATATCACATTGTAGAAGAAGAGCTTTTACTAAATCGGTAGCAGTCAGAGCAGTTTTACCATAGTTAAGTTGAGAGAATACTTCTATAGAATCAGTATTATCTTTTGCCGCTACCTCATACCAGATAAATCTTACATCATTCTTTTTATCATTTTCAATTTTCGTATTCAACAAATCATCGCCTTCAAGCCCTGAGATTATTTTGTAGTTATCAGGTGTTAATACTTTTAGTATCGTATTTTTACTGATTTCTTTTTGCTCGAACCAGCTTTCTATTGCTTTGTAAGCGCGTGTCATATAGAAAAAATCAATATTACGAATGGACTCTTTAATATCACTGCTTTTAAATTCTTTATTGTCAAAAAAATCCGAATCACGACTTTCATATTTAAGTGTAAACAGTGAAGTTGCAAGTCGTCCACTAAAATTACATTTCCTTGTGTCTTCAAGGTATGACAATAATAAGTACAATGTTGTCAATCTTTGCTGGCCATCAATTACATCATATACAGTGTCTGTCTCATTACTTAACTTTTTATTTTTTACAATAGCTAATGGTTGAAAACAATAAAATTTTCCCTGTCTGTGTTGCATATCCTCCATTTGTTTGCTAAAGCCATACAAATCGTCAAGTAACGCTTCTACATGTTTACTTTCCCATCTATAGCCTCTTTGATAGCTAGGGATATTAAAATGCATTGTAAGCAAATCTGCCACATGCCTTAGTTCTAGTGTCCTTTTATCTTCCATATTTTAGAAAAAGATTTAATTGTATAAAAATATATTATTTATGATATTTGCAATAAAATTGTTCAACACTTTCCAACTCCTTCAAATATAGTTTCGCGCACATTTCCATATCATCTCCTGTACTGTGGTGTGTCCCTTGCTCTATGCCTAATTGTTCACAAAGATAATCCAGAGAATTACATCCAAAGGAGTAAATATTCCGTGCCATCTGCAAAGAGCATATCCATTTCAGCTCAGGGAGATGAATGCGATAAAGTTCAGCAGAATGCTGTAAGCAGCTTCTGTCGAAAGGCACGTTATGTACCACAAACGTATCGCACTCACCTAAATAAGTCCGTTCTATCTCCTCCCATACCTGACGGAAACCCAGAGCGTCTTCTGTATTTAGAGGACGGATACCGTGTACTTTTATATTCCAATACTGATAAAGGTTATCTTCCGGATGTACGTACCAGCCATGAACGGGTCTCTGCTATTTCTCCGTGTCGTACAACACAGATACCCACCTCACATACTGAAGTACATTTGGAGGTTGCCGTTGCAAAGTTTATCGCTATGAAATTTATATCTGCTTATGAGTCATTATTTGATTGTTTATAATAGGATAAGATATTCTCTGCAAACCTGCATATTTCATCCTTTACCCATTGTGGCTCGATAACTTCTATCTGGTCTGTCTGTTGTAGCAATGCCTGTAGAAAATCGTATGTAGGCCGGACTTTCATTTCGAATGTAGTAGATTCATCATCTGATGCAATCTCACGCTGAGAGTCATGTATGGGTAAAGTAGCCAGGTATTTTCTTGCCCATCCGTATGCCCTAATTACCACACGCTCAATATCAATATCTCCGTCAGCGATAATGCCTACGCATCCTTTAAAATATTTATTTATATCAAATGAATCTGGAAGTTTAAATGTTGTATCCGTAATTTTGACATTGATTATCCTATCGAGTGCATATGTCTTTATATCCTCTGAATAGACAGACCATCCTATAAGATACCAACGGCGATTATAGACCTTAAGATGATAAGGCGCTACCTGAAATGTACTTGCATGAGACCTGCCAAAGCCCTGGTGGGTAATTTCTACTACATAATTCTGACGCATTGCCTGAAGAAGAGTCTGTAAAAACTTATTTCCTGAAGGAATCTTCTCAAAGGAGATGCGTTTCTCTAACTTTTTGTCTGCCTGAAGCTGGTTCAGTGTGGCATATGAATCAATCAGCCATGAACGGAAGGTATCACCCTCCAATAAATCTGCGTCTTCTATATAATAACCATATCCGCGTTTAGCATCGCAGGAAATGATTATATCAAAGATAGTCTGTACTGCATCTTTATGATTCATAAATGTCTTCCACGGTAATGGTCTGCCATCACCTAGTCCACAATATTCCCATTTTTCACTTATCTCCTTGAATGTGATATATGGATGGCATCTGATTAAATCTACCAACCATATATATCTACCAAATTTGTTTGCTGCCATAAAGACCTGTTTAATTATGTTATGCCACAAAAATGCATAAGTACTTATGCCAAATTTAGGTATAGATACAGAAAAAACAAAGAAATTTATTCTAAAACATATATTTATGACTCTTTATTACATCATTCTCATAATAATATTCGCTATTGCTGTTTATTTAAAATCTTGATGTACCTAATATAATAGTTACCTCCTTTACTACTTTCAAAGATTTTTCTATTATTCTTTCGGCAGTTTTCTGTTAGATTCTTCAGACTGTCTGATTTTTAGCCTGGGCATCATTTGCCGTAATCTTAATTTTTTATTTCTACTCTTATCTAATTCTATACTGTATACACTATAATTATTTTTTCTGTTTCGCTTGACAATTCTCAAAAAGATCCTATCACAATAATAATATCCATTTATCAAATTGAGAAGGAACTAAAGGCACTTGGATAAAGCTATGTGATTTTATTGTATTAATATCCAGGTTGTTATGTAATTTATTCCTTTTCAGGCATACCGATTGTATTAGTAATAATGAATTTTAAACATAAAAAAAATATGGAACTATTTACAATTGGTTTTGCCGTCTGTTTGTTGATGGGTATAGGTTGCTTTTGGTTATTTGAGAAATGTATTGATTGGTTTGAAAACATTTAAATGAAAAGGAGAAAAGATTTATGTATACGGTATTATTCATTATTGGCCTTATTATGTTTTGCTATTTGATGTATGTTCTGGTTAAACCGGAAAAGTTCTAGAAAAATGAGTTAACAAGGTATTAAGACTGTTCGCTAAAAATATCAGAGTATGAATACAGAAATATTGGGCGTCATAGCGCAAATCGTTTTAATGGTGGTATTAAGTTACCCGTTAGGAAAATATATTGCCAAGGTTTATAAAGGCAAAAAGGTGTGGAGTGATTTTATGAAACCGGTAGAACGTTTAATCTTCCGGCTTTCAGGAATCAATCCGGAAGAAAAGATGAACTGGAAACAGTTTCTGAGAGCTTTGCTTGTGGTCAATGCCTTCTGGTTTGTGTGGGGTATGGTTCTACTGGTCACGCAAGGGCTTCTGCCTTTGAATCCCGACGGGAACATCGGTCAGACAGCACATCAGGCTTTCAATACTTGCATTTCTTTTATGGTCAACTGTAATGAGCAACACTATAGTGGTGAAACCAATCTGACCTATTTCACACAACTGTTTGTCATCATGCTGTTCCAATTTATAACAGCGGCTACAGGTATGGCCGCTATGGCTGGCATCATGAAAGCGCTTGGCGAAAAAACAACCCAAACGATTGGCAACTTCTGGAGATATCTTGTGCTGAGCTGTACCCGTATCCTTCTTCCCTTATCGCTTGTCGTCGGTTTCATCCTGATTACGCAAGGAATTCCTATGGGATTTGAAGGCAAAATGGAAATAACGACTCTTGAAGGTGCTCCTCAGAGTATCTCGCAAGGACCTGCAGCGGCAATTGTTCCTATCAAACAGTTAGGAACCAATGGTGGTGGTTATTATGGTGCGAACTCTTCCCATCCGTTGGAAAACCCTACCTACTTGTCCAATATGACAGAGTGTTGTTCCATTCTTATGCTCCCAATGGCGATGGTTTTTGCATTTGGTTTCTATGTTGACCGTAAAAAATTAGGTTATAGTATATATGGAGTAATGCTCACAGCGTTTCTCATAGGGGTATGCATCAATGTATCTCAGGAAATGGGAGGTAACCCAAGAATTGATGCAATGGGCATAGCTCAGGATGGTGGAGCCATGGAAGGAAAAGAAGTTCGTTTGGGAGCCGGTGCAACAGGATTCTGGAGCGTTGTCACGACCGTTACATCGAATGGTTCTGTAAACGGTATGCACGATTCTACGATGCCGCTTTCCGGTATGATTGAAATGCTGAACATGCAAATCAATACCTGGTTTGGTGGGGTAGGAGTTGGTTGGATGAACTACTTTACCTTCCTGATAATCGCAGTTTTCATCAGTGGATTGATGGTAGGACGTACTCCGGAATTCATGTGCCATAAAGTTGAGGCAAAAGAAATGAAGATTGCTTCAATCGTAGCCCTTCTTCATCCGTTTGTGATTCTTGTCGGTACAGCTCTTGCTGCCTATCTCTATGTGCACGCTCCGGCATTTGTAGAAAGTGAAGGAGGCTGGCTGAACAATCCCGGTTTTCACGGACTTGGAGAAATGTTGTATGAGTTCACTTCGTGTGCCGCGAATAACGGTTCGGGTTTTGAGGGACTTGGCGATAACACCTGGTTCTGGAATGTATCATGTGGCATCGTATTAATACTGAGCCGGTTTATACCGATTATTGGACAGGTTGCCATAGCTGGCCTTTTGGCGCAGAAGAGATATATACCGGAGAGTGCCGGAACCTTGAAGACAGATACCGTAACCTTCGGAGTGATGACATTTGCAGTGATATTCATTGTTGCAGCATTGTCATTCTTCCCGGTACAGGCATTAAGTACCATTGCAGAACATTTTTCATTATGATTTTAAATAACGAGGTTTGAGTTGGTCAGAAAGGTAATTACATTACAGCAAGTTTGTACTCTGTTCAACCGATAAACAAAAAATTTTAAGACATGAATTCAAAAGATCAAAATACATCCCTGTTTCAAAAGGAGCAGGTTGTAGAAAGCCTGAAACAGTCATTAGTCAAGCTGAATCCGAAAGTAATGATCAAGAACCCGATCATGTTTACCGTGGAAGTTTCAACGGTGATTATGTTGGTCGTTACCGTATATTCTGCATTCAGCACGTCACAAGGCTCATTTGTTTATAATCTTTGGGTATTTATCATACTTTTCCTGACATTGTTGTTCGCCAACTTTGCTGAAGCCATTGCTGAGGCTCGAGGCAAGGCGCAGGCAGACAGTTTGCGTAAGACTCGTGAAGAGACCCCTGCAAAACTGATTGTTAACGGCAAGATAAAGACCGTAAGCAGTTCGCAACTTAAAAAGGGAGATGTGTTCGAGTGCGAAGCAGGCGATGTGATTCCTGCTGACGGTGAAATCATAGAAGGACTGGCATCCATCGATGAAAGTGCCATTACTGGCGAGTCCGCTCCTGTAATTCGTGAGGCAGGGGGAGACAAGAGTTCCGTTACGGGTGGAACAAAAGTCCTTTCAGATCATATTCGGATGGTTGTAACGACCCAACCCGGAGAAAGTTTCCTGGATAAAATGATAGCCTTGGTAGAAGGGGCAAGTCGTCAGAAAACACCGAATGAAATAGCGCTTACCATACTTTTGGCTGTATTTACGCTGGTTTTTCTTGTTGTCTGTATCACGTTGAAACCGTTGGCCGACTATTCCAATACCGCCATTACCATTGCCGCATTTCTGTCACTCTTCGTTTGTTTGATACCTACCACCATCGGAGGTTTACTTTCTGCAATCGGTATTGCCGGAATGGATCGTGCGTTACGCGCAAATGTGATCACCAAATCGGGTAAAGCGGTTGAAACAGCCGGTGACGTAGATACACTGCTGCTTGACAAGACCGGAACCATAACCATCGGTAACCGTAAGGCAACAGATTTTTATCCGGTTGCAGGTTTTGATAAACGTCGTTTTATGGAAGCGTGCATGTTGTCTTCAGTTTCCGATGATACCCCCGAAGGAAAATCGATTATAGAGTTAGGCCGAGAGCAAGGATTGCGGATGCGCAATCTGAATACGGAAGGAGCGCACATGATTAAATTTACGGCCGAAACCAAATGTTCGGGAATAAATCTGAAGGATGGCACTCAAATCCGAAAGGGAGCCTTTGACGCCATTCGTAATCTTGTAAACGAAGCGGGAAATGAATTTCCTAAAGAAACGGAGGATGTGATAAAGCAAATAACCAGTAATGGCGGTACCCCGCTGGTGGTCTGTATCAATAAGGAAATAGCCGGAGTTATCGAGTTGCAGGATATTATCAAGCCGGGTATTGAGGAACGGTTTGAACGCCTGCGTAAGATGGGGGTAAAAACTGTAATGGTTACCGGTGACAATCCTCTGACCGCAAAATATATTGCAGAGAAAGCCGGGGTAGATGATTTCATTGCGGAGGCCAAACCCGAAGACAAGATGAATTATATTAAGAAGGAACAGGCTGCCGGTAAGCTGGTCGCTATGATGGGGGACGGAACAAATGATGCGCCCGCTCTTGCCCAGGCAAATGTCGGTGTGGCCATGAACAGTGGTACTCAGGCCGCCAAAGAAGCCGGTAATATGGTCGATCTGGATAACGATCCGACCAAACTTATTGAGATTGTTGAAATAGGCAAGCAGCTGCTGATGACCCGTGGCACACTGACCACCTTTTCCATAGCAAACGATGTGGCCAAGTATTTTGCTATCATCCCGGCCTTGTTTATGATTTCCGTACCCCAGTTGGGAGCGCTGAACATCATGGGGCTGCATAGTCCGGAGAGCGCCATCCTTTCTGCCATCATCTTCAATGCCATAATCATACCGGTTCTGATTCCGCTGGCACTGAAAGGAGTGGAATACAAACCGATAGGGGCCGGTGCCTTGCTGCGCAGAAACCTTCTGATTTATGGAGTGGGAGGGATTATCGCTCCTTTCGTAGGAATCAAGCTTATAGATTTATTTGTAGGATTATTTTGCTGAGAATAAAAACGAAGACAGTTATGAAGAATTTAATGAAATCAATAAGAATCACAATTGTGTTTTGTGTGTTTCTTTCAGTATGCTATATATTGGTATTGTGGATTTTTGCACAGTTCGCGGCTCCCGGTGAAGGAGGGAATGTAGAAACGGTGAAACTCAACGGCAAAGTTGTTGGCGTAGCCAACGTGGGGCAAGTCTTTACAAAGGATGTGTTCTTTTGGGGCAGACCTTCATGTGCCGGTGCCGGGTATGACGGAACAAGTTCTGCGGGGAGCAATAAGGGAGCTACCAATGAGGAATATCTTGCAGAGGTTGAAGCCAGAATTGATACATTTCTGCTGCATCATCCTTATTTGAAGCGCGCGGATGTTCCTGCCGAGATGGTTACGGCGAGTGCTTCTGGTCTTGATCCCGACATAACACCCGAATGTGCGTATGTCCAGATAAAACGGGTTGCCGAGGCACGGGGAATGAAGGAAGCTGATGTGAAAGCCATTGTCGACAAGATGGTTGAGCAACCACTTTTGGGCATCTTCGGTCCTGCCAAGATAAATGTCTTAAAACTGAATGTTGCCCTGGAAGAGGCGAATCCGACCATAGATAAACAGAGTTGAATCATAAAATCAAACAGACCTAGTAGCAGGATTTTGATGACCTGCCTGTATTACCCTTCTCATTATGGAGATAGATGTTTCTCATAATGAGAAGGGTAATTTTTCTTTTTATAAAATATGATTTTCATAATACATTGTAATTTAGTAGATTATCGGTTCGTTTGCTTTTGTGGCATGTGATTTGTCTATAAGTCAAGAAAAAGATATTGTATATGAAAGAGGCTTATCAAACAAATTCGTTTTCATTCAAAAGCAAGAACGACGGTCTGATTAATTTCGGAACAGTTTCTTATGTTTTGGGTATATTGGTCTTAGTAGAAGCCGGATTATTTGCAATCTGTGCCGGTGTATCTGCCATTTATCAGGAAAGCAGTTATATCTATTTTATTTGGACCATGTTGATCAATATGGGGATCGGTGGAGTCATGGTACTTGCCGGTAACCGTAAGTGCAACAATGTTTCCAGACGCGACGGATATTTTATTGTCAGTGTCTCCTGGATATTGTTTACGCTTTTGGGTATGTTACCTTTCTATTTAAGTGGATATATACCCTCTGTCGCCGATGCTTTCTTTGAAACCATGTCCGGTTTCACCACCACGGGAGCCACCATATTGAATAATATCGAATCCTTGCCACATGGCTTGCTTTTTTGGCGCAGCTTTACACAATGGATCGGAGGCCTTGGCATTGTTCTTTTTACCATAGCATTGCTTCCTTTGTTCAGCGGCAGCAGCCAGCAGCTTTTCTTATCTGAAGCGACAGGAGTTACCCATGACAAGATTCACCCTAAAATCAAGGTGATGGCCCGCTGTCTGTGGCTTATTTATATCGGACTGACTTTGTTGGAGACCGTGTTGTTGCTGTTTGGTGGTATGAACCTGTTTGATGCCTTGTGCCAGGCCTTTGCCACTACGGCAACCGGTGGTTTTTCCACCAAGCAGGATAGCATCTCTTATTGGAATTCACCCTACATAGAATATGTGATATCCATATTTATGATTTTGTCCGGTGTAAATTTCTCTTTATATTATTTTGCTTTGAATGGAAAATACAAGAAGCTGTTTAAGGATGGAGAGTTGCATTGGTTCCTTGCATCCATATTCATTCTTACGATCGTCATTGCATTTGCCCTGTTCATAACCGATTATTATGATGTTGAAACGGCATTCCGCAAAGCCTTATTCCAGGTGGCTACCGTACACACATCGTGCGGCTTTGCTACAGACGATTATAATCTATGGCCTCCATTCACCTGGATGCTGCTTATTTTTGCCATGATATCCGGCGGCTGTACCGGTTCCACCAGTGGCGGCGTCAAGAATTTACGTTTGTTGATTATTTTTCAGAACATCAGAAACCAGTTCAAGCAAATGCTGCATCCAAGGGCTGTCCTGCCGGTTCATGTGGACAACGGTCAGGTTACTGTGCAAACATCGGCATTGGTCTATACGTTCTTTGTCACCTATTTGATCTGTATATTTATAGGCTGGACCTTGCTGATGTGCTTTGGAGTTGGCCTGACGGAATCATTCAGTACCGTTGTGTCTGCTATCGGTAATGTCGGTCCGGGATTGGGAGCCTATGGACCGGTCTATTCCTGGGCTTCTCTGCCGGATGCCGCTAAATGGATACTTTCGGCCTTGATGCTTATCGGACGTTTGGAGATTTTTGGTATCCTGCTTTTGTTTAACAAGCATTTTTGGACTGAGTGCTGAAATCAAATAAGGCAATGGCAAATAGAGAAGAAAATGTACGTCACTTTTTAAATCTGATAAAACGCTCACAAAGAGGGGTCTTTAAAATCTATATCGGAATGATAGCCGGCGTAGGCAAGACCTACAAGATGCTGCAAGAGGCCCATGAAATGTTGGACAACGGCATTGACGTACAGATTGGTTATGTGGAGACATACGGGCGGGCCGGTACGGAAGCACAGCTGCAAGGATTGCCGGTCATTCCTCGCAAAAAGATATTCTACAAGGGCAAGGAACTGGAAGAAATGGATCTGGATGCCATCCTTCAGTTACATCCGGAACTGGTGATTGTGGATGAGTTGGCGCATACCAATGTCGGCGGATGCCGGAATGAAAAGCGTTGGCAGGATGTGATGGATCTTCTGGAGGCGGGTATCAATGTCATATCCGCGGTGAATATCCAACACATAGAAAGTCTGAATGAGGATATTAAGGGGATTGCCGGAATCGAAGTAAAGGAGCGTATTCCGGACAAGGTCTTGGAGGAAGCGGACGAGGTTGTCAACATTGACTTGACCGCTGAAGAACTTATCAATCGCTTGAAAGCCGGGAAAATATATAAGGCCGAGAAGATACAAACGGCTCTTGATAATTTCTTCAAGACGGAAAATATCCTTCAATTACGCGAACTGGCTCTTAAAGAGGTGGCATTTAGGGTGGAAAGGAAAGTGGAGACCGAAGTAATCCCGGAAGAAAAAGCGGTCCATCGTGAATTGTACCTTGCCTGTATCAGCAGCAATGAAAAGACTCCGAGGCATATCATACGCCGTACGGCACGGCTTGCGTCCCGATACAATACCGATTTTATGACGCTATATGTTCAAACGCCTTCCGAAAGTCCCGATAGAATCAATCTGTCTGTCCAAAGGCATCTGCTCAACCATTTTAAGCTGGTAACCGAATTGGGCGGCGAATTGATACAAGTCGCGGCACCGGATGTCATACAGGCTGTTCTTGATGTCTGCCGTGAGCGTCATGTCACCACAGTTTGTATCGGACAACCCACTTTTAATTGGAGTAAGATTTTTAAAATCCATCGTTATGCATATTTTCTTAAAAATCTTTCAGAGATGGATATAAAATTGATTATCTTTCCGCAATAAAAAAACGTGTTATGAATATTAAGACAAAATTGACGCTGGTAATAGGAGTACTTGTTGCCATGATTGTGCTTCTGGTTTCGCTTTCGATTGTGAACTTGCAGATCTTGACGGCAACAGAGCCCAACAGCCCTGCTGCGGGTCCGGGACTGCAGCGTGCACTGCTTTGGATTTCGACGATTGGAGGTTTTTGTATTGTGATCGGCATTTTCATGCTGGCAGTTCTGCCTTCGTATTTCAACAAACCGATCAAAAAGATTATCGACGGAATCAAGGATATCGCCAACCATAATTATGATTGCCGGTTGAATCTGGAAAGTCACGAATTTGCAGAAGTTTCCGAGAATTTCAACCGGATGGCGAAACGGCTGTCGGATTATCATTCCAGTACCCTGGCCCAAATAAAGGCTGCCAAAAACTATATGGAAGCCATTATCAACAGTGTCAAGGAACCTATTATCGGGCTGGATAATGAGCTGACTATTTTGTTTATCAATGATGAGGCTCTGAATGTTCTCAATTTAAAGCGTGAGGAGGTTTTGCAGAAACCGGCTCAGGATATATCCCTGAGAAATGATTTGTTGAGAAGGCTCATACGTGAACTCATGGATTCACAAAAAGAAAATAAAGTCACCAAAACGGAGCCTCTGAAAATATATGCCGATAATAAGGAAAGCTATTTTCAGATGAAGTACATGCAGATTGACAAGTCCGGAAATGATCCTTCCGATTCTATAAATGAGGGATATGTCATTCTGCTTAAAAATATCACGGAATTCAAGGAACTGGATTCTGCCAAGACCACTTTCATTTCGACCATATCACACGAACTGAAAACGCCTATTTCTGCCATTATGATGAGTTTGCAGTTGCTCGAAGACAGCCGAATCGGGGATCTGAACGAGGAACAAAAGGAGTTGGCGCAAAGTATTCAGGATAATAGCGAACGCTTGCTGAATATTACGGGCGAACTACTCAATATGACGCAAGTAGAGTCTGGCAAACTGCAACTCAAACCCCGTATCACAAAACCTATAGAACTGATAGAATATGCCATAAAGGCCAATCGGGTGCAGGCCGAAAAGTTCAACATTCAGATAGAAGTACAATATCCGGAGAACAAAATCGGAAAGCTGTTTGTAGACAGCGAAAAGATCGCCTGGGTGCTGACCAATCTGCTTTCGAATGCCATTCGTTATTCTCCAGAAAACGGTCGCATCATTATTGGTGCCCGCCAGACGGATGACAATTATATTGAAATGTTTGTTCGTGATTTTGGCAAGGGCATAGACCCGCGCTATCACCAGAGCATTTTTGATCATTACTTCCGGGTGCCGGGTACCAAGGTTCAAGGTAGCGGACTGGGATTGTCCATTTCGAAGGATTTTGTGGAGGCACACGGCGGTACCTTGACCGTAGAGAGTGAAATCGGAAAAGGCAGTTGCTTCACTTTACGCTTAAAAGCATAATTGGGCAGATGTCTCATAGCAAACAACCGTTTATAAGCACCTCAGTCAATTGCTTATAAACGGTTGTTTTTATGGTTACACACTTATCTTATAAGTTTCAATCTTACGGTAAAGAGTTGCCAGTCCGATCTTTAAAAGACGTGCCGTTTCTGTTTTGTTGCCGTGGGTGTACTGCAACACTTTGATAATATGCATCCGTTCGATTTCCGCCAGTTCAAAACTGTCCTTCGCCGGTGAAACATCAGATTTGCTTTTCTGCAAGTCCAGAGGCAAATCTTCAAAGGTTATTTGACCTTCGCAGACAATGGAACATCTTTCTATCACATTCCGAAGCTCTCTGACATTTCCCTTCCATTCTGCATTTTTTAGAATATGAAGCACCTCCGGAGTGATGCCCGTAATTTTCTTCTTCAGCTTATTGGCAAACCGGTCCAGGAACATATCGGATAGGCTTTCAATATCCTCTTTTCTCTCCCGCAACGGAGGCAGGTTGATCTGGAATACGGATAAACGGAAATATAAGTCCTCACGGAAGTTGCCGTTCTCTATTTCTTTCTTCAGATCCCTGTTGGTAGCAGATATGATTCTGACATCCACCTTGGTCGGTTTGGTATCTCCAATCTTGATATACTCTCCGGTTTCCAGAACACGTAGAAGTCTCGCCTGAAGGTCGAAAGCCATTTCTCCGATTTCATCCAAAAAGATGGTTCCATGGTTTGCCACCTCAAACAACCCTTTTTTATCCTTTAGTGCTCCGGTAAAGGCACCGGCCTTATAGCCAAACAATTCGCTTTCCAGCAGGTCCTTACTGAAAGCCGAACAGTTTATGTCTACAATCGGCAGTGCCGCTCTTTCGCTGCCCTGATGAATGGCATGAGCAAAGACCTCTTTTCCGGTACCTGTTTCTCCGGTCAGCAATACTGCAGCATCTGTTTTGGAAACCTTCTGTGCCAGTGCGATGGCCTGTTTCAGCTCTTGCGACTGTCCAACGATGGTGTCAAAGGAATAGGCCACAGAAGCAGGTTTCTTGCCTTTCTTTTTTTCCGTTTCATCAACCGCGCGATTTATCGTAGGAATGATCTTGCGGTTATCGTCCCCTTTGGTAATGTAGTCAAACGCCCCGTTCTTGATGGCCTGCACACCATCTTCAATATTTCCATGTGCGGTTAATAATATGATGGCAGCATCGCTGGAATATTTTTTAATATCAAAAATAAAATCAACTCCATTTCCGTCCGGCAAGAACACATCGCAAAGAATCACGTCAAAGTCCTGCTTGCGCAGCTGTTGCAATGCGTCGCTGCAACAACTAGCCGTAGATACCTTATAGCCCTCTAGCTCTATAATCCGGGCTAATAGTTTGCGAATCGGTTCCTCATCATCAATTACTAGAATCTGTACCATATATTGACTGATTTTTAATAGGTCTTTTATATACCTACAAAGATACGATTTTATTAAATACAATCGTTGGAGGTTCTGCATTTAATGTCTAACTTTGTTTGCATCTGATGATTGGGGAAGGCAACCGATAAGGGCGGTCTTTCCTTTTATACATAAAAATATGGAAACGGATATGCAGAAATATTTTTTCAAGCCAAGGGTAGGGCAGAATTATTGGAAAGGGGTTGGCGGACTGCGAGTGCTTATTGCGGGCTCTCATTTTCGCTGTCCGTATTCGAATTGTGTTCATCTGAAAAAGGAATGCGCTTCCAGCAGCACTATTTTTGAGATGGACCAGAAATGTCCTTGTTATCTGGATAAGGAAGATCAGGAATACTACCGGCTGTCGAACAGTGATACCATAGAGGTCAACTCTTATCTGGAAGGTTTTTCTTATCAGGCATTCAGTGCGTTTACCTATCTCATGCTGAATAAGCGGGATCATCTGACCGATCAGGAAAAAAGTGAATTCTGGGAGCAGGTAGCCTTTACCAATTATATCCAGCATTATTGGCCGGATGGAAGTTCGCCGAAATACTCCGAAAACAAAGCTTTGTATGATACGGATCATGAGGCATTCGCTCAGGTTGTGGACGAACTGAAACCGCATCTTATTTTCGTATGGAATGAAGCCATAAGAGATTGCCTGATAGCCAATAGCAATTTGACTTATTTCGGTAAGGTTGACATTCCGGTGCTTTCCGTGTATCTGTTTCTTAACTATGAAGCCGGAACGGAAATTAACGGGAAAAAGGAAAGTTTCTTGCAGAGACAATATCATATTATTCCGGGTAAGGTAACAAAAGGCTGGATAGAATCGCTGTTTAATGAGTACTTTAACAGTCCGAATGCCATAGAACTGTTTGGACTGAAAACGATAGAAGAGCGTTCGGCGAGTGGTATGGGAGTACGTCAGGGTGTGGGAAGACCCCCCAAGATAAAAGATGTAGCCTCCCTGTTCAAACAGCTGGTTACCCGAAAGATACTGGTACGCGCAGGAGACCGGATTGTATTCGGCAACGGAATCATGAATAATCATAAAGAGACTTTCATGAGATACTTAAAGCAGACTTTTAATGTTCCGAAATATACCAATGGTTGCATGTCCAGAATGTTCGGTTATAAATTCATACATAGCGAACTGTCGGCTGCCTTTGAGGATGATATTACCAGAAAAATGAAGGCAGTGTTTATGATGGTCGATACCCGGGATAAGGACTACAAAATAAAAAGGATGGGCAGCTCCTCCAAGCTCTGAGAACTTAAATCGGGTTGGATTTTCGTTAGTAAAAAACTAGTAAAAAACGGCAGCTTTTTTGTACTCTTGTGATGGTTATATTGCTGTATAACAAATGTTTATAAGAGTAGCTCGTGGCCGATAACAAATCATTAACATTATAAAAAGCAAAGGATTTCAGGAAGCTTTGATTTTGATATACTTTTGCATTGCAGAGCTGATAAAAAGGAGCTGCAATGCAAAACGTATATGAACCTTTAAATAATAGCTGGCAATGAAATCCTGTATGAAGAAAAGCGAACAGCAGATTCTTGACGCATGGCGTGAAGAAGCGGAAAGACTCCATGATGCCCAAGAGTTTTCAGAAGATGGAATTTTGTATCGAGGTAAGATCTTTTTTGAAGATAATGCATGGCATCGTGAAACAGGTGATGAAGAAACTTTATGGCTGAAGGCAGAGCGCAATCTGCTCATCATCACCAAAGAACTGAATGATACCGAAGCCTGGAACATCCGGGAGGAAACCGGGCGTCCGAATGTTATCGATTTCTCTTATCAGAAGGGAGTACCCTTTATCAAGAATCTCAGAATGTGGAGTTACGGAATCCTTCATTCTACCCCTAATTATTATCCGGATTTTGAAGAAGCACGGAATATGGAACTCTCCGGTCCTTTCTTCGAAAAGGCTCCCATCGCACATGTTAACTGCAAAAAGCAGTGTGGCGGGGCTGCAATTAGTCAAAAGACTTTGTCGGAATATATCAACCGATATTCCAGATTCCTCAAAGAACAAATCGCCTTATACGATGCTGATGTCATCCTGTGTTGCGGAAACGCGAACGGGCAGAATCTGATATTGAACTTTGTGAAGTCTCAATATCTGGAGGATTTGTGTCCTGTTGACGGGACTGATGGCTGGATTTATTATTCGCCTTCTACCGGAAAGGTCGTTATAGACAGTTATCATCCAAGTGCCCGCATCGGATACGAAGAAACCTACTATGCTATGATGTCCGGATTTATGTTGACTTTAAAAAACATGGAAAATGCATAGGGGTACTACTGAATTCGTTTGCGACCAGTGCGGGAACAGATTTATGGATGTGGATCTGGAGTTTATGGCCACCAGTCTGTCTGTGCCCCGCCAATGTCCTCAATGCGGCTCGTGGCATACGATGCCTTCGGGGATACTCAGTATGTTGCGTAAATCCTCCTATCGGAGAATCTGGAAAAGTATGGATAATCAATCAGAACATGAGAAATAAAGAAGAAAAATATATTAACCAGTAAAAACTAATAGCACATGATTACAACTAAATCTCAATTGTCAGAAGCAATTAAATCCGGTCAATCAAGAATTGACGTAGGTGGTGAATTGGCACAGAAAATCATCCGAAGCAAGAAACGCAAGAAAATGGCCAGGATAGGCAGTGCTACCTTGCTGGTAGGCAGTCTGGCAGCCATTCCTTTTACCGGTGGTGCTTCAGCTGTGGGTGCGGCGGCTGCGATTGGATTGACAGCTGGTCCGCTTTCTATTTCCACTACAGAACTGATGATTCTATGCAGTGCCACGCTTGCGTATAAAGGCTTATCGAATGGTTATAATGTAACCTTCAATCCCAATGGTTCGGTTACTCTGGAGAAAAAACATTAATCACTCACTTTAAATGAAATGCACTATGAGCAAATTATCGAAAAGAGGTCTTCTGAAGGATGTTGATCCTACGGATGTGGTGGTTCTTTTAAAAACAGCAGGGAAAATCTTAAATGATTTAAGGAAAAAAGATCCTAATGCCCAGAAATAAGATTTATCCTTTGGATAAAGATTGTATTCTTACTTTTGATGGCATGACCAATTAACCCGTTAGCAGAATTAAATGAGCATTCATTTGATTCTGCTAATTGTTTTTTTACTATCTTTGATCTGCATCCGTTATGATATGTAGATGCAGAAAGAACGTTATATTCATTAAAGCCATGAGTAAGGAAAAGGAGAAAAAACCGGGCTATTCCCTTTGTTTGTCATTGGGAATGCTTTTTGGTATGATATTAGGATCAGCTATGGGAAAGCTGGCCGTAGGCATAGCTATCGGCTATATGTTTGGCACCATGTATTATCTCTTGTTTTCAAAGTCGGATGATCATGCTGACAAAGATGATAAATCGTAGCATGATATCTTTTCTGCTGATCTGTTTGCATCTTTCAGAGAACGCTTACCCTTTTAGCAAATGTAACAGGGCCCGATTGATATGTCCGTCAATAGTGGCGTCCTTTAAATTTTCCGTCAAGTTGGCGTTGGGCTTGAATTCACCGCAGACATCTATTCCCAGAACCGGATGCTGTCGGATGATGATGTGAAGCAATTCTTCCAGTTCCTTCAGATTCATCGAACCCTGATCCCAGTTGGTGATTGCGTATTCAGGAGAAAGTACATCCTTGTCGATTGAAATATAGACCGGGTTGGAAATCAGTTCGTGAGAGAATCTTTTCCAGCTTTCCTCACGGTTAAGGTCATGATCACTATAAAAATGCACTTTTCCTTCGTAGCCGTGTGGTACGGCATGGATCAGTTTTTCAGAAGCTCCGACGATAATTACTTTTCGGCAGTTCGCATTGCTGTCCAAAACATCTTTTACCCAACTGCCGCAGGAAAGGATATCTTCAAAAAGTGACGGTTGCATATCCGGATGATGGTCGAACACCACCAATACAAAAGGCTCATTGATTTTGTCCGTCCAGAATTTGGTTATGTAATGATAATTTCCGGAATCAATAAAATGAATGCCCTGAACAGGGTAGGGGCTGATGATTCTTTTCAGCGCATCTTTTCCTTCCTCATCGCAATAACTGTCTGTTCCTGAAAGATGCCGACAGTCCAACCATTTGTAATTATTGTTATGGGGAATTTTCTCCAGTTCATATACTCCTGAAAAGTTCATGACAATCACGTCATGGGACTGTAGTCCGTTCTTTTTATCTTCTTTTGTCTTCATACCTGTTCCTTCATTGTATCAAGATGAAAACAAACACCGTGCCTTTTCTGATCTGTTTATAGAATATGGAAACATCTTTAACCTGCATTACATTTTCCGATGCGGAAAGTCTAAATCAATATAAATGTAGAGGCTGTCAGGGTTTCTTGCGCAGGACAGAATGTCGCAAAGAAAAAGAAAATCATGGTCTGAATCTTGATTTTTCTGGCTGTATTTTTCCTGGACTTTTCCATATATTTGGCGGGTATGTTCCGCAGAAGTTCCGGTGTCATTCTGTAAGTGGTTTCTTGCTCATTTATCTGTTTTGTAAGTAAAATCATGATTCTTGTTGACGGGACAGATTTTCGTTTCGCATAGTCTGGAGTTATAAACGAATAAATATTCTCTTTGATGCTGCATAAAACTTGCATATATGCGGGATTTATACAGAAAATTGCTTTGCTATGTTGTGTTGATAGCCACGGCATCTGCCTGAAATTATTGTGATGGAAGTCGCACTTTGTGAGGACGACTGTAAAAAATCATCCGTATGAGCTTTGAAAACTGCCAAAAATCAGTTTTTCTGTTTTTGTTTTCTTCTGTTTCAATTGCCCGGATTCTTCTGTTTTTCTGTGTTATGAACTTTATTGTCAGGATAATAAGGTTTTTAGGAGGCTCTGAGATTTGATTTTTTTAGAATGCGTCAGTATCTGATTGCAAAAATGGAAGGCTCAACAGCCTTTGAAATCAAAGTGTCAGAATGTCAAAGTGGCTCAAAAAAGATAGGGAGGTGCACAAGAATATTGTGCATACACAATCTATCTTTGCATCGTGATCATGATTTTTTGTTGAATAAATAGTAAACGGTATTTTTTATTATGAAAAAGGAAGATGTATTGATGGCAATGACAAGAATGATGTCCAAAGAAATTATCGGTTTCAGTGAATCGAACATTCATGTTCTGGAGGATGAAAAAACAGAGGCAGATATGGTATCTTCATACTCAACTAAAGGAACAGACAATCGTATGGATGAAATTATCCGCGAATTGCAGACGCAGTACGAAAAAATAAGTTCTTATAGAAGTGCCTTGCTCTTGTTGGAATTTCATGCCGATAATTCTCCGAACATGGAGGAACTGAACCGACTCTCAGATTTTGTGGGTTTTATTGATGATGTGAAACTGAGGGTATATGAGAATCGATTTTTAAAAGGATTTCGGGTTTCCTTGATTTTGTGGAAATGATATGCTGGGAACAGGTTTGTTACGCGCAAGCATGCAGAGGAAGAAAATGGTTTATACGACCTAATGGAACTCATGCTTGAAAGCATGATGGTAGCAGAACGCATAGCCATGTTGCTGACGGGGTGCTCCTCTGCAGAGCCAGTTTTCTCGTCCACCTATAACACAAAATTAGCTTTTCTGATATAAAATATAAAATTGTCTATTAACTTTGCATCATCACTTCTAAGGTAACTTTGCCTCAGACACACTTAGTGAAACACTATCGAATACAGACTTACATAGTACGTACAAACTAAAATAATATCAGTATGAGAAAAGTAAAAATAACTGTATTAAGGAAAACTATAATAGAGGATCTGGCCAAAGAATACGGAGTAGAGGGATTGACCAAATGTCCGATGTTGAAAGAAGGACAGGTATTTTACGCTGATTATGCAAAGCCTGATGGTTTTTGCGATGAAGCATGGAAAGCAATTTATCAGTATGTATTTGCTTTGGCGCATGGTGCTTCAAAGGAAACTTTCTATTTCGGAGACTGGATAAAGAAACCAGGTGTAGCTATATGCAGTTGTAATGATGGTTTGCGACCTGTAATCTTTAAATTGGAAGCTACAGATGAAGAATCCTCCTTGGATTATACACCAGTCAAAGAATCCGGTGAATAGTTTGCAGTGATAAGATAGAATAGGAAGTCAAAGCAATGAGCATCGAAATGGATACACCTCTTTATTGATTCGTGAATAATATAAACTGCCGGGTGATGATATCATTCGAGTAATCTGTAACTTTGCCGATTACGTGACGAATAAAAGATAGAGAAAATAAAAGTAAATACAGATTTATGAATATCATAACTTTGGATCAAAAAGATGTAAATCAATTTTGGAATTTGAGAATCTGCTTATTGCGGGAATTAGGAGAAATTTCTACTAAAACAAATCTGTCAAATTTAGAGAAATCGACAAAAGAATATTTCCTTTCCAATATAAATAAAAGCCTTATATGCTACGGAGTAATCAACAATAACGATATAATATCCATTGCATCCTTATGTTTGTTTAGCCGCATTCCATACCAGGAAAATTTAAATGGGAAAGAGGGATATATCTTGAATGTGTTTACCAGCCCTGAATTTAGAAAAAAAGGGCTGGCTAAATTGTTATTGCAAGAAATTATCAGATATGCCAATAGGCATAATATAAAAAAAACCTGTTGGCGGAATTAAAAAACCGCCTGAAAATT
>NZ_QUEM01000019.1:0-16753 GCF_003477995.1 Bacteroides sp. OF04-15BH
ATTAAGAGTCAATTGCTCTACCAACTGAGCTAAGGACGCATTCTTTTTCGTTTGCGAGTGCAAAGGTAGGAAGTTTTTTTGAGACCTCCAAATTTCTCGGCAGTTTTTTTTTCAGAAATTATAAATCATGTATCTCTGAAGGGATTTTTCGTCTCAAAACATCTACACGGAAATCCTTATTCATAATCATGCCATACGAGCGGAGCACGCTGTCCATTGTCTTCTTGGCCAGCTCCGGATGATTGTTCTCTTCGCTCAGATGGCAAAGCCACACTTGCTTCATCTTTTCCGATACAGAACGGGCCAGCAGTTCGGCAGCCTGACGGTTGGACAAATGTCCCCGTCCTCCGGAGATTCTTCCTTTCAGATGTGCCGGATAAGGACCCATCATCAGCATATCCGTGTCGTGGTTCGACTCCAGCACCAGATAGTCGGCATTCTTGATCTGTTCTTCCATTTCCAGAGTCGGAGCGCCGGCATCCGTAATCAGGCAAAACGTCTTGCCCTCAAAAGACACGCTGTAGCCCACATTGTCCGAACTGTCGTGCGGCACATCAAAGGCCATGATCTCCAGGTCTTCAATCTGAAAGGGCACATTCTTCTGGATTTCCACCCGGTTGGGCCCCTGTATCTTGGTCGTCACACAATAGTTGCGGTCAATGCCCTGATGCACTTCGTGCGTGGCATAGATCGGCACATTGTAGTCCTTCGACAGATAGCCTGCCGCCTTGATATGGTCGGCGTGATCGTGCGTAATCAGCACAGCCTTGATGCGGTCCAGCCCCATACCAAAGGTTCGCAAGTGCTTTTTCAATATTCTGATTCCTATTCCTGCATCTATTAATATACCATAGTTTTCTGAGAAGAGCAGGTAGCAGTTGCCGCTGCTGCCGCTTCCCAAGCAAATAAATTTGAACATAATGTTTATATTTAATGCAAATATACGAATAAGACGAGGAACAGACAAATCTTTTTGTATCTTTGTCGGACATTCAAAACTTAATAACAATGAAGAACATTGCCTCCTGGAAACTTATTCTGCTGGGTGTCATGGCCTCTGCATGTGGCGGAAACATGGAAAAGGAATACGAACAGGCCAAACTGACTGCCGAAGGATTCTCTGCGGCTTTTTTCAATATGGACTTTGACCGGGCTGCCTCTTTCTGCGCGCCGGAATCTTATCCCTGGATACGCTTCAAGGCTTCGAACATCACCGAAAAGGACCTGGAAGTCTACAACCGGGAACAGCGACTGGCTGAAAGCGAACTGGACGACCTGACTTTCAGAAACGACAGCACGGCTGTGGCCGTATGCAATCTGAGCCATGTGCTGCTCACCGATTCGCTGGAACGGCAGGCAACCATGGCTCAGGAAATGACATTTAGGATTCCGCTCATCAAGAGGGACGGGAAATGGCTGGTTAAAATGGAAGGCCCACTGCAAAGTGTAAAGTGAAGTCCCGCTTGAAATTGGGGTGTATCAGCGGATAGCGGTCTGCATGCACTTTCCCGGCCGGATTCACGGCTTTCATACCTCCGTCCAGACGGAGAATGAAGAAGTCGAAATTCAGTCGCAGACCCAGTCCGTAGGCCAAAGCGATTTGCTTGTAGAAACTGTTGATGCGGAACTGGCCTCCGGGCTGGTCTTCGTAGGCTCTTATCGTCCAGATGTTTCCGGCATCGAGGAACACGGCTCCGTGAAGTTTCCAGAACAGGAAGGTACGGTATTCCATACTCAGATCCAGTTTGATGTCACCCGTCTGATTGATAAAGTCAATACGGCCGTCGGTTCCGGTATAGGTTCCGGGACCCAATCCACGCACATTCCAGCCGCGCACACTGTTGGCACCTCCGCTGAAATAGCGTTTTTCGTAAGGCAGAATCGTGGAATTTCCATACGGATAGGAAATTCCCAAGGCGGCATGAATGGCCAGCGAGTTGCGCTCGTCAAACTTGAAACTGCGACTGAAGTCCAAATCGCCCTTCACATATTGTGCGTAAGCGATATTAAAGAGCGTAAACTGGCCGCTGTTGTCTCTCGAAGCACGGAACAGATTGCTCAATCCATAAAACAGGTTGCCCGCCGTTTCGAGGTTGAAACGTATGGCCGTGGCATTCTTTCCGTAACTGGCGTTCGGACCGGCATCTCCCCGTGAGTTGTAGACCAGACTGTAACCTTGTTTCACAATGAACAGGTTTTCGTAATTGTAACGCAGGATGGCGTTACGGTTTTCTTCATCATCCAGATAATCATTCTTGAAGGTTTCCGAAATCCAGGGCATGAAGATATAGTTCAGATCCACCAGGTCCAGACGGTGCTGCATACGGGTTTTCTTGTTGGTCCAGCGATAGCGCAGGGCTCCGGTGAGCACACGCCGATGAAACTCCGGACGGTTCTGCGAGTCATACATCACCGACACTTCGGAGCTGGACTCCACAGCGGCCGGATGGCGTTTCCACAATGGCAGCTTCAGATTCGGGAGTGTCAGTCCGGCTTCGGCACTGATTTCCATATAGTTCTGATCGGCATATCCTTCCAGTCCGGTAATCGCCTCAAAGGCACCACGCACTTTCAAGGTGAGCAGTTCGGAACCGTGAAACAGATTTCGGTTCTGATAGGACAATGCCAGAGCAGCACCCAAGTCTCCGGCCGAGTTGGTACCTTCGAGCTCCACTCCAAACGAGTGCGGACGGTTGGTCGTAACGGCCACACGGCAGTCGAGCACATTGCTGTCGCGCGGAGTGAGATGCACATTGGTGGACAGCACGGAATAAAGGCGTCCCAGATTATTGTAGGTGGCCTGCACATCTGCTTCCCGATACAGTTGTCCCTGCTCCAAAGCGATACGGTCGGCCAGCACCGAAGGACGCACTTTAAGGTGATTGCGGAAATAAATATTGTATCCGTTCTTCTCGGTGTGCCGCAAAGGAAGTGTGTCGCCCGACTCCACATCGCAGAACACCCCTACCCTTCCGATATGGAAACGGCGGTGCAGCGAGGAGGCAGAATCGGCCTCGGCCGGCGGGGCGATGATCATTTTCACATCCACCCGACGAGGCTGCACCGTACTGTCGGCTTCATACCGGATATAATCCTTGTTGAACAGATAATAGCCGTTGTTCTGAAACAGCGAGGTGATGCGCACACGCTCCTCTTCCAGACGGTTCATGTCGAACGGCATCTGGGCATGCAGCAGGCGGTTCAGCGAATCGCGCTCATAGAGTCCCTGCTGTACACTGTCGGCTATCTCATACGTAAAGTTACGGATTTCATAAAGTTCGCCTGGCATGACCCGGAAATTCAGCTTCAGTTTCTTGCCCTTGATCTGCGTTTCGGTTTCCGTGCGCGCACGGAGATAGCCCATATTGCGCACGGCTGCTTCAATGCTGACCCGCGTACGCTCGGCTTCGAGTGAATCGTAGACCACCGGCATCTCACCGATACGCTGCAAAAAACGGTTGATGGCCTTGGTGGAATCCTTGCCCGAAAGGGCATAAGGTCCCATTGGCACCTTGACCAGACTGAACCAGCGGGAATTGGGGTGCTGACGGATATAGCCTTTCAGCGCATTGGGCTTCACTCTCTTGTCTTCCGACTGCACATTCACCTTGTCGAGCATGTAAGAGCCCTCGGGGATGAACTTGGTAGCCGAACAGCCATACAGAAGAAGCATCAGCGTCAGGCTGAATATAATCTTGACGGAATATTTCATAGATTTGCTTGTGTGTCTTGCAAAGGTATAAGATTTGAAGTAAACCACAAACGGCATTCTGTAAAATATTCGGGCCTGACGCCCGAAAAAATTCATCTCAATGTTTCTCCAAAATCATTGAGATGAATTTAAAAAGTCTTTGGGATGATTTTTTATTTTTTCCTACCTTTGCAAATCATAACACGCAAGAATAACTCATGATCAGCAAAAATCAGATTAAATTCATAAAAGGACTGGAACTGAAAAAGTTCAGAAAGGCCAGCGAGGCTTTCGTGGCCGAAGGACCGAAACTGGTGCAGGATATCATGCCGTACTTCCAATGCCGCATGCTGGTGGCTACGGGAGAATGGTTGCACGCACACCGTCAGGAGGTGGTGCGCCACAACCCGGACACGGAACTCGTGGAGGTCAATGAAGAGGAGCTGCGGCGCGTCAGCTTCCTGAAATCACCACAGGAGGTACTGGGAGTTTTCGCCATCCCGCATCACGACACCGACCTGCATACCTGCGCCCGGCAACGTCTGTGTCTGGCGCTCGACGATGTGCAGGACCCGGGTAACCTGGGCACCATCATCCGGGTGGCCGACTGGTTTGGCATCGAAGACATCTTCTGCTCGCCGGGCACTGCCGACGTGTATAATCCCAAGACCGTGCAGGCCACAATGGGCGCCATTGCCCGGGTGCGCATCCATTATCTGCCACTGGTGGAAACCCTGAAGCAGGGAGAACTCGACTATCCGATCTACGGAACATTGCTCGAAGGAAAAAACATGTATGAACGGGACCTGAAAAACAAGGGTCTGATTGTGATGGGCAACGAAGGAAAGGGGTTGAGCCCGGAAATGCGTGCTCTGATCACAGACAGCCTGTATATTCCCAGCTTCCCGCAGGACCGACCCACCAGCGAAAGCCTGAATGTGGCCATCGCAACAGCCATCGTGTGTGCGGAATTTCGCCGCAGGGCATAAAAAAACGGCTACCCCAAACGATGGGGAGCCGTAGAAGGTATTGCTGCCAGACCGGCATCTACCGGAATGCCGCTCACATGCCACAGGGCATAGGAACCGCATTCCGGATGATAGGCCGGGCACACCGAGCCATACCAGGACTTAAAATCTTCTGCACCGGATGCCGGAGTCTCCGATACGGGCAGAAGCAGAAAAACACCACCCAGCCATTCCACAGCAGGCTGCTCGGCCGAAAGGATTTCATATCCGGCCACCAGCCCCTCGGAAGTGAGCTGCACGACTACCGGTCCCGGCACCATTTCCGTGGCGGAAAGATATAACCGGTGTGCTGCAAATTTTCTCATTTTTCGTTTTTCTTTCTTTAATCACTTATCGGCGCCGACGCACGGAGTAAGGTTTCTCCTTAACAACACGGATCTTGCGCTCCACGGTCTGGTTGTCGCGCAACTCTTTCGGAGAAATACGTTCCTGAGCACCGCGTGCCGGAATCTGACGCATCTTCAGAGAATCCTGTGCCAGAGAATCGCTGTCCTGCTTCAGGCTGTCGGCAACAGTAGCCGTCGTGTCGGCCTTAAGCTCTTCAGGCTTCTTGTGGAAACGGATCAGCTTGAAGTTGTTGAGCATCATCATGCGGAACACATTCTTCTGCTCGGTGTCCGAACTGGTGAGATACACAAATCCGGTAAGCGAACGGATGCGCTCCTGACCGGGTGCCTTGATGGTCAGATCGGTCGTCGTGCTGTTGCTCAGATACTGATATACCGAAGCCACCGAATCATTGTCATAGCGCACAATCAAAGCCGCGTATGCCTCACGCGCTCCTTCCTGATACACATAGAAGTTGTTGAACTGCCACAGCACATCATCACCCGGATAGAAACTGGTATCGGCCTCTATCGTAAAGGAATAATGGCTGTCCGACGTTCCGGGGCGCAGAAGACAGAAATTGGTGTCGTGCCAGATATTGGCCGTATCTCCGTTGGCTGTCAGCGAATTATACAGGTCGCTCTTGTTCACGCTACTGCCCAAAGCTTCCAGCTCGGCGGCATAGCGCTCGTTGATACGGGTATACATCTCGGCCAGATAAGAGGCGTTGGCTGAATACCACACCATAGAGGAATCGAATACCGCCTCGGTCACTCCATACTTCTCAAACACACTCCGCACATACAGATAGCGGTAGTAGTCCACGCTGTCCGGACGGGATTCGGCCATAGCCTGCGCCACATGATAGTCGTAGAGGAGATCCTCCATCGTGGACTCGGGAATCACCCCGTCGGACCGGTCGGACTTACAGGACATCAGCACAGAGCCAACGGTCAGACTGACCAGACCGAGCGGCAAAAGTCTATGCCCCACGGATCTGCGAAACGTTTCTTTATTTCTGAAAGAATGATTCATCACAGATTGATTCGCTTATGGTAAAACAACAACAGGGCTATGATGCCACAACTGATTGCCGCATCGGCAAAATTGAAGATGGGACTGAAAAACACAAAGGACTCGCCGCCGCAAACCGGCATCCAGTCGGGCCAGGTGGTGCGGATGATCGGGAAGTAGAACATGTCCACCACCTTTCCGTAGAACAAGGGAGCATAACCGCTTCCGTAAGGAACCATCTCGGCCACCAGAGGGGCTGGCGGATTATTGAAAATCTGTCCGTAGAACACACAGTCAATGATGTTGCCCGCAGCTCCGGCCAATATCAGCGACAGACACGCGATATAGCCGAAAGGGGCCTGACGCTTGCGGATAACCCGATACATGTATACGGAAATCAGCGCCACCGCCACAATGCGGAACAGAGTCAGGAATATCTTGTCCATAAACTCCCATCCGAAAGCCATACCGGGATTCTCGGTGAAAAGAATGTAAAACCAGTCGGCTATGTGGATGCGCTCATACATATACATATTGGTCTTGACCCAAATCTTTATCCACTGGTCTATCACCAATACCGCCGTTATGATCAGAAGAGCATAACGGCCGTATGAAGTCTTTTTAATTTTTCTTGTCATTAATCTTTTCTATTTTTCATATTCTTGGCCTCGATGCTCAGTGTGGCATGAGGTACGGCGCGCAGACGCTCCTTGGGAATCAGGCGACCGGTTTCACGGCAGATACCGTAGGTCTTGTTCTCAATACGAACCAGCGCAGCCTGAAGGCCCTGTATGAATTTCTGCTGACGGGCAGCCAAGGTAGTCAGTTCTTCTTTTGACTGAGTCAAGGCACCCTCTTCCATCGCCTTGTAGGTAGGCGATGTATCATCCACGCCATTGTTGTCCCGGTTCATCAGAGAAGCCATCATATCCTCATAGTCACGTTTGGCCAATTCCAGTTTCTCTAAAATCAGTGTTCTGAACTCTTCCAACTCTTCATCACTGTAACGTGTCTTTTCACTCATGGTTTACTTCTTTTTAAGTTAATAGTAGATTATTTATGGAACAAAGTGCCTGGGCTTTGCAGTCCAGGCACTCCGGATTATTATGCTTTTGAAAGAGACAGCAGGACAGTCTCACCGTCCAGACTTACTTCGAGCGCACCCTCCAGGCTGTCAACAAGCTCAATAGAGTTTGCCAACACCTGTGCACTGATATAGTCGCCGAACTTCTCGACAACGCTGCTCACCAGCGGGCTGTTCACAATCTGAACCTGAATGCGGTCGGTAATCTCCAGACCGCTTTCCTTTCTTTGTGTCTGGATGGCCTTGATAATCTCACGGGCCACACCTTCGTTCTTCAGTTCTTCGGTGATGGTGATATCCAAAGCGACAGTTACACTGCCTTCGTTGGCTACAGTCCATCCCGGAATATCCTCGCTGAAGATTTCCACATCCTCCAGACAAACCTCTACAGGCTCGCCTTCCGGCAAGGTCAGACTGATATTTCCGTTGCTCTCGAGAGCGGCAATCTGCTCCTGAGTCATGGCATCAACCAATGCGGCTACTGATTTCATCAGCTTGCCGTATTTCTTACCCATGGTACGGAAGTTACACTTCACTTTCTTAACCAGCATGCCGCTACCGTCTACAAACTGGAGTTCCTTCACATTGATCTCATCCAGAATGAGCTGCTTAACGGCTTCGATATTCTCCTTCTGCTGGGCATCGGTAGCCGGAATGGCAATGCACTGCAACGGCTGACGTACGATGATCTTTTCCTTCTTACGCAGAGACAGCACCATAGAGGTAATCTTCTGCGCCAGTTCCATACGATTCTCCAGCACACGGTCGATCTTGCTTTCGTCGCACTGCGGGAAAGTGGTCAGATGGATGCTCTTTCCACCTTCGTTGCGTCCGGTTGCTGCAGTCAGGTCGGTGTAAAGACGGTCTGCATAGTATGGAGCAATCGGAGCCATCAGCTTGGCAACAGTCTCCAGGCAGGTATACAGAGTCTGATAAGCAGAAAGCTTGTCGGTACTCATCGCGCTACCCCAGAAACGTTTACGGCTCAAGCGAACGAACCAGTTACTTACGTTATCGATCATGAAGTCCTGAATCAGACGACCGGCCTTGGTCGGCTCATAGTCGTTGTAGCAGGCATCCACATTCTTGATCAAAGAGTTCAACTCAGACAGAATCCAACGGTCGATTTCCGGACGCTCGTTCATCGGCACATCTGCCTCTTCGTAGCACCATCCGTCTACGTTGGCATACATAGTCAGGAACGAATAGGTCTGGAACAGTTTGCCGAAGAAAGTACGGCTCACTTCCTGAACACCAGCCTCATCGAACTTCAGGTTGTCCCAAGGTGATGAGTTGGTAATCATATACCAGCGCACGGCATCAGAACCGTATTTCTCGATAGACTCAAACGGATCAACAGCGTTGCCCAAACGCTTGGACATCTTGTTTCCGTTCTTATCCAATACCAGTCCGTTAGAGATAACGGCCTTGAAGGCTACTGTATCGAATACCATGGTAGCAATGGCATGGAGCGTAAAGAACCAACCACGGGTCTGGTCCACACCCTCGGCGATGAAATCTGCCGGGAATACCTCGCGGGCGTCGAACTGTTCCTTATTCTCGAACGGATAGTGAATCTGTGCGTATGGCATGGCACCTGAATCAAACCAAACGTCAATCAGGTCGAGCTCACGCTTCATCGGCTTTCCGCTCGGGCTAACCAGCACCACATCATCCACAAACGGACGGTGCAGATCGATCTTATCATAATTTTCCTGAGAGTAGTCTCCCGGAACAAATCCTTTTTCCTTCAATGGGTTTGAGGTCATCACACCGGCTGCAACAGCCTTGTCGATCTCCTGATAAAGTTCTTCTACAGAGCCGATACAGATTTCCTCACCGTCTTCCGAGCGCCAGATTGGCAGCGGAGTACCCCAGTAACGGCTACGACTCAGGTTCCAGTCATTCAGATTCTCCAACCATTTGCCGAAACGTCCGGTACCGGTTGATTCCGGTTTCCACAGAATAGTCTTGTTGAGTTCGATCATACGCTCCTTAACGGCTGTACTCTTGATGAACCAGCTGTCGAGCGGATAGTACAGGATCGGCTTGTCGGTACGCCAGCAGTGCGGATAATTGTGCACGTGCTTTTCGATCTTGAAGGCCTTGTTGTTCTGCTTCAGATCCATGCAGATGGTCACGTCGAGAGTCTCATCCTTCTCGGTCTTCTTATCGTCGTAAGCGTTCTTTACGAAGCATCCTTCCCAAGGTTTGTAGGCTTCCACGTTCACGTGGTTCTTGACAAATTCCTCATCCAACTCGTCAATCAGATAGAACTTACCGGTGAGGTCTACCATCGGACGGGCTTCACCCTTCTTGTTGATCAGCTGCATCGGAGCAATTCCGGCAGCCTTGGCAACCTGGGCATCATCAGCACCGAAGGTCGGAGCGATATGTACGATACCGGTACCGTCCTCAGTAGTTACATAGTCACCCGGAATCACGCGGAAGGCATCTCCCTCCGGAGTTACCCAAGGCAACAGCTGCTCATAGCGCATACCTACCAGATCAGCTCCGGTGTATTCAGCAACAATCTGATAAGGGATTACCTTGTCACCTGCCTTGTAAGCAGACAGATCGGCACCCTCACCCTGCGGATTGAAGTAAGCGGATACACGAGCCTTAGCCATAATCACCGTGATAGGCTGGGCGGTGTACATATTATAAGTACGGATACATACGTAATCAATCTTAGGACCCACACACAGAGCTGTGTTTGAAGACAGAGTCCAAGGAGTTGTTGTCCATGCCAGGAAATAAGGAGTTCCCCACTCGGCCATTTCCGGTTTCGGATCCAGCATCTTGAACTGTGCGGTAACGGTGGTATCCTTCACATCGCGGTAACAACCCGGCTGGTTCAACTCGTGAGAGCTCAATCCGGTACCTGCTGCCGGTGAATACGGCTGGATGGTATAACCTTTGTAAAGCAGGTTCTTGCCATACAGCTGCTTCAGCAACCACCACAGAGTTTCGATATATTTATTGTCGTATGTGATGTATGGATGCTCCATATCAACCCAGTAACCCATCTTGTGACTCAGATCAGTCCACTCCTGAGTAAACATCATCACATTGGTACGGCACTTGCGGTTGTAATCCTCGATAGAGATGGTCTTACCGATATCTTCCTTGGTAATACCCAATTCTTTCTCCACGCCCAACTCTACCGGCAGTCCGTGTGTATCCCATCCTGCCTTACGCTTCACCTGAAAACCCTTCATGGTCTTGAAGCGGCAGAAAGTGTCCTTTATGGAACGGGCCAGTACGTGATGGATTCCCGGATGACCGTTGGCAGAAGGAGGTCCCTCAAAGAAAATGAAAGAAGGACAGCCCTCGCGCTCTGTCATACTTTTATGAAACACATCATCTACATCCCACTGACGAAGCACTTCTTTGTTCACCTCAGAGAGGTTCAAATTTGTGCGTTCTGTGAATTTCTTTGCCATATATCTGATTTTTTTAAACTTTCTGAATCGATTTTCTCAAATTGCCGCAAAAATAGTAATTTTATTGAGAATCTGAAAACAAAATCATAGGGATTTCATGAATCCCGATGCAAAACGAAAAAAATCGGACCTGCCGGACTACATAATCTCCGGCAAGATCCGATTTCTCTGTTTTTATGTATTACATACCCTTGCGACTGTGTGTCAAGAACCAACGGTGCACTTTTGCAAAATAAAACACCGCCAACAGCAGAACCACCGCCAGGCCTATCCAATATACAATCTGTGCGTTCCGGGGCAATAGAAGCGAGCTTCCTAACATACCCAGACACAGACCGCTCTCCCAGCCCAACATATAGGAACTTTGGGCTGTACCCCGTTCGCAATGCTCCGCTACCCGCATAAAGTAGATCAGATAGCGGCTTGTCAGCAGACCGCCACCCGCACCGGCCAAAAGCCCGGTAAAGGGCACAACATCCGGTTCCGGCACAAGCAGATTGATGACATAGACAAGAATCAGGGCCACAAAGCCCAACAGCATCAGCAAGCGGCTGTCTCTTGTCCGGAAAAAGAAGTAATGAATGGCCTGCGACAGGATGAAGCCTCCGAACAGCCAACCATAAAAATAGACCGTGTAATTACGCGGCAGGAGCAGTCCCAACAGGAAACTGATCGGAACCAGCGTAAAAAACAGAATCTTGGCACGGGGCAGCCAGAATCGGTCGAGCGAAAAGCATTTGGGCTCCAGCGGAGTGCGGAACGGCACATGAAGCTGCAGGATGAGCAACCAGGACAGCAACAGCATGGAAGCCGGAAGCCAGATTACATTCTCCCAATCAAAATACAGATTCAGCACCAATGCCGCCAATGGTCCCAACGCCAGCGCAAAGCGGGTCACCCAATAATACCAATAAGCCGCCTTGGTCCGTTTCTTGGTGTGCGTCAGGTCGATCAGAAGAGTAGCTCCCAGAGCTATCTGAAACAGACCGTAGGCCGCACCTTGCATAAAGCGGGCCGCGATATACATCCATTCCGGCAAACGGTAAAGCGTAGCCACCGTAAAGAGCAGCATGAAGAACTGCGCCCACAGCACCACTGATTTACGTTTGTAACGGTCGAGCCAGTAATTCGCAAACGGACCGAACAGGAAAATTCCGGCGCCAAAGACCGAAACGACAGCTCCGGCAACAGAAAGATTCTCCTGAAAATAGCGCCCCAGAACCCAGGGTTCTGTAAGCAACAGTCCATACATGGCGATACCGGTCAACAGATTGACCACCAGGATGGTTACAAAGGAGGATTTCCACAAAGAAGGATTATTCTGTATGTCTGCCACAATTAATATTGTTCGTTAATACTCGGGAAATCACGGTCTTTTACATCCGTGACGTACTGACCGATAGCATCAGTCATGACTGTATGCAGATCGGCATAGCGACGCAGGAATTTCGGCGAGAAACCTTTATTCATTCCCAGCATGTCGTTAACGACCAGCACCTGACCGTCCACTTCACCACCGGCACCGATACCAATCACCGGAATAGTCAATTCAGAAGCCACACGGGCAGCCAGCACAGCAGGAATCTTCTCCAATACCAAAGCAAAGCAGCCTGCTTCTTCCAGCAGATGAGCATCTTCAATCAGTTTCTGTGCTTCGGCCTCTTCCTTGGCACGCACGGCATAAGTTCCGAACTTGTTGATGCTCTGCGGAGTCAGACCCAGATGGCCCATAATAGGAATACCGGCAGCCAGAATAGCCTTCACGGTGTCAATGATTTCTGCTCCACCTTCCAGCTTCAGCGCGTCGCATCCGCTTTCCTTCATGATGCGCACGGCATTGGTAACACCCTCTGTCGGGTTCACCTGATAAGTACCGAAAGGCATATCACAAACCACCAGCGCTCTTTTGGCACCACGCATCACGGAGGTGGCATGATAGATCATCTGATCGAGTGTGATAGGAAGTGTTGTGGTATTTCCGGCCATAACATTCGAAGCCGAGTCGCCTACAAGGATGACGTCTACTCCGGCACCGTCTACAATCTGAGCCATTGTATAGTCATAAGCAGTAAGCATGGCAATCTTTTTACCCTGGCCCTTCATTTCGATTAATCTGTGTGTTGTCACTTTACGGACATCTTCTACTAAATACCCAGCCATTTCTTTTTTAAGTTTAAGTTTTTAAATTTCGCTGCAAAAGTACTCATTTTTTCTTTTATCCGAGGCGCCCGACCCATTTTTTTGTGTGATTTTGCCAGCCGGCAACTCCGCCGACACTGCAGAGCGCCGCTATTTTCATTACGTTTTGTGTGTTTTCAATACAAAAAAGCATCGGATTGTAAGTTTTATTTCGTATTTTTGCCCCTGATAACCAAAACATAGCTGCAATACAACATGGAAAAAGGATTGATAAAACTTTTTGAGAACAGCATAAAAAACAATTGGAATCTGAAAGCGCTGACCGACTTCAACGGAGAGACGTTGCAATATAAGGATGTGGCGCGAAAAATAGAGAAGCTGCACATTCTGATGGAGAACGCCGGCATCGTACCGGGTGACAAAGTGGCGCTCTGCGGACGCAACTGCGGCAACTGGTGCGTCACTTTTCTGGCAGCAATCAGTTATGGAGCAGTCATCGTTCCCATTCTGCACGAATTCAAGCCGGACAACATCCACAACATCGTGAACCACTCGGAAGCACGCCTGCTCTTTACCGGCGATTATGTATGGGAAAACCTGAACGAGGAGGAAATGCCGCATCTCGAAGGAGTTATCTGCGTGAACGATTTCAGCCTGCTGACATCGCGCTCGGAGAAGCTGTCGTTCGCACGCGAGCACCTGAACGAACTGTTCGGAAAGAAATCCCCCAACCGCTTCACGCCGGACATGATTTCCTATAAAGAAGAGGATTCTCCCGAATCGCTGGTCATCATCAACTACACTTCCGGAACCACCGGATTCTCCAAAGGTGTGATGCTCCCTTGCCGCAGCATCCTGTCAAACATCATCTTCTGCAAGGATACCATCGGTCTCAAGCCGGGCGACAATATTGTATCCATGCTGCCCATGGGTCATGTTTTCGGACTGGTGTATGACTTCCTGTACGGCATCAGCGCCGGAGCACATCTCTACTTCCTGACCCGCATGCCGTCTCCGAAAATCATCAAGACGACTGTAGCCGCCATCCGTCCGCGCATCATCTCATGCGTGCCGCTGGTCATCGAAAAACTCTTCAAGCAGGAGATTCTGCCGCAGGTAGACAGCAAGCTGGGCAAGCTGTTGCTCAAACTGCCGATTATCAGTGAACATCTCAAAGAGAAAGCACGCCAGGAGAGCCTGCGTCTGTTTGGCGACAACATTCTGGAAGTCATCATCGGCGGCGCCCCCTTCAATGCCGAAGTGGAAGCTTTCGTACGAAACATCAAGTTCCCTTATTCCATCGCATACGGCATGACGGAGTGCGGACCAATTATCTGCCACAGCACGTGGAAGGAAACGGCCTACATGTCTTGCGGCAAGGTGGCTCACCGCATGGAAGCCAAGGTGCTGAGTCCCGAACCGGACAAGGTGCCGGGCGAACTGGTCTGCCGCGGCGAAAACCTGATGTTGGGCTATTACAAGAATCCGGAAGCCACCGAGGCGATTATCGACGCTGAAGGATGGCTGCACACCGGTGACACGGCCGTAATCTCTCCTGAAGGGGACGTCTACATCAAAGGCCGCTGCAAGAACATGCTTCTGAGCACCAACGGACAGAATATCTATCCGGAAGAGATTGAATCGAAGCTGAACAACATGCCATACGTCAATGAGTCGCTGGTCATCATGAGCCAAAGCAAACTGGTAGCCCTTATCTATCCGGACCTGAACGAGGCTCTGGAAAACGGCTACAACGAACAGCAGCTGATGAACATGCTGGAGCAAAACCGCATCGAACTGAACAAAGAATTGCCGGCATATTCCCAGATCACGAAAATCGTATTCCGCAACGAGGAATTTGAAAAGACGGCAAAGAAAAGTATCAAGCGATACCTGTATCAGGACTGAAGAGCAGATTGCCGGAACGGGAGGACAGAAAAAGAAAAACCGACGGCCGGCAGCATATCCTGGACGGATATACAGAGAACTATCAGTTTTTTTTATTACTTTTGTCGGCATTTGACAAAAAGAGAGTGAACTAATAAAATTTAAATTATGGCTCGCAAGAGAAAAGAATTACCTATTCTGGAGAATATCACCATCACCGATGTGGCTGCAGAGGGAAAAGCACTGGCCAAGGTAAACGACATGGTCATCTTCGTTCCTTACGTAGTTCCGGGAGATGTGGTAGATCTGAAAATCAAAAAGAAGAAACACCGCTACTGCGAGGCAGAAGCAATCAAGTTTCATCAGTATTCCGAGAAACGTGCCACTCCGTTCTGCGAACACTATGGGGTTTGCGGCGGATGCAAATGGCAATGCCTGCCTTATGAGGAGCAAATCAAATACAAGCAGCAGCAAGTGTGGGACAACCTGAGCCGCATCGGCAAGGTGGAACTGCCGGAAATGCTTCCGATATTGGGTTCTATCCACACCACCTGCTACCGCAACAAACTGGAGTTCGGCTTTTCCAACAAGCGTTGGTTCACAGCGCAGGAAATCGAGCAGGACACCACTTTCGACACCAACAACGCTGTGGGCTTCCACACTTCGGGATCATTCGACAAAATCCTGCCTATCAACAAGTGCTGGCTGATGGATGACATCAACAACCGCATCCGCAACGCGGTGAGAGACTACTGTAACGAACAGGGCTTCTCCTTCCACGACCAGCGCAACCACGAAGGTCTGATGCGCAACATGATGATCCGCAACTCAAACACCGGAGAGCTGATGGTGCTCATGCAATTCTGCATCACCAACGACAAGGAGCAGGAACAGGCTCTTCAGGTCATGCAGTTCATCGGCGACAACTTCCCGGAAGTCACTTCCCTGCTCTACGTAAACAATCAGAAGTACAATGATACGATTGGCGATCTGGATGTCGTGACCTTCAAAGGCAAAGACCACATCTTCCTGGAGATGGAAGGCCTGAAATTCAAGGTGGGCCCGAAGAGTTTCTATCAGACCAACACGGAGCAGGCCTACGAATTATATAAGGTGGCCCGTGAATTTGCCGGTCTCACCGGAAACGAACTGGTTTACGACCTGTATACCGGTACCGGAACCATCGCTAACTTTGTGGCACGAAGTGCCCGCAAGGTAATCGGTATTGAATATGTACCCGAGGCGATTGAAGACGCAAAAGTCAATTCGGAAATCAACGGCATCAACAACACTCTGTTCTATGCCGGTGATATGAAGGATATTCTGAACAAGGAATTCATCGAGACTCACGGACAGCCAGATGTGATCATCACCGACCCTCCAAGAGCCGGTATGCATCAGGACGTGATCGACACACTGCTGTTTGCCGAACCGGAGCGCATCGTTTACGTAAGCTGCAACCCGGCCACTCAAGCACGCGACCTGGGCTTGTTGGACAGCAAATACAAAGTCTGTGCCATCCGCCCGGTAGATATGTTCCCTCACACACAGCATGTAGAGAATGTCGTTCTTCTGGAGAAGAGACATTAATCCATAAAAAGACATCGGGAGCGCACCTTAACTGGTTGCGCTCCCGATATCTTTTTATAAGAACCATATTTTATTCCGAAATCATCCGCTACAGACATTCTTTAAAATCATCAGGATGATCTTCATCATTGATTGTGATCGTTTTCCAAAATCATCAGGATGTTTTATTTGAACCGATAAAGTCAAAGGAAATGATATATGAAGGTCCGCAATGAACAAGACCCGTATAAAAACAAAAAAAGAAAAATCAAAATGATTTTTCTGATACCGTGATTCCGTTGGGACTCGAACCCAAGACCCACGCCTTAGAAGGGCGTTGCTCTAATCCAGCTGAGCTACGGAACCATCCTTATATAAACAAAAAAAGAGTGATTCCGTTGGGACTCGAACCCAAGACCCACGCCTTAGAAGGGCGTTGCTCTAATCCAGCTGAGCTACGGAACCATCCTTAATAAGTGACTCCCACAGGATTCAAACCTGTAACCTTCTGATCCGTAGTCAGATGCTCTATTCAGTTGAGCTAGGGAGCCATTCCCCGAACAAAAGT
>NZ_QUEM01000019.1:16763-72952 GCF_003477995.1 Bacteroides sp. OF04-15BH
TTCCCCGAACAAAAGTGATTCCCACAGGATTCAAACCTGTAACCTTCTGATCCGTAGTCAGATGCTCTATTCAGTTGAGCTAGGGAACCGTTGTCTTTTGTTTTCGTGTGCAAAGGTATAGCTTTTTTCCTTTACCACCAAATTTTTCGGGCACTTTTTTTATCTTTTTCTTTATTTTTGTTCTGTCTACTGTACCAGCTCCATGCGAACATTACCATCTGGTGACACGCAAATATCTGTTACATAACAACTTGCTCCATCCGGGATGCAAACAGTGGCATTAAAGTGAAATCCGTCCTTATCCGTAAATCCGTATTTCATATCCGACAGGATTGCCTGCTGCAGAAAACCTTCCGGGATGATGTTGGAAAAAGATTTTCGCGAATAATCTCTCGAATACAGACAAACCTTACCTTTATATACACAGATGTGGATGACATTGTCATAATAGACATTCTCCACAGCCACACCTTCATTGGTATAGCTTTGCTTGTAAACTTTATGCTTGCTCGGGTTTACATAGATGTAGCACCGATAGCGTTCTCCTTCGCGATACACCACCGTGTCTTTCTTCACCACTTCGTTATACGTTATGGGTTTGGACACTTTGTGCGTAAAATAAATGGTGTCGTTCAAATCCTCAGATTTTCTCAGACTCACCACGTCTCCCGTAGCTCCATGGAAAGAGAGACTGTTTTTCGTGATCCGATCTATGGGATAATGCACCGTCTCGCTGCCAATCAATGTCAAGGTATCCGCCGTGGCCTCTATCCGAAGAGGCACATTCATGGTATCCGGATAGAAGATGCTGTCTCCTTCAATCTTACAGAAAGCCAGACTGGTCTCCTCGTCAATCCAGATACCCTGCAACAGACGCAGGGTCGTATCTGCCGGAGCAGACTGATTCGCGCTGCCGCTCTCCTGCCGAGCATTTCCGCCGCATGCGGTCAAGAAACAGATACACAGACAAAGACATACAGCTTTTATCTTATGTATTTTCATCGACCTATACAATGATATTCAAAGCCCAATTGAGCCAAATCGTCTTTATCATAAATATTTCGTCCGTCAATCACCACCAACTGCTTCATGGTTTTCTTGATGACACGCCAGGTAGGCAAACGGAACTCTTTCCACTCGGTTACCAACAGGATGGCATCGGCATCAAGAGCGGCGTCATACAAGTCCTGGGCGTAATAAATGGCATCTCCGATACGGCGGCGGCATTCGTTCATGGCCTGTGGGTCATAAGCACGGATCTGACAGCCGGCCTGACGCAGCAAGTCAATCAGCACCAAAGCCGGTGCCTCACGCATGTCATCCGTCTCAGGCTTGAAGGCCAGTCCCCACAAAGCAACGGTCTTTCCGGCAAGATCGCCCTGGAAAGTTTCTTTCAGCTTGCGGAACAGAACGGACTTCTGCTTCTCGTTCACCTCTTCCACGGCCTTGAGCACCTTCATGTCGTATCCGTTCTGGTCGGCAGTCTTGATCAGAGCCTTCACATCTTTCGGGAAGCAGGAGCCACCGTAACCGATACCGGCATACAGGAATTTACGGCCGATACGGGTATCCGCACCGATACCGTTGCGCACCATATTGACATCAGCTCCCACCAACTCACACAGGTTGGCAATATCATTCATGAAACTGATACGGGTAGCCAGCATGGAATTGGCCGCATACTTGGTCATCTCTGCCGACGGGATATCCATAAAGATCACGCGGAAATTATTCATCACAAACGGCTTGTAAAGACGAGTCATCAGTTCTTTAGCCTTTTCTGACTCCACACCCACCACCACACGGTCGGGACTCATAAAGTCGTTGATGGCATTTCCTTCCTTCAGGAATTCAGGATTGGACGCAATGTCGAACGGGATCTGCACACCGCGTTTATCGAGTTCCTCCTGCACCGCCTGGCGCACCTTGCGTGCGGTTCCAACGGGTACGGTACTCTTTGTCACAATCAGCTTGTAGTCTTTCATATTTGCTCCAATGGTGTGCGCCACCTGAAGCACATAGCTCAAGTCGGCACTGCCATCCTCGTCCGGTGGGGTTCCCACAGCACTGAAAATCACCTCCACATCATCCAGACATTCTTCCAGAGAGGTGGAGAAACGCAGTCGTCCGGCCGCTTTGTTCTTGAGGACCATTTCCTTCAGTCCGGGTTCGTAAATAGGAATGATACCCTCTTCCAGTTTCTGGATTTTGTTCTGGTCTACATCAATACAGGTCACATCCACTCCGATTTCTGCAAAGCAAGTACCTGTCACCAAACCGACATAACCGGTTCCTACAATCGCTATATTCATGGTTAATCGTAATTTTTAGCCTTCGACCCGGAAGTTCCGTTTCAGGATTCAGCCCTGCCCGACAGCTTCCAAGTCCTTATTATTTTGGACAAAGGTAGGTAAAAGCGGCCGATTAAGCAAGAACTATGCTTTATATGAATATAAATTTTATCAAAAAATTAGTTTAGAAAAAAATTATACCATAAATTTGCATTGTGAATCATTTGGCAAAACATATTGAAACATTAGTATGGCAACATGAATGTGTCATTGTGCCTCAATTCGGCGGGTTCGTCACTCAAGTGCAAAGCGCTTATACGACGGACTCGGGAGACTCATTCATGCCGCCTGCCCGCACTGTGGGCTTCAACGACAAGCTGTTTGGAAATGACGGCATTCTGGTGCATTCCTATATGGAAACGTACGGACTTCAGGAAGCGGAGGCCAAACGTCTGCTCCAGTCGGACATTCTGGATATGCGCGAGCAACTGCTCCATCAGGGAAGTTACAACCTGGGGCGTCTGGGCGTTTTAGAGCAGGACGAAGACGGAGGTATTCATTTCCTGCCCAACAACGGTTGGGCCGCTCCGGAATTTTTCGGACTTGAGGCGCTGGACTTCCAGCGTCTGGATGAGACCGCCACAGTAGTATATCCGCAGAACAATGCGGCTACAGGTTCCGAGCATACCGCCCGTCCGGAACACATCACACTGAACATCAATCGCCGCATGCTCCACACCGCCATATCGGTAGCAGCGGCCATTCTGTTGTTTTTCATGGTATCTACTCCGGTAAATACGAATATATGGTATAAGAATCAGGCACTGCTGGCTCAGGACATCCTGACATCGGCCTTGAATTTTATGCCGCGGATGGAAACCCGGGAAACGGCACAGCCTGATACGGTTGGTATCGGTGCCCGCCCCATTACCCCGCTTTCTAAAAACGCCGCCCCGAAGGCTGCTCCGGCTCCGGAGCAGGAGGTTCAGGCAACCGACCTGACGCATGAATTTGCCGTAGTCATTGCCAGTGCCGTTCCCGAAAGCAATGCACGCGATTATGTAGCCCATCTTCACAAAAAGGGTTACACAGACGCTTGTATCCATCAGCACGGCGCCATGGTGCGTGTGCTTTTCCGCGGTTTCGCCACCGAAACCGAAGCCAAAAACAAGATGCAGGCCCTGCAGAGCGTACCGGAATTCCGGGGAACCTGGATTTTGCAAATGAAATAAAATCAATCATCCTAATCTTTATAATAGAACAATGAAAAGAGTGCGCTGTCCTAAGTGTGATCATTATATTACTTTTGATGAGACACAGTATGAGGACGGACAGTCATTGGTGTTTGAATGCGAAATGTGTCACAAGCAGTTCGGCATTCGCATCGGTCTGTCCAAACTCAAATCCGTGAGAAAAGAAGAAGTCATCGACGAGCAGGAGAATGCCGACGCATGCGGTAGTATTGTCGTGGTGGAGAATGTATTCCACTACAAGCAGGTGTTGCCGCTCACCATGGGCGACAATGTCATCGGCCGCTATGTGAAAGGCTCCAAGATCAATGTTCCCATCGAGACCGTGGATCCGAGCATCGACACCACCCACTGCATTATTCAGGTGAAGCGCAACAAGCAGGGCAAACTGATGTATATCCTGCGCGATGCTCCGAGTAATACGGGAACTTTTTATATGAACGAAATTCTGAAGGACAACGACCGCATCCGTCTTGAAGACGGAGCCATCGTGACCATCGGTGCCACGACGTTGATTCTGAGAGCTGCCAACGAGGACAATGGAAACAACGAATAATCTCCCCATTTTCGGAAAACTGATTTCCGAAAACCTTTCGCTTACCGCCCGTCAGGTGTGCAACACGCTGGAACTGCTCGACTCGGGCGCTACGGTTCCTTTCATCAGCCGTTACCGCAAGGAGCGCACCGGCTCGCTGGACGAAGTGCAGATTGCTGCCATTCAGGAGCAATACGACAAGCTGAAAACCATCAGCAAGCGCAAGGAAACCATTCGGACCACCATCGAAGAACAGGGGAAACTCACTCCGGAACTGCAGGAACGCATCGAGCAGTGCTGGGATGCCAATCTGCTGGAGGACCTGTATCTGCCCTATAAACCCAAGAAACGTACCAAGGCCGAAATAGCCCGCCAGAAGGGACTTGAACCGCTAGCCCTCAAGATCATGATGCAGCGTGGCTGCAATCTGGACGCCGAAGCACAGAAATTTGTGCGTGGTGAGGTGAAGGACAAGGAAGAGGCTCTTGCCGGTGCCCGTGACATCATTGCCGAGCAGGTCAGCGAAAACGAGGAGGCCCGCAAACGGGTGCGCCGCGTGTTTGAACGCACCGCTCTCATCACCGCCAAGGTGGTCAAGGGCAAAGAAGAAGAGGGAGACAAGTTCAAGGATTACTTTGACTTTCAGGAGCCGTTGCGCAAATGCTCTTCGCACCGCCTGCTGGCACTGCGCCGCGGTGAGGCCGAAGGGGTGCTGCGTGTCAGCATCGCACCGGCCGAGGATGAAGACTGTCTGAACCAGCTGAACCGCCAGTTCGTACGTTCGAACGATGTGTGCGGACGTCTGGTTTCGGAAGCCGTGGCCGATTCCTACAAACGCCTGCTGCGCCCGTCCATCGAAACGGAATTTGCGGCCGGAAGTCGCGCCAAGGCCGAAGAAGAGGCCATCCGTGTGTTTGCCGCCAATCTGAAACAACTGCTGCTCTCTCCCCCACTCGGTCAGAAACGGGTACTGGGTATCGACCCTGGATTCCGCACCGGCTGCAAGGTGGTTTGTCTGGACAATCAGGGAACCCTGCTTCATAATGAAGCCATCTTTCCGCATCCGCCGCGCAACGAATACGCGCAGGCACAGCGCAAACTGGCTCAGCTGGTAGAACAATATAACATTGAAGCCATTGCCATCGGCAACGGTACGGCAAGCCGCGAGACCGAACGCCTTGTCAAAAGCATCTCTTTCGACCGAGAAGTACAGGCTTTTGTGGTCAGCGAGGACGGTGCTTCGGTTTATTCGGCATCGAAGATCGCACGCGATGAGTTCCCGGACTATGATGTGACGGTACGTGGTGCCGTTTCCATCGGTCGCCGTTTGATGGACCCACTGGCCGAACTGGTCAAGATCGACCCGAAGTCGATCGGTGTGGGCCAGTACCAGCATGATGTGGACCAGACCAAGCTGAAGAAATCGCTCGACGGCGTGGTGGAGTTCTGTGTAAGCTCCGTAGGCGTAAACCTCAACACCGCCAGCCAGCATTTGCTGACGTATGTGGCGGGTGTGGGACCGAACCTGGCGCAGAACATCATCGACTACCGTACGGAAAACGGAGCCTTCCGCTCACGCAAGGATCTGATGCACGTGAAGCGTATGGGCGCCAAGGCCTTTGAGCAATGCGCCGGTTTCCTCCGCATACCCGATGCTACGGACCCGTTGGATGCCACAGCCGTACATCCCGAGCGCTATGCTCTGGTGCGCCGCATGGCTGCCGACCATAAGACAACCGTGGAGGAACTGATCCGCAACAAGGCCCTTCGTGAAAGCATTGACCTGAAACAATATGTCACCGACGACTGTGGTCTGCCCACACTGACCGACATCATGAGCGAGCTGGACAAGCCCGGACGCGACCCGAGAAAGGCCATCGAGGTGTTCTCCTTCGCACCGGATGTGGAAACAATTGACGACCTGAAACCGGGAATGATTCTGCCGGGCATTGTGTCGAACATCACCAACTTCGGCTGTTTTGTGGACATCGGTGTGCACGAAAAGGGACTGGTACACATTTCTGAAATGGCCGACCGCTATGTCAGCGACCCCAATACCGTGGTCACCCTGCACCAACAGCTGAAAGTGCGGGTGCTGAGTGTAGACAAGGCCCGCAACCGCATTGCATTATCTCTTAAAAACATTTGATTCTTATGAAGTATAAAATATTGGTTCTCGACCTGGACGGAACTTTGACCAACAAGAAAAAGGAAATCACCGAGCACACGCGCGAAACACTGATTCGCGCACAGGAAGCCGGTGTCAAAATCGTGCTGGCCTCCGGACGCCCCACCTACGGCATCATGCCGCTGGCACGCCAACTGGAACTTGACAAGTACGAAGGATATATCCTGGCCTACAATGGCGGACAGATCATCGACTGCAAGACCGGTGAACTGATGTATGAAAATGTGCTCGACCCAGCCGTATATCCTTATCTCTATGAGTGCGCCAAGAGCAACGGCTTCCAGATTCTGAGCTACAAGGACGAATACATCATTTCGGAGAATGCCGACGACCAGTATGTGCAGCACGAGGCTTTCCTGAACCGAATGCCCAGCAAGACGGTAGAGAACTTTCTGGATGTCATCAACTTCCCGGTGGCCAAATGTCTGATTGTAGGCGATCCGGAACCGCTGGCCCAACTGGAACCGGTGATGAAGAAGGAACTGGAAAGCAAAATGAATGTATTCCGCTCAGAACCATTTTTCCTGGAGCTGGTGCCCAAAGGCATTGACAAGGCACGCTGTCTGGCCGTTCTGCTCGAAGAATTGGGCATGACTCCGGACGAGATGATGGCCTGTGGCGACGGATTCAACGACCTGTCGATGATTGAATATGCCGGTCTGGGAGTAGCGATGGCCAACGCTCAGGAGGTTGTGCGCCAGGCTGCCAACTACATCACCCTATCCAATGAAGAGGACGGTGTGGCTCATGCCGTAGAAAAATTCATGCTGAATGCAGAATAATCCGCACCGCGGATGAAATATCCGTTCCCGATCATCACAAAGCATCGGGATATGGAAACAAGAAATCCCCGCAACAGAGGAACACCGGATGCCGGTTTCTCCTTGCTGCGGGGATTTTTATTTTATCACTGCAGGTCAAAACCCTGCGTTTGCCCTTAAGGCTCCAGACAGGCATCCAGATCACGGATAATCTGCTCCTTGTCCATGTGCTGACCGATGAACACGATTTTCTCCATACGGTCGCCATACTCCTCATCCCAGTCGCGCATCATGCCGGGATCCTGACGTAATAGTTCCGCCAAATCTTCTTCGGGAGCCGTGGCATACCACAGTCCGGCTTCCTTCAGACTCTGCTGCTTGCCGGCCTGCTCAAACAGATAAGACATGTCGCGATTCTGCATGAAATAGCACACACCCTTGGCACGGATCACGCTGGCCGGCCACTTGGCTGCCACATAATGATCGAACTTCACCAGATCGAATGCCTTGCGGCGGTAGTACACAAAGGTACTGATGCCATACTCCTCCGTATGACTTCCGTGATGGTGGTGATGACCGCAACAGCAACCTTCCTCGTGTTCATGATCGTGGTGATGACCGCAAGTGCACTCACCCTCCTCATGATCGTGGTGATGATGGTGGCCGCAGCTGCATTCCTCATCGTGTTCGTGCTCATGCTCGTGGTCATGGTCGTGATGATGGTGATGCTCATCTGCCGTGTGCGGATGGTGTGCCGCTTCTTCCTCTTCCTCTGTGGCCGGACGCTCCAGCTCACGTACCCAGGCAGCCGATGTAGCCACCTGCTCGAAACCGAACATACGGGTGTTGAGAATCTTGTCGAGTTCCACGTCGGCATAATCGCAAGGAATGATTTCAGCGCCCGGCTGCAAGGTCTTCACGATATGGGTAATTCGCTTCAACTCTTCAGGAGCCACCTCCGATGCCTTGTTCAACAGAATGATATTGCAGAACTCTATCTGCTGGATAATCAGGTTTTCAATGTCCTCATCGTCCACCTGATCACTGGTGAGGGCATCGCCGCAATTGAACTCGCTTTGCAGACGCAAAGCGTCTACCACGGTCACGATGCAGTCCAGACGCACCAGTCCGTGCTTGGTGTATTCACTACCCATGCGCGACATGGCAGCAATGGTCTGCGCAATCGGTGCCGGCTCGCACACGCCGCTGGCCTCGATCACGATATAGTCAAAGCGGTTCATCTTCATCAGGTCGTCGATCTGTTTCATCAGATCCATCTTGAGCGAACAGCAGATACAGCCGTTCTGCAGGGCCACCAGACTGTCGTCGCCCTGTCCTACTACTCCGCCGCGCTGAATCAGCTCGGCATCAATATTCACCTCACCGATATCGTTCACCACCACAGCAAACTTGATTCCCTTTTCATTGGAAAGGATGTGATTCACCAGAGTGGTCTTTCCACTGCCCAGATATCCTGTCAGGAGCAGTACCGGAACTTCTTTCATCATCATTGTCGTCTTTTATAATCTTGTTCTACATAAATTGCCTCACAAAGTTACTCCATATTTATCAAAAAGCGTAAGGTTTACAGTTAAATAATTCCACGCTGCCATACAGAATCATCCGGCATCAGAAAGCGCAGAAAATTCATTGGGAAGAAATGCGAAAACCATCCCAATGAAATTTTCAGTTCATCACAATCATTTTTCCGGAAGAACACAAAAAAAGGAATGTGGCATCCCTGCCACATTCCTCCCAAATAACCAATACCTAATGAAATTGACTCATTTTATTGAGCCGTAACCTCTATTACATGACTTTGTGTCTGTGCAAAACCAAATACATCCAAACCAACTTTCATCAAATAATCTCCTGAAAACACTTTACCGTTAGCCTTGAACGTAGATTCTGTTCCCGGCATCAGGTTGATCTCTTCTACCTTATAATTTTTCTGTGCATCGAGGCCCTGCAGTTTCACACGCATCAGTTTCTCCTGGAAACGTGGGTGTACGTCGTAAGCAAAGAGCACAGCCTTGTTCTTATCCTTAGTTACATAGTTCAAAGCCATATGGTTGGTTTCGTATGGAGATACCAGACGATACTGGTCGCCATCCATAATGGCCGGCTGCAAACGCTTCCAGTTGGCTACAGCCTGCTGGCAGTAATCCAGTTCCTCGGCAGTCAGATCCTTCAGACCGATATCGAAACCGAGTTTGCACATAGAAGCCACATCGGTACGGAACTTAACGGAAGTTGCCTTGTTCCAGCTGGTCACGTGTGCACACATGGCCTTGGCCGGGAAGAACTGTGAGAATCCCCACTGGATATATACACGCTCTACAGGATCGGTATTGTCGCTGCACCAGAACTCAGTGAAGTACTTCAAGGCCTCGTAGTCGCAACGGGCACCACCACCAGAGCAGAGCATCATCGGAACGTTCGGATAGTTCTCCTTAACGCGCTTCATCACATTATATACGCCACGCACGTGGTCGATGTAAAGCTGTCCCTGCTTCTCCTTCAAATATGGAGAGTAAATATTGGTAATCGGGCTGTTGCAATCCCATTTGAAGAAAGCAATTTCCGGATTTTCCTTCATCAACTTCTCAACAACTCCATATACATAGTCCTGCACTTCAGGGTTACTCAAATCCAGAACCAACTGATTGCGGTAGTAATAAATCTTTCTGTTCTCGTCGTGGATGGCCCAATCCGGATGTTTCTCAAAGAGTTCGCTCTTCGGGTTCACCATTTCCGGCTCAATCCAGATACCGAATTTCACTCCGGCTTCCTTTGCAGCCTTCACCAATGCAGGCACACCGCCAGGCAACTTGTCGTGAGTCACCTCCCAGTCACCCAGACCGGCCTTGTCATCCTTACGCGGATACTTGTTGGCAAACCATCCGTCGTCGAGCAGGAACATGTCCACACCCAGATGCTTGGCTTCTTTCATCAAGTTGGCCAGAATTTCCTGGTTAAAGTCAAAACCGGTGTTCTCCCAGTTGTTGAGCAAGGTCAATCGGCTGCCCTTACCATCCTTCAGACTGTAGTTGCGGGCCCACTCGTGCAGGTTGCGGCTACCTTCTGATGTTCCGTTATAACTGAGGGTGAAGATAAACTCCGGAGTGGTGAACACTTCATCCTTTTTCAGTTCATAGTTGGAAGCGTATGGATTGATGCCCGGAATCACGCGCAGATTACCGGCGTTGTCCACCTCGAAAGTGAAACGGAAGTTACCGGTCCATCCCAGAGTTCCCATCAAGACCTGTCCCTGCTGTTCACTTACCGGCTGGTCCAGTCCCACTTCGAAGAATGGATGAGTATGCATGGCGGCACGGCTTCCCAGCTTGGTGTCGATAACCTTCTTGCCGAACTGAAGCTGCTGGTTGCTCATTCTTGCCTCACAGGCCCAGTCACTGCTGAACTCGGTCAGGTAATAAGAGCTGTTGCAGAAATAGAGCATGGTAGAAGCATAAGTGGAAAGAATGATCGGTTTCTTTTCCTGATGCTTGATTTCGCTCCAGGTCTTGATGACGTTCTCTTTAGGATAGGCCACATAATGCAGCGTTACATCCACCGGATATTTATCATCGCGCAGATTGATGGTGGTCTGTGTTCCTCCCTCTACCGGCTGTGTGGTAGAAGACACATAATATAAATAGGTGGAATTCTTACCGTCGTTGTGTGTAATGGCGATGGCCGGCTCAAAATAATCTTCATTGCCCGAACCGCTATACACTTCCCATCCTCTCTGGCTGATACTGCCGTCGGAACCGGCATGCACATCCCAACTCAGATTCTGGTAATCGGCCTCGTTGAGCAGTTTCTCACCGAAATAGGTCTGATACAAACGACCGTTATCACCCACCTGGAGTACCAGGTCTGTCTTGTCCGTCGAAATACGGAACACTTTTTTCTCTTCAGCCTGTGTGGTCAGGACACCTGCCATCAGGGCTGTTGCTATCAGTAAATTCTTCATTATTTGTAATGTTTAAGGGTTTTTCTTCTTTTAGGATTCGGATTCGAAGAGCAAGTCAGAACTTGATGCTGGCATTGAACTCTACAGTGAATGGGCGCAGGTAGCTTCCGCTCATGTAGTAACCGGCATACTGTCCGGCCTCTTCCTTGGTAATCAGCTCTGAACCGCTGATGGTTCCCTTCACACCTTTCTGATTCAGGAAGTTCACCACGGTAACACCCAGATCCAGATGTTTGTTCACCTTCCAGTTCACACCTCCGAAGGTTTCCCAGCGTCCGTTAAAGTAAAGAGCCTCCTGCAAGTTGGCATAGGTCTTTCCAAAGTAACGAAAACTTAACCACAAACGCAAATCATCGGTGATATTATAGCTTGGATCCAACTCAACAAGTACCTGAGGAATTTCCTTTACGATCATATTGTTGGCGTTGACAGACATCTGAGTTCCGTCGTTGAAGGTCACACTGGCATTGTAGTTCTTGTAAACCGGCTTCTGATAAGTGAAGAGGGCATGCAGGTGGAATCCCTTGAACGGATCAATCTCGGCAGAAGTGGTCCAACCCAAAGTCTGGATATCATAGATCAGCAACACGGTCTTTCCTTCGTCAGTACCCGGCTTGGTCAGGTTCTGCTGGTCGATGTTATTGGTCTTGGCAATATAAGTTACCATGGAAGTCAAATCCAACCAGTTGTTCTTGTAGAACAGACCACCACGTACCAGAGGAATAGTCACACGGTTGTACTGCTCTTCTGTAGGACCTGTACCGGCATATTCGTTGATTCTTGGGAAACGGGTAGCCACGGTTCCGTCGGCTGTCAGACCGAAGCCCTTACCTACATTATAAGTAACGCGTGCGGTAGCCGCATAGTTCAGTTTGTCTTTGGTTACATTGGCCGGAGTAATAACCGTGCCGTCGGGTGCTGTACCGCCGATATAGAAACCGGAATAACGCGGATGAGCAATCTGATCGGCAGACATGTGATAGTATTCCAGACGTCCGCCATAGTACAGATTCAGTTTCGGAGTAATCTGCCAGTCATCGGTCAGATACAAGGCCAGCTTGTTTTCATTTCCGACGGTATATTCCGGACTCAGCTCGTTGAAACCGCGGAACTGGTTTCCGTCCGGACCGACCAATACATCAGGATACTCTTTTACAGAACCGGTCCACTGGAGTGAAGATGAATGATAGTCCAGATCATAGAACCATTCGTTCAATCCCAGACGAACATTATGATTGTTGAACTGCTTCTGTAATTCTGAAGTCACCAGGAAGTTCTGTACCTTACCGAAGTGCAACCAGGTGCGGCGACCGTCTACCAGTCCTGAATAAGGAGTTCCGTCGGCAAGAGTATAACCCTGATCGGCAGTCACATTGGAAATGGTACTTCCACCAAAATCCACATAGTTGGCTTCAGGAGCGTTCATGTACTTCATGTCAAGTTTGAAGTTCAAACCGTTCTTGAAGGCATAGTCGGTCAGCAAGGAAACCTCGTGTGAACGGTTGTCGTTCAGATCGCGCAGATTGGCTTTCTTCATCTTTCCGTCCATGATGTCCATATATTCAATCTCACCGCTTACAGGACCATATGAAGCCAATCCCGGCTCAAATCCCTCCAGTTCCTTGATGGAACCGTCGCCTACATAAATAAATGGAGCGGCGTTCAGCATATTTCCCGGGTTGCGGCTGTAAGCATACTTATAAAGCAAACTGATCTTACCACGGTTGTTGTTGAACAAACGGGTCAGTCCGGCATGATAAATCTGAGTACGGTCAGAATATTCGTCAAACTTCACATCGAAACTTCCGGGATCAAAATTCTGATAAACGCTGGCAGTATAGAGCCATTTGTTTCCAATACCTCCGGAAACATTCATGTCTACCTGCTGCATGCCATAGTGGTTGGCACGGTAGTTCACAATTCCTTTAAAATCTTTCTGTCCCAAACGGCTGAATGAATTCACCGAATAGGCAATGTTACCGGTGGTAATGGCAGACTCGGATGGAGTCATCAGTCCCACCTCTCCCAAGCTGGCATCACTACGCCAGTGGGCAGACAATTTGTGAACAGAAGATGAATATACGGCCGGCAGACCGTTTTCGTATACATTGACATCCTCACTCGGCAAACCGATTTGAATCTCACGCGGCTTGTTGGCATCGGATGCATTCAACATGACATTGCGTTCGCTGCCGTCGGCCTTCTTGGTCTGAATGGTATCGGCAACTTGTTCCGTCTTTGCTTTCTCTACTTTTTTTGCTTTCTGTGCTGAAACAGGTAATGCAGTCCAAAGGGCTACGATTACAAAGCAAGGAATAATATTCTTTTTCATATCGATAGTTGTTATAAGGGTTTCTCGGGTAATTTTCTTCTTTTCATGGCATTTGTTTTGTGCTTCCTCCGAAGACGTAGGCAAATGTAGTAAGCAAAAATTTAAGTTGTTATTAAAAGTAGTAAATAAGTAGATTGCATACATATAATATTTTCTATATATCATTACTAATCAGTTCATTATAAAAAATAATATAAGATATTCAAGTAGATGTTTTTAGAATAAAAATCTTTTGATTATATTTGCTGATGAACCGTAAAGAAAGTCAAAATGAAAAATATATTCCTCCTTCTGCTCCTGTTCATCGTATCCGGAAGCGCCCAAGGTGCATCGGTAGATATTTTATACCTGCAACTGGAAGAATGCCTGGCAAAACGTCCGGAATATGCCCAAAACAAGGAAGCACGCATTGACAGCATCGAAAAACAATGGAAGCGACAGATGCCTCTGGAACAGAAATACCAGCTCTGCTTCAAAATCTTTCAGGAATATTATACCTATCGTTCCGATTCGGCTTTTTACTATATTGACATGGCCTATCAGCTGGCCCAACAATTGAACCGTCCTGTTTATAAGGACCGGTGCATTATCCACAAGTCGCTGTTGCTCTCCACCACCGGCTATTTCAGCCAGGCCAAAGAAATGCTCGACGACATTGACCGCGCAAAGATAGACCCGTCCCTGCTGGCCGAATACTACGAGGCTTATGAATGGGTATACAGCGTGTGGAGCGAATACCTGAACGACGACCTGTACTCGCCCACATACCGGAATCTGGAAATCCAATATACAGACTCTCTGCTTTCTGTCCTGCCCCCGAAATCTGCCCGCTATTATTATTGGCGGGGAGAATATCTGGCGCGTACCGGCAAACAGGACGAAGCAGAAAAAGCCTATCAGAAAGCCCTGAAAGGATTGCCGCAAGACACACGGCTCTATGCCTGCGTCACCTGCGGTATAGCCTTTACCTATATGCGCCGGGGAGAAATGAAAGAATACGAACGCTATCTGATCATGGCTGCCATATCGGATATGATCTGTCCTTTAAAGGAGAATCTGGCCATGCAGGAACTGGCCATGTATATTTTCAAGAACAAGGACGGCGATCTGGAACGGGCCAACCGCTATCTGAACGTGTCGATGGAGGATGCCATGTTCTACAACAACCGCTTGCGCATGCTTGAAATCGCACGCAAGTTCCCCTCCATTGTCAGCTCCTATCAGGAACAGAGCAATATCAAGAACCGGAGAATGACCTGGGCGTTTGTCTTTATCTGCATTCTTTCTGCCGGTCTGGTCGTATCGCTCATCTTTATCCGTCAACAGGTAAAGCAGATCCGTCTGCGCCGAAGAGCCATTGCAGAAATGAACCAAAAACTGCGGCTGCTCAATCAGGAGTTGCTGCACACCAACCGTTCGCGTGAGGAATATATCAGTCTGTTTCTGGATTTGTGCGCCGCATATATTGACAAGCTGAGTAAATACCAGGAGTTAGTGCGCCGAAAAGTCAAGGCCAAACAGATTGACGACTTACTAAAAATAGCCAATTCCACCAAAATGCCAGAATCGGATGCCAAACATTTCTTTGTGAATTTTGACACGGCCTTCCTGACTCTTTATCCGAACTTCATCAAAGAGTTTAACGAACTGCTGCGCGAAGGGGAAGAAATAGAGGTAAAACGCGGCGAGCTGCTGAACACCGAGCTGCGCATCTTTGCGCTGATCCGTATGGGCGTGAAGGACAGTTCGCGCATTGCCACCCTGCTCTTTTACTCGCCCCAGACCATCTACAACTATCGCACGGCGGTAAGGAACCGGGCTCGCGACCGGGAGAACTTCGAGGAACAGGTTAAGCAATTGTGTCCGATTATGGAAAACAAGGAGGAATAAATATTCCCAGACAATAGAAAACGAAAAAGGTATTCAGAAGCAGCGTATGGCGCTCTTCTGAATACCTTTTTCGTTTGGTTACTTCTTATAGAACATCGAAACCGGATAGATTCCGGATACGTATGAGGTTTTTCCGGAAATCTCCCGATGCAACACAACCGGAGAGACACTGCAGTCGTACACCAGAATATGATCGGTTGTCGGGAATCCTTCCATATTCTCTTCGGTAGTTGACAGATATAGGAGTTGCTTTTTCGGGTCAAACATCGGATTGCAAGTCAGATAGTTTGCCTTCGGTTCATCCTGTAAGGCATCAACCAGAAACTCACTGCGTCCTTTCTGATAGTCAAAGCGGCTGAGACGGGTCGTTCTGCCGGAATAATAGAAGGACAGTCCCGCAACGGATATTCCCGGAGTATTGGTAAATCCGGAGTTCAGACTGCCGTCTACCCTCTTGGAGCTCAAAACCGTGAAGCTGCGGCTATCTACACAATAAATCTTATTGCTGCCCTTGTTCTCATCAGCAAAGGTCGCAAACCAGATGGTGTCCTTCTCACCGGCACACAGGCCGCTGACATAGCCTCCGTTGGCAATTCCCAGTTTGCGGGAAATCTTGTTGCTGCCTTTCTTATATTCGTAAATACCGAGGTTATACTCATCGGTTGCCGAGGTCCATCCGCCGACTGCCACATAGGCCCGGTCGCCCTTGATGACTATATTGCGGTCGTAAACCCGACCAGCTACTCCGGCACCTCCATTGTCTACTCTGAAGGACTCTTCCAACAGATTCAGTTCTCCGGTAGTACTGTCAAAACGATACAGTCCATTGACATCGCAGATAAAGATATTCTGCTCGTCCATCACCGCCAGATTACTTAAGCTGTTGGGTATCGGATTGAAATCCGGGTTGTTGACTCCATCCGGAATCGGGAAACGGAGTTCCTCCAAACGATAGGCTTTCTCCTTGCGGAAAGTCTCGGCATCTACAATAATCAGGGCACCATCGTTCGGTTTACCTTCCAAACGGAAATAATCGGTACACAAAATGTAGAACTTTCCATTATACAGACACATGGCCTGCGCCTCATTTCCCAACTCGGTGCCATTGACTTTCTTATAGACATCCTCCTCGACCGTGCCGTCGGGAGCAATGTAAGTCACCGAACCGTTCTCGGTTATCCGGTCGCCACAATTCAACAGAAAGGTTCCGTCGGGATGGGCATACCCGCGATAGGATACCACCGGAGTGTCTACGGCAGCCGAATCCACCGGCATCTGTGTGGAGTCGTTTCCGGAAGATGGCGGTTTGGAACCGGGCGGTTCGGGAAAGGGATCTTTTTCGGTACAGGAAACACTGACAGCCAACAAGGCTCCCAAAATGCAAGATAAAGGCAATGCCTTCAACAAGTTATTTGCTTTCATTGATAAATTCATTCTTTTAATGTCTGATGTTGTTTATGTTCGCTGACTCAGAGAAATAGAATCCGGCCGGGAAACGGGTTACATTATCATAATGCGCTACGGTGTCCTGCACGGCCACGTCTACCACCCAGATATTATTTTCCGTATAGGTCTGATATTCCTTGATGGTATTCACATAAAGTTTTCCGGTAACCGGATGCACCGCAATACCATTATACAGCATACGCGCCTTGTTGCCGAATGAGTTTACATCCGCAAAAAATTCTTCGCCACTTGCTTCATCATCAAAAGAGACTTTGAAGATGGTTGTGCCGGAAGCATAATAGAACTGATTTCCGGAAGTGGTAAAGATGGCTCCGGAAGAGGCCACGTCGGGAGCGCCTTCGATTCGTTTCTGTACGATTTTCTTGGTTTCCAGATTGTATTTACCCACAGAATAGTTGCCAAAACCATGAGCGACTACCCAAAACTCATTCTCACCAGCTGCACGGATACCCAGCACGGAATTGATGTCATACTTTGTGCCATACATCGGAAGACGGATTTTGCTGATCTGATCCGCATCAGGACTTATTTCCCAGATATAACCCAAATATGAAGAAGAGTAATAGGTATATACCTTACCGTTCATCATCACAAATGGAGCCTGAGGTGCTCCCTCAGAGCCTTCAACGAAAGTCAGCTGACGGCTCTCGGTGTCCAGACGCCAGATTCCTTTCTTGTCGCGGATGTAAACATGCTGTTTGTCCAAAGCGGCAATGTGTGTAGGCCACTCCAACTGTGCCAGCTCGGCACGGCTGAAAGCGTTTTTCTTTTGCAGCGTGCGGGCATCGGCAATCACCAACATGCCGTCGTTATTGAACTGCGCTCCTGTAGGGGCCAGATCGCCGTTCTGAGAAATGATATAAAGCAAGCCGCCGGAAGCAGACATATCCTGACATACATTTCCCAGTTCGGTGCCATTAGAGGTTTTGTAGGCATCGGCCACTACGGTTCCCGACGGAGAGATATAAGACAGAGAACCATTCTCGGTGGTCATGTTTCCTTCGTTCAGCACGAAAACACCCTTTGAGCGGTCATACATTTCCAGCTCTACCATCACGGTAAACGAAGCAACGCTGCCATTTCCATTTGCCAGAAGAATCACCGGATAAACGCCTTCTCTAGCCTCGGCAACCGGTGCCGTGATCAGGATTTTTGAGGATTGCGGGTCCACTTCCGCCTTCCAGTTATCGGGCAAAGTGCCCACTTCCAGATTAGTCATGTTCTCGGCCGAGTAACTCAAAGCCAACTGTTGCCCCGGGAAAACGGTAAGCGAATCGCCCGACACCAGTTCGTTTACTGCAAATTTTACTGCCGGTGCCTCTTCGTTCTGGCAACCGGTAAAGAGAAGGCCTCCAACTAAAAGAAGACCTCCCAACCATGATTTCATTTTCATAAATTAATGATGTATTTGATAATTGATAATAATGTATTTCTATCGTCAATGCGCATTGCTTGGTATTTCCACGCCCAGCAGATGAAGGTCTTCCACTCCGGAAACCTCCGTAGAGCATTCTCCCAGTCTGCCGCTCTCCTGATTCACGCCGGTGTAAATCATGATAAAGTCCACTCCCGGCAAGCGGACGGCATTGCCCTGACGATCCACCGCCCAGTCAATGTCAATAGCCGAACCGTTGGAAGAGTTCGTATCGTTATCGGCATAGCCATAGGCAAACTTATACAGCACGAAGTAACTGCCATTTCCCGACTCATCCACAGCATTTTGCGGCAAACAAGTGCCCTGGAATGTCAGACTGTCCTGCTGCACCCATTGCGGGAAATAGGGTTGTTTATGAAAAGCATTCATACTGCGATAGCCTGTCTGTCCCTGATTGTCAGACCATCGGATATAACGGCTCATGGCCTCCGCATCTGTCGGTTCCGAAGCCGGACGATGGTAGGTAATGGCATAATCGGGATACAGATTCATCACATTGCCCTGCTCCTGTGCCAAGGCATACCAGGCCTCTCCCTGAGGATTTCGGTGTGCGCTGCCGGCTATCTCGTACCATTCATCCGCATCGGGCTGACCGTTGCCGTTGCGGTCGTAGGCCACCCGGATGATGCCCGGTTCACAATGTCCCCCATCCGGACGACCGGAAGCCGGATTGGCTGCTGCATAAAAGGCATTACCCAACACGCGGAAATCGCACTGTCCGGCTTTGTTCTCGATGGTATGGTCAAAGCCCACCACCACATAACCGCCATAGCCTCCCAGCGAAATCAGTCCGCGACGGTTGCCGCCTATGGCTTCCAGCACCTTGCGGTTCATGGTTTCCTGCGTATCGCCTTCCTCGTATGCGGGCATCGTATTGACAAACTGCCCCGGAGCGGGCAGATAGTCCAGCACACGTGTGACGTAAGGCGAGGCATCCTGAGGCGCAGGCTGCGTACCCGATCCATCCTCCGGAGAGCAGGAAACCGCCAACAGCACCGGTGCCCACAGGCACACATTCCTTAAGATTTGTTCTTTTCTCATCGTAAACTTGATTTTGATATAGTTTCCTTTTCGTTCTATTTCAATGTTTCGGTCGTAAAGGCAAAGTGAGCCGGAATATCTCCGGTGCGCACCTTCCATTTGCGCCGTCCGTCGGGAGTAAAGCAGTACAGGTATCCCGGAGTGACATAATCCCGGGCGTCGGTCACAAACATCTCCCTCGTTTCGGGATGCACTGCCAGTCCGTAGGGAATGGTGATTTCACGGTCCGTACCGTCGGTAATGAAGTTTCGGCTCACCATCCGGCGTTCGCGCGTATTATATATAAGGTAGTCCGGCTGATAAGTGCCCGTGACATAACTCCATCCCGAGCTGATGATAAACAGAGAATCACCGCATTGCGTCATTTCATTGGCCGGCACTCCAAGATGACCTGTCACCTGTTGCGTTCGGGGATCGACCAGATACACGTCAGACTCCACGCCATAATAATCACCGCGCGAGCTGACATAAATCATACCGTCGGGCGCCAGTTCCATGCGATGCAGATTCACGGCCACATCAATCGTATCCGTCACCCGGAAGGTATTCAGATCCACCACCGAAATGGTGCGGTCGTAATCGGGATACTGATAGCCGCCGGAATTGGCCACATAGAGTTTGCCGTCGTAAACCACCATCTCCTCGGGCTGATACCCCACAATCACTTCGCGCAGAATGCTCAGACTGGCCGTGTCCACCTCGACCACCTTTCCGGGCCGTTTCTCCGGAGAAATCTGTACGGGACCGGCATACGAACTCACATACGCCCTATCGCCGGCAAAAACAATATTGCGGCAGTTCGTAATGTCAATGCGCCCCAAATGGCGGGCCGTACGCTTGTCCATCACTTCCACCAAGTGCGAACAGTTTACCACGGCATAAAGCTTGTTGCCATAGATGGCGATGTCATTGCCCACATCTCCCAACTCCTTGACCACTTCGGGATTGCGCGCCGCAAAAATGTTGCGCTTGTAACGGCCCGTCGTAGCATCAAAAAAGTCGAGTGTGCACTTGTTGCTGCCCATATTCCCTTCGTTCAGCAGGAAAAATCCCTTTATCCGGTGCGCTTCCGCTTCGGAAGAATCCGGATCGGTAACGGTTTCACTGTCGGAATCAGGACCGGTATTTCCTCCCAGATCAATATCTTCTTCGTGCTGCACTCCGGGCAATTCTCCCCGACAGGAAGCCAACAGCCCGAACATCAGGAGTGCGGACAAAGACAAAATCATTCTGTATGTTCTTTTCATATTCAATCGTTTTATTTTTCACTAAAAGCTATATTGTGCCGTGCACTTGAAGTTGGTTCCCGGCATCGGATAGCAGAGCACCACCTCATATTGCTGGTTAAACAGATTATTCACCTCAAGCACCAACCGCAAGGCTCCCTTTTTCAGGGGCAACTGGTGCGCCAGAGCCAAATCGCTGGTGTACCACGGCAACAGATAATTTTCCGGAATGTTAGCTTGCGAGGCATAGCGCTCTCCGGTGTAGATAAAGCTGTAATTCAGTTCCCAATGACGCCAACCGAGATTCAGCGCCGCAGAACCGGAATGCCACGGTATGTAGGGAATCTGACCGCCATAGAATTCCGAAGTCCGGTCAGTTACATCCTTTGCCTGCTGCCAGGTATAGTTCAAACGGGCCTGAACCGTGAAATCCTTTCCGATCTGCCCGACAGCCTGTACCGCCACATCCACTCCTTTGATATGCACCTCTCCAAGATTGAGCATCGTCCAGCGGAAGGCATTGGCTGTAGGTATGGCCACAATCTTATCTTCTACCTTATTATAATAGGCATCGGCCTGCCCCTCTATGCGCCGCAGAAAGCCATGCGCAAAAGAGTGTCCGTAGGTCATCCCCACATTATACTGGTCGGTATATTCAGGATTCAGCCGTGTATTGCCAATAAGCGTGTAATACAAATCATTCAGCGTGGGCATCCGGAAAATCCGTTTATAGAATCCGCGCAGATGCCAGTCGTGAGCGGCCCAAGGTTGCCACGAGCACACCACGGTGGGTGTCCACTCCAGACGGTCGGCGGCCCGCTCTGCTCCGGTACGCACCGCATCGTGCACCCAGGTGCCCAACAGGCTGGCCTGCGCCTTCAGGCGCTGAACCTGCCACGAGGTGGCCACCGAAAGCAGGGCTGTGTGACGGCGGGGATAGGCAAAATCTCTCAGATTGGCATTCAGCGCATTGAACTGATAATCGGCGGCTACTCCCAAATCCCAACCGGGCAAAAGGCGCAGCCCCTGTACCAAAGACAGGTACGACTCCTGCTGCCGGTAGCGGTTATCGGCATAGAACAAGGTTTCGTCCTTATTCGGATCAGCCAGATAGCGCAGATAATCATAGGCATATTTTCCCTTAACCATCAGATGATAGCGCTCCGAGAGATCCTTACGGTACATTCCCTGCACAAAGGTTTTCCAGTCCCACTGCCGGTCTTCGTGCATGAACTTATTGCGCACCACGGCACCGGGATAGCCGCGCTCCGAAGCATACAGATAGGCTTTGGCGCGCCAGTATCCGCCCTGCGCCTTACCGAACCAGCCGTTCTCCACACGCAGAGCCCGTACATCACCGTTATGACGCACGGCCGTTGTGTCATATCCGTCCTTCACCTGATACGTGAAGCGATACTTGCCCGTGGTATACATTCCCTCAGCGCTCAACGAGGTACTGAGCCGGTCGCTCAGTTTCCGCTCCCAAAGCAGTGCCGGATTGGCCAGCCCGAAAGAACCGGTCTTGAAAGTGGCTTTCAGATGTGTACGCTCTGTTTCCCCGAAGACGGGCGTGCGCGACTGCATATAGACCGCTCCCGCAGAAGCAAAATCCTTGGCCGACTGGAACACATCGCTCTTCTGTCCGTTATACAGCGAGATGGCCTCCATATTGTCGAGTGAGAAACGTCCCAAATCCACCTGCCCGTTCTGCGCATTTCCCAACTCCACGCCATCGTAGAACACACCCACATGCTGCGAACCCATACTGCGGATATTCACGGTTTTCAATCCGCCCACTCCGCCGTAATCCTTAATCTGTACGCCCGAAAAATAGCGCAAGGCATCGGCAACACTGTGCGCGCTCAGCCGCTCCAATTGCAGCCCGTCAAGCTGCTGCACGGGAATCACCTCGCGCGAACGGGCCTGCACCACTACGGGAACTTCGTCCAAATGGCGCAAAGTATCCGGTGTGCTCTGTGCGAAAACAGGCATACCTTCTCCAGTCAGAAGAGTCCATGCTCCCCCGACAATGACAATCGTCTTTTTCAACATACCTAAAAACTTGCAGATACAGAGCGCGCCCATTCCCGGAAAAGCATACAGTCGTCCCGAGCCGGAACAGACAGTCTGTTCTGACAGAATCAATAATACGGAACCCTGCCAGGCTCCGATTCGTAAATGGAAATAATCGTTGACTGCCGCCCTAACCCTAGAGAGCAACAGAACCATGAATGATGGCAGGTCTTCTGACTGACTCCCCTTTTGAAGCCTTCCCAATATGGCCGTCCCATATCAGTGGCAGAAGTGAAATTCAAAAGGTTGAATGGAGCTACACAGCAGCAGGACTGTTCGGGATTCTCACCCGATTCCCTTTTAATCCGAGGGCTTGAACAAGCACTCCGGAACCAATTCGGAAACAAAGATAGAAATAAAATTCGGAATTTTCTAATGCGTAAACCCAACCGGAACCAAACGACGGAAAGCAGAAAACACTCATGAGAAAACGCCTTTTTCAGAAAAGAGAAATGCCGGGAAGAAGCGTTTGTAAATAAAAAACTTCCCCGTCAGTAATAAATTACCGCTATGGCAGTAAAATATTACTGACGGGGAAGTAAAAACAATTTCACATCTAATTTATGCCCAAAAGTCATCAGGACATCGAACCTCCCATTATATCCAACAACTCATTCGTAATGACTTGTTGACGACTTTTATTATACATTATAGTTAAATCCTGAATCAGATCATTCGCATTGTCCGTAGCTACCTGCATCGCCATGGTGCGCGCGGCATGTTCCGAAGCACTGGAATCGAGCACCACCGTGTAGATTTTGGTACGCAACACGGAGGGCAACAACTGCTGAAGCAACTCAGGAACGGAAGGCTCTACAATATAGTCGGCCAGTTCTTCCTCTTCAGCTTCCTTATTTTCGTTTTCCGTTTCTTCCACCGCAGGCTGCACGAAAGGCAGGAACACGGCATGCTCCAGAGTCTGCGATGCCGTAGACCGGAAATGATGATAAATCAGTTCCACACGGTCCACTTCGCCTTGCAGGAAGGCCTGCATCAGGGTTTCGGCCAAGGCAGCGGCCTCATCATACGACGGTTTGTCGGCCAGATGGGTATAGTCGCCCACCACTTCGTAACCGGCCTTGCGGACCGCTTCGGCCACTTTTCGGCCAACGGCAAAGATTTTTATGTGGTCTTTGCCCAAATCCTCGTGTTGCTGCAACCACTGGTTCACCATGCGGATCACATTGGCATTGAAACCGCCGCAAAGACTGTTGTTAGACGAACACACCACCAATGCGATGTTCTTCACCGGACGCTCGTTGATCAAGGGAGTATCGGGCATTCTGCCTGAACTCATAAAACCAGTGAAGATGCGCGAAAGCTGCTGTTCATAAGGAAGCATACCTTCGATGACTTCCTGCGCCTTATGCAGTTTGGCCGAAGCAACCATTTTCATTGCCGACGTAATCTTCAGCGTTCCTTTCACGGAACCGATACGTCCTTTTACTTCCTTAAGTGATGCCATAATTCTTATTTTTTGAACAGTCTGACGGTGTCAGCTGCCACTTTTTCAATAATCTTTGCCACCTCGTCGTTCACAGCACCCGAACTCAGTACGTCCAGCACATCGGCCTGATGCTCTGTGCGCAGAGTTTCCAGAAACTCGTGTTCGAAAGCACGCACCTGACTGATGGCGATGTCGCGCATCAAGGCATGGGTTCCGCAATAAAGAATGGCAATCTGCTCGGCCACCGGCATCGGCTGATACTGAGGCTGGATGAGCAGCTGATTGTTCTTACGTCCGCGGTCGATGGCCATGGCAGTCACCGGATCCATATCGCTGCTGAACTTGGAGAAAGCCTCCAGTTCACGATACTGTGCCTGGTCGATTTTCAGCGTACCGGCCACTTTCTTCATACTCTTGATCTGTGCGCTACCACCCACACGGGATACGGAGATACCCACATTGATGGCCGGACGGAATCCCTGGTTGAAGAGGTCGGTTTCGAGGAAGATCTGACCGTCGGTAATGGAAATCACATTGGTCGGGATATAAGCAGATACGTCGCCGGCCTGCGTTTCGATGATCGGCAATGCGGTCAGCGAACCGCCGCACTTCACTTTTCCCTTCAGGCTCTCGGGCAGGTCGTTCATCTGCTCGGCCACTTCCTGCTGGTTGATGATCTTGGCTGCACGCTCCAACAAACGGGAGTGCAGATAGAAGATATCTCCCGGATAGGCCTCACGACCGGAAGGACGACGCAGAATCAAAGATACCTCACGATAGGCCACAGCCTGCTTGGAGAGGTCGTCGTAAACCACCAGCGCATGGCGACCGGTGTCGCGGAAATACTCACCGATGGCGGCTCCGGCAAACGGGGCGAAATATTGCAATGCGGCAGGATCGGCAGCCGTTGCGGCTACAACCACGGTATAGTCCATGGCGCCTTTCTCACGCAATGTATTCACAATATTGGCCACTGTAGAACCTTTCTGACCGATGGCCACATAGATACAGTAAACCGGATTGCCGGCTTCGTAAGCGGCACGCTGGTTGATGATGGTATCAATGGCGATGGCAGTCTTGCCGGTCTGGCGGTCGCCGATGATCAGCTCACGCTGTCCGCGACCGATTGGAATCATCGCGTCAATGGCTTTGATACCGGTCTGCAACGGCTCGGACACCGGCTGACGGAAGATGACTCCCGGTGCCTTGCGTTCCAAAGGCATTTCACAAAGATCGCCTCCCACGGCGCCACGTCCGTCCAAAGGCACACCCAGCGGGTCGATAACACGGCCCAGCATATTCTCGCTCACCTGGATTGAGGCGATACGACCGGTGCGCTTCACAATCATTCCTTCCTTAATCTGGTCTGTAGGACCGAGCAACACGGCACCCACATTATCTTCTTCGAGATTCATCACCACGGCCATAATGCCGTTTTCAAACTCCAACAGCTCGTTGGCTTCGGCCTTCAGCAGTCCGTAGATACGGGCCACACCGTCGCTCACCTGCAACACGGTACCCACCTCGTCAAACTGGATGGAGGCGTTGATGCCGCGCAGCTGCTGGAGCAGCACTTCAGAAATCTCGCTTGGTTTAATATTTTCAGGCATAATAATTCATTCTGTTTTTACTCGCAGAAGGAAGTCGCAGCCGAAGCTAAACGATTCTTCTGTTCTTGTCAATAAACTGTTTCTTCACCCCTCGAAGCTGACTGGCCACACTGGCATCCACATGGTGAAACTCCATGAGCAGGATGTATCCACCCAACAGTTCAGGATCGACCTTTGTGTCGAACTCAATGGTTCCGGTCAGTTTCCGGGTTATCAGTGTGCGCAAGGCCTCCTTGGTTTCGCGAGGCAGAGGAACGGCCGTAATCAGTTTTCCGCGATGGATATTCTTTTCCGTACGATAAAGATCCATATAGGAATAGAAGATAAACAGCAACAACTTCTCGCGTCCCTTGTCAAGTACCAGTTTCAGAAAGCGGGTCAGCTCCTCACAAGTCACTCCCCTGCGGGAAGCCTCTTCCAGAAGCGCCAGTTTCTTATTTTTATCTACGGTAGGATTTTCAAGAGCCAAGCGCAGTTCGGGTACTCTTAAATAATGACGGATAAAGCCTTTCACCTGCTTGTAGACCAAATCTTCGTGATTAGTGTCTTTGGCATAGGCAAGCAGTGCCTTGGCATAACGTCTGGAAATTGCACCTGAATTCATATCTCTTATTTTTTAGATGCCGCTACCATTTCGTCGATCATACGGTTTACCAGCTCCAACTGCTCCTGATCGGATTTCAAATCCTTACGCAGAATTTTCTCGGCCACATCAACCGAAAGTATGGCTACCTGCTGGCGTATATCGTTCAGGGCGCTTTCTTTCTCGGCTACAATCTGCAGGCGGGTTTCCTCGAGTGCCTTCTGGGCTTCGAGCTGTGCCCGCACGCGAGCTTCCTTAATCACCCGGTCACGGGTCTGTGAAGCCTCCTTCAGGATGCGGGTCTGCTCGTCACGCGCCTCTTTCAGCATGCGGTCGGTTTCCTCACGCACCTGCGCCAGCTGTTCGTTGGCCTGACGGGCTGCCTCGAGCGACTGATCAATATACTTTTTCCGTTCTTCGACCATTCCGATGATCACGGGGAAGGCATACTTGGCCAGTATGAAGAATACAACCCCGAATATGATGATCATCCAGAAAACGGTACCGGGATCCGGCGTTAATAATCCCATATTCTTAGGTTTCTAGATTATAAGAACAATGTCAACAAACAAACGACAATGGCAATCAGAGCCACACCCTCGACCAAAGCGGCCGCAATGATCATGTTGGTACGCAGATTGCTGGATTCTTTTGGCTGGCGGGCCATTGCATCCATTGCAGAGCCACCGATACGGCCGATACCCAGTCCGGCACCCAATACAGCGATACCTGCACCAATAGCTGCACCCAACTTACTAATACCTACTCCTGCTGCTGCTTGTAATAATACTGATAATAACATAATCTTCTGTTTTTAATTGTTTGAATAATATTTTTTACCTTAAATTATTTCTCTACGTGTTCGTGTTTGATACGCGACAGTCCGATAAATACGGAGGACAGCATGGTGAACACATAAGCCTGAATGAATGCCACCAGCAACTCCAGCGCGTCCATGAAAATTCCGAAAAGAACAGCCACAACCGTCATGGAACCGTTGATTACGGGACCGGCTTTGACCGTGATAAAGATGATGGCCACCAGACTGAGCACGGCAGCATGTCCGGCCATGATGTTGGCAAACAGACGGATCATCAGCGCAAACGGCTTGGTGAAGATTCCGAAGAACTCAATGAGAGGCATCATCGGTATGGGCACCTTCAGCCACATCGGCACATCCGGCCAAAAGATATCCTTCCAGTAAGTCTTGGTACCATATACATTGGTCAAGATGAAAGTACACAAGGCCAATACCATCGTTATGGCAATGTTACCCGTCACATTGGCACCTCCCGGGAAGATCGGAATCAATCCCATCAGGTTATTGATCAGGATAAAGAAGAAGGCCGTCAGCAGATACGGCGCGTAGCGCTTGTAGTCCGGTCCGATACCGCCTTTGATGACATCATCGTGAATCATCAGAATGAGATATTCCATCATGCCCACTCCTCCTTTCGGAGCTCCCTGCGACACCTCATGGCGTTTGTACCACCGCGCGCAGGCCAGCATGATCCATATCAGCAAAGCACTGTTGATCATCATGGCAAGCACATTCTTGGTGATGGAGATATCCCACGGGCGCACCTCCTGTCCGGAAGCATCACGCTCAACAATCTTGTCTTTGTAGGCTCCATCCCGGGCAATGTAAAGGCCTTCGTAAGTGGCTCCATCCTCCAGTCGTGCCGAGGAGAAGCAATGCCATCCGGTGCTGCTCTTGACGATGACCGGCAACGGAACGCTCACCACCTTGTCGCCCACGGTTACAATGTGCCATTCATAAGCATCCTGTATGTGTCCGAACACCACTTCATTGACATCCACCGGTTGCGCCTGTTCTTCGGCACGGGCTCCGGCCGGAAGCATCAGCAGCCCCAAACACAGAATCAATAGTAAACGAATCTTTTTCATTCCTCAAACTTTCTTTGATATATTTGCTCAAACCTCACAAAGAACTCTGTTTCAAATACCAGAAACCCGATATAATAGAGGATGAAGGTTAAGAAGCATCTGGCCACCGGTTCCTCGCAAAGCAGACCGTAGAGCAGCAGAAACAGCACACTCAGCAGGAGCTTCATACATTTGGAACCCAGATAGACCCAGATTAGTTGTTTTACATTATGACTGCCGAAGAACTCAAACAGAAAGATATAAATCAGTCCATAGATATAGAAGAAAAGAGGAACCAGCGGAAAACCCGCAAAGTAATATTCCGGACAACAGAGCCAGAACACACCTCGTCCCAGCAAAGCCAGCACCAACGTCATGATTGTCAGCTTTATGACAAAGACCCTTCTTGTTTTCTTCCAGAACTGCATCATCTTTCTTTTGTTTTTAATCCTTGGCTTCAATTATATGCTCCACACAAATGGACACGGTGTCGTGATTGACTTCCACAAAACCACCCGACACTCCAAACCGATGTGTCGTATCTCCGCCCTTGAACTTGAGCGTTCCTTCCGTCAGGCTGGTGATTAAGGGAGCATGGCCGGGCAATACGGAGAACAGGCCGGAAGCTCCGGGGATCTCTACATAGCGCACGTTGCCTTCGAAAATGGTCTTCTCGGGCGAAACGACCTTGAGTGTCAATAAATCCTTCTCCATAATCCTTTTATTTTTGTGCGGCCTCCATCAGTTTCTTTCCTTTCTCGATGGCATCCTCGATGGTACCCACATTCAGGAAGGCCTGTTCCGGCAGATAATCCACTTCACCGTCGAGGATCATCTTGAAGCCCTTGATGGTGTCTTCAATGGAAACCATGGCTCCCGGTACTCCGGTAAACTGTTCGGCCACGGCAAACGGCTGTGACAGGAAGCGCTGCACACGACGGGCACGGTTCACGGTTATGCGGTCTTCATCAGAAAGCTCGTCCATACCCAGGATGGAAATGATATCCTGCAGTTCCTTATTACGCTGAAGAATCTGTTTCACGCGCTGGGCGGTCTCGTAATGTTCCTGTCCCACAATCAGCGGATCCAGAATACGGGAAGTAGACTCCAACGGATCTACAGCCGGATAAATACCCAACTCCGTAATCTTACGGCTCAACACCGTAGTGGCATCCAAGTGAGTAAAGGTGGTAGCCGGAGCCGGGTCGGTCAAGTCATCGGCCGGCACATACACTGCCTGCACAGAAGTGATGGAACCGTTCTTGGTTGAGGTGATGCGCTCCTGCATCTTTCCCATCTCCGAAGCCAGTGTCGGCTGGTAACCTACGGCCGAAGGCATACGTCCCAACAGAGCGGAAACCTCGGAACCGGCCTGGGTGAAACGGAAAATGTTATCAATAAAGAACAGGATATCCTTTGGTCCTTCATTGGTCTGGGAGTCACGGAAAGACTCGGCCAGTGTCAGACCGGAAAGGGCTACGGAAGAACGTGCTCCAGGGGGCTCATTCATCTGTCCGAACACCATGGCCACCTGTGATTTCTCCACTTCCTTATAATCTACCTTGGAAAGGTCCCAATGGCCCTCTTCCATACTCTTCAGGAACTCGTCGCCGTATTTGATTACTCCGGATTCAATCATTTCGCGCAGCAAGTCATTTCCTTCACGCGTACGTTCACCGACTCCGGCAAACACAGAGAAACCGTTGTGCTTCTTGGCGATATTGTTAATCAACTCCTTGATCAACACGGTTTTTCCTACACCGGCTCCACCGAACAGACCGATCTTTCCACCTTTCAGATAAGGTTCCAGCAAATCGATCACCTTGATACCGGTAAACAGCACTTCCTGCGAAGTAGACAGGTCTTCAAATTTGGGAGGATCTTTGTGGATAGGCTGTGCGCCTTCTACCGACAGGTGGTGCATACCGTCAATGGTCTCTCCCACCACGTTCATCACACGTCCTCTGATTTGCGCTCCCACCGGCATGGTAATTGGTTTTCCGGTAGAATAGACTTTCATCCCTCGCTGCAAACCATCCGTACTGTCCATCGCTACGGTGCGCACGGTATCCTCTCCGATGTGCTGCTGCACTTCGACAATAAGTACACGACCGTCGTTGCGTTCGATTCTCAATGCATCGTGAATGCTTGGCAAGTTTTGTCCGCGGTTCACCTCTGAATGTTCAAAATGAACGTCCACGACCGGGCCGATTACTTGCGAAATATGTCCTATGATTCCTGACATAAGCCTAATTTTTATACCTTAAAATAATACTCTTTTTACCTATCTTTATCCTTTCTTCAGACTTCCCGAAAACAATGCTGTTTATGATAAAATCCGTCTGATTTTTAATCTTTTCACAGTGCAAAAGTAGGAGTTTTTTTTCTTTTTGGTAAATTTGAAAAATTAATTATTTTCATCCTTATCATTAATTTGGCTTATGGAACTGACACCATTGAAATACTTTTGCAAATTGGCGGAAGTGCTTTCCTTCACCGAAGCGGCAAAAGAATTATTTATCACACAAAGTACTCTTTCACAGAGCATTAAACAACTTGAAGAGGAATTGGGCGCTCCACTCTTCGATCGAATCGGGAAAAAAATTTATATCACAGAAGCCGGACAAAGCTTTTTGAGCTATGCGCGCAATGCTCTGGAGGAGATTTCTTCGGGAATTGAAGAAATCAAGGAAAAACAGCAGATTTTCAACGGCAAAATCCGCATCGGGGTCATCCACAGTCTGTACCCGTTTATCAGCACCTGCATTCTGAAATTTTCACGCCGCTATCCGGATGCGCAGCTGTCCATCTATTATTCACATTCCATCCTGGAACTGGTGGAGATGGTGAGCAACAACGAACTGGATTTTGCGTTGAGCTACAAGCCCGACGAGGTGGCCTCGGTGCTGGAAATCCGTTCCTTCCTGAACTTTCCGCTCTGCGTCATCGCCGCCAAGGACCACCCGGCTGCCGTCCGCAAGGTCTTCGACCTGAAGGACCTGAATGACTATCCACTCGCACTCTTCCCCAAGAATCTGTATACACGAAAAGTCATCGAAAGAATACTCCTGCAGCAACATGTCAAGGTACGGCCTCAAGTAGAAGTAAACAGCACGACAATTCTTTTGGAAATGGTTGCTACCGGACACTGGATTTCTCTTCTGTCACAGGATATTGCCCGGCATACCCCTGACTTGAAATCTATTCCCATAAAAGGCAGTAGTGAATCGATGCAGGCTGCCTTCCTTTCGCTCAAAGGGAAAAAGAAATCACTGCTCACAGAGAAATTCATCGATATGCTGAAAGAAATTCATCAGGAAGACAAAAGGGAGCGCATGAGAGAAAAAGAAATGCGCAACGCACAAAACCAGGAAAGTGTACCGACTGAATAAAACGGCCGAATTCCCCAACAAAACAATAAGAGTCATATCATTCTCTATTCTCGAGTTTGATATGACTCTTACCTATTATATATAATATCAAAAATTCAGTAGCCTGCCAGTTGTGTCAGCATTTAGAACTTGAATCCCATGGTCATGGCCACCTGATGACGGTTCAGGTTCACATTGACCGGATCCAGACGGACAGTGCGGTCGCCAGAATAGTCGGGATCGTTTACGAAACTGTCGTCAAAAGCATAGAAGTCGGCCGACTGAGTACGAATCTTATAAACCAGATCCACATAGAAACTCTTGCGCTTATAACCCAGGCCTATGGTATAGAGGTTCGCGTCGGACTTGTTCATGTAATCCGTATAGGTGCTATAGTTCAGGGCATAGGAATCCAAATTCTGATTCATGCGCGATGTCTTTTCATAAGCCGTGGCATAATAATTGTAACCGAAGCGTCCGGTCAGACAATCGGTCAGCTTGAATTCCATACCGAACTTAAAGTTATGGCCGGCTTTCAGGTTCGTGCGGGTATGATCGTTCATGTCCTGATCCTCACGTGTTCCGCCCCAGCTGCCATAATCCACATAACCCATCTTGGTCAGACTATAGTCCACATATTCATACTCCGCACCGATGGCAAAGAAATCGCCGATGGTATGTCCGGCACTGACGCGCAGCTTCCACGGAGTGCGCACCGTATAATTCAGATAATTGTCCTCCGGACCATAATAGCGGTACAGGTTTGCATTGTCGTATTTCCCCTTATCGTCGTAGTGGGTTTCCAGATACATGTCTCCCACCGTTTCGAGGGTATAGAAAGTAGGTGTTTCCACGGCCAGACCCAGACGGAATGCCGAATTCTCTATCGGGCGGACTATGAAACCGAACTTGGCATTAATGCCATAGCCCGATGTGCTTTGCAGAGAGAAGGCATTATAGTCGTAAAAAGAACCCTGCTTTTCATACAGTTCGGTGTAGAAAGACTCAGAATAATAGTCCACATAATCCACGCCAAAGGTAAATCCCAGATAGAAGCGGTCCTTCAGATTGGCCGACACGTTGAAGTCAAATCCCTGAAGCGAACCTTTCGTGACACGCGCAAACTGGTTACCCTGCGATGCCTGTCCGTAGAACACGCCCTTATCCGTCTGGTTCAACAGGAAGGCATCATAAGCCGTGGTAGCCAGATCTCCCGGGAAATAGAATGTTTTCCCGTCGTCGCCCCACGAACCGAACTGATTGGTCAGGCTGGCCAGCTGATGGGTCTGCGACAGTCCTTTGGTATTTCCGTTATCGGCCACAAAAGAGTGGTTATAGTTGGCTTTCTTCTGATAGTTGGCACTGAAATTCAGGAACTTCAACACCGGTCCCTGAATCGGGGCATTCAGCACAAAGCCCAACTGATCGAGAGAGAAATGCGTGAAGTAGTCATTCGGTGCAGTCTTGTCGGCCTGCGTCATCACACTGATGGTTCCTGCAATGTCGTCCTTACGATACAGACCGATACCGGCCGGATTGGAAGAAATGACCGACATGTCGGCACCCAAGGCACCCAAGGCGCCACCCATACCTACATAGCGGGCCGTTCCGTTCAGATCGGTCTGCGAAGTCATCTGCTCGTTGACATAAGTGTTCTGAGCCAGTCCCCGCCCCGGCACCAACAGCAATGCGGCCGCCAAGGCTCCATAATATTTCTTTTTCATCTGTGTTTCATTTTTAGCATTCAACAAACCGTTGTTTAACGAGCGCCGCGGGATACACCGCTACGGCCTCCGCCTCTTGAACTGCCTCCGGAACGCATTGGGGTAGAACGCTCCATCACCGGACGGGAGAAAGTGCTGTTCGTACGCTCCACAGTGCGCTCAGTGGTGCGGCGCGGTATCACAACCCTACTGCCGCGGTTGCTGTTCTGCGTGCCTCTTTCGGTAGAGATACGCGCTCCACGGGTAACGCCGGTACGGCTGCTGGATGTGCCCCGCACGGTTGTTCCCTGTACCGGACGGCCACTGGTGCGGCGCGTCACGCCGGTGCGTCCCAAAGACGGACGGTTGGTGCGGTAGGTAGGATGCGGACGGTAAGACACTCCGGAATAGACCGGCCAATAGTGGTGATGATGCCAGTAAGGATAGTGCCAGCCCCAGGACACCCCGAAGCCCCAGTCCCAATACGGGTAGCCGTAATGGAAGCCCCACCAGAAGCTGCTTCGCCACGGTGAGTAGTAATAAGGATTCCACACGGTCGGGAAGGCATAGGCATAGAAACCGTCGTCATAGACATTCCAGTAAATGGAGTTCGGTCCGTAGCACAAGTCCCAATAAAGCGGACTGCTCACGGGCACGCCCACGGTGGGCGAACGGAATGCCAGAATGCGCTTGGCATACGCGTAATCCTCGTCCGATCCGTCAAAGCCATCGACCCACAGTCCGTCTTCTTCCGTTTCTACCGCATTCTGTTCGGCCACAAAATTGGTGTCGGCGTCACTGAAGCGGTAACGGCGGTTATATTCATCCACATCGCGTTCGGATGCGGCATCTTCTTGATCTACGAAAGTAAAGGAATAGCCCGGCGAGCTTTTGATTCTCAGCTCACGGGTCGTTGTCTGTTCAGTCTGTTCTGTCGCTTTTTTAGCCGGCTGCTCTTCCACCTTCTCCGGCTGTGTTTTTTTCTTTGGTATGAAGTACATGTCATCCTGCGCTCTCAGGGAAAGCGGCACCAAACCTAGCCCGAGCGCTACCAATACCCATATTCTATTCTTCATAATGATCCATTTTAAGTACCTATGCAAATATAGAATATAAGGCGCTGTAAGCAAAAAAAAAAGATGTAATAAAAGTTATATAACAGCCTTTTGAGTAAAATTTTAGTATCTTTGTGTAGCAGATTTAATTCATTATAAACTTAACTGAACATGAAATACGTTGAAGTTATCTTCCAGCTGAACCCTTGGAACGAAGCGGCTTCAGACATTCTGGCTGCTTTCTGCGGCGACATGGGCTTTGAAACATTTGTCACCGAAGAACCTTTCCTGAAAGGCTACATCCAGAAGTCTGTGTTCGACGAGCAGCAGCTGCGCGACACGCTGGAATTTTTCCCGATGCCGGAAGTGGCAATCACCTACTCCACCGCCGATGCCGAAGACAAGGACTGGAACGAGGAATGGGAGAAAAACGGATTTGAACCGATCATCATCGGCTCGGAACTGACCGTGCAGGGCACCGGACACGACTGTCCCTCAAATACCCGATACGAAATCCTGCTCGACCCGAAGATGGCTTTCGGAACCGGAAGTCACGAAACCACATACATGATTCTGGAGCAGTTGCTCACCATGGACCTGAACGGCAAGGAGGTGCTCGATGCCGGTTGCGGCACCGGAGTGCTGGGCATCATGACGGCACTGAAGGGAGCCGCCTCAGTAATGGCTTACGACATTGACGAATGGAGCGTGAACAACACCCGCACGAACTGCGCGCTGAACCATGTGGAGAATATCATCGTACACGAGGGCGATGCCTCAGTCTTGCAGAATCTGGAAAACCGTTTTGATCTGGTGCTGGCCAACATCAACCGCAATATCCTGCTGGCGGACATGCCGCACTTTGTTCGGGTGCTGAAAAACGGCGGCCAACTGATTCTGAGCGGATTCTATACCGAAGATGTGGCGCAACTGGTCGAAGCGGCCCAGGCATTGGGCCTGGAAAAAGTGCTGCAAAAAGAGCGCAACGGCTGGGCTTGCCTGCTCCTCGTCAAGCAGAATTCCGGACTGGCATAACAGTCTAATTTTCAAGAGGAAACAGGCGCGGATATTTTTCGCGGAACGAGCCTCAAAAAATCATCCCGAAGAAATTAAAAAATCATTGGGATCAAATACGAAAAACATCCTGATGTCTTTAAGAAAACAAAATAATGCCATGCCCGCTGATGGGCATGGCATTATTCTTTTAAAGCCTGAAAAGGTATCAGAAGTTATAATTCAAGCTCACTCCAAACACCTTGTTCGTGCGGCCATATACGTTGGTTCCGGCCAGTTTGGTACCGTAATAGTCGGTAGAAGCCTTGGTGTAATCACTATACTTGGTCCAGAAATAAGCCACATCCAGACTCAGACTTTCGTTGAAGTGCACGCGTGCACCGCCACCCAGGGAATAAGAATCGCAGTAGAAGCTGGCATCGGTCTGGAAATCGTCACTGAGTCCGTAATTGGTCTTCTGGAATCCGCCACTCAGAGTGAGGTATTTCATCACATCCCATTCCACACCGGCCAGATATTCGTGTGTGCCGTGTTTCAGAGTTTTCTGGCGGTCGGCAGCCATTCCGGCATGCTTGTCGTCGAAGAAATGATACTCCACAGAAGCGCGCAGACAAGGCAGAATCTCATAGCCCGCAGCCACAGACAGCATGGCGGGGATGTCGCTCGGTGTGTTCACACCTTCCTTGTAATCGGCCAGATATGCATCGCTCACATTGAACAGTTCCATTTCGGTATTGACATTCTCAATGTTCAGATTGGCCCTGAACTCATACTTCAAACCGATATTCAGCTTGTTCCACTTAAAGTCGGCTCCCAGAATCGGAGTCACACCCCATCCCTGCTGGTCGCACTTCAGGTCGATGCTGGCCAGAGTAGCATCCGGCAAACCAAGCGCCGGAGCCATTGCCTTGTAATCGTCAGTGAGCGAAGCGTTCAGGAATCCTTCATAACCACCGGTAAAATAGTTCATGCGACCGCCGGCATACACCGATACCCAGTCGTTGATCCGGTAGCTCGCTCCCAGCTGGAAGCCATAGATATACTGCTTGCCGTCCATGGCAGAGTTGATGCGATACATGTTCGGCTTGACCATACCGCCGGTCTTCTGCGAAATCAGTCCTGTAGCCAGGGCATTGAACATGGGAAGACCGTTGCTGAACGATGCCTTACCGCCACCGCCGGTAATGGCAAAAGCCGCAGAAACCACCCACTTGTCTTTTTTATACGCTCCGTGGAAGGAAGGGATGATCGGTGCCGACGCCGTACCCTTGAAATATTGGGTCGTGTTCTGGCCGTCCATCGTCCACAGAGGAGAAGTGGCGTGAATCTCACGGGTCTGGTAAGCACTCTGTCCGGTGAGGGAAAGAAAGAAACCGTCTTTCTGAAGGAAAGCCAGACCGGCCGGGTTACTGTATGCTCCGTCTATGTCGATTGAGGCACCACGGGCAGCCATACGCAGGAAGGCTGCATGCTGGTTGGTGTTGGTCAAATAGTCGCCGGCATAAAGCGGACTGCATGAAATTAAAGCAAAAGCTCCGATAAATAAATTCTTTCTCATTTTTTCTGGTTTTGTCATTCAATGCGGCAAAGATAATAGTTTTTCTTGAAACTGTTTCTATTGAAACCATTTATTTCTGAAAATTTCTTCACAAAAGCAAAAAAACGGCCTGATTTGAAAAACGAAAACCTCAAAAAGCGGCAGAAAAACAAAAAACCTGATGAAACGGATCTGCTTAATCCGATTCATCAGGTATGGTCATTGCTTCCAATTCCTTCAGACTGCCGTGAAACAGGTTGCAGTCTACATTTCCCTTGATGCCCTTCAGCTTGCCGCTGTCGGTATACTGCCAGAAGTGCCAGGGACCCTTATAGGACAGTTTGTCTACATAATAATGAGCAATCCAGAACGGATAGGTGTTCAGCAGCGAATCGCTCAGGTATTTCATCTTGAACTTATAGCCGGAATAAATAATGGGCTTTACCTTGTAGCGCTCTTCTACCAGAGACAGCCATTTCTTGACCTCACGCTGGAGGTCTTCCTTCGACAAGTCGCCCGCCTTTTCCACATCGAGCACCGGCGGCAGGTCGCCCGGCTCCAGATGTACCTGCTTCATAAAGAACTGGGCCTGACGGGTGGCATCCACATCGGGCGTATAAAAATGATATACACCGCGGATAAAGTCGTTCTTCTTGGCCTGATAGAAGTTCAGATTGAAGTTCTCGTCCACAATGGAAACACCCTCCGTGCCCTTGATAAAGACAAAGCGCACCGGCGAAGACTGTATGCTGGCATTGCGCAGCATTTCCCAGTCGATATTACCCTGATAACGCGATATGTCTATGCCATGCACGTCATAGCCCGAAGGGTATCCCTCGTCGCCATACAGAGCCTTCCAGCGGAAAGAAAACGGATCTACAAAGAAATAATAGAAAAACAATATATAGGCGACAGCAACCAACACCGCTCCGAGCCACACTTTCCAGGCCGGAACTTTCAAGAAAGGAAGGAGTCTCTTGCCACCACTGCGCTTGCGTCTGGGCTTCCGGCGCACCTTTGTCTTCGAAGCATTTGCCGAAGACGAAGCCTTTCTGACCCTCAGTGTTGTTTTACTCTCTTTTTGTGTCGTCATATATATTATGAATATAATAAGGTATAAAAAGATCCCCTCATCGGAAATCAGACAAGGGGATCTTGTTGTTACGTCATGTTACTGAAATTACTTAGCCTGCTCCAACTGCAAAGTCTTGGTTGGCTGATCGCATACTTCAGAAGGACCGAAGTACTGGATAGGACCAGGGTAAACGAAGCAAGTCTCACGAGCCCACTTGTCGCGGTTAGCAACGAATGTCTTGAATGGAGCACCGTCCAGACGAACCAGAGCCTTCTTGATTACCGGCTTCATTTCACCGTGACGCTTCTCCATGTTCATCATCATAGTGATAGGCACACCACCGGCAACCCAGTCGATAGCAGGAGCTGTAGTGTTCTGTACGATAGCCATGTAACCGGTCTTACCGTTGGCAATCAACATAGCAGCGCTGGTACCCAGAGCATAGCAGTAGTCAGCATCGTAGTTAGAAGGAGCTGCGCAACGTCCTTCGTAACCGAAGAAGTGGTGCAGCGGAGCGAACTTGCCCACATACTTGCCTTCCTTCTTCCACTCAGCCAGCTTAGTGGCAACCATCTCAGACAGCAACTTCTCTGTCTCGATCAAAGATACCTGTACGTTTCCGTGTGGGTCACGCTCCAAAGTCAACTGAGCAGCAACGCCCAATGGCAATGATTCGTAAACAGCCTTGTTCTCGGCAGACAGCTTGCTCAGGATCCAAGCACGCTGCTCGTCCTTCTCAACAGCTGCACCTTCTGGAGTAGCCAACAGGTCGTTCAACTCGGCAATCAGTTTCTTCATAACCGGGATGAACTCGATCAAACCTTCCGGAATCAATACAGTACCGAAGTTGTTACCGTCAGCAGCACGGTTAGCTACAGTCTGAGCGATGTAAGTTACGATATCGTCCAAAGTCTGGTTCTTCTCTTCAACCTCCTCAGATACGATACAGATGTTTGGCTGTACCTGCAGAGCACACTCCAAAGCGATGTGAGATGCTGAACGACCCATCAGCTTGATGAAGTGCCAGTACTTGCGAGCTGAGTTGGCATCGCGCTGGATGTTACCGATAACCTCGGCATAAGTCTTACATGCAGTATCGAAACCGAATGAAGTTTCAATCTGCTCGTTCTTCAAGTCACCGTCGATAGTCTTCGGGCAACCGATTACCTGAACACCGTAGTTCTTGGCAGCATAGTACTCAGCCAATACACAAGCGTTGGTGTTAGAGTCGTCACCACCGATGATAACAACAGCCTTGATGTCCAGCTCACGCAGGATCTCCAGACCCTTCTCGAACTGCTCTTCTTTCTCCAACTTGGTACGACCAGAACCGATCATATCGAAACCACCGGTGTTGCGGTACTCGTCGATGATGTCAGCAGTCAGTTCCTTGTAGTTATGGTCAACCAGACCGCCAGGACCCAGGATGAAACCATACAGTTTGTTAGCCGGGTTCAAGCGCTTCAAGGCATCAAACAAACCACAAATCACGTTGTGACCGCCAGGAGCCTGACCACCAGAAAGGATTACACCCACGTTAGTCTGTGCATATTCCTTAGCCTCGCCCTGAACGAACTCGATCAGAGGCATACCGTAAGTATTCGGGAACAGTTTCTTGATTTCCTCCTGGTCAGCAACAGACTGTGTAGGAGCTCCCTCCTTTACGATTACATTACCCTGCAGTCCTTTTGGTAACTTTGGCTGATAAGCCGCTCTTGCAATTTGCAGTGCACTTTTTTCCATAATTCTAAATATCGTTTTTAAAATTGATAATAAATGTTCTTTTATCGATACAAAAATACGAAATTCCGCAGACATAAGGAAACATAATCTCATGAAAAAGTATTTTTTTTTGATTTCGTGAGCCCGAACCGTTGTTATCCATTTTTTTTTATTACCTTTACGACACATTTATTCATTTAAAGCATTGTATTATGGCAAAAAGAAGAATTTTGAAGAAAAATATCAATGGTATCTGTGGAGAACTTTTTCTGAGCTGCGCTTTCCTGCTCGGACAGAACCCGTCGGCAGAGAAAAAGGAACAGGCTCATAAGATCATTGCAGACATCATTGACCTGCAGAACGACATCATTTCCAGAGTGAGTCATACCGAACCGGGCAGCGTGAAGGTGTTCTACAAGAAACTGAAAGAAGACTTCAACAAGCGCGTACAAGAGATTATTGACAACATCGGAAAACTGGAAGAATGATTAAAGCACTCAGCAAATTAATCCTTTTCAAATGGATGGGCTGGACCGCGGACATCTCGGTCCAGCTCCCTCCGAAATGCATCATCGCCGTGGCACCCCATACCAGCAATATGGATTTCATCATCGGCATCCTGTATAGCCGGGCCATCGGGCTTAAGGCCAACTTTCTGATGAAGAAGGAATGGTTTGTCGGACCGCTGGGTCCCTTTATGAAAAGCCTGGGGGGCATTCCGGTGTACCGGAGCAAAAAATGCAGCCTCACCGACCAGCTGGCCGAAGCGTCCAAAAAGATGGACACCTTCCGCCTGGCCATCACCCCTGAAGGCACCCGCTCGCGGGTAGAAGAATGGAAAAAAGGATTTTATTATATTGCCCTGAAAGCCGGCATCCCGATCATGCTCTATGGGCTGGACTTCAAGGAAAAAAGAATTGTATGCCACAAGGCTGTGATGCCCGACGGAAACATTCAGGAGCAAATGCAGGAAATCATCAGTTATTTTAAGTCTTTCCAGGGAAGACATCCCGAAAAATTCGGATTTCCAAAATGAATAGCATGAATAAAAGATATACCAGTTTCCTGGCAGGATTCTTCCTGCTGGGATTTTCTGTTTTTGCACAGAACACAGAAACAGGTCTGAAGAACAAAATCAATGATTACTTCAGAGAACTGAACCTCCCCGTCACCCTGTCGCAACCGGAATATGCCAAGGTGGATCGTGTGGTCATCAGCGACGAGAAAAAGTCGGTTCAGGTCTTTGGAGACGAGATATTTTCGTCCATCCCCTTTTCGGACAAGACGGTTGACCAGATCTATAAAAACGTGCGCAAACTGCTGCCGGCCAAATATAAAGGATACGAACTGACCGTTCTGGGCAGCTATTACCCGATCGAGAAAATGATTCCCAACAGCAGAGCCCGGAAGAAGGATGCGGAAAAGCTGTGGAAAGCGAAAGGGCACACTCCGGTATGGGTGACCCGCGAATCTCCGCTTCCGGAATTCACACGCGGACTGCGCAATCGGCATCTGTCGGTGTGGGCCAGCCACGGACGTTACTACCGACAGGAACAGGGCATCTGGAAATGGCAGCGCCCGAACCTGTTCTGCACCAACGAGGATCTGCTGACGCAAACATTCGTGGTGCCTTATCTCATTCCGATGCTGGAGCACGCCGGGGCCTATGTATTCACCCCACGCGAGCACAACTGGCAGAAACATGAGGTGATTGTGGACAACGACCGTCCGGAAGAAAACGGTCGCTTTGAAATGACCAACAAGAAACATGCCTGGACGGGCGGTCCGCAAAGGGGCTTTTCCTACGCTCCCAACCAGCCGCTGAGCGACGGGGAGAATCCGTTCAGCATGGGCACAACCATACTGACCCAGAGTGTCGGCAAGAAATCACAGGCATCGTATGCCCGCTGGACTCCCAACATTCCGGCAGACGGAAACTATGCGGTGTATGTGTCTTATCCACAGGATGCAAACAATGTGCAGGATGCGGCATATACCGTGGTGCATCAGGGCATCGAAACGACCTTCCATGTAAATCAGCGCATGGGCGGAAGCACCTGGGTATATCTCGGCACCTTTTATTTTTCAAAGGGACAGAACCCTCAGAACAGTGTGCTGCTGAGCAACTACAGCAACGACGAGGGTCTCGTCACAGCGGATGCCGTGCGCTTTGGAGGCGGCATGGGCAACATCGTGCGCGGCGGAAGTACCAGCGGCATGCCCCGCTTCCTGGAAGGAGCGCGCTACTACGGACAATGGGCGGGAATGCCTTATGACGTATATAGTTCCAAGCAGGGAAGCAACGATTATGCCGACGACATCAATGTGCGCTCACGCATGACCAACTATCTGGCCGGCGGTTCGGACTATCTGCCATCGGGCAGCGGACTGAAAGTGCCGATAGAGGCTTCCATCGCAATTCACAGCGATGCGGGAGTGCGCCGCAATGACTCTTATGTCGGCACATTGGGTATTTACACCACGCAGACGGACGACGGAGTTTTTCCGGAAGGTATGTCGCGTCTGGCTTCGCGCGATTTGTGCGACATGATGGTGACTCAGGCCAAGGAAGACCTGACCCGTCTGTTCGGAAACTGGAGCCGGCGCCAGCTGTTCGACCGCAACTACAGTGAGACCCGTGTGCCACAAATTCCTTCGGTAATCATCGAAACGCTCTCGCATCAGAACTTTGCCGATATGAAAAAGGCGCACGACCCGGTATTCAAGTTCCATCTGTCGCGTGCCTTGTATAAAGGTATCCTGAAATATACGGCCACACAGCACGATCAGGACTATACCGTACAGCCGCTTCCGGTATCAGAATGCTATACTTCCATTGATGTGTCACGGCGTACCATCTCTTTACACTGGTCGCCCACCCCGGACCCGTTGGAACCTTCGGCCAAACCGTCCGGATACATCGTCTATACTAAAATAGGCGAACAGGACTTTGACAACGGAACATACATCCGTGACCCGCGCTTTACCATCAAGGCTACGCCCAACACGATGTATAGCTTTAAAGTGTGCGCCCTGAACAGCGGAGGAAGCAGTTTGCCGTCGGAAGAGCTCACGGCATATATTGCCGACGACACCCGTGCCACTATCATGATTGTCAACGGATTCCAAAGACTGGCCGGACCGCAGCCCATCGACACGGATTCCCAACAGGGATTTGACCTCAGTGCCGATCCGGGCATTTACCAGGATGCTTTCCCAGGATACTGCGGGGCACAGATTAATTTCAACCGCTCGGCCAGCGGACGCGAAGGTCCTGACGGACTGGGATACAGCGGCAACGAACTCTCAGGAATGCTGATTGTCGGAAACACCTTTGACTATCCGCGCGAGCATGGCAAGTCCATCGCCGCAGCCGGCGGCTATTCCTTTGCCTCATGCAGCCGCGAGGCGGTGGAGCGTGGCGAGGTTAATCTGAACGATTACAACGCGGTGGACCTGATTATGGGTCTGCAGCGCAACGACGGATACAGCCTGAAGGACTACAAGACGTTTACCCTGCCCCTGCAGAATGCCCTGAAAGAATATGTGCGCATGCAGGGTAATCTGCTGGTGAGCGGAGCATACATCGGCTCGGACATGCTGGGAGTGGATGAACAGATGTTCACTCAGAACATTCTGAAATTCAAGACTTCCGGGCGGGTTCAGGCCAATCAGATTCAGACCGTAACGGGTATGAACACCTCGTGCAGCCTGTATAACCGGCTCAACGAGGAGCACTATACGACAACATGGGTGGACTGCATCACGCCGACTCATGACTCCTTTGCCGTAATGCTCTACAACAATCAGGTAAGCGCCGGAATTGCCTATGCGGGACGGGACTACCGTTGCATGGCTCTGGGCTTCCCGTTTGAATGTATTCAGGAAGATCAGACACGGGACAAAATGATGGCAGCAATCCTAAAATTTCTATTGACAAAATAGTTTTTTTAGAAAATCATACCTATATTTGTATCTTCATAAGTAAAACCTTAATAAGAAATAGCCATGTATAAAATCCAAACCAACATCACGGGCAGCCGTGAAATGTTTATCACAGACGAACATTTGCAGACAATCAAAGAGCGTTCACTCTTCAAGGACCTGGTGGGAAGCACCGGCATTGTCAACGAAGATGTGCTCGACAAGCTGAAACTGATGGTACGCTCCCTCATGGAAGCAGAACCGGAAAGCCACGATTTGATTAACTTCAGCCACGAAGTGCTTTACAACGACAACATGAAGGCACACGGACTGAACCAGCTGCTGCAGTTGTATCAGAACTGGATTCAAACAAAAGACGAAATAGAAGAAAACATAGAACAAGAACCCGAATAATTGAAATCATTCATGAAAGAATATCGCTTGACAGACTGGTTGCCCACAACCAAAAAGGAAATGGAACTGCGCGGATGGAAACAGTTGGACATCATACTCTTCAGTGCCGATGCCTATGTGGATCATCCTTCATTCGGAGCCGCCGTTATCGGTCGCGTACTCGAAGCGGAAGGACTGAAGGTTGCCATCGTTCCGCAACCGGACTGGCACGGTGATTTTCGTGATTTCAAGAAATTGGGGCGACCGCGTCTGTGGTTTGGAGTAGCACCGGGCTGCATGGATTCGATGGTAAACAAATACACCGCCAACCGACGCCTGCGCAGCGAGGATGCCTACTCACCGGACGGACGGCACGACCTGCGTCCGGAATATCCAACCATCGTCTACACACAAATCCTGAAGAAACTTTATCCCGACGTGCCTGTCATTCTGGGAGGCATTGAGGCATCTCTGCGACGACTGACGCACTATGACTACTGGAAAGAGCGCTTCGCTCCGAGTATTCTGTGCGACAGTGGCGCAGACATGCTGATATATGGCATGGGCGAGAAACCGGTGCTGGAAATCAGCCGACGCCTGCTGGAATTGTGTGAAACAGGCAACGGTCCGCTTTCGTACAACGAAGAGGGAGAAGCACAAATCAATGTACGTACCTTCAGAGAGGCTTTACAACACCAGACTGCCGTTCCCCAAACGGTATCTCTGTTCCGGAAAGAAGATATTCCTCAGGGCATACAACCCGACGACATTGTGCTGCACAGTCACGAGGAATGCCTGAAAAATCCGAAGAAACAGTCGGAGAACTTCCGACACATCGAGGAGGAAAGCAACAAATATCACGCCTGCCGCATCATTCAGCAAACAGGCGACCGCTTTGTGGTGGTGAACCCGCCCTACCCTCCGATGAATCAGAATGAGCTGGACCACTCTTTCGACTTGCCTTACACCCGTCTGCCCCATCCGAAATATAAGGGCAAACGTATTCCGGCATACGAAATGATCAAATTCTCGGTCAACATGCACCGGGGCTGTTTCGGCGGTTGTGCCTTCTGCACCATCTCAGCCCATCAGGGTAAGTTCATCATGAGCCGCAGCAAGGAAAGCATTCTCAAAGAGGTCAAGGCCATCACCGAAATGGAAGATTTCAAGGGATATCTTTCGGATCTGGGCGGTCCTTCGGCCAACATGTATGCCATGAAGGGAAAGAACCTCAGCATCTGCGAGAAATGCAAGAAGCCTTCGTGCATTCATCCCGTCATCTGTCCGAACCTGAACACCGACCACACTCCGCTGCTGGAGGTTTATAAAGCGGTGGATGCCCTGCCGGGAATCAAGAAGAGCTTTATCGGAAGCGGTGTGCGTTATGACCTGCTGCTCCATAAGAGCAAGGACGAAAACATCAACCAGGCTGCCGAGAAATATACACGCGAACTGATTACACGCCACGTCAGCGGACGCCTGAAAGTGGCCCCGGAACATACTTCCGACCGGGTGCTGTACCTGATGCGCAAACCATCGTTCAGCCTGTTCGGAACGTTCAAACGCATCTTCGACCGGATTAATGCGGAAGAAGGCTTGCGACAGCAGATTATCCCTTATTTCATCAGCAGTCATCCGGGATGCACAGAGGAGGATATGGCCGAACTGGCCGTTCTGACCAAACAGATGGATTTCCAGCTGGAACAGGTACAGGACTTTACACCAACCCCGATGACCGTGAGTACGGAAACATGGGCCACAGGCTATCACCCTTACACTTTGGAAGAGGTGTACTCGGCACATTCCGTAAAAGAAAAGCTGGCGCAACGCATGTTCTTCTTCTGGTACAAGCCGGAGGAACAGCAGCGCATCCGTCAGGAACTGATCCGTATGAAAAGAACGGACCTGATAGACAGACTGTTCGGTCAGCCGTCAGGACGAAACTATAAAAGAGAGGATAACAAGAATCCCCGACGCAAAAAACAGGAAGGAACAAACGGTCCGGGCAAAAGACGTCAGACCGAGCATGCCGCTCCCCGAAGAAACCGACGGTAAGCGGACCTGAATATCGGGGCATCCAAAGAATAACCCATTATGATTTTTTATTTCTCAGGAACAGGCAACTCGTTATATGCCGCCCGCCATCTGGCACAAGCTACAGGAGAAAGACTGGTGTCCATTCCAAAAGAAATGGCAGAACGGACTTCTCCCAAGGAATATACCTTATCGGCAGAAGAACGGATCGGCTTTGTCTTTCCCATTCACTCGTGGGGACCACCGGAAATCGTGCTGCGTTTTATCCGTCAGCTCCATTTCACGAATTATCAGAAACAGTACTGTTATTTTGTGGCAACTTGTGGAGATGATATGGGCTGCACCCGCCAGATTCTTGAACGGGCATTGTCGGCAATCGGAATCTGTCTGCATGCCGGTTTTTCCCTGTTGATGCCCAATACGTACATTGCACTGCCGGGATTTGACATCGACGCTCCGGAGATTCAAAAACAGAAACTGGAAAACGCCGTTCCCGAACTGGAACGGATAGAAAAGGAGGTCTGCTCCAAAACAACAGCATTCCGTTTGCATCCCGGAAGCATGCCCCGCCTGAAGAGTTATCTGATACTGCCCCTGTTCAAAAGATTTCTGATTAACGACAAGTATTTCCACACAACAGACCGGTGTATCGCTTGCGGTAAATGTGTCCGGATATGCCCGGTGCATAACATCAAGCTGGAAGACAAACACCCGAAGTGGCAAGGAAACTGTACCGCCTGCCTGGCTTGTTATCATGTCTGCCCCCAACGGGCCATCTATTTCTTTGCGAAAAAGGATAAGGGGCAATATTTGCACCCTGATTTATTGAGATATGGAAAAGAAAACTATTAAAACCAATTCATCCCAAGCCTGGCTGTTGGCTGCGCGCCCCGTCACACTGACCTGTGCGGCCGCTCCTATTCTGGTGGCCCTGACCAATGCGTGGCACGACCAGAGAGGAGTCGGAGAACCGTTTCACTGGATTCCGGCAATTCTGTGTTTGCTCTTTGCATTCATGATGCAGATCGACGCAAACTTCATCAATGATTATTTTGATTTTGTCAAGGGAGTGGACCGGGAAGACCGTTTGGGACCGAAAAGAGCCTGTGCCGAAGGGTGGATTACTCCCAGTGCCATGCGTACCGGCATCGCGCTGACCACCTTGATTGCCTGCCTCATCGGTATGCCGCTCATCTGGTATGGGGGAACGGAAATGATAGCCATCGGCATTGCCTGCGTGCTGTTCAGTTTCCTCTACACAACCACTCTGGCACGCCGCGGATTGGGTGATGTGCTCGTACTGTTGTTCTTTGGTATTGTTCCGGTAGGAATTACCTACTACATCCAGACACAGGTCATGACCACGGCTACAATCTGGCTCGCACTGTCCATCGGACTGGCCACGGACACCTTACTCATTGTAAACAACTACCGGGACCGCGATACAGACGTGATTTCCGGAAAACGTACGCTGGTCATCCTGATCGGAGCACGAAATACCGAATGGCTTTATCTGGCTCTGGGAATCATCGCCTGCCTCTGCTGCATTCCTTTATATCTGGAAGGAAAACGCATGGCTCTGGTCTTTTCTCTGGTTTATCTGATTCCGCATGTGCTCACCTGGCGCAAGATGGTAAGCATCAATCAGGGAAAACAACTGAACGAAGTGCTGGGAGCTACAGCACGAAACATATTTATCTTAGGAATACTCATATCAATAGGACTATTATTCTAACATTATTATAAATTTATGGCAACAACTGACGACAAGAAAATTATTTTCTCTATGGTTGGCGTAAGCAAAACCATACAGCAGACCAACAAACAAGTTCTGAAGAACATCTACCTGAGTTTCTTCTACGGAGCTAAGATTGGTATTATCGGTCTCAACGGTTCCGGTAAGTCCACGCTTATGAAAATTATCGCCGGTTTGGACAAGAACTATCAGGGCGAGGTGGTTTTCTCACCCGGATACAGTGTAGGCTATCTGCCACAGGAGCCGCAGCTGGATAACAGCAAAACGGTGAAGGAAGTAGTTATGGAAGGCGTGCAGCCTATTGTGGATGCACTGACAGAATATGAAGAGATCAACCAGAAATTCGGCTTGCCGGAATATTACGAAGATGCCGACAAGATGAACGAGCTGTTTGCCCGTCAGGGTGAATTGCAGGACATCATCGACGCCAACGATGCCTGGAATCTGGACAGCAAACTGGAGCGTGCGATGGATGCCTTGCGTTGTCCGCCGGCAGACCAGAGCGTAGAAAATCTGTCGGGAGGTGAGCGCCGCCGTGTGGCTCTGTGCCGTCTGCTCTTGCAGAAACCGGACGTGCTGTTGCTCGATGAGCCGACCAACCACCTGGATGCAGAAAGTATCGACTGGTTGGAGCAGCACCTGAACCAGTACGAAGGTACGGTTATCGCCGTAACGCACGACCGTTACTTCCTGGACGATGTGGCCGGATGGATTCTGGAGTTGGACCGTGGCGAGGGTATTCCATGGAAGGGCAACTACTCTTCTTGGTTGGAGCAGAAGACCAAACGTATGGAAATGGAAGAGAAAGTGGCCAGCAAGCGCCGCAAGACTCTGGAACGCGAGTTGGAATGGGTGCGCATGGCTCCGAAGGCACGCCAGGCAAAGGGAAAGGCCCGTTTGAACTCTTACGACAAACTCTTGAACGAGGATCAGAAAGAGAAAGAAGAAAAGCTGGAAATCTATATCCCGAACGGACCACGCCTCGGAAACAAGGTTATCGAAGCAATTCATGTCAAGAAGGCTTTCGGCGAGAAGGTTCTGTTCAACGACCTGAACTTCATGCTGCCGCCTAACGGTATCGTTGGTGTCATCGGTCCGAACGGTGCCGGTAAGACTACCCTGTTCCGTCTGATTATGGGACTGGACACTCCGGATGAAGGAACCTTTGAGGTGGGCGAAACCGTGAAGCTCGCTTATGTGGACCAGACTCACAAGGATATCGACCCGAACAAGAGCGTTTATCAGGTAATCAGCCAGGGCAACGAGCTGATTCGCATGGGTAACCGCGATGTGAACGCCCGCGCTTACCTGAGCCGTTTCAACTTTGCCGGTGCAGATCAGGAAAAGAAATGCGGTGTGCTTTCGGGTGGTGAGCGTAACCGTCTGCATCTGGCTATGGCTTTGAAAGAGGAAGGCAACGTATTGCTGCTCGACGAGCCGACCAATGATATCGACGTAAATACCCTCCGTGCACTGGAAGAAGGTTTGGAATCCTTTGCCGGTTGTGCCGTTGTCATCAGCCACGACCGTTGGTTCCTGGACCGTATCTGTACACACATTCTGGCATTTGAGGGAGACGGCAACGTATTCTTCTTCGAAGGAAGCTACTCTGAATATGAGAGCAACAAGATGAAGCGTTTGGGACTGGAAGAGCCGAAACGCATCCGCTACCGCAAACTGATGGAAGACTAATTTCAAATATCCTCTTAAAAAACAATTGTCATCTCTGCTATGAGGTGACAATTGTTTTATCCGTTAATCACAGAAAAACATTATGGGAACAAAAGACAATGACTGGAAAACCCGTTTGGGCATGGTGTATTCCACAAATCCCGACTTTCAGTTCGAAACCGATGAAGAAGACGAACCGGAAACTTTGGATAAGAACCAGCAGAAGCTGCGTGTGTTCATCGAGAAGAAAAACCGGGGCGGAAAAACTGCCACAGTTGTGAAAGGCTTTGTCGGCAAAGAAGACGACTGCAAGGATCTGGCCAAGCTGCTGAAAACCAAATGCGGCGTGGGCGGTTCGTGCAAGGACGGCGAAATCATCATCCAGGGAGAAATCAAGGAAAAAGTGATTGAACTCCTGAAAAAGGAAGGATACACGCAGACGAAATAAAGTCAATCAGACGCAGAAAATTATTAACCAGTAATAGATTGAATTTTTGTATGAAAGGAACGCAAATCAAATCCGCACTGACCGTTCTGTTCCTGCTGTTGGTATTGCCTTTAGGCATTTATGCCGACTCACTGACCGAGAAACTGGAACAGATCAAAAGCATCAACAACATCCGGCCGCTGAAAAGCAGCAAGTTTAAGGAAAAGTATCTCGTGAACTTCAACCATCCGGTAGACTACAAAAACAGCAGCGCCGGCCGTTTTAACCAGCGTGTTGTCATTTCTCACACCGGATATGACCGTCCGACAGTGATCGTGACTGAAGGCTACGGCGGCAGCTATGCCCAGAACGAGAACTACACAGAGGAGTTGGCCGAAATTCTTCAGGCTAATCTGATTCATGTGGAATACCGTTATTTCGAGGAATCAACCCCATCACCCTGCCAGTGGCAGTACCTCACCGTGTGGAATTCTCTGAATGACCTGCACGAAATCGTAACGGCACTCAAAGAAATCTATCCCAAGAAATGGCTGGCCACCGGTATCAGCAAAGGCGGTATGACGACCATCTTCTATCGTGCCTACTTCCCGAACGATGTGGAAGTATCAGTACCTTATGTTGCTCCGTTCAACAAGGCTGTTGAGGACGGACGCCATGAAAAATTCCTGGAGCACCAGGTAGGAACTCCGATGGAACGTGCCTGCATTCTGGATTTCCAGAAAGCCCTGCTCAAGCGCAAGGCAGCCATCATGCCTCAGTTCCGCAGCTTCTGCGAAAAGAACAATTACAAGTATAACATTTCTCTGGAGGATGTATACGACTACTGTGTGCTGGAATTCCCGTTTGCCTTCTGGCAGTGGGGCAAGGATGTGCACATTCTTCCGGATGCCAACGGTGCCAGTGACGAAGAAATGCTGAAGGCTCTGATTGCCCATTCCTCACCGGACTATTTCCAGTACGAAACTTCCAGCAAATCATTCTATGTGCAGGCTGCCCGCGAATTGGGATATTACGGCTATGACGTGCGTCCGCTGCGTCCTTACATCGGTCTCAAGACTGCCGAGAATTATCTGAACGATGTCATGCTTCCGAAAGAGCTGCAAGGCATCAAGTTCGACAAGACACTCTACCGCGATACCCGCAAGTTCCTGAAGAAGGAAGACTGCAAGATGATGTTCATCTATGGCGAAAACGATCCTTGGACCGCTTCGGGCGTGAACACCTGGCTGGACTTCTCCAAGAAGAAGAACATGAAACTGTTCATCGACCCTACCGGTTCACACATTTCCCGTATCGGCACCATGCCGGCCACACAGCGCGAGGAGGCTATCCGCATCCTCAAAGAGTGGATGAAATAAACAGAAAGCTGCCTCCCGAAGGCGGCTTTCCTTCTTCTTGCTATCCCTCACTTATTCCGTAACCTATAAACCAATATCTATAACACCTTATTTAATTATGTTTGCACACACTTTTCGGGGCATTGCTTTCGCCTGCTGCACTATTTGCAGCACCTATGCCGCAACGCCTCTTTTCCAACAACAGATGGAGTCGGAAGCTCGCAGTCTCTATCAAACCCATGCTTCTTTAACCGGCGACTACACTGGAATATCCACTACACTTTCAACAAACCCGGAAGTTAAAATCACAGCCAAAGAAATTCCGCCACACGAACCGCTCACCTTATGGTATAAAGAACCGGCAACCAACTGGGTGACTCAGGCACTTCCCATCGGAGGTGGTGATTTTGGAGCCATGATTTTTGGCGGAATAGCTCAAGATCGCATTCAGTTCAATCACAAGACGCTTTGGAAAGGAAGCGCCAAGACCGGAGATCTGGGTTCATATCTGAATTTCGGCGAGCTCTATATTATCAATAAGGAAAGCGCACCGGTATCGGACTATCAGCGCGGTCTGAACCTGAAAGAGGCCATCGCTCAGGTGGAATACACCCAGAACGGCATTGATTTCCGTAAAGAATATCTGGCCAGCTATCCCAACAAAGTAATCGCCATACGCTATATGGCTTCAAAAGGGCATCCCCTGAATCTGGAATTGCAACTGCTCCATGTCCAAGGGGATGGCACTTCCTATTCCAACGAGGGCGCAGTATTCGGCGGACAGTTGGCCAACGGTATGCATTATCGGGCGCAAATGAGTGTCGAACAGAAAGGAGGAAAGGTCACTGCAACCACTTCGGGCATCCAAATTTCCGATGCCCGTGAACTGATTCTTTACCTGGCCTGCGACACGGATTTTGATCCGCTTGCTCCGAACCACATGACCGGAAATACCCAGGAACTGGAAAAGCGGATACAGCAACGGCTCACCGATGCACAGAAAATGGGATACAAACGCATCCGGAGAAAGCATATCGACGACTATACGGCACTGTTCAATCGCGTAGACTTCAGCCTGAAGCAGGCAGATTTCAAGGCACCAACTCCTACCCTTTTGGAGGAACAGCACGAAAATGCTTCTTATAGTGCCGCTCTGGACATGCTTGCCTTTCAATACGGACGCTATCTCACCATAGCCTCATCGCGCGGTGTAGCCCTCCCCTCCAATCTGCAAGGAATCTGGAACAAGGACGGCAATGCCACTCAAGATGCCGTATGGGCTTCGGACATTCATGCCAACATCAACGTGCAGATGAACTATTGGCCGGCCGAACCGACCAACTTGAGCGAATGCCATCTGCCCTTCCTGCAATACATCTACAACGAAGCCATGCGCCCTAACGGAACCTGGCAGCAGAATGCCCGCGATCTGGGTGTCCGCTCCGGATGGGTGGTCCATACTGCCGGAAATATTTTCGGTGGGGCCAGCTATTATAAAGCCGGAAAATACTCGGTAGCCAATGCCTGGTTCTGCGAACATCTCTGGCAGCACTTCCTGTATACCTGCGACACGACCTTCCTGCGCCAGACGGCTTTACCCGTCATGAAATCCACCTGTGAGTTCTGGTTTGAGCGACTGGTCGAGGCAGCGGACGGAACCTTGGAGTGTCCCTACGAATATTCTCCCGAACAGGGACGCATACAAAACGCCACGGCACACGGACAGCAACTGGTAACGCAACTCTTCCTTAACACACTCGATGCACTGGATGCTGCCGGCGAAACGGCAAACGATGCCTTCCGGCAGACCTTAAAAGAGAAGTTGGCACGCATAGACCGCGGCCTGCGCATAAACTCCAAAGGCGAGCTGCGCGAGTGGAAATATCAGGAGAACACTCCCAACCAACCGGCCAATCAGAACCATTTTGCCAATGACGAAGCCAACGTATGGCAAGGACACCGGCACACCTCACATTTGGTAGCCCTCTATCCGGGCTTTGAGATTGATCCGGGAAAGAATGATACCATCTTCAAGGCTGCCGTACAATCTTTAAAGGACAGAGGAGAAACCGGTACGGGATGGGCACTGGCCTGGCGCATCGCTCTGTGGTCACGCGCTAGAAATGCCCAGAAAGCCTACACCTTCCTGAGAAAGTTCACGACACACACCGACGCACTTTCCTACAACTGGTACGGCGGTCTCTACGACAATATGCTCGATGCACACGCCACTTCCGTATTCCAGATTGAAGGAAACTTCGGCGCCACCGCCGGTATGGCCGAAATGTTGCTGCAAAGCCGGCCGGATTCTATGGTATTGCTTCCCGCTCTGCCACAGGCGTGGTCTGAAGGTTCTATAAAAGGGTTGAGGGCCATCGGCAATTTCGAACTGGATTTGGAATGGAAGAATCACCAGTTATGCCGCCTGCATCTCCGTTCCGGCTCGGGAAAACCTGCAGTTCTCGCCTACCCTGGTATTGAAAATGCCCGAATCAAAGAAAACGGAAAAAGATTCAAAGGCCAAAAAGAATGCGGCAAGAATCGCCTTATTCTGGAAACAGAAGCCGGCAAAGAATATGTCCTGACCTGGGAAGACAAGTAAAAACCGTAAAAGAAGAGGCCAAATCCAAAGTGAATCGGCCTCTATGAAAGGCTATCTCTTGTAAATTCCCAATATAAACGAGTCTTATCATAATCTCAAAAAGAATTATGATAAGGCTCGTTTCTATATACATATAAATAGAAAGCGTTGCAACCCTACAGGCAACAAATCTAAAAGAGCCATATCAGCACTTGAAAAAACCAGTGTGATACGGCTCTTTTTGGATTGACATTATCAAAGCAAATATTTTTATGTTATCGGTTTCACAAATCTACCGATATCCATTTTCCTTTTGGAGCATGCACCTGAATGGTGTCTCGCTGTCCCATTCCTTTAGGAATTCCCAGTGTCAGATCGCCACCAACTTCAGAACAGATCCGCACTTCGTCCACTTTTCCGTTCTTCATGGAAGCCGAAACCTGTACGCCACCCATAGCACGCAGTTTCTCGAAAGACACATCCTTCCAGTCTGCCGGTATTGCCGGGAAAATCTGAATCACATCCGTATGGCTCTGCAACAGCATTTCCTGCACACCTGCCGCAAAGGCAAAGTTACCTTCGAGCGTAAACGGGCGATAGGTAAACAACGATTTTCCGGTACCGCTCTGATCTCCGTTGGCATGGAAGGTATTCTTCAGGCAGAAGCATTCGGCAAAGGTACGCAAGGCTTTTGCCGCCCCTTCTCCATCAAACATGCGCGCTTTCATATTGCCCAGCCAGGCATAGGAATATCCCGTCCAATAATCCGGACCATACTGATCCAACCGTTTCACCGTGGCACGGATGATGCGCTGTGCTTCCGGTCCGTCGCTCCAGTCAATCAGTCCCAACGGATGAATGGCCATCGCATGTGAAAAATGGCGATGGGATGCTTCATAAGGGAAGCCCTTGGCAAAAGTAAGGCTACCGTCATCTGCCAGATCGTACTTAGGCAGTTGCGAACCGATTTCCCGCCAATGTACTGCCTCCTGAGACAGCTGCAAGGCATCAGCCATTTCCGAAGCCGCACGGTAAATAAAGGTCATCAAAGACAAATCATAATTGGTCATGGTCTTGAACCAAGCCTGAATGGAGTTGTCAAAAATCTCCGGACTGCTGCTGAACTCCAGACGACGAACTCCTGTAGACTCATCCACCTTGGATATCTGTTCCAGGAAAGTGGCTACATCGCGCACAAACGGATAGCCTTTCTCTTTCAGAAACTCTTTATCGGCAGAATATTTCCAGTGCAGATAGAAATGATGGGCAATCCAGGCACCGGTAGTCTGCGACATGGAATATTGTATCCAGCCTCCCATCGGTTCTCCGGTAAGGGTAGCCACTCCGGGCACATTCAGTCCCTCGGTCTCAAAGTACTGACGGGTCCATTTCCGGTAGGTATCGCACTGATTCCAGATGGTATTCAGATAGCCCATTCCTTCTTTCAGATGATTGCCCGTATAAGCCGGCCAGTAGCTCAACTCGGTATTCAGATCGTGGTGATAGTCTCCCTTCCAAGGTGGCAGTTTGCCGTTATCGGCCGTCCACACGGCCTGTAAGGAGATGGGATAAGAGTCCTCACGTGCTGCGGAACCGAACTTATACATTTCATTGTCATATTGTTTCTGTAATACAGGATCGGGCAAATTTACGGAAGAAGCCTTCCAGTAGTCTTTCCAGAAAGCCAGATGCTCGCGATAATCACGGTTCATGCCCCGCTGCATGGCCTCTTCCACCTCGTTCAGGGCCTGATCGGCAGACAGTGAGGTGGTGACGCTCCACACACCATACAAGGCATCACCACGGCGTTCCCATTCTACCACGACATCATAATGAAAGTCTCCCCAACCCGGCTGATGGTACACAATGCGGTTGGGCGTTTCCGTAATTTTACCCTGCTTATAGCCCAACCGTTCCAAATCCGGTCCGGAATGGTCGTTGGACCGGTCGGACGACGAGCGGTCATAAACCGGAGGCACGATCTGAGGAAGCACAGAATCCTTCAGGTTATAAAAGGCAAACCAGCCAACGGGCTCTGTGGCATGAACAAAAGTCTGCATGCGCACACCATTCTTCCAGTTCACCTCGCACAAAGCGTTGTCCAGATAAAGATGCACGGAATCGGGAGCCCCCAAATGTTTCAGCGAGAACTCCAGAGCAGCACCCGGTATCTTCGAAGGTGCCGGGTCACGGTCATAAGGCCAGTCGAATTTCTTCTGTACGGGCAGATAATCGTTTTTACGGATTTGCTCCTTCACCCACGAAAAACGGTAGCGGTCGCCGGAAAGGCTGTCGCTGGGGCGCAAATCCCACAAGTCGGTGCGGTCTAAGGAAAAGCGTAAAGAAGAATCTTTCTGCCACACCAGAACACCCACAGTAGCATTTCCCAAAGGAATTCCTTCATCCCAGGTGGGAGCCGCTTCTGCAAAAGTCAAGTCTTGAGCTGTGGGGGTGACCTCACAGACAGTCACCCCACGACACCCCATCAGGAGGAAGATTCCTCCCCACAAAAGCAATCGGTCTTTTTTCATAAACCTCAAATCCGCAACTAAGCTCTTCAGCGTCCTTCTTGC